>JAGZQF010000027.1 GCA_018382295.1 Collinsella sp.
TATGGCACTTCAACATCATTGTCGCAGCCCCGACCCGCGGTCACGAGCGGGGGCTCCTGTCTTTTTAGTGCCCTCGGATTGGGTCATAGTGTCTGTCGTGGCCGGGGGAGTGAGTCTTCCATTCTTTTCGCCTCATTGGTCAATCCGCCCCAGGGGGCTCGAACCCGAGAGGGAGCGAGCATTTTTTTGGAGCGTGGGTGGGGCGTTGTTTGTCGCGAATGTCTGCCTTGGGCGTATCATCGTGGACATCTCGCAAACCTCGTTGCAAGGGAGATATGCCCCATGGCTACAGAAATAACCTCTTCGCGCTCATGGATGTCCGATGCCGCGATCTATCAGATCTACCCGCGCTCGTTTAAGGATTCGACTGGTTCGGGTCTGGGCGATATCGCGGGCATTACCCAGCAGATGGACTATCTTGAGCGGCTGGGTATCGAGGCCATCTGGCTGAGCCCGTTTTACCCATCGCCTCTTGTTGATGGCGGCTATGATGTGGCGGACTACTGCGATGTCGACCCACGTCTCGGCTCGCTTGACGACTTTGATGACATGATCGCTGCGGCTCACGCGCACGGCATCAAGGTCATCGTCGACATCGTGCCCAACCATTCGTCCAACCAGCACCCCTGGTTCAAAGCCGCTCTTGCCGCCGGCCCCGGATCGCCCGAGCGCGCCCGTTATATCTTCTGCGATGGTCGCGGCGAGCACGGCGAGCTGCCTCCCACCAATTGGAATGCCAACTTTGGCGGCCCCGCCTGGACGCGCGTCGCGGACGGTCAGTGGTATCTGCACATGTTTACGCCCGAGCAGCCGGACTTTGACTGGTCGTGCCCCGAGGTTCATGCGTTCTTTTGCGACGTCCTGGCGTTTTGGAGCGATCGAGGCGTCGATGGCTTTCGCATTGATGTGGCGCACGGTCTCGCCAAGGATCTCGACCGCGATGACCTCGACCGGTGGCATCTCGCCGAGGGCGATGACATGGTTGAGGACGGCACCCATCCGCTGTGGGACCGCAACGAGGTCCACGAGATCTATCGCGAGTGGCGCCGCGTGTTCGACCGCTATGATCCGCCACGCAGCGCCGTTGCCGAGGCGTGGGTGCTGCCCGAGCGCCAGTATCTCTACGCGCGTCCCAGCGAGCTTGGCCAGACATTCAACTTTGAGTTTGCCAAGGCCACTTGGACCTATGATGACATGCACGCTGCAATCGAGGAGGGCTTGAAGGCAGCTATAGAATCCGATTCCGCCTCGACCTGGGTGCTCTCCAACCACGACGTGCCGCGCGTGGCGACGCGCTATGCCCTGCCGCAGATCAAGGCGACGCGCTACCACCAGATTGCGCTCGACTGGCTCTTACGCGACGGGTCGTCTTATGACGAGGACCGTGAACTTGGCGAGCGCCGCGCGCGGGCGGCCCTTTTGCTCGAGCTGGCGCTTCCGGGCGCGGCATACGTGTATCAGGGTGAGGAGCTCGGCCTTTTTGAGGTGGCTGACATTCCGTGGGCTGCACTCGAAGATCCCACTGCGACCAATACGCACGGACCGAAGCGCGAGAAGGGGCGAGACGGCTGTCGTGTGCCCCTGCCGTGGGTGGCGGCGGACGATCCCGCGCGGGGCGGATCGTTTGGGTTTTCACCGGCGGACGCCGATGCGGCGCCCCATCTGCCGCAGCCTGCATGGTTTTCCGATTACGCTGCCGATAGGGAAGAAGCGGACCCGACATCGATGCTTGCGCTCTATCGTGACGCCCTCTGGCTGCGGCGCAAGCTGCGCGGGTGCGCCAACGATTTCGCGTGGCTCGATCTTGACGGGCGCACCGGCCTTGCGGATGGTGCCGAGGGCGCTGAGGGCGGCGTCATCGCCTATCGCCGCGACAACGGCTGGACGTGTGTGACGAACTTCGGTGCAGCACCCGTGGAGCTGCCGGCGGGCAGGGTCCTGCTCACCTCATCACCGCTTGCAGACGGCAGGCTCGCGCAGGACAGTTCTGCCTGGATCATGCTCGCTGAGTTGTAGGGGCCTCTTGCGGCGAGTTTGCGTTTGCCTGCGCCTTACGTGGTGGCTGATGTCTTTGCGAGGTTCGCGAGGGCGTCGCAAAACTTTTCAAAAAAGTTCTTGCATAGGATGCGGGTATCACGTAAGATTAATCCTCGTAAGCGGACATGGCTCAGTTGGTAGAGCATAACCTTGCCAAGGTTGGGGTCGCGGGTTCGAGCCCCGTTGTCCGCTCCATTTGGGCGTTTAGCTCAGGGGGAGAGCGCTTCCCTGACACGGAAGAGGTCAGAAGTTCAAATCTTCTAACGCCCACCAAATGTTCGCAGCTCAGAGGCTATGTGTCCTCTGGGCTGTTTTGTTTTGCCACCAAGCACGCCGCCAAATAAGCCGCCAAATATTGATCCAAGGTCTGTACGCGATGGTCTTCGCATCCCGTAGAGGTGCCGGCTGATTGCATACGTCCTGACCGAGCGTGACCGCAACATGTTGGTCAAGCGCAATCTTTTGGATTATTTTGGCGTGAGCGGCTTGGTTTTGGTAGGATTTGTCAGCGGCTTGACTAAGGGGGTTTTATAACTGCCATGCAGGTAGCCGTGTTGGTAACGTTTTACCGACTCGCCAAGAACCCCTCATTTATAATGCGTCTGCAAAATGACCAATTGCTTTGACCTGCTGAAACACTATATGTTGTGTTTGACCTAAAAAAAGAATACAGGATATAGATGCGTCTTTGTCGTATGATAGATGGCGGACAGAGAACGAGGACCTTATTCACCCCATTTGGACACGCCTTTGAGCCGCTTGATCGGCCGCGAGGAATGTCCGCATGAGGACTTATGGTTTATCGAGAACACAGATTGCGCGACGGCGCCGCAAGACAGGGGCAAGCCCTGCCGGGCATCGTTTGGCTCTGAAGCGCAATGAGGCTACGACGCGAAAGAGGCAAGAGGATGAAGATCATCAAGCGCAGCGGCACCGAGGTTGTCTTTGACATCGATAAGATTGTCAATGCCATCCGCGCCGCTAACTTGGAGGTCGAGGAGAGCTCTCGTCTAACCGACCGCCAGGTGGTTTATGCGGCGCAAAACGTCGCCGAGGCATGCGAGAACGCGGGCCACACCGTTTCGGTCGAGGAGATCCAGGATTTGGTCGAGGACGAGATCATGCGTCTCGACTGCTACGAGGTTGCCCGCCACTACATCATCTATCGCTATGTTCAGAGCCTGAAGCGCCAGAAGAACACGACCGATGACAAGATCCTGTCGCTGATCGAGTGCAATAACGAAGAGGTCAAGCAGGAGAACTCCAACAAGAACCCGACCGTCAACTCCGTTCAGCGCGACTATATGGCTGGCGAGATTTCCAAGGACCTGACCCAGCGCGTGCTGCTGCCTCAGGAGATCGTGGATGCCCATAATGAGGGTCTGATCCATTTCCACGATTCGGATTACTTTGCCCAGCATATGCACAACTGCGATCTGGTGAACCTGGAGGACATGCTCCAGAACGGCACTGTTATTTCGGGCACGCTGATTGAGAAGCCGCACAGCTTCTCGACCGCCTGCAATATTGCGACGCAGATTATCGCCCAGGTTGCTTCCTCCCAGTACGGCGGCCAGTCCATCTCGCTGACCCATCTTGCCCCCTTTGTTGAGGTGAGCCGTCAAAAGATTCGTGGCGAGGTCGCCCGCGAGCTCGAGGAGCTCGGCGTTTCCGCATCTCCCGAAAAGGTTCGCGAGGTCGTTGAGGATCGCCTGCGTGACGAGATCCGTCGCGGCGTCCAGACGATTCAGTATCAGGTCGTGACCCTTATGACCACCAATGGCCAGGCGCCGTTCGTGACGGTCTTTATGTATCTTAACGAGGCCCGTACGCCTCAGGAGAAGCACGACCTTGCCATGATCGTGGAGGAGACGCTTCGCCAGCGCTACGAGGGCGTTAAGAACGAGGCCGGCGTGTGGATTACCCCGGCATTCCCCAAGCTTATCTATGTACTCGAGGACGATAACGTTCACGAGGATTCCCCGTACTTCTACCTGACCCAGCTGGCTGCCAAGTGCACCGCCAAGCGCATGGTGCCCGATTACATCTCCGAGAAGAAGATGCGCGAGCTCAAGCTGTCTAAGGGCGAGACCGCCGGCAACGGCGATTGCTACACCTGCATGGGTTGCCGCAGTTTCCTGACGCCCGACCGTTCGGGCAACGGTTTTAACAACGTTGCCAACGCGCTGAACTACGACCCGAACAAGCCCAAGTACTATGGTCGCTTTAACCAGGGCGTTGTGACCATCAACCTGCCTGATGTCGCACTGAGCTCGCACCAGGATATGGACAAGTTCTGGAAGATCTTCGATGAGCGCCTTGAGCTGTGCCACCGTGCCCTGCTGTGCCGTCATGAGCGCCTGATGGGTACACTTTCTGACGCCGCGCCGATTCTTTGGCAATACGGCGCCCTGGCGCGTCTGAAGAAGGGCGAGACGATCGACAAGCTGCTCGTGGGCGGATACTCTACGATCAGCCTGGGCTATGCCGGCCTGTATGAGTGCGTTAAGTACATGACGGGTCACAGCCACACCGAGAAGGAGGGCACGCCGTTTGCCATGGCCGTCATGCAGCACATGAACGACAAGTGCGCCGAGTGGAAGGCCGAAAGCGATATCGACTTCTCGCTGTACGGCACCCCGCTTGAGTCGACGACCTACAAGTTTGCCAAGTGCCTGCAGCGCCGTTTTGGCATTATCCCGGGCGTGACGGACAAGGGCTACATTACCAACAGCTATCACGTCCATGTGTCCGAGGAGATCGACGCATTCGACAAGCTCAAGTTCGAGGGTATGTTCCAGCAGCTTTCGCCGGGCGGTGCCATCTCCTACGTCGAGGTTCCCAACATGCAGGACAACCTCAAGGCTGTCATTCGCGTGATGCAGTACATCTACGACAACATCATGTACGCCGAGCTCAACACCAAGAGCGACTACTGCCAGGTGTGCGGCTACGACGGTGAGATCAAGATTGTCGAGGACGATGGCAAGCTGGTGTGGGAGTGCCCCAACTGCGGCAACCGCGACCAGGAGAAGATGAATGTCGCTCGTCGTACGTGCGGCTACATCGGTACCCAGTTCTGGAACCAGGGTCGAACCGAGGAGATCCGCGACCGCGTGCTGCATCTCTAATACCGCTCCGGGGCTGAACCGAGAGGGACGCTTGGGCATTTGCTCGCTATTTCGGACAGTCCTGCGCAAGACGAAGGCCACATTAAGTGGCCTTCTTTGCGTGCGGAACTCATATCGAGCAAAAGCCCAAGCGGCCCTCTCGGTTCAGCCAAGTTAACGTAGCTGAGATGCAGCGCGCGGTCTGCTCACTCCTCGAAGTTCTTAGCGGAAATAATTTGAGCTGCAGCTGCGATTTACTTGCGATGGCGGTTGAGCCGCAACCCAGTTTTTATTGGACCTCGAACCCTATGCTCGATGTTCGCTTCGTTCATTGAGTTACCCTTTGCATGAGGCCGGGACATATCGTCCCGCCCGCAGTTTCGCAGGCCGAAGGCCGAGAATGTTTGAGGACGGGATGATATGTCCCGGCCTCCCGGGAGAGTTACCTATGAACTACGCGAACATTAAGTATTTCGACATTGCTGATGGAGAAGGCGTTCGTACTTCTCTGTTTGTGAGCGGGTGCCGTCGTGGGTGCAAGAATTGTTTTAACTCTGTCGCGTGGGACTTTGCCGCTGGCGAGCCGTTCGATAGCGCCGTCGAGGACAAAATTATCGAGAGTCTCGATCATCCCTTTATCGATGGTCTGACGATTCTGGGTGGCGAGCCTATGGAACCTGAGAATCAAGCGGGGCTTGTCGACTTTATCGAACGCGTGCGTGCGGCCTATCCATCGGGGTCGGGCAAGACCATTTGGTGCTTTACCGGCGATGTGCTCGAGGAGCTTATGCCGGGCGGTTGCCACCATACCGAGGTCACGGACCGTATCCTTACCTGCCTCGATATGTTGGTGGACGGTCCGTTCGTTCAGGATTTGTACGATATCTCGTTGCGCTTCAGAGGCTCGAGCAATCAGCGCGTGATCGATATGAACGCTACGCGCGCCCGTGCTGAGCGCGAGGGCGTTGCGCTTTGTGATGCGGTTGAACTTTGGCGTGATGATCCGGTCTATTCGACCCATACTATGTAGCTTGTGGCCGATGCCGGAGGGCGTGGTATCATAGCGCGAACGCAAAATCGGAAAAGTGAGGCCCAGATGGTCGATCAGGAAAAAGTCGAGGCCGCCATTAAGCTGTTGCTTGAGGGCATAGGCGAGGACCCAACTCGGGAGGGCCTGCTGGAGACCCCGGCGCGCGTTGCCCGTATGTATGGCGAAATCGCCGGCGGTATGGACCAGAGTGCCGAGGAGCACCTGTCCAAAACGTTTGCCGTCGCTTCGAACGATTTGGTTATCGAGCGCGACATCACGTTCTACTCGCTGTGCGAACATCATCTGCTGCCGTTTTATGGCAAGGCTACCATTGGCTATATCCCCAACGGCCGTGTCGCAGGGCTCTCTAAGCTTGCTCGCACGGTTGAGGTTTATGCCCGCCGTCTGCAGCTGCAGGAGCAGCTGTGTGCGCAGGTTGCCGACGCCCTCATGGATTATCTCGCTCCCCAGGGAGCGATTGTGCTCATGGAAGCTGAGCATATGTGCATGACCATGCGCGGCGTGCAAAAGCCCGGCACCAAGACCGTGACGCTCGCTCGCCGCGGCGTCTTTGAGACCGACCCCGCGCTCGAAGAGCGTTTCTTTAGGATGCTGGGACGCTAACTATGAGAGTCGTCAACGACTTTACATCGAATACTGACGAGGGAACGCCGCGTCGCGGTTTTATGGCTTCGGGCCTGGCGCCTTTTGGCGTCATGCCTCGTATCGATTACATCTGTGCCAACGGCCTGTTCCGGCGCCACCTGGGCAACATTGCTCAGCTGGAATCGGGGCGCATCTTCTGCCGCCACGGTATCGACCATCTGCTCGATGTCGCTCGCATTATGTGGATTAAGAATCTCGAGGAAGATCTCGAGTTTGACCGCGAGGTCATCTACGCCACGGCACTTCTTCACGATATCGGCAAAGATGAACAGTATGAATCGGGTATATCCCATGATGTTGCAAGCGAACGCGTCGCTGATGCAATTCTCGGCGGCATGCCTGATGACGTGGCGTTTGAGCCGGCCGATGCCGCAGCCATTAAGACGGCCATTCTGGGCCATCGAAAGCTGCGCGTGAACAGCCAACCGCTTGAGCGTTTGCTCTATGCAGCCGACAAAGCGTCGCGCGCCTGCTTTGCATGCCCCGCGCGCAATGCTTGCAACTGGAGCGATGATAAAAAGAACCTGTCGATTCGCGTGTAGTTAGTTTGCGCGGTCGGGGTTCTAAACGAAGGAGACGATCGCGATGAGCAACAAGAAACTGCCCGAGAATGCAACCAAGACTGAAGGCGCCGAGCTCGCCCGCCGTGGAAGGGGCGAAATATCCACCGCAACGGCGGTTCCCCACGTGAGCTATGACGATCTGCGCCATGCCGACCGTATTACTATCGACGGTCTCGAGGTCTTTGCCAACCACGGCGTGTATCCCGAAGAGAACGCGCTGGGCCAGAAGTTCATCGTGTCCTTGGTGCTCTATGCCGACCTGCGTGCAGCGGGGGAGCACGATAACCTGGACGCTTCGATTGACTACGGCTCGGTGTGCCACGATGTCGATGGCTATCTGCGCGAGCATACGTTTAAACTCATCGAGGCGGCAGCCGAGGGTGTGGCCCAGATGCTGCTGCGTCGTTACCCCTTGCTGCTTGGCGTGCGTGTTAAGCTCGATAAGCCTTGGGCGCCCGTCGGTCTTCCCCTGGCAAGCTGCGGCGTCGAGATCGAGCGCGTGCGCTAACCGGTTCTAATACGTCTCTATGGGTGGCTGCTTGAGCCGCTGCGACAGCGCTCTATTGTTGGGGCAGTACCTGTCGAGCAGGGCGTGAAACCGCTGATTGTGGCTTGGCTCGAGCAAGTGGACGAGCTCGTGGGCGACAACCATGTCGAGACACTCGATGGGATAAGCGGCAAGTTCGCGTGCGATGCGAATGGCTCCGGTCTTGGGCGTGCATGATCCCCAGCGCGTTTTCATGCTGCGCACGGAGACGCGGGAAACGGCGACACTCATTGTGATTTCGTATGCGTGCACGATGTCGCGTAGCGCTGCGGTGACCTCGGTCGTATAAAGCTGGCTGATGTGGGCTTGGAGCTCGTCGGACGTTAGGCCGTCGAGGATTACGCGCCGCTTGGCCTGTGGGCCTTCGTCCGATTCGTCGGTACCCATAAAGCTTGCGAAGGTGGCCTGCTTGGGCCGCGGCGCGGGTGATGCAAAGTTGTGATCGAGTGCATCCTGTACCGTGATGGGCTTGCCCCAAAGTGCAATGACGGACGAGGTGCTGAGCGGCTCTCGCGCCGTCGCCTGATGTTGCTCGCGCTTGGCAAGTCGGCTGACAATCCAGGTGCTGTTGCGCTTCACAAATGCCTCGATGCGCTCGCGGCTGGCGCCGAGCGGTGCGCTGGCGTGGACCTCACCGCTTGATGTGACGCGTAGGTTGAAGTTTTTGACGCGCTTTTTGGTAACGACGACGGAGATGGGCGTCCCATCCGGTCGGGATATGGAAATCGTAAATTGCTGCGTCAAAAGCGGTCCTTCAGATTGGGGACGGGCCGGCATGTCGACCGTTCGGCATGCCGGCCCGCTCAAGGGATGTGAAATTAATAACGCTCAAAGAAGGCAAGCGCGTTGTCGCTACAGAGCTTCTGCATCACGGTCTTGCCAAAATGCTTGGAAAGCATGTTCTGGAACTCGGGCATCATGCTGGCATCGGAGAGGAAAGCGGGCACCGTGGCACCGTCCCAGTCGCCGCCGAGCGCGATGACGTCCTCGCCGCCCAGGTCGAGCCAGTGCTCGATATGTGCCGCCAGCTGGTCGAAGGTGACGTCTGCGGCGGTCTTGTCGGTTGCGTCGTTGGATAGGAACTCGCTGCAGTAGTTGAGGCCGACGATGCCGCCCATGTCGCGAATGGTGCGGAACTGGTCGTCGGTGAGGTTGCGCTTGACGCCGCAAACCGCACGGGAGTTGGAGTGGCTGGCGACGAAGGGGCGCGTGGCGTGGGCGACAACCTCGTCAAAGCACTCATCGTTGAGGTGGGAGACGTCGAGTACCATTCCGGCGTGCTCCATCTGCGTAAGTGCCTCGATGCCGGCGGCGGTGAGGCCGGCGTGGGTATCGTGTCCGCTCGCGAGCGGTCCCTGCGCGTTCCAACTGAGTGACGACATAAGCACGCCCAAGCTCTTGAGCACCTCGATCAGTGCGGGGTCCTCGGCAAAGAACGTGGCGTTTTCGATGGTGTGGATGCAAGCGACCTTACCGTCCTTGAGCGCGGGGCGAATGTCTGCGGCGCTGCGTACGTTGACCATGCGGTCGTGGTTGAGCATTGCCTGGCCGCTCATATGCGCCATGATTTGCGCCTGGAAGCGCGCGGCGTGGGCGGTGGGAATCTCGTCGGGGACAAACGTGGCGAAGCACTGTGCCCACGGCGTGTTGCCGATCTTTGCGAGCGAGATGGCGCAGGCGTTGCCCTCGATGAGGTCGAAATCTTGCGGATGCGTTTCGTCGCCGGGGAAATAACCGTCGGTGCCGGCGGTAAAGCGCAGGTCGAGATCGAGCGTGGCCCAGCCGATTCGGTCGGCGGTGTCGCAGTGTAGGTCAAATACGGGATATGCCATGGTTCCTCCGGTTGCAGCGTTTCTTTGCAAACTGTCATTGAATTGTATGACTAGGGTATAGTTAGCGCCATATGTTCACGGCGGCCTGCGTTGTGCGCCGCCCTTATCACGGAGGTTACCATGTCCAACCAGGGCAAGAAGGTCAAGACCCATTATCGCGGCACGCTCGACGACGGCACGCAGTTCGATAGCTCCTACGATCGCGGCGAGCCGCTGGAGTTCACCTGCGGCGCCGGTCAGATGATCAAGGGCTTCGACGCCGCTGTTGTCGACATGCAGGTGGGCGAGAAGAAGACCGTGCACATCCCGGCTGCCGATGCCTACGGCGAGCACAATCCTGAGATGGTTATTACCTTCCCGGCCGAGCAGGTTCCCAACATCGAGCAGATCGAGAAGGGCATGAAGCTCTTCCTGTCCACGCCGAGTGGCATGCCTGTCCCCGCCGTCGTCATTGACGTGACGCCCGAGGCCGTGACGCTCGACGCCAACCACGAGCTGGCCGGCAAGGACCTCAACTTTGATATCGAGCTCGTCGAGGTCGAGGGTTAGAGTATGCCTGAACGCTTGGTTTCGACGACATGTTTGGGAAATCTCAACGATCCGTCCTATGAACTCCTGCTTCGCCGGGAGCTGGGCGGTGTCTTTGAGGTCGATGAGCTACTGCTCGATTGGGACCAGGCTGATGTATGCGCGTTTGCGGGCGTGACGGAGCTGGGGCGCACGATCGATGTTCGGCCGGATGCTACCGACGGTGGTCGTCTTGCCGACGGCGACGTGCTCGCCATTGACCGTTCGGGCGTGGTGCCCGTGGCGGTTGTCGTGCGCCTGCGCAGCGCCGAGGTTTATTTGGTCGAAGTCGACCGCATGGATCCGATTGCGCTCGCGCATGCGTGCTGGGAGATCGGCAACATGCATGCGCCGCTCTTCCGGGGCGACTCGGACGAGCATACCGTGCGCATGTATACGCCGGTGCAGCCTGTTTTGGGCCGCATGCTCCGGGGTATCGAGGGCGTTCGCCTCTCGGTGGTCACGCGCGAGCTCGATGCCAGCCGGCGCTTTGCGTCGAGTGCGGCGGAGGTCGTCGTGAGCATGGCTCCCGACTTTACGATCGTAAAGAAGGCGCGCGGTTAACGTGCGTATGAGTAAGACGGACTTTGAGAGGCAACTATTCAAAGTCCGTCTTACTGTTGATGAGGTGCTTTGGGGGAAAGCATATGGGTCTTGAGGGAATCAAGCTGATTGCATGCGATTTGGACGGCACGTTGCTGCATCCGGGGGAGCGCGAGCCGCGTTCCGAGGCCTTTGAGCTTATCGATGAGCTGCATCGTCGCGGTATCGTGTTTATGCCGGCGAGCGGCCGTCAATATGCGAGCTTGCGCCACCTGTTTGCCCCGGTGGCCGATGAGCTCGCCTATGTATGCGAAAACGGAGCCCTGGTGATGAGCGAGGGACGTGCCGTTGTCAAGCGTTCCATGGAGCGCAGCCTTGCTATGGATATCGCGAATGCCGTGGTTGCGTATCCCCATGCCGACGTGACCCTTTCGTGCGAGGGGCACCTCTACACCATGGGCGGCAACGATGCGTTCGTCGACCATTTGCGCTATGAGGTCCACTGCGATGTGGCGGTGGTCGACCGTCCCGAGGACATCGACGAGGACGTCATTAAGATTGCCTTCCAGACGCCCGAGATGGATCAGCCGGCCGCGCTGGAGCATTTTGAGCGCCTCTTTGGCGACCGTGTCGACGTGATGACGTCGGGAACCGAATGGACCGACTTTATCGGCTTTGATTCGGGCAAGGGGTCCGCGCTTGCCGATTATGGTCGCGCGCTGGGGATCTCACCTAACGAAATGGTGGCGTTTGGCGATAACGAAAACGACCGCGACATGCTCAACGTGGTGGGCCATCCTTATCTAATGGAGAGCTGCAATCCCAGCATGCGCGGTGTCAATGACCGTGTCCGTTACGTGCACACGGTCGAAGAAGAACTGCGCCGTCTGCTCGCCGAGTAGGTTTTCGGGACATACCTAGAAATGTGCTGTTTGCTGTAGCGGATGGGCAAGTAGATTTGCACGCATGTCTCAAAGACTACTGGCAGTCGGGGCAGAGTCCCTCAAAGATGGTGTAGTGCGACGTGACGTTCCAGCCGATTTGCTCGGACGCTTTGGCGTCGAGCTGGGCATCGAAGGGGAGCGGTACGTCGATGACGCGGCTGCACGAGGTGCAGATGATATGCGCGTGCGGCTCGATGGTGCGATCGAAGCGACTGCCGCCCGGTGTCTTGATGGAGAGGATCTCGCCGGCGTCGGCCAAGAGATTGAGATTGCGGTAGACCGTACCGCGGCTGATTTTGTCATCCTGCGCGCGCACGGCGTTGTAGATCTCGTCGGCGGTGGGATGGTTATAGCTTTGGCGCACGGCGTCAAGAACCAGCTTTCGCTGCTTGGTATTCCTTCTTTGCACCGCCATGCGCCTCGCCTCTTTTCTATCAACGGTCGTAGGTAAATGATACCGTATTTAGCACACAATACTAATAATGAGGACTGAAACCGTCTTCATTGGCAAGTGGGGCTCGGGCCTGGGCATCTACGAGGCGAAAACGCGTTCCCATGCGCTCGTAGGAGGCATGAAGTGCCTCGAGATGAGATAGGATGCTTGCCGGAGCTCCCTGTATCTCCATCTCGACTGAGCCGTCTTCCATGTTACGCACCCAGCCGGTGAGTGCGCGTGCCTGCGCGAGGTTGGTGTTGGTAAAGCGAAAACCAACGCCTTGGACTTGCCCCTCCCAGCGCAGGAAATAGCGCAGGGGAGTGTCTTGAGTGGCCTCGTCGCTTGCGAGCACAGTAAGCCTGCGGCGCAGCTCGAGCTCGACGTTTGATGGTTTTTGAGGCTCTCGACTGCCGCCGGTGACGCTGGAGAAGAACGTATCGAAGATGCCCATCGCTATGCCTGCTTGCCTGCGTCGGCCGGGAAGGTTATGCCGGCCTGCTGGCGCACGGCATCCATGATGCGCAGTGAGACGAGCGTGACATCGCGGTAGTGGCCAAGCTCGTGGCGTCCCGCCGGGGTCTCCCAAATCTCTTCTTTAACGTTATCGATGCCGCCGATGGCGGTGATAAAGTCTGTGAGTTCGTATTCCATAGTGTTGCTCGATTTGGGTAGGTCGAGCACGCGGCCGTTGTCGCCCTGTCCGCGCGGCGCCTCGGTCGCCGAGCCGCGTACGACATCGCCGCGATAGTCGATACGGACGTTGCGGGGCGTGGACAGATGGTCAATCTGGATAGTGCCACGCTCGCCTTCGATCTGCGAGGGAAGCAGGTCATTCGTAATTTTGGAGTGCGCGAGCTCGACGGAGATACGGCCACCGCCGTAGCTGGCGAGGATGGAACCGCAGCCGTCGATGGGGCCGTGCGTGAGCTGTCGCGTGGTGGGGTCGAGCAGAGTAGCCATGCTCGTAAGGCCGGAGGGCATGCCGAAAATCTCGACCATGGGCTCGACGGTGTAGACGCCAATATCCATGAGGGAACCCGATGCCATATTGCAGTCGAAGATATTGGTGGCGCGTCCCGCGAGAATCTCGTTGTAGCGCGAGGAATACTTGCCAAAGCGCAATGAGGCGCGGCGGATGGGCGCAATCTCGCCCAGGGCGTCCTCGATGGCGTGGAAAGCGGGGTCATGGAGCGGGCGCATGGCCTCGAGGGCTACGACGCCCGCTGCCTCGGCAGCGCGGAAGACTTCCAGCGCCTGCGCCTCGGTGGCGCAGAAGGGCTTCTCGACGATGACGTGCTTGCCACCAGCGATGCAGGCAAGGGCCTGCTCGTAGTGAAGTGCGTTAGGGCTGCCGATGTAGACGGCGTCGACGTCGTCGGCAGACGCAAGCTCGTCAAGTGCGGTGAAGTTACGCTCGCCGCCGTGCTTAGCGGTGAAGGCGGCGCCGCGATTTGCATCGCGCGAGAGCGTGCCCACAAACGCAGCTTGGTCGTTGGCGTTGACGACCTGGATAAAGTCGTCGGTAATCATGGATGTGCCGATGGTCGCTATACGCAGCATGTATCCCCCTCGTGCCGTTCGGTTTACAGGATGAGTGTAGCGCGAGGGGGCAGGAAATAGCGTGCGAAAACGCCGTTACAGGTCGCTCTCGTTAAAGCCGGTATCGATATCGAGGTTGCTGCCGTCGGCCGCCGTGGTGGCAAGCTCGTCGCAGCGCTCGTTGAGCTCATGGCCGGCGTGGCCCTTAACCCAGATGAATTCCACTTTGTGCTTGCTTTTTGCGGCAAGCAGGCGCTCCCACAGGTCGCGGTTCTTGACGGGTTGCTTGTTGGCAGTTTTCCACCCGCGCTTTTTCCAGCCGTCGATCCAGTGTTTGTTGAAGGCGTTGACGACGTACTGCGAATCGGAATGGACCTCGACCTCGCAGGGGCGGTTGAGTGCCTCGAGCGCCACGATAACGGCCATGAGCTCCATGCGGTTGTTGGTGGTCTTGGCGTAGCCGCGCGAAAGCTCGGAGGTGAAGGTCTTGCCGGCGGGGTTGGTGTATTTAAGCACGGCGCCGTAGCCGCCGCGTCCCGGATTTGATCGGGCCGAGCCGTCGGTATAGATGATGACCTTCACATGGTTCCTTTCGTTGGGTATGTTTCGTGCGAGTGACCATTGTAGCGCCATGCCCGCCGGGGGCTAGCAATCTACGATTTCTACCCCGTCTTCCGACAGTTGGTTGGCATGGATGATGCGGTTGAGCTCATCGAGGTATTGCTGCAAGAGGGGAGAGGGCTTGCGCTCGTCGTGCATGATATAGCCTACGTGCATCGTTGGGGCGTCTGCTAACGGGATCGATGCCATACCCCATTGCATTTCATTGGAGAGGACGCCGGTCGACAGGGTGTAACCGTTCGACGTGATGAGTAAGTTAGTAAGTGTTCCGCGGTCCGAGATTCGTATGTTGCGGTCGCAAGGGATATAGCTAAAAGGTTCCTCGGCGTAATAGAAGGAGTTTGAGGTTCCCTGCTCAAAGCTGTAGCGCGTATAGGGCGTGAGATCGGCAAGGGACAGCTGAGGGCGGCGGGCGAGCGGGTGGCGCTCGCTAACGAAGACGTGGACCGTCGCGTCGAATAGGGGATGGAAGCTTGCGCGGGCATCGGCGAAGGCCTTCTGCAGAACGCGGGCGTTAAAGTCGTCCAGATAGAGGATGCCGATATCGCTGCGAAACGCGCGGACGTCATCGATGATCTGCGATGTGGTGGTCTCGCGCATGATGAACTCGAACTTGCTGTCGCGGCAGCGCTCGACTACGTTGACAAAGGCCTCGACCGAAAAGGCGTAGTGCTGGGCGGAGATGGCGAGGCGGGCTTGCGGGGTGCCGCCGTCCTCGTAGCGCGCCTCGAGCATGTCGGCCTGCTCTACGACCTGGCGCGCATAGCCCAAAAGCTCGGTGCCGTCGTTGGTGAGCGTGACGCCGCGGCTGGAGCGCGTAAAGATCTCCAGGTGGAGCTCCTGTTCCAGGCTTTTGACGGCGTTTGAGATGTTGGACTGAGCGGTATAGAGGCGCTGAGCTGCGGCGTTAATTGAGCCGGACTCTGCCACGGCAATCAGAAAACGAAGCTGCTGAAGGGTCATCGACGCCATCCTTTCGATTGCTATCTATAAAACCGAAAACAGGTTAGCGCTTTTAAGTGATTGACCGAGCGAAACAATGCTCGTACTATTCAAAACACACAAAGGCGGTAGGTAATTAAACCAACCACAGAACCGGGATGCGAAAGGAGGCCCGCATATGAATTGCTTACCAAGACGAATGCCGGGCTCCTGTTTGCGCCCGTCGGCGTGATCAGGAGACAGCGACTTACTTCTCTCTTTTTATTTACTTTTGTTCGATCAAGGAGATCATCATGAGCCAGTTCATCAACAACCCCGAGCACACCTTTGGTTTCGATACCCTGCAGCTTCACGTTGGCCAGGAGAGTGCCGATCCTGCATCCGACTCCCGCGCCGTGCCTATCTACCAGACCACGAGCTATGTGTTCCGCAACTCCCAGCACGCCGCCGACCGCTTTGGTCTTGCCGACGCCGGTAACATCTACGGCCGTCTGACCAACTCCACCCAGGGCGTCTTCGAGGACCGTATCGCCGCACTCGAGGGTGGCGTGGCAGGTCTCGCCGTCGCCTCCGGTGCTGCTGCTATCACCTATACCCTGCAGGCTCTTGCCCAGGCCGGTGACCACGTGGTGGCTCAAAAGACCATCTACGGCGGTTCCTACAACCTGCTGGAGCACACACTCTCCCAGTTTGGTGTCGAGACCACCTTCGTCGATGCCCACAACCTGGACGAGGTCGAGGGCGCCATCAAGGACAACACCACAGTCATCTATCTCGAGACGCTCGGTAACCCCAACTCCGATATTCCCAACATCGACGCCATCTCCGAGGTCGCCAAGAAGCATGGCCTGCCGGTCGTCGTCGATAACACCTTCGGCACTCCGTATCTGTTCCGTCCGCTGGAGCATGGCGCCAACATTGTCGTTCACTCCGCAACTAAGTTCATTGGCGGCCACGGTACCTCGCTGGGCGGTGTGATTGTCGATGGCGGCAACTTCGATTGGAAGGCGAGCGGCAAGTATGCGCAGATCGCCGAGCCCAACCCCTCCTACCATGGCGTCTCGTTTGCCGAGGCCGCCGGCCCTGCCGCCTTCGCGACCTATGTCCGCGCCATCCTGCTGCGTGACGAGGGCGCTTGCATCAGCCCGTTTAACGCTTGGATCTTGCTCCAGGGCACCGAGACCCTGTCGCTGCGTGTCGACCGCCATGTCGAGAACACCAAGAAGGTCGTTGAGTTCCTGGTTGGCGACAGCCACGTCGCCAAGGTGAACCACCCGAGCCTGTCTGAGCACCCCGATCACGAGCTCTATCAGAAGTACTTCCCCAACGGTGGTGCCTCGATCTTTACCTTTGAGATTAAGGGTGGCCAGGAGGCAGCTTGGAAGTTCATCGATCATCTGCAGGTCTTCTCGCTGCTCGCCAACGTGGCCGACGTCAAGTCGCTCGTCGTGCACCCGGCTACGACTACGCACTCCCAGCTCTCTGCCGAGGAGCTCGCCGAGCAGAACATCACGCCCTCCACGATCCGTCTTTCCATCGGTACCGAGAATGCCGAGGATATCATTTGGGATCTGAAGCAGGCCTTCGCCGCGCTGGACGAGTAAGGCGACTTGTGCAAGGACCCCTTGCGACTCGATAGGTATAACTGTATAAAATGCCTGCTCAAGGCGCCTGTGCGAACAATGGTTGCACAGGCGCCTTTTTTGCATAGAGAGGGCGCAAAAACAGGGTTTTTGACACGCTTTATGCATTCGAGTTGTGGAAAACTCCTGTTGAGAGGATGTGAGTTTTACGCAATTGACGTGCGCCTTTTAAGTAAAACCGCAGGTCGCGATTTGCTCGGGGTACTATGCAGCGCGATCGAATCACACGCAGCTCAAACGCAGCAAAAACGCACTACGGAGGTTTCCAGCTACATGAGGATTGATTCACGAAAACCGAAAGCCGCCGCCCTTTCCGCCGCTCTGACCGTGGCACTTTTGGCGGGCGCCGGTGCAACTGATGCCCACGCCGCAACACTGTCCGATACGGTTGGATCTACGCCGTCTGAGACGACGCTGGTGCAGCCCGTTGACTATCGCGGCGATGGTTATGGTTCCATGCAGGAGTGGAACGCCTCGATGGAGGCCAAGCGCGATTCCCTGGAGATGCGCGCTCAGATCATCATGAACATGTACGGTGACTATGCCACCGATGACGAGCGCGCTGTGCTGCAGGGCTGTATCGATGGCGCGGGCAGCCTGTTGACGATGGGGGAGGTCGATGCGAAGTCGACCGAGCTCGATGAGCTGCGCACTGCGCTTGAGGATGCCAAGCGCGAAGCGCTCGAGGCTGCTGCCGCCGAGGCGGAGGCTGCCGAGGCCGCCCAGGCTTCGTACTACAACGCCGGTTACACTTCGTCCTACGCGTCTGCCGCGTCCTGCGCGAACGGATCGGGCCTGACGCGCTCTGCGGGTGTCAATAACTACAACGGGCGCCGCGAGACCTATTACAGCAGCAATGTGCTTTATCACTATCGCACGGGCGAATGGACTCAGGATTCTGAGGGCTTTTGGCGCGATTCCGACGGCTATTACGTTGTTGCCGCGGGCGATATGGCCCAGGGCTCGACCTTTACGGGCTCCAAGGGTGATTGCAAGGTCTATGACTCCGGCTGCGCTGCCGGAACCACCGACTACTACACCGGTTGGTAATTTTTCTGCATCACGGATATTTGGCGGACGGGCGTCTTTACCGAGCTTTAGGGCAACGTAAGGACGTCCGTTCTATGTATGCGTTTGAGTTAACAGAGCCCTTACCGTGGCGGTACGCTGGGCGAATGGATGCGGAGCACACTGGTTCTTGAGAAATAAGGTCTTTCTCTTGGAGGAAGTGGTCTTGTGAATGCTCGAGATATTACCGTTGCCGCCGTCGCGTTGATGCTTGGCTGCCTTGGTCCCACGGCCGCGCTCGTCGCGGGCATGCAGGGGACATGCGGGGCTGCTCCTATCGTGGTCGGCGTGCTGATCGCGACCACGCTGCTGGGAAGCGCCGGTGTTGTCCTTTGTCGCGACGATGAGGACGAGGTTCCGGAGTCGCAACGCTAGCTGTTGTGAGATTGACCGCCGGTCATAGACGAAGATGAAAGCCGCCGTAAGGGGAGTGCTCCTTGCGGCGGCTTTGCTGCTAAGGCTGTTGAATGCGGCGCGTTGGCGTTACCAGCTTGCCTCGATATCGCGAATGCGCTGATAGAGCCATTCGTTCTGCGGAACCTGGATATCGTGCTTGGCCGCGAGGCGGCGGACGGTGCCCGCGAACTCCTCGACCTCTGTTTTGCGCTGCGCGATGCGGTCCTGAGCCATTGAGGGCATACCGGCGGGGTCGATTCCCTCGATGAGGTGCACCATTTGCGTCAGGTCTGCTTCGGTCAGCTCAACGCCCTCGGCGTTGGCAACCGCAAGCGTCTCGCGCATGGCGGAGACAAAACAGCGGCGCTGCTCGGAGCCCGGCTCCGTGGCGCTTCCGTAGGTCCCGCCGTAGGCCATGCAGGTCTGGTTGATGCCGTCGTTGAGCATGAGTTTGGCCCACATGCGGTGCGCAATATCGCGCTCGACGGTATGGGCGATGCCGCAGCGCGTGTAGAGCCCGTCGATAGCGGCGACGGTCGCGGGGTCCGTGCCGGCCGCCGCGCCAAAGCGGATCTCGCCCGCATTGGTAAAGGTGAGCGCGCCGTTGAGGAACACGGCGTCCATGCCCTGGCAGATACCAAGAACGGTATGCTCCCAGCCAAAGCGTTCGGCAATCTTTTGCTCGCTCGTAATGCCGTTGCATAGCGAGGCGATGAGCGTGTTGGGTCCCACGACGCGCTCCATAGTCTTGAGTGCTTGGTCGAGACCGGTGGTCTTGACTGTCAGGATGACCAGATCGGCGGGCGTCGCCTCGCTGGCGCGGACGGACGTGAGATCGCAGGGCTTGCCGTTGACAGTGAGCGCATCGCCCGCGTGACGCTCAAAACGGGTGTCATCCATGATGTATTCGACGGCGTCGTTGCCGAGCGCCCGGGCGATCATGCTGCCGTAGAGCAGGCCGACGCCGCCCTTGCCGATAAAGGCGACCTTGTTGATCTGCATGTGAATCATCTCCCCATGTAAAAGGCGCCCGCGTAAGGGGCGCCTGATGGATTGTATGCTGCCAGGGTGATTGGTGGGTGCGCGGGGCGGCTGTTATAAAAAAGAAACGTTTGCCTGGACGCTACGCTGCAGGGCAGACCGCAAAGACATGCGCGTGGTCATGCCCGGCTCCTTTCATCGGGCTTTTTGCTGATGTTAAAGCGGTGCCGTGACAGCTCGATTTCTGCTGCGTTACGATACGTTCTCGATTGCGATTCCACGATGTTTCGGCTGCGTGACCATTGTGTTTCGCCTTGCCGGGGCGCTGATGGCGAAGGGAGGGGCCGTGCAATATCGCGTTGACCCCAAAAGCGGCAACCGTATCTCGGCGTTGGGTCTGGGCTGCATGAGGTTTCCCGGTGCGCCGGGACGTCCGGATGCGAAGACAGCCGATGCCATCATTTCCCGTGCGGTGGAGCAGGGGATTAATTATCTGGACACCGCGTATCTCTATCCCGGTAACGAGGCGTGCGTGGGCGCCTCGCTTGAGCGCTTGGGGCTGCGTGACCGGGTGTTGCTGGCGACCAAGTTGCCGCATGCTTCGTGCAAGTGCGCGGAGGATTTCGACCGGTTCTTCGATGAGCAACTGCGGCGCCTGCGGACCGACCATATCGACTATTACCTCATGCATAACATTACCTCGCCCGCCCAGTGGGAACGTGTGGTGGCATTGGGCATTGAGGACTGGATCGCGTGTCAAAAGGCGGCGGGGCGCATTCGCCAGATTGGTTTTTCGTACCACGGCAGCGCGGTGGATTTCCTGACGATGCTTGACGCATATGACTGGGATTTTTGCCAGATACAGTACAACTATGCCGGCGAGCGTTACCAAGCGGGAACGGCAGGACTCATGGCGGCTGCGGAGCGCGGGCTCGCGGTGTTTGTGATGGAGCCGCTGCTGGGCGGGCGTTTAGCGGGCAAGCTGCCGCCACGGGCCCGCGCTGTGCTCGATAGTGCCCGTGACCCGCATTTGCGCACTCCTGCCGCCTGGGGTCTTTCGTGGGTGTGGAATCATCCTCAGGTGACGATGCTGCTTTCGGGTATGACCGATATCGCGCAGGTGGATGAGAATTCGTCACTGGCAGACCTCGCGTTGCCGAATTCGATGACTGCCAACCAGCTCGACACGATTGCGCGCGTGTTGATGGAGTTTGAGAAATCGAACCGTGTGCCCTGCACGGGATGCGGCTACTGCATGCCATGCCCCAAGGGTATCAACATTCCCGGCTGCTTTGCCGCCTACAACGCGAGCTATGCGCACAGCTGGTTTACGGGGCTGTCGCAATACTTTACGGCGAGTGCGGTGCGCACGAGCGAGCCCAGGCTCGTGAGCAATTGCGTCAAGTGCGGCAAATGCGCGCGCCACTGCCCACAGCACATCGATATTCCCGAGCGTCTCGATGACGTGCGCCGACGTTTCCAGCCTGGTCCCGTGACGGCGGTGCTTAAGGCCTTCGGCAAAACGCGCTCCTCATGACCCTTTTATAACTTGCGGTGGAATAGTTCCTGTTTGCGGCAGAATAGGGACCAAACAGGAACTATTTCACCGCAACTGATGGGAGGCTATCGTGGGTGACCGAGGTTTACGTAATGATTCGCGTGAGGTTCGTTGGGGCATTTTGGGCGCCGGACACATTTCGCATCGATTTGCATCGTCGCTCAAGAAGGTCGACGGGGCACGGCTGGTGGCTGCGGCCGGCCGCACTCCTGCACATGTCGAGGAATTTTGCCGAGCGTTTTCGATCGATGCTGCGCATGGCCATGCCTCGGTCGACGATAACGGCGATGCGGCTTATGACGCGCTGATTGCCGACCCCGATGTCGACGCAATCTACTTGGCTCTTCCGCATGGCATGCATGCGCGTTGGGCCTGTCGCGCGCTGCGCGCCGGAAAGGCCGTGCTGTGCGAAAAGCCGGCCGTTTTGAGTGAGGAAGAGGCTCTCTCGATTGCCTCCACCTCTCGTGAGCGCGGCGTGCTGTTTATGGAGGCGATGAAGAATCGGTTTTGCCCGATGCGCACTCGCGTGAAGGACTTGCTTGCGTCGGGTGAGCTTGGCCGTATTGTCTCGATTGAAAGCGTGCAAAAGCTCGATTACGGCGAGCCTCCTTCGGGCTATCTGCTTGATTCGTTGCAGGGCGGCTGTCTATATGACATGGGCTGCTATGCGGTCGGTTGGTTTGAGGATTTGCTCGCGGGCGCGTGCGAGGTTTCATCCCGTGAAGTTCGCTGGCGTGACGTATCGGGCGGCCGCGTCGATTGGGCCGACGAGATCCGTATGAGCGTCGGCGGTATACCCATTCATATGGTGTGCGACGGCAAAGCAACATATGAAAGCCGCTTAACGATTGCCTGTGAGCGAGGCTCGTTGGAAATCGAGCGTCTCCATCGCCCCGAGCTCGCCCATGTGAAGTATTCCGACGGTCGAGTACTCGAAATAAATGCCCCGTTTGAGGTCGATGATTTCTACGGCGAAATCCAGCATGCGACGCAGCTCATTCAGGCGGGGAAACTCGAAAGCCCCATCATGTCCCTAGCCGCCACACAGCGCTGCGCGCGCATTATCGATGCGATTCGCTTGAAACTTTAGTGCGTGGGGGCATGGCGCCAGCGCCTGGAATGCCTTGGAGGCCTTTGCCCCTGATGCCCCTTTTATAACTTGCGGTGGAATACGGTCTGTTTGCGCCAAAATAGGGCACCAATAGACCGTATTTCACCGCAACTGATGAGGAGGGAGCTGGAGATGCTGACGATCGGGTGTCATCTTTCGACGACGAAGGGCTATCGGGCGATGGGGGAGACGGCGCTATCCATTGGCGCCAATACCTTTGCATTCTTTACGCGCAACCCGCGCGGCGGCAAGGCGAAAGAACGAGTTCGCCTTGGAGGCTATGGCAGAGGACCTGCGGCGCATGGAGGCGCTGCCCGGCAACTACTACAACTTCCATCCCGGTGCGCATGTGGGGCAGGGCTCCGACGCCGGCATTCAGATGATTGTCGACGCCCTGTGTCAGGTGATGTTTGAGGGCCAGCAGACGACGGTGCTGCTCGAGACCATGTCGGGCAAGGGCACCGAGGTGGGCCGCAGCTTTGAGGAACTGGCGCTCATCATTGAGGGTGTTGCCGGCAAACGCCCCGAGCTGTCGGCCAAGCTGGGCGTTTGCCTAGACACCTGCCATGTGAGCGATGCCGGCTACGACATCATCCATGATCTGGACGGCGTACTCGACGAGTTCGACCGCGTGGTGGGTATCGATCGCTTGCATGCCGTACACATCAACGATTCGAAGAACTCTTGTGGCGCCCATAAAGATCGTCACGAGTGCATCGGCAAGGGATACCTTGGCAGTGAGGAATTTGGTGGAGGTATGCAGGTTATGCAGAATATTGTATCGAATGGCCACTTGCGTTCGCTGCCGTTTATTTTGGAGACTCCGAACGAACTTGCAGGTTATGCAGCTGAAATTAGACTATTAAGGTCATTGCAGCAGTAATGACTGTCACAAAGTAGAGTATTCCATTCACGTTATGGGTTTGTTTCAATCAGTTTTCTCATTGCAGATTCGTAATTCCGGGTGCATAATAGCCAACAGTTTTTGCAGACCTCTGAATCAAACGAGGTCACCGGAAGGAGACTGATTATGAAGCTGAAGAAGCTTGGCGCATTTGCCGCCACGGGTGCTATGGCGCTCGCCCTTGCTCTGACGGGCTGCGGTTCGTCCAACGCCACCTCTGGTTCTGATGCCGGTTCCAGCAGCTCTGACGACGCTAAGGTCGAGAAGGTCGACGGCTCCAAGGAGTACGCGCTCGTCAAGGACGGCACGCTGACCGTCGGCACCTCTGCCGAGTACGCGCCGTTTGAGTACAAGGATGACAACGGCGACTACCAGGGCTTTGACCTTGAGCTCATCAAGGCTATCGGTGACAAGCTGGGCCTGGATGTCGAGTACGTCAACAATGACTTTGACACGCTGGTTCCGGGTGTCGCTTCGGGCGCCAAGTACGACGTCTCCATCGCGGCTATCACCGACACGCCCGAGCGTGAGAAGGAAGTCACTTTCTCCGATTCCTACTACATGGACGATCAGGCTATCGTGACCAAGGTCGATAACACCGACATCACGGCCGACAACTACAGCGAGAAGCTCAACAACGCCGACGCTACCATCATCGTTCAGTCTGGCTCGACCGCCGAGTCTTTTGCCCAGGAGAACTTCCCCAAGGCCAAGATCGTCCCCTACAAGGACGCTACCGAGTGCTTCAGCGCCCTGCAGTCCGATAAGGGCGACGCCGTAGTCACCAACCGCTCCGTTGCCAGCCAGCTGACCGCCGAGCAGTTCAACACCTGCCAGACCATTAAGCAGATCAGCACCGGCGAGGAGTACGCCATCGCCATCAACCAGGGTAACACCAAGCTCAAGGAAGACATCAACCAGGCCATCAAGGACCTGACCGACGACGGTACCATTGACGCCCTCATGGCTAAGTACAACATCAAGTAAAATAGCTACTTGATTGCTCGCGGGCCCTTTCCGTTTTGGCGGAGAGGGCCTTTGCGCTTCTCTTGACGGAGAGTATTTCCGTCTCGTTTTGCCGGCAACTTCTACGATAGGAGCTACCTTGTCTCGACTGAACAAAGGGGCCGCGGAGCAGCGTTTTCCACTGCCCGCCTTGCTCCAAAAGCTAGCCTGCGCCATGGCCGTGGCGCTCGCGCTGGTGTGCGCAGGGGCATATGCGCCCACGACCGCCCAGGCGCTTGAGACCGCAAAGATTACCGCCCGACCCAACACTGGTTCGGGCAGCGCTGTGGTCGGCGGTACCGAGACGCGCATTACCTGGGAGGTCCAGGCCGATGCCGACGAGGAGCTGAGCGGTCTTTCGCTGACGTTTGTCGACGGCACGACGTTTGGTACCGATGACACGCGATTGACGATGCTCTCGGGCGAGGACCTCATGGATCGTACGCCCATGAAGCCCACGTGCAAGGCTGACGGCCAGACGCTCAAGATCGACTTTGGCGAGACGGCGCCTGCCGGCGGCTTTTTCCGTGTCGAGGTTTACGGCGTGACCTTCCCCGTCGAGGGCGGCGATGAGGCCTTTAGCGGCACCTGCACTTTGGCCGATGGCTCGACCAAGAAGATCTCCAAGATTCCGTCGGTGGAGATCAAGGGCGTGACGGCATTCGATAACTTCCTGGCCGATCTTAAGGAGCAGCCGTGGGTCGAGGCCTGGAACTCCAATATGTTCCTGCGCCTGTTCTTAAACCCGGTCATTTTGGTCCAAAGCCTGCCGATCGTCTTTAAGGGCTTCCTTATGTCGCTCTCGATCGTGCTTGTGGCGTTTCCGCTGGCAATTCCCTTTGGCTTTGCCTTGTCGCTCATGCGCATCTCCAAGTCGCGCATCCTGCGCTGCCTCGCCGGCATCTATGTGAATATCATCCGCGGTACGCCGGCGTTCCTGCAGATCTATATCGCGTTCTTCGGTCTGCCGTTGGCCGGCGTCAAGGTTGATGACTACGTGCTTGGCGTTATCGTCATGGCCATGAACTCGTCTGCGTACCTGTGCGAGATTTTCCGTGCCGGTATTCAGTCGATCCCCAAGGGCCAGAACGAGGCTGCTCGCTCGCTGGGCATGAATGCCTTCCAGACACTGCTCTACGTTATGATTCCGCAGACGTTCCGCAATGTTTTGCCTACGCTGACCAGCGAGTTTATCTTGCTTTACAAGGATACGTCGCTGCTTGCGGCCGTGGGCGTGGTCGAGATCGTCATGAACGCCCGTACCATCGTGGCCACGACGGGCTCCATTACACCGTACGTGGTTGCCGCCCTGTTCTATCTGGTCATCACCCTGCCGCTCGCTCGCTTGGTGAGCGGTCTTGAGGCGAGGCTTTTGGGCACGGCCGAGACCAAGAAGAAGCGTCCCGCCAAGAGCGCCGGACAGGTTGTCGCGACGCCTGCCGATCACATCGCCGGTCTGTAAGGAGGTCCTATCATGAGCGAAACCAATAACTCGAACGAGGTCGTCGTCAGCATCAAGAACCTCCAGAAGGCCTTTGGCGACAACGTGGTCCTGCGCGATATCGATCTGGATGTGCATAAGGGCGAGGTCGTTGTGGTCTTGGGCCCCTCGGGCTCGGGCAAGTCGACGATGCTTCGCTGCATCAATCGTCTGGAGCATCCCACGAGCGGCTCGATTATCGTCGAGGGTGTGGACGTGTGCGCCAAGGGCGTCGACCTTAACAAGGTGCGCACGCATCTGGGTATGGTGTTCCAGCAGTTCAATTTGTTCCCGCACCTCTCAGTCAAAAAGAACGTCATGCTCGCGCAGCAGAAGGTGCTCAAGCGCAGCAAGGAAGAGGCCGAGAAGATCGCCGTCGAGGAGCTGACCAAGGTCGGTCTTGCCGAGCGTATCGACTTTATGCCGAGTCAGCTTTCGGGCGGCCAGCAGCAGCGCGTTGCCATCGCCCGCGCCCTGTCGATGAACCCGCACGTCATGCTCTTTGACGAGGCTACCTCGGCGCTCGACCCTGAGCTCGTGCGCGACGTCTTGGGCGTCATGCGCGACCTGGCGCGCGACGGTATGACCATGATCGTCGTGACGCACGAGATGGGCTTTGCTCGCGATGTCGCCGACCGCGTCGTCTTTATGGACGGCGGCGTCATTGTGGAAGAGGGTACGCCGAGCGAGGTCTTCGACCACCCCAAGAGCGAGCGCACCAAGGCGTTCTTGGGCAATATCTCGTAGCCGGTTGATGTAACTGCCGTTATAAAAGAGCGGGGGCTGGACTTGAATCCAGCCCCCGCTCTTTTGTAGGGATAAGGATGTGCTTTGATGCAGACTCTTTTGGAGGTCCTGGGTTCGTTACGCGAGCTCGGCTCCGAGGGCCTTGCAAGCGGTCTCGCCCTCATCGTCGGGCGCATCGTAGCAAATGACGGAATCGACGACATTGACGCCCGCCTCGTCGGCATCGGCCTTCCAGTTGTCCATCCACTCGCCCTCGGCCCACGAATAAGAGCCAAAGAGGACGACCTTCTTGTCGCCGAGGGTCTCCTTGACCTCATCCCACATGGGCTGGAACTCATCGTATTCAAGCTCCTCGGAACCCATGGCGGGGCAGCCGAAGGCGAAGGCATCATATTCGGCGACCTTGTCGGCAGAGAAGTCGGCGCAGGAGATGACCTCTGCCTCGGCGCCGGCACCGGTTGCGCCCTCGGCAACGAAGTTTGCCATGGCCTCGGTGTTGCCTGTACCGCTCCAGTAGACGACTGCGATCTTGCTCATATGTCTTCCTTTCGGTTGTGCGGCGTGCGGCCGCGTTTTGTATGCTCTATCGGGTTGCCTGGACAAGTTGTCCCAGAGTGCAGCCCTGTTGATAGATGTAGGTAAGGTATTGCGTGCATGCGCGATAGGAATCGAAGGTCGTGAGCGCCTGCTCAACGTTTGTGTATACCTTCCATGCGCCAAAGACCTTATAGTTTTCGCCGTGCTGGACGATAAACTGATGGACATCTTCGTAGGGATAGCCCAAAAAATAGCCAATTTCGTGGGGAAACTCGCACATGCACCCCGTATCGCAGTGCCTATTTCGCGCGAGCGCGCAGACGCTGCCGTCATAGGCACTCTCTGCGGCATTGCTGCTTGCCAGTGTGATGCGCGCGGCGAGATGCACCAGGGACGCGGGCAGGTTGTGGACATCGTAACCTTCGGCGGCAAGCGCCGTCGTGGCGCGGGGGTCGGAGAGGTATCGCATGAGGTCTGCAGGGCGGTACACATAGATGAGCGCTCCGCAGGGGCGCCAGACCAAAACGCTCATATGGATCCCGAGTGGCTGGAGCTCGCAGTTGCATTGGGCTATGACGGCGAGCAGGCGAGAGCGTCGCTCTTCGATATGGGCGGCGCTGGGTTTTCCGTTTTGGTTGGCGTAAACGCCGGGATAGGTAAAGAGCGAAGCCGGCTTGATACCTGCGAGCGTAGGGGAGCAGTTGCGCACGACAGCCGTTTGGTATGTTGGGATGTCAATGGTTCGAGTCACGATGCCCCTTTCGGGTCCTCAGTTGTTAGCCAAGGAAAACTTATACACGAAAGTAAGCCACGGTCAACAAAAAAGTTTGAAGAGGGAAACTAATTGACCGAACGGACACGATTTTGGGTTAAGATGGGGACACCCCATGGGGGTATCTAGATAGTGCTACTTGAAAGGGGAACGCATGAGCGACTTGCTCAACCCTGCGAATCTCATCGTGTTGGCCGTCATTGCCGTCGGCATGTTTTTTGGACTGCGTCGCATTGTCGCTTCGACACACGGAAAGAGCTGCTGCAGCGATGGCACGAGCGGTAAGAAGGCCAAGAAGGTAGTGGTTGCGGATACCGATCCGTCCCACTACCCCTATAGCGATGAGCTGCTCATCGGCGGCATGAGCTGTGACGGCTGCGCTCAGAACGTAGCCAATGCCCTCAATGCGCTGGATGGCGTGTGGGCAACGGTGACGTATGCGGACCACACAGCGCGCGTGCGCTCCAAGCGGCCGATCGATCGCGGTGTCCTTGAGGCTGCCGTGAGAGATGCGGGTTACTACGTCATGACGCTGTAGGCCTTGCCTTGGATGCGCGTCCTTGTCTAGGCTCGTCCGCGTAGCTCGATGTCCTGGATGTCGTCGAAGTCGATGGCGATATCTTTGAGCTTGAGGAGTTTGAAAGCAGGGAGCGCCTCGTCGAGGATGCCGGTGCGGCTGCGATAGCCGTATGTATCGTAATAGGTGACACGAACCAAGTCGCCACGCTTGAGGCCCTCGAGCTTTTTCGAAAGTTCGAGGGCTTTTTCTTCTGTGAGTTCGCATTTTGGCTCGGCGGTGATCTCTTGTTTACGCACGAGCTCGTAGTATCCCGTGAGGGCGGCAAAGGGCATAAACTGCGCGGCACGGCCGGCACGGACGGTGCCGTTGGCGGTGAGCTTTGGGTCGGCGGAGCGACGTCTTCCCTCGGGGTCCGCTAGGCGTTCAAAAGGCGTCGGTGGCCGCATCGGCTGTTGTTGGGACTTAGGCACGATGTCCTCCAACTTGTTCGTTGCGTTCGCGCGCGGTGGCGCCGGCGGTAAAGCTTAATCCCTTGACGAGCGCGTTCTTGCCGTACTTGCCTTTCACGGCCAGGACGGCGCGCGCCAGGTCGCGCTCGCGCTCATCGGCCTCGATATCGCTGAACAGATCGATGGTGGCAAATTCCTCGGGCATGAGGTTGCCAAATCCCAGGTTGATGCGCTTGACCGGTCGTTTGGGATCGACAGTCTGCGCCCAGAGCTCATCGAAATAGCCCATGATCTTCTTAAACGAATTGGTACGCTCGGGCAGCTTTCGCGAGGCGTTAGAGTGCGCAAAGAGTGCGGCATAGCCACCGCGCGGTTTGCCGCCATGCTCTCCCACAAAAATGCCATCGATTGCCTGCGCTTCGCGCACCAGGCGACGCCGTTCGTCATCGCGCTGGACGGGCTTGGGCGCACGGGGCGCGAGCTCGGGGCCGGCGGTTGCGGTGGGTTCGATACTCGATGTGCTCGAGCGCAGGTGCCCGCATCCGTCCACATACTGCGCTGTACCGCTGGCGTCGAGGCGGCGTATGTCGGCGCGTTCGCTCGCGTAGCCCACAAAGAGCGAGATGCTGTCACAGACCACGTGCTTATCGACCAAGTCTAAAACGGCGTTGTCGACCATCTCGCGCAAGACGGTATAGGCCTGTTCGTAGGCATAACCCTTCGAGAGCACCTGTCCTGTGGTGGTCGAAGTTGCTTGCGGGCGATAGGCTTGGATATCGGCGATGGTTGTCGGCTCGCGCCCGAAGGCATGGTCGATGAGATATTCGGCATTGACGCCGAGCTCGTCGTAAAGCAGGTTTTCGTCGAGCGCCGCGACGCCCATCAGATCGTAGACGCCGTATTTCTCGAGGCGGGCTGCCACGCCGGGACCGATGCCCCAGATATCGGTGATGGGACGATGGGGCCAGATCTCCTTGCGAAAGGTCTCGTCGTCGAGTATGCCGATGCGGCTGGGTACGTGCTTGGCGGTAATGTCGAGCGCTACCTTGGCCTGGAATAGGTTGGGGCCGATGCCGACCGTCGCCGTGATGCCGGTGCGCGCGAGGACCTCGTCGCGCAGCGTGCAGGCGAACCCTTCAGCATCGGTGTGATAGAGGTCCAGATAGGGCGTCACGTCGATAAAGCACTCATCGATGGAGTAGACGTGCACGTCCTGGGGGCTGACGTATTCCAGATAGATACCGTAGATTTTCGCCGACACCTCCATGTAATGCTGCATGCGTGGTACGGCCGTGATGTAGTCGATGCCATCGGGAATTTCGAACAGACGGCAGCGATTGTGTATCCCGAGGTCCTTCATGGCCTGCGTGATGGCAAGGCAGATGGTCGTGCGTCCGCGCGATTCGTCGGCAACGACCAGGTTGGTGGTGAGCGGATCGAGCCCACGGTCGACGCACTCGACGCTGGCATAAAACGTCTTGAGGTCGATGCAGATATAGGTGTGCTGCTCGTGCGCCATCCGAGCCTCCCATCAAACACATGTTCTTATCGAATACCTGTTCGATAATACCCGCTCACCCGGACATCGTCAAAACCTGTCCCTTTTTGGCGGGTATGGTCGTGCGGCTGCATCGGGTTTTTAACGCAGCCCTAAAGAGCGCGAAACAGCTCGGAAAAGCTCGCTTCGTAGCATGAGCCTAACGATCGATACCGCCTATACGCACGGAAGGGTTGTGGAAAAGATGGTCAATTATGGGTTTGGTATGCCGACGCGCCTTGTTGCGGATGGAGACGTGGCTCGCTGGTGCGGACGATTGGTCGCTCACTACGGTGGCACCAAGGCGCTGGTCGTGTTGGGCGGTGACAAACATACGCACGATGAGCTCGTCTCGGCGGCGCTCGGCTCGCTTGATCGAGCTCTGCTCGAACGCGTGCTTTTTCGCTGCGGCTTGGTCGGGGGCGACGGGGGAGACGATTTGGTCGATGAGGCCGTGGCCCTGGCGACCGACGAAGGTGTGGACTTTGTCCTGGCGATCGGCGATGCCGATACTGCTGGCTTTGCGCGCGAGCTCGCGCGTCGCATGGCGGCTCTCGATGCCGGCGAAGACGGCTTTGTGCCTTATGGATGCATTGTCTCGGAGGGCAAGGTGCCTGCTGTCGTGGGCACCGGCGAGGTTCCCGTTTTTGCCATTATCGCGCCCGAACTGCTGGAGGGCATCGGGTCTCCTCTGCGCGAGTTGCTCGGCAGTGTGTGCGCCGCGGCCTAGTACCTGCCAGGAAGGGACAGGTTAATTTTGGTAGGTAAAGCGTTTGACCTGCCAAAATAAACCTGTCCCTTTTTGGTCGGTCGCCGTTTGAGGGCGGATTGGCAACGCTCGCTGATTGTAGTCTTGACCTGCGCTAGAATAGTGGCATCTGAATGTCCGGGCGCATGGAGACGTGCGCCCGTATGCTGAGGAGGACTCTATGGCAACTGTTGCCGCACCTATCGATGCTACGTCGACTGCCGCTTGGAAGGCACTCGAGGCTCATCAGGAGAAGCTCGAGGCCGAGGGTATCGACCTCAAGGCCTGGTTCGCTGCCGATGCGGAGCGCGTGAACAAGCTGAGCTTTGACGCCGGTGACCTGCACTTCGACCTGTCCAAGAACCTGGTGACCGATGAGACCGTCAAGCTGCTGTGCGATCTTGCCCGCGAGGTGAAGCTCGAGGAGCGCCGCGACGCCATGTTCTCCGGCGAGCACATCAACACCACCGAGGACCGCGCCGTCCTGCACACCGCGCTTCGTCGCCCGGCAAGCGAGAAGGGCCAGCTCATTGTCGACGGCCAGGACGTCGTCGCCGACGTGCACGAGGTCCTCGACCGCATGTATGCCTTCGCCGAGCGCGTGCGCTCCGGTGAGTGGAAGGGCGTTACCGGCAAGAAGATCGAGCACCTGGTGTCCATCGGCATCGGCGGCTCCGATCTGGGCCCGGTCATGGCTTACGAGGCTCTGCGTCCCTATGCTGACGCCGGTATCGACTGCCGCTACATCTCCAACATCGACCCCAACGACCAGGCCGAGAAGCTTAAGGGTTTGGACCCCGAGACCACGCTCGTGATCATCGTCTCCAAGACCTTCACCACGCTCGAGACCCTCACCAACGCTCGCGAGGTCAAGACCTGGATGCTCGAGCAGCTCAAGGCTCAGGGCGCCATCGACGGCTCCGATGAGCAGAACGCCGAGGCCGTGGCAAAGCACTTCGTCGCCGTCTCCACCGCGCTCGAGAAGGTCGAGGCCTTCGGCATCGACCCCGCCAACGCCTTCGGTTTCTGGAACTGGGTCGGCGGCCGCTATTCTGTTGACTCCGCCGTGGGCCTGTCGCTGATCGTCGTGCTCGGCCCCGAGCGCTTCCAGCAGTTCCTCGAGGGCTTCCACGCCATCGACGAGTACTTCTGCAATACCCCGCTCGAGAACAACGCCGTCGCGCTGATGGGCCTGTTCAACGTCTGGTACGTCAACTTCTTCGGTTCCAAGAGCCATGCCGTGCTGCCGTACTGCCAGTACCTGCACCGTTTCCCGGCCTACCTGCAGCAGCTCACCATGGAGTCCAACGGCAAGCATGTCCGTTGGGACGGCAGCGCCGTGACCTCCGACACCGGTGAGATCTTCTGGGGCGAGCCCGGCACCAACGGCCAGCATGCCTTCTACCAGCTGCTGCACCAGGGCACCGTGGTGGTCCCGGCCGATTTCATCGCCTTTGCCAATACCGCCAACCCCGCAACCGACAGCGGTCAGGATGTCCACGAGCTGTTCCTGGGCAACTTCCTGGCCCAGACCAAGGCGCTCGCCTTTGGCAAGACGGCCGACGAAGTTCGTGCCGAGGGCACGCCCGAGCAGATCGTCCCGGCCCGTTGCTTTGAGGGTAACCGCCCGACGACCTCGATCTTTGGCGACACGCTGACCCCGTTCGCACTCGGTGAGCTCATCGCCCTGTACGAGCACATCACGTTTGTCGAGGGTACGGTCTGGGGCATCGACTCCTATGACCAGTGGGGTGTTGAGCTGGGCAAGCAGCTTGCCAAGCAGATCACCCCTGCCTTCCACGACGATGCCGCCAAGGCCGAGCAGGACGCTTCGACCCAGGCGCTCATCGAGTTCTATCGCGCGCATCGCAAGTAGTCGCTGCTGTTAACGCATCGCGCCTTATAGTCAGGGGCCCGTATCCTATCGGATGCGGGCCCCTTTGCTTTGCCGTGGTCCCGGGGCGCACGGCCTTTGTGGAGCATCGCCGGGGCGTCGCGCGCTGCGAGAACCCTGCGCCTAGATCTCGGCCTCCGCATGGCCTCGCTGCGCCTCGGGCAGCTCCCCGTAGAGCGGATGGTCTTCGAGCCTAAAGCGCTCGACCTGTTCGGGAGTGCGACCGCGTACAAAGAGCCACGAGCGATCGATCGGCGTCGCCATGAGCGTGCTGGGCAGCGCGTCGGCGCGGTCGGAAAACACCCGGGCACTCTCGGGATCCTGGAACGCCAGCACCAGATGCGTGTCGCAGTTGCCCATGATGGAGCGTGCGCGTGCCTCGCCATAGAGCGCATCGAGCTGGTTGGTCGACTGCAGCAGCAGCGTTGCCCAGATGTTGCGGCTTCGGATAATCGAGAGCACGTTGTCGATCTGGGGGATCTGCAGATTTGCGAAGTCATCGAGCATAAAGCGCACGGGCACGGGCAGGCTGCCGTCGGGCTGCCTATCGGCCTCACGAATGAGGCCCATAAACGCTTGCGTAATAAAGAGGCCGGTCAGCGGATCGAGATTGCGGTCAATATCGCTTACGGTTACAAACAGGGCGCAGGGGGTGTGTCCCATGGAAGCGAAGTCCACCTGATGGCACTCACGATAGAGCTGTGCCGCACCGTCGAATCCCAGACACATGACCTTTTCGGCAAGGATGCCGACGATGCTCGCGTGCATGCGCTCGGCATTTTGCGTAATGGCGTAGCGCCGCCATAGCGAGAGGGCATAGCTTTGGGGGTCGGTCGTGATCAGGTCGTCAAACAATCGACCCGTGGCACCGTCCTGCAGGTGCTCGATCAGCTTGATGACCGAGCTGATCGTCTGCTCGTCGGCGGGCAGCTGTTCGGTGACGTAGGCGATAAGACACGACAGCAGGTTTGCCGCCGCATGATCCCAAAAAGGCTGGTTGTTGTCCTCGATGGGGCAGATGGCCTTTGCCACCGAGAGGATGTCCTGCTGGTTGGGCCTGCCGTCCGCCTTGCGGCGAATGTGCCTCAGGGGGTTGTAGCCGCAGCGCTCGATGCCGGGCGCAAGGGCCGGGACGGTGTTGAGGTCGGCGAAGTTGAGACATTGCACGCGGTAACCGTGGGCTGCCAGCACGGGTCCCACTTCGCGACAGAGCGTGCCTTTGGTGTCGAGCACGATGTAGCTTGCGTTCATTTGCAGCAGGTTGGGCTTGAGGACGTTTCGGGTCTTGCCGGCTCCCGAGGGGCCGATCACAAGTGCGTTGTTGTTGAGTCCCGTTTGGCGGGTGTCGCAGGAAAGCGTTCGATCCTTGGCGAGGATGGTGGACGATGCGGACTTAGATGCGGCGAGGCGGCTGGCGAGGTTAGACATGGGCGACCTCCTTGGTGGTCGAGAGGATTTCGTGGGCAAAGCCGAGCTCGACGGCGCGCTCGGCCGAAAGGTAGGTGTCTTTTGCAGTGAGGGACTGGATGCGCTTGGGCGTGAGGCCGCTGCGGTCCGAGAGGATTTGCGTGAGGGTCTTGCGGGTCTGCATGAGACGCCGGCTGGTTTCCTGCAGCGCAAGTGCCGAGCCGCCTGCCCCCTGGGGGATCAGCGGGTCGTGAATCATGAGCTCTGCATGGGGCGCCATACGGCGAACGTCGCCGCCCATAAAGATCACGGCGCCCATGGACGCGGCGAATTCCAGGCAGACGGTGCGGATGGGGCACGATGCGAGGCGCATGGCGTCATAGATCGCAAGACCCGATCGCACGCTTCCGCCGGCGCTGGCGACAAATATGGTGATGGGGCGGCTGGGGTCGGTGGCATCGAGCAGGCGGATCTGCTGGCATAGGTCGTGGGCCATCGGGGTTTCGATGTTTCCCATGACGGAGAGCTCGCGACGGGCGAGCATCTCATCGTAAATGCTGGTGAGCGTGATGCCTCGGGCGGATTCACGCATGGTGAGGGGGCTGATGATGGGGGAATGATTGGTGTCCATGAGGACTCCTTTCTGTTGGTTGTGTTGTGGAATAGGATTGTTGCCCGCGGAGGGGCTGGCGGGCTACAGGGTTCGTCCGAGCCTGAGATCGAGCTCGGTTGTGGGGCAGACTGCCTGTTCGTGCGGCTCGCAAGCGCCAAGGGCTCCAAAGCGATAGAGCGTTGCGGCGGGCGTGGTGTAGGCGAGCCGCAGCTGATGCTCGACAGGGGCACATCCGTCATTTTTGTAATGAGCCGCGTAGTACTGCGCGATGCTGGCGTTCATCTCGCTGCCATTGCGATGGCGCTCAAACTGGCGTCTGCAGGTCTCGATGATCTTTGCTACCGACTTGGGTGCCGTCGCGGGAACAAGGGCGAGATAGCCCTCAAATAGCTCGTTGATGCTCAGGAGGCACAGCAGGTCGATTAGCGTCCTTATGGCTGTTCCCTCGGCAGAAAAATGCGCGGTCATGCGGTTATATCGGTTGCGGTCGACGATGGCCGCATGGGGTCTTGGAGTTTTCTGCCCCGTGGTCCCGGGCTTTTGCCGCGCCTGTGTATTGAGCTCGACGTTGCAGCGCTTGAGGCCGTCCAACGGAAGGAACAGTGCGGTGCGCAGGGTGTTCCGCTTGCTTTCGAGTTCATGACGCTCGTCGGGTTCCCATTCGAGCTTGAGTTTCGTGTCAAGCGCCGTAAGCATATGGGCTAGGCAGCCTACGGTAAGAACGTACGAATCGTTGTCGCGTTTTGGGGCATAGGGGTCTGTCAGCTTGCGAATGTCGGGGTCGCCCATGATCTTTGTGCAGCGCTTCAGCAGTTGAGGGTGGTCGGCCAAGATCGTCGCGAGCGGTAGCGATGCGTAGTTCTTGATGGTCGCGGCGGCAAAGGCGGCGTCATATTCGTTTGCATATGCTCGCTCAATGCGGGCATCCAGAATGCTTTTCTTATCGCCGTCTTCAGCGTGGTGGTTTGTCATAGCTTCTCCAATCGGTTGATGTTCGTGCTGTTTGTTGATGTGTTGGTTGTCGTGAGTGATGTGCTTGCCGTGGGTGATGTGCTGACGTTGGGGTGCTATGCGGTTTTCAATGAGCCCGTGAGGCAGTTGCTGCAGGGGCGGGATGGAACGGCCCATGCAAGGCGGAAGGCATCGTGCTCAAAATCGAGACAGCAATGCCCCGGGTGCCTCACATGTGGCAGTTACCTCATTAAGTTGTCATTGCGTTTGGGGCTGTACTTTGCCGATCTTCTTTCTCTTACACGCTAAAAACTGAAACTTCATATGCTCGATCTACTTAAAACCGCAACGGCGGTCTTTTATCAACTTATATGTCGGAACGCGTCTTTGCAAGTATTTTTTTGCCTTTGTTTCAAATGGGGTGGTTTTGCAACCGTCACGCGCCACGCTATGCGAACGTGCCCCGGTTCGGATAAGATGGTGCGATCGAGTTCTACCGCGCTCACTGCAAGTAGTCTTTGTTGCTGAGATAGGTCACGGCCGAAAGGGGCCCGTATCCCAACAGATACGGGCCCCTTGCTATTTAAATGGGCATGAGGGTGTATTGAGGGGGGATGTCTTGCTGTCGGCATCCGCGTGCGGTGCCATTCGCTGTCCGTAAATTATACGTTTACGGCTAATTTCATACCACTTGTCGGAATGCGGACGCTGTCCTTGCATGCCGGGCGTACATTGAACGTGGTTTTTCGCGTGAAGCCACGAATCGGTTGCCAGCCCTGAACAAGGAGGCCCAGCATGACGCTTGCCAAACCCATCAATAAATACATCGACTATATCGATGCCCCCGAGGACACGTTTGAGCAGTATGTCGAGAAGGCGTTAAAGTACAACTTTCGCTGCGTATTTGCGAACCTGCAGGAGTACGAGACGGGCCGCGCCATGCTCGAGGGCTCTGACATCATCCTTGCCGGCGCTATCGACTTTCCCCAGGGCACTATGACGCTTGAGGAGAAGCTTGCGAGGTTTGAGGAATACGCTGCGTGTGGCTTTACCGAGATTGACTACGTTTTGAATCAGAGGTCGATCGAGAACCGCGATTTTGATGCCATCGAGCGCGAGATGACTACCATTGCTGATTTTTGTCGCGCGCATGGCATCACTGACAAGGTAATCGTCGAGATGTGCAAGCTGGACGGCGACGACGCCGCCAAGCGCCGTGTATGCGAGATCGCGCTGGAGGCCAAGCCGGGATTCCTTAAGACATCGACCGGCAGAAGCTTTGGCGGTGCTAAGCTCGAGGACGTGCGGCTGATGCACGAGGTGCTCGGCGATGCCGTGGCAATCAAGGCGGCGGGCGGTATCCATAATTACGAAGAGGCCTGCGCATTCATCGAGGCCGGCGCCAGCGCGTTAGGTGCATCGGCGGGCATCGCGATCGTCGAGGGCGCACCGACGGATGAGCGTCGCTAGCAGACGTATTTGACCTGAGCGATAAAGCTTCACGACCACACGCTGTTCATGTTCAAGACAATATGACTTTTTGCCCGTTGTAAACGGAGTCGCGATGGGTGTTCTGTATGATGGCTCAGACAAGGTTGTTCAATGACAGGGAGGCATATATGGCAATCAAAGCCATCGCGATGGATATCGACGGTACGCTCACCAACGATCAGAAAGTGATTAGCCCGCGTACGCGCGAGAAGCTGCTCGCGGCGCAGGAGTCGGGCATTAAGCTCATTTTGGCTTCGGGCCGTCCCGCATGGGGGCTGCACGCCTTGGCGCAAGAGCTCGACCTTCAAAACCATGACGGTCTGCTGGTGGCCTTTAACGGCGCACACGTCGTCGATGCCCAGACCGACGAGGTGCTGTTCGATCAGGCTATGCCTGCCGACGAATTGCATCGCCTGATTGATCACCTGCGTAATTTTGACGTGATCCCTATGATTTCGCTCGGTCGCGATTTGCACGTCGAGGACTCGTACCATTGCATGATCACGCTGCCGGATGGCTCGCGGAAAAACATCGTCAAATACGAGCGCGATGCCTGCGACCTTAAGATCCGCGAGGTCGAGAGCTTGCATGAGGTCGTGGACACTTATCCCGTGGACAAGCTGCTGACGGCGGGTGATCCGGCCTACCTGCAGGCGCATTACGAGGAAATGTATGCGCCCTTTAAGCAGACGCTTTCGGGCATGTTTACGGCCGACTGGTACTTTGAGTACACGGCGCCCGGTATTGACAAGGCCCGCGCACTCGAGGGTGCCCTGCCCAAGCTCGGCATCGATGCCAGCGAGGTTGTATCGTTTGGCGACGGCCAGAACGACAAATCCATGATTGAATGGGCCGGAACCGGTGTTGCCATGGGCAACGCCGTCGATGAGGTCAAGGCTGTGGCCCAGATGGTGACCGCCAATAATAACGAAGACGGCATTGCGGTGGCACTGGACAAGCTGCTGGGTTAGAATCGCCGATAGTGCATGGCTCGGGCGTCCGCTTGCGGGCGCCCTTTTGTTAGGGAGGGTGCCGTGTCCGCATTTCCGTTCGATGCCGTTATCTTTGACATGGACGGCGTCATTGTCGATACCGAGTATTACTACCTGGGCGAGACCGCCGCGTTTGCCAAGGAGCTTGGGCTTAATCTGACTCAAGAGGAGTTGAATGGGCAGGTCGGTACCTCGCATCAGTTCTTCCTGCATATGCTGGTCGATTGGTTTGAGCGCGCCGGTAAGGGGCATTTCACTGGCGAGGAAGCGTTGGCCCGTTGGGACGAGTGGGCGCATGAGCGTCCGCGCGACTATCAGGCTTTGATTAACCCGGGCGCCGTGGATACGATTCGAGAGCTGCCGCGCCGCGGCGTTCGCGTGGCGCTTGCCAGCTCGTCTCCCATGGATAGCATCGAGGAAGTGCTCAACGCATGCGGGCTGTCGGATGCCTTTGAGTATGTGGTGAGCGGCGAGCAGTTTAAGGAGAGCAAGCCCGAGCCCGACATCTACCTGCATGCGCTGGACCTGCTGGGGCTGCCCGCGAATCGCTGCTGCTGCGTCGAGGATTCGGTGCCTGGCATCACTGCCGGCAAGCGAGCCGGCCTGACAGTCATTGCCAAGCGCGAGGAGCGCTTTGGCTTTAGCCAGGATGCCGCGGACAAGATTATCGACCAGCTGCCGGAGCTGCTGGAACTCGCGTAGATTCTGGGCGGTACTGCTGTCACAACAGTGGTTCCGTTGGCATAAGAGAGAGGGGCGGCGTCATGGCATTTAACGTGAGCGCACTGGGGTTTGGCGACAACGTCGTCGACTGCTACGAGCATATCCACACAATGTATCCGGGTGGCAATGCGGTGAACTTTGCCGTGTATGCCAAGAAGTGCGGCGCCGCGCGCTCCGCGTATATGGGCATCTTTGGTAATGACGCTGCTGCTGAGCATGTGATTGCGAGTCTTGAGGATGAGGACGTTGAGCTTGCCAAGTGCAAGCAGCTCATCGGCGAGAACGGTGCGGCACGCGTGACCGTCGTTAACGGCGACCGTGTTTTCCTTGGCTCCAATGAGGGCGGCATCCGTGGTGATGCGCGCTATGTGCTCGATCGCTTTGACCTTGCGTACGTGAAGCAGTTCGACGTAGTCCACTCGGGCAACTATTGCTTTACCGAGCGTGAACTTCCCAAGTTGAAGGCCGCGGGCATCACGGTTTCGTTTGACTTCTCGGACGATTCGACCGACGAGTACTACGAGCAGATTGCTCCCTACGTTGACTTCGCGTTCTTTAGCGCGGCAGACGCCGCGAGTGAGGATGAGATTCGCGAGCGTCTGGCATGGGTGAGGAGCCTAGGTCCGCGTTTCGTATCGGCAACGGCTGGCGCTGAGGGCTGCATTGCCTATGATGGCGATCGTTATTACCGCCAACTGGCTAAGCCGGTAACGGATATGAAGGACACCATGGGTGCGGGCGACTCATTCCTGACTTCGTTCCTGATGTGTTATCTCGATTCCGTCAAGCGTGGCGAGGATGGTGCCGAGGCCATCGAGCGTGCACTCGACTTTGCGGCGGGGTTTGCTTCGACCGTATGCGGCATGGAAGGCTCCTGGGGCCATGGAGTGCCGATTTCCGAATAGGTGAGCAGTCCCGGGGAGTCGAATTGTCGCCCCCCGGGACTCCATGGACAAAAAATGCTAAATATGAGTACTGTCACTAATTTAGTAACAGCGAAATTAAGCTATTGAGGGCCTAGTTGGGTGTCTGCGAGGGTCGCGCGCGCAGACGTGGTGTAAGAGTGTCCTGAGGTCCGTCGCTGCAAGTCCCGATGTTACTCCTTCTTGAGGCCGTGCTTCTCGACTATCTCG
>JAGZQF010000028.1 GCA_018382295.1 Collinsella sp.
TTCTCAAGGTGCACGCTTTGCGGCTCATCCGGTCCGACCGGGCCGCGCGGCAAGGAGATATATTGCCAGACCGGAGGGGCCCCGTGGGCGGGAATCTGGGCGTACACATTTCCTACACATCTTGTGATCCGACTAACGTTTGCCAGCCGTTAACTACCGCTCGCCGAGCATCTCTTTATATAAGGCAGTCTCATGGTTAAAGCGGATACGTCCCCCTAGCTAAAGCACAGCCAGCATCGAGCAACTCATCGCGTTCTTCCACCGAGAACCCCTCGGCGTAGACGCGCACCACTGGTTCGGTCCCGCTAGGACGGACCAGCAGCCACGTGTCATCCTCAAATGACAGACGCAAGCCGTCCATATGACTAACGTTTTGCGGCACCTTGCCACAAATCGACTTGGGGTTTACGCCCGGCAGCAGGGTTCGTAACGTTTCGGCATCTTCGGCCTCAAGGCGCAAATCGCGTCGACCGTAACTCGTCTTACCAAAACTGTCCTCGAGTTGGTCGACCAGAACGCCCAAAGGCGCGTCCGTCTTTGCCATAAGCTCACACAGAATCAGACAGGCGAGGATTCCATCGCGCTCGGGCATATGCGCGGCGATGCCGATACCACCGGCTTCTTCGCCGCCCATGAGGACGCCGCCCTTCTTCATCTCCGCCGCTATATATTTGAAACCGACTGGTTTGACGGTCACGCGGCAGCCAAGCGCCTCGGCAATGCGACGCACGAGCGTCGAGCATGAAAGATTGACGACGACGCGCCCCTCCAAATTACGAAATTGAACCAAGTCGCCCAAAACGAGCGCCATGATCTGGCTCGCAAGCGTCCACCCACGGTTCAACGGGGTCGGGGCAGATATCTTCTTGGTCAGACGCCTGCCCGGCGTGAATCTCGTGCACCTCAACGCCAAGCTCGCGCAACAAGTCGGCTAGATAGCCCTGGGCTGCGCCGCCCATGGGATCGACAACCACGCGCAAGTGCGCGGCGCGGATGGCTTCGGCATCGACAAACGATGCCACCGCCTGCATATAGTCAGGAATGATATCCGCGGTGCGATATTGCCCCTCGAGCCCCATTGGCTCGGGAGCCATAGTCTCTTCGAGCTCTTCGATGACATCCTGGTTGGCGGTCGAGCCGTCACCCATGCGAATCTTGAGGCACAGATAGCCCTGCGGATGATGGGACCCCGTCACCATGAGCGCGCCGCACGCTTCACCGTCATAAGCCGCCGCCCACGTAAGGGCAGGGGTCGGGACAGGTCGCGAAGCGAGCACGGCGTCTAGCCCGTGCGCTGCTAGCACGCCCGCCGCAAGCTCAGCGAACTCGCGCGCCAGGGGCCGGGTGTCGAACCCTATATATACCGTTTTGCCCGGATTGGTCTTTTGCCACAACTCGCCGACGGCATCGGCGATACGGGCAACGTTATCGGCAGTGAAGTCCTCATCGACGCGAGCGCGCCAACCGTCAGTTCCAAAATGAATTATCGCGCACACGCGCAGACACCTCACAGTGTTTGGATCATGGTACGCATGGGGTATACCCGCAACATGCACTCGGCAACCTGCCGGCACCAGCATTCACCATTTGGGCAAATGCTGCCGAGGACATGCAAGCAATAAAAAAACCGCCCCGTATGGAGCGGTTTGCCCTTTATATATCGAGCGCCTCGGCCATCGCGGCCGTAGTGATTGCCGTGGTTCCACAGCAACTGCCCACCATTGCGGCACCGGCATGTCCCCATTCGATGCATGCGCGCGCGAAAGCTTCGGGGTTCTCGTGCCATACGGGGCCATCCTGAGTCTGGACCGGATCGCCTACGTTGGGACGCACCGTGACGGGAGTAGTCGCCGATGCAACCATCCTGGGCACCGCCGCGTTCGCGGCCGCAAGCGAACAGCAATTAACACCAACCGAGTTTGCGCCGTGTTTTTCGGCGTACAAAACGGCTGCCTCGATGTTGAGGCCATCGCCCAACAGGTCGCCTTTATCGTCAACGACAAAACTCACCAGAACAGGCATGCCGTCGGCGGCATCTCGGGCGCCGGCAAGCATGGGCTGCAAATTACGGATAGAAGTCACCGTCTCGATCAGCAGACCGTCAACGCCGGCATTGAGCAAGGCGTGCGCCTGTTCGCGCGCAATGCCTCGGATTTCACGATACTCGGCAGAGTCCTCGGCAAACCACTCAATACCGATCGGGCCCATCGAGCCCAGCAGCAGTTGCGGGTGCGCCTGGCGAGCATCGTCGACGGCCCCGCGATTGACCTCCGCCACGGACGGCGCAATCTGGTCGTGCTTGAGGGCATAGCTTGATGCCTGAAAGGTGTTGGTAATGAGCACCTGCGCGCCGGCAGCGACATACAAGCGATGGATACGAGAAACGGTCTGCGGCTCTGCCAGATTCCAAAACGCCGGTGGAATGTCGGCGGCATCGTACTCACTCAACAGAACGCTGCCCATGGGGCCCTGCGCCAACAAGGTCTCGCTCGACAAGCGGCGCGCAAGTTCCTCGGCACCAAAGCGGTTGTAATAACTCGTATCCATATATATCCCGCTATTCCTCGACGCTGATTCCCTGCTTTTCGAGATAGGCGAGCCAGCGGTTCATCGTGTCCTCGGAAAGCGCATGCTCCATCATGCAGGCCTCGGAATCGGCTCGCTCAAATTCGACACCGAGCTCCTGAACCAAAAACGTGCGGATGAGGCGATGACGGTACCAGATAGCCGTACCAACCTCGCGGCCGCGATCGGTCAGGACTACCTTGCCGTAGTGCGATTGCTCGACAAGTTCGGATGCCTTGAGCGCCGAAACCGCTTTATTAACCGATGCCTTGGAGACGCCAAGGCGCTGCGCGATGTCGACCGATCGAACGCCGTTGGTTTCCCCCTCTTCGCTTTCAATGCGAACCATGCACTCCAAGTAGTCTTCGTTCGCCACCGTCAGATGTAGTTCGCGCGAGCTATTTGTCGTATCCATGATCTTCCGTCCCTTCTGCATTCAATGGCTGATTCTACCCCATCCAAGCGTCGCGGTATGCCGTGGCATACCGTGCTAGAGTTCTTGTTGCACACGACGACCAAGATTGGAGCGGTCTTTATGGAAAACACCACCACGAACCCCGATGTCCTCGAGCGCTTTTTGCGCTACGTCCAGATCAACACGCAGTCCGAGGATGCAAACTGCGACCAGGTACCCTCGAGCGCCGTTCAGTTTGACCTTGCCATCGTGCTGGCTGAAGAGCTGCGCGAGCTTGGTGCGGAAGATGCCCACGTGACCGAGCACGCCTATGTCTGCGCGCATATCCCCGCAAGTGCGGGCGCTGAGGACAAGCCCGCCCTGGGCCTGATCGCCCATCTCGACACCACCGAAGTTGCACCGGGCGCCGGCGTGAAGCCGCACATCGTACACCACGAAGGCGGCGACCTGGTCTGCGGCACGGTTGACGGTAAGCCCGTTGCCATGAGCACAGCCAAGCTTCCCGCCCTGAATGACCTCGCGGGTGAGGACCTGGTCTGCAGCGATGGCACCACGCTGCTGGGCGCGGACGACAAGGCAGGCGTCGCCGAGATCATGTCGCTTGTCGCGCGTATCGCTCAGGACCCTTCTCTGCCCCATCCTGCACTCGGCATTTGCTTCTGCCCTGACGAGGAAATCGGCCACGGAGCCGAGCTGTTGGATATCGATACCTTTGGCTGCAAGTACGCCTACACGGTCGACGGCGGCCCCATCGGCGAGCTGGAGTGGGAGTGCTTTAACGCCGCCGAGGCGACCGTCCGCTTTGAGGGCCAGTCCATCCACCCGGGCGACGCTAAGGGCCGTATGGTCAACGCAGGCAATCTGTTCTGCGACTTCAACGCGTTGCTCCCCTACGTGCAGCGCCCGGAGTATACGGAAGGCTACGAGGGCTTTTATCACCTTGAGGGTGTATCTGCGACCGTCGATCACGCCACAGCGCGCTATATCATCCGCGACCATGACGCCGCCAAGTTCCAGCAGAAACTCGACCTTATTGATGCCGCCGCCTCGATGCTCAACCAGCGTCTGGGTGAGGAGCGCGTGACAGTCGAGATTAAGCAGCAGTATCGAAATATGGCCGAGATCGTTCGTGACTATCCCGAGCTTATTGATGTTGCCAAGGAAGCCTACCTTGCCTGCGGCGTTGAGCCCCAAGTGCTGCCGATTCGTGGCGGCACCGACGGCGCTCAGCTGTCGTTCCGCGGTCTGCCCTGCCCCAACCTTTCCACCGGCGGCTATTGCTACCACGGCGTCAACGAGTTCGTCCCGGTCAGCTCGCTCGTCAAGATGACCGACGTGCTCCAGGAGCTCGTCGCCCGCTTTGCATAGGGAACTCGAACAATCCAGGTAAGCAAAACCGCCCCGTCCTCAAAACCGAGAACGGGGCGGTTTTTGGTGCAAGGGGAGTAGTCAGCACCGCAGGTTGAGCCAACGTCAGCGAGCGACGTCCAAGGCGAACAAGTTGGCATGAAAAAGGCAGGGCATTGACCTTCTGGTCATGCCCTGCCTTTTGAATGACAAATTGTCGCCTTGGGCGGCGCGCAGCGTCGAGCCGTTACGGCGTTTGGTAAAACGCCGTAACTTAGTAGTTGGCTTCGTAGCCGTTGCCGTCGCCGGTGGGCTCTTCGTAGTAGTCCGAATCGCTTGAATCGCTTGAGTCATCGGAATCGTCAGAGCTGACCGATGAGGTTGCGGTACCGTTTGCGTAATCGTCAGACGTGTTGTTGTTCAGGTCGCCAATCGTAGAGCTGGAACCATCGGAAAGACCCATGGTGTTGGGACCCTTGGGATCCTTGCCGGCATCGACGCGCTCCATCATTTCCTTGAGCTCGTCCTCGTAGACAAAGACGTAGCTCACACCGTCGATCATGGTGCTGTCGTCGGCGTACGAGGGCAGGTTGGCCGAGTAGATACCGTCGACATCCATACCGCGCATGGCGTTGACCGTAGCCACGATATCCTGAACGCTCATATCGGTTACGAGCATATCGGACAGCGAATTAACCAGGCCAAAGATCTTCGTGGCATCGAAGTTATTGAGAATCTGGTTGGCAAGGGCGCCAAGCACCTGGCGCTGGTGGCGCATGCGCGTGTAATCGCCGTCGGCATAGGTGTAGCGGCAGCGGGCATAGGTAAGGGCGGTGGCACCGTCCATATGCTGCTGGCCAGCGGTAATCTTAATATCCAGGTGCTCGGGGTCGTCAACATCATCGGTTGCGTTAATGTCGATACCGCCAACCGAATCAATCAGCGCCTGCATACCGTCGAAGCTGACCTCGGCATAGTGGGAAATCTGAACACCGCACAGCTCGTTGACCGCCTCGACCATGGCCTCGGCGCCGCCAACGGTATGGCAGGCGTTGATCTTCATGGTCTCGCCCTTGTACTCGACCTTGGTGTCGCGCGGAACGGAAATGAGCGTCGCCTGCTTTTGCGTGGGGTCGATGCGTGCCAGGATAATCGAGTCGGCACGATACGTATCCTCGCCCGGACGGCCGTCGGTGCCAAGAAGCAGCACGTAGAACGGATCCTTTGCCTCATCGGTGTCAACCAGAACCCGACGCAGATTGTCGGTAATGACATTAGAATCGCCGAGCTTGCCCATAATGGTGGCAAACCACAGGCCGGCAGCGGCAGTGGCACTCAGCAGCACGCCAAGCACGGCAATGAGCGCGACGTGACGAATCGTGTGGCTACGACGACGTTGGCGAGCTCGCTCGGAATAGCGAGCCACGTTATCGCGACTGTAGATCTTGGCCTGCGCACCAGTTGAGGGTCTTCGGGTGGTGGTATCCGCGAGGGGCTTTTTATTAAACATAGGCAACCTGTATTAGTAGATGACGGGATCGGGGACGGTAGCATGCTCGACATGCGCGCCGAGCGCCTGCAGCTTTTCGACAAACTGCTCGTAGCCGCGCTTGATGTGATGAATGGCCGAAACCTCGGTCGTCCCGTCGGCGATCAAGCCCGCTACGACGAGGGCCGCTCCGCCACGCAGATCGGGCGAGGTAACCTGTGCACCCGAGAAGCCCTTGACGCCATGAATCATGGCATGATGGCTCTCGATACGAATGTCGGCACCCATGCGCACCAGCTCAGAGGCGAACATAAAGCGATTCTCGAAGATGTTCTCGGTAATAACGGAACTGCCATCGGCAAGGGCGGAGAGTACCATAATCTGCGCCTGCATGTCCGTCGGGAAGCCGGGGAACGGAAGCGTCTGGATGTCGACCGGCTTGATACGCTCGGCACGGTTTACATGGACGCCATCCTCGACGCGCTCGCAGTCGATACCCATGAGCTCCATCTTCTTGAGCACCATGCCCAAGTGAATGGGGCAAAAGCCCGTGACATCGACACCGCGATCGTCGGCCATCAACGCACCGGCAACGATAAAGGTACCGGCCTCGATGCGGTCGCCCACTACGCGATGGGTAACAGGATGGAGCTCTTCCACGCCTTCGATAGTCACGACGGGCGTGCCGGCGCCAACAATCTTGGCGCCCATCTCGTTGAGCATGTTGGCGAGATCGACAATCTCGGGCTCGCGGGCGGCATTGTCGATAACCGTGGTGCCCTGTGCGCGCACAGAGGCCATGATGAGGTTCTCGGTCGCACCGACGCTGGCGAACTCGAGCGTGACGGTGGTACCGCGCAGACCTTGGGGCGCATTAGCGTTGATGTAACCGTGGGCGGTATCGAACTCAACGCCCAGGGCCTCAAGACCAAGAATGTGCATATCGATCTTGCGAGCACCCAGGTTGCAGCCGCCCGGCATGGCAATCTTGGCGCGATGGAAGCGGCCCAGCAGGGGTCCCATGACGGCGGTGGAAGCACGCATCTTGGCAACGAGCTCGTAGGGGGCCTCCCAAGAATCGACCTGAGAGGTATCAATCTCGAGCGTGTGCTCGTCGAGAACATCGATCGTAGCGCCCATGCCCTTGAGCACCTTGCCCATCACGTGAACATCGGAAATATCGGGCACGTTCTGCAGCGTCGTCTTGCCCGGCGCCAGAAGCGTTGCCGCCATGAGTTTGAGCGCGGAGTTCTTGGCACCCGAGACGGGCACGGAGCCTCCGATGGCGTGGCCACCCTCAACGCGGATAATATCCAAGGTCTACCCTTTCAAAAAGCATGCCCGGGGTGGCTGGGCCATCCCGGGCATGATGTGTTCGCAAATGGTCGAACGCTAAATCGTTTGACTATTGGGCAAGCTTGAGCTTACACCATGCGATTTCATTATAGAGGTAGGCGCGGCGTGCATCATCCTCCGACAAATTACCCAGCTTCTCTTCAAAACCTTGAATATCAGCTTTAAGCTTGTCGGCATCGACGGTCGCCAAATCGCAAGCGCGCTCGGCGAGAACGGTCACGACATCGTCCGCAACCTGGGCATAGCCGCCGGCCACGGCAAACGTGTGGTCGACAGTGCCCATGGCCTTATCGGAAACGCGAACGTAACCGCGGTCGATCGTGCAGATCTCGCTGGAGTGAGCAGGCAGAACGCCAAACTCGCCATCCGTGGACGGAATCGACACAAACGCAGCGTCGCCCTCATAGGCGCAGCTCACGGGGCACACGATGCGGATACGCATAACCTACTTCTCCCCCATCTTGCGGGCGCGCTCGCGCACGTCCTCAATCGTGGAAGCATAGCGGAAAGCCTGCTCGGGCAGGTCATCGGCCTTGCCGTCGACAATCTCGGCGAAAGAGCGGACGGTATCCTCGACGCGGACGTAGACACCGGGGTTGCCGGTGAACTTCTCGGCGACGTGGAAGGACTGCGAGAGGAACTGCTGAATCTTACGGGCACGGTTGACCGTAAGGCGCTGCTCCTCGGACAGCTCGTCCATACCCAGAATGGCGATGATGTCCTGAAGGTCGGAGTACTCCTGCAGGAGCTCCTGGACCTTGACGGCGACACGGTAGTGCTCCTCGCCGACGATCGAGGGATCGAGAGCGTCGGAGGAAGACGCGAGCGGGTCGATAGCCGGGAACAGGCCGAGCGACGAAATGCTACGCGAAAGAACCGTGGTGGCGTCGAGGTGCGTAAACGTCGTGGCAGGCGCCGGGTCGGTCAGGTCGTCTGCGGGGACGTAGACAGCCTGGACGGAGGTAATGGAGCCCGTCTTGGTCGAAGTAATGCGCTCCTGGAGGTCGCCCATCTCGGTTGCCAGCGTGGGCTGGTAACCGACGGCGGACGGCATACGGCCCAGCAGTGCGGAAACCTCGGAACCTGCCTGGGAGAAGCGGAAGATGTTGTCGATGAACAGCAGAACGTCCTGGCCGCGATCACGGAAATACTCAGCGGTGGTAAGGCCGGCCAGACCGATGCGCAGACGCGCTCCGGGCGGCTCGTTCATCTGACCATAGACCAAGCAGGTCTTGTCGATAACGCCAGACTCGCTCATCTCGAGGAACAGGTCGGTGCCCTCGCGGGTACGCTCGCCGACGCCGGTGAACACCGAGGTGCCGCCGTGCTCCTGAGCGAGGTTGTTGATGAGCTCCTGGATCAGAACGGTCTTGCCGACGCCGGCGCCGCCGAACAGACCTGTCTTGCCGCCGCGGATGTAGGGCTCGAGCAGGTCGACGGCCTTGATACCGGTCTCGAAGATCTCGGTCTTGGTGGTGAGCTCGTCGAAACGGGGCGCTGCATGGTGGATGGGGTAGAACTCCTCCACCTCGGGCATGGGCTTGCCGTCGACGGGCCTGCCCATGACATTCCAAATGCGGCCGAGCGTCTTGGGACCAACGGGCATCTTCATGGGCTCACCGGTATCGGTGGCGATGAGGCCGCGCTGCAGGCCGTCGGTCGAGGACATGGCGACCGTGCGGACGACGCCGCCCGGAAGCTGGCTCTCGACCTCGAGGATCGTGCTCAGATGACCGATCGGGGTCTCGGCCTCGACCGTGAGCGCGTTGTAGATCGGGGGCACCGCACCGTCAAACTTGACGTCGACGACAGGACCGATGATTCGCACGATGCGACCATCACCGGCAGTCGTCTTCTTGGTGGCTTCCTCGACCGCAAGCTTTACGGTGTTATTAGCCATTACTGTTCCTCCAATGCTGAGGCTCCGCCGACGATCTCGTTAATCTCGGTCGTGATCGAAGCCTGGCGCACGCGACTATACGTGCGGGTAAGGGTCGAGATGATCGCGGTGGCGTTTTCCGTCGCGGAGTGCATGGCCTTGCGGCGTGCACCCTGCTCGGCAGCCGCCGAATCGATCAGGGCCTGGTAGATGACCGTCAGGATATAAGACGGCACAAGCTTGCCGAGAACATGCTCGGGAGAGGGCACGAACTCGAACGTGGACGAGATGCGCTTAGGGGCGTCGGTCTCGTTCTTACGCGGACCGTGGGCCATAGCGATCATCTCGGGGTCGAGCGGCAACAGATGCTCGACGCGAAGCTCCTGATCCACGCGGTTCTTGGCGTGGTGGTAGACAAGCTCGACACGGTCAAGCTCACCGGCACGATACGCATCGCAGATATGAGAGGAGATCATGCGGGCCTGATTGAAATCGGGCTCAGAGGAGTTGCCCTCAAAGTGCATGACGACGTTTGCGCGGTCACGGAAATACGTGGCCGGCTTACGCCCGCACGCGATGATCTCGCACTCGATGCCGTCGTTCGCCCAAGAAGCGGCGAGCTTTTCGGCCGTGCGCTCCACCGTCGTATTGAAACCGCCGGCAAGGCCGCGGTCCGAGGCAATAACGACAATCAGGCCATGCTTGACGTTCTCATGCTTCTGCAGCATGGGATCGGTGCCCGAACAGGAAGCGTCGCCGGCGACCGTCAACATGACGTCGGTCAGCGCCTCCTTATAGGGCTCGGCCTGCTTGGAGCGATCGAGGGCACGACGGATCTTGGCCGTAGAGACCATCTCCATCGTGCGCGTGATCTGCTTGGTCGTGGTAACCGAGGAGATTCGCTTCTTAATGTCGCGAAGGTTGGCCATGGGGCTTAGTTCTCCTCTGATCCAGAAACATCCGAATGGTGCTTGGCCATGAACTGCTGCTTGAAGTCGCCGATGACGCGCAAGAGCTCAGCCTTGGTGTCATCATCGATCTTCTTGGCGCGAACCTTGTCGAGCAGCGAGCCAAAGCCATTGTCCATGTACTCGATGAGCTCGGCACGGAAAGGCAGCACGTCGGCGATCTCCAGGTCATCCAGGAAGCCCTCGTTGCCAGCGAACAGCGTAACGATCTGCTCGCCAACCTCAAACGGCTTGTAGCGCGGCTGCTTCAGGAGCTCGGTCATGCGGGCACCATGGGTCAGCTGCTTCTGAGTAGCCTCGTCGAGGTCGGAGCCGAACTGCGTAAAGCCGGCGAGCTCCTGGTACGAAGCGAGGTCCAGACGGAGGTTGCCGGCGACCTGCTTCATAGCCTTGGTCTGCGCGTCGCCACCGACGCGGGACACGGAAATGCCCACGTCGACTGCCGGGCGCTGGCCCTGGAAGAAGAGCTCGGACTGCAGGTAGATCTGACCATCAGTAATGGAAATGACGTTGGTCGGAATGTAGGCCGAGACGTCGCCGTCCTGGGTCTCGATGATCGGCAGAGCCGTCATGGAGCCATAACCGTTCTTCTTGGACATCTTGACGGCACGCTCGAGCAGACGAGAGTGCAGGTAGAAGATGTCACCAGGATAGGCCTCGCGTCCGGGCGGACGATGCAGCGTCAGCGACATCTGACGGTAGGCCACAGCCTGCTTGGACAGGTCATCGTAGATGACGAGCACGTGGCCGCCGGGGTTGGTCTCGCTGGCGGGCTTGCCGTCCTCGCCGTTGTACATGAAGAACTCGCCGATAGCGGCACCGGCCATAGGCGCGATGTACTGCATAGGGGCGGAATCGGCAGCGGTGGCCGAAACGATGATGGTGTAGTCGAGCGCACCGTGCTGAGCGAGGGTCTCGCGGATGTTGGCAACCGTGGAGGCCTTCTGGCCGATGGCGACATAGATGCAGACCATGCCCTTGCCGCGCTGGTTGAGGATAGCGTCGATGGCAATGGCGGTCTTACCGGTCTTACGGTCGCCGATGATGAGCTCTCGCTGACCGCGACCAATAGGCACCATGGAGTCGATGGCCAACAGGCCGGTCTGAACCGGCTCGCACACCGGGGTACGGTCGATGACGCCGGGGGCCTTGAACTCAATGGGACGACGGTGCGTGGCGACGATGTCGCCCAGGCCGTCGATGGGCTGGCCGAGCGGATTGACGACGCGGCCGAGCATGGCGCGGCTCACGGGGATATCCATAATGCGGCCAGTGGTGCGGCACTCGTCGCCTTCCTTGATGGAGTCGACGGCACCAAACAGAACGGCGCCGACCTCGTCACGGTCAAGGTTCTGGGCAAGGCCGAAGACGGTCTCACCGGTATCGGAGCTCTTGAACTCCAGAAGCTCGCCTGCCATGGCGCTCTTGAGGCCGGAGACGCGCGCGATGCCGTCGCCTACCTCGTCGACCGTTGAAACCTCATGCGTATCGACCGTCGCGGAGAGGCTCGTGAGCTGCTCCTGCAGTTTCTTGGCGATATCCTGGGCATTGAGGGTTTCGGACATTAGGCTTCACCTCCGTACGAATTAGCAGAGTTTGCGAGGGTCTCCTGCGCGATGCGCAGCTGCGTCTTGACGGAGATGTCACGACGCTCGCCGCGGGCCTCGAGCACCAGGCCGCCCACGATAGACGGGTCGACCTGCTCGATAAGGAATACCTTGCGGCCGAAGTCCTGCTCGCATTTCTTAGTGATGGTTTGACGCAGCTCGTCGTCGAGCGGGATCGCCGTGGTGACGGTCACGCCCACTACATCCTCGTCTTCCTCGGCTACATACTTAAAGGCAGCTGCCACCTTGGGAAGAAGGTCGAGCTGGTCGCGCTTGGACATGGTGTCGAGCACGGCGATGATCTCGGGGCTGGCGCTAGCCAGACGCTCGATCATCTCGAGGTCCTCGAACACATGGTTCTCGGCCTTGGCGGCTTCCAAAAGGGAGCGCGCGTAGGTCTCGAGCACCTTGTCCTGATAGCGGCTAGTCGGCATTCAGGCTACCTGCTTCCTGGATGTAGCGCTCGATGAGCTTCTTCTGCTCGCCCTCGTCCTCGAGTGCCTCGCCCACGATCTTGGTGGCGACGGCAACGGACAGGTCGGCGATGGAGCTCGCGGCACCGGCGTAAATGGACTTGCGCTCGTCCTCGACGGTCGTATGGGCCTTGGCGATAATCTCCTCGGCCTCCTTGTGAGCAGCCTCGATAATACGGGCGCGCTCGGACTCGGCGTCCTTACGGGCCTCGAGAACGATGTCGGCAGCCTGACGACGGGCGTCGGTGACGATCGAGTCGGACTCAGCGCGCTTGGCGATGGCCTCCTGCTTGGTCTTCTCGGCCTCGTCGAGGCTCTCCTCGATCTTCTTGCCGCGCTCCTCCATGGTTTTCATGATGCCCGGCAGGGCGACCTTGGCCAGCACGATCCAGATGATCAGGAAGGCGATAAGCGCCGGGATGAACTCCGCCATCTTAGGGATGAGGATGTCCGCACCGGCAGCGCCGTCCTCGGCGAACGCGGAAACCGGCATGAGCAGCGCGGCCGCGGACGCGGAGAGTGCGATCGCGCTCTTCTGGAATGAAAGATTCATACTTGACGCTCCGTGCTATTTAACGATCAGCGCGACAACGAAGCCGATCAGAGCCAGAGCCTCGCCGAAGGCGGAGCCCATGATGAAGACGGTGAACACGCGGCCCTGGACCTCAGGCTGACGGGCCATAGCACCCGTAGCACCCAGAGCAGACAGGCCGATAGCAAGACCAGCGCCGATAACACCGAGACCGTAACCGATAACTCCCACGATTCCTCCTTTGTCGTGCGTGTCTTATTTCACGCAGGATAACCTTTTTATAACTGCCGGGCTCCATGGGTACGGGCACCGGCGGTTTAACGAATTGCCTTACCTTTAAGGCGCGAACGGAAGATTACTCCTCCTCCGCGACCTCCTCTGCCTCGGAGACATACACGGCGGTAAGGACCGTGAAGACGTAAGCCTGGATGGCGCCGACCACAAGCTCGATCGCATAGATCAGGATGAGGATGGCAAGCCAGGCCAGCGAAGGCAGGGCGCCGACGGCGTGGGCCGCGGAAACCTGCTGAAGCAGCGGCTGCATGAACATGCTCGCCATGATGGCGAACGAGCCCATGACCACGTGTCCTGCGAACATGTTGCAGAACAGACGGACGGCGAGCGTGATGAGGCGCAGGAAGGTCGAGAAAAGCTCGACGACCCACACAAGCACGTTCATCGGGAAGCTCACGCCCTGCGGGGCGAGGCTCTTGATGTAGCCGATCACGCCGTGAGCCTTGCATCCGTAGTAGATGAAGTACACGAAGGCGAAGATGGCGAGCGCGGCGGTGGAGCCGATTGCGCCGGTGCCGGGCTTCATTCCCGGGATCAGGCCGATCATGTTATTGATCAGGATGAACAGGAAAAGCGAGCACAGGAACGGGAAGTGCTTCTTCCAGTTCTCACCCACGACGCCCTTGCCGATATCGTTCTCGACGTACTCGATGATGTACTCGAAACCGTTGACGAAGAAGCCCTTGGGAACCAGGGTCTGCTTCTTCTTGAACACGGCCAGGACGATCAGGAGCACGATCGTGGAGACGATCAGCCAAAACGAGTACTGCGTGATGCCGCAGCTCAGATCGCCCACGACAGGGGTGGAGCTGAACTCGCTGACCAGATGATTAATCTCATCAGGCAGCTTTTCAAAAATTTCCACGACTTACCTTTCGACCTCATGAGGATCTCGCAGCGCCTTGGCGACGCGAACCGTGCAGGCGGCCATAAAGACCACGAAGCCGATCGCCTCGCCCAGGAGGAACATGCGAAATGCCTCTCCGAACAACGCAAACACAACCAAGGTAAAGACGAGCAGGGCGACTGCCGAGACCGCCAGACTCACCATGCCCTTGAGCATGTCCGCATTCTGTTTATCGTCAAGAACCGGCTTGAGCGTAAAAACAAAGGGAAGGAAGGCAATTGCGCCCGCGATGGCGCCTGCAACGATAGCGAGCAGATCGGCTATCTGAAACACTGGCTTCCTCGCTTTCCTTTTTAACGCCTCACAGCACAGTCCCAGCCAAACATTGGTGACTATTGTACGAGCCAATCGCTAAAGTACAACCGTAAAACAAACGGTTAATACGCACCTGTACGTTTTCTTAAGGCCTTCTTTATGCCGCAGGTACGGTAATACGTTTTTTCGAACCCCTCAGCGCAAAACGTCCGTTAACAGAAGTGCGCGTGGACGACTTTTGCTCGCCCGCGCGCACCATTTCTTCGTATTTGTGACCGTAGCCGACAAGGCCCAACGACTAGAGCGTACCGTAGATGCGGTCGCCGGCGTCGCCCAGGCCGGGAACGATGTAGGCGGCCTCGTTGAGATGGTCATCGATGGCGCACGTATAAATATGTACGTCGGGATCCTTTTCGGTCAGTGACTTGAGGCCCTCGGGCGCGGCGACGATGCACAGCATGCGGATATCCTTGACACCGCGCTCGCGCAGGTAGCTGATGGCCATCTCGGCCGAACCGCCCGTGGCGAGCATGGGGTCGACAACCAGGCAGATACGCTGGTCGATATCCTTGGGCATCTTGCAGTAATACTCATGCGGCTCGTGAGTAACCTCGTCGCGCTCCATACCGATGTGGCCCACGCGAGCGGAGGGTACCAAGTCGAGGATGCCATCGACCATGCCAAGGCCTGCGCGCAGGATGGGAACGATGGCGAGCTTCTTGCCGGCAAGCTGCTTAAACGTGGCGGTGGTGATGGGAGTCTCGACCTCGACGTCTTCCATGGGCAGGTCGCGCATGGCCTCGTAGCCGTCAAAGAGCGCAAGCTCGCGCACGAGCTGGCGGAACTGGTTGGTGCCAGTGCTCTTGTCGCGCAAGATCGACAGCTTGTGCTGGACGAGTGGATGGTCGACAAGCGTCACACGGGACGTATCGTAGGTGACGGTCATGGGTTGATGCCCCTTTCATTGCGGCCGGAAGAAGGCCTTGCTGACAAGACGCATGGCGACGTTGTTGCCTAGCGCCGTGCATAAGTTTAACGGTTTGTTGTATCGAGCAGCTCGTCGCAACCCTACTGAGCGGTGTTGAGCGAACGCTTGACGGCATCACGCCAACCAGCGAGGTTGCTCTCACGGCGCTCGGCGGACATGTGAGGATGGAAGACTTTGACGATCTGAGCGTTTTGCTCCAGCTCCTCCAAATCCTCCCAATAGCCGACAGCAAGGCCCGCCAAGTACGCGGCGCCGATCGCCGTGGTCTCCACCGTCTCGCACTGCAGCACGGGGATATCCAGCAGATCGGCCTGGAATTGCATGATGAACTCGTTGCGCGAGGCACCGCCATCGACGGACAGGCGCTCAATCGAAAGTCCCACGTCCTGCTCCATGGCGCGTAGCACGTCATAACTCTGGTAGGCCATGGACTCGCAGGCCGCACGTACAATGGTCGCGCGACTCGAGGCGCCGGTCAGGCCGCACACGATACCGCGAGCACGCGGGTCCCACCAGGGAGCGCCCAGGCCTGCGAAGGCGGGGACGAAGTAGCAGCCCTCGTTGTCGCTGATCGAAGTGGCGAGTTGCGCGGACTCACTCACGCTCGAGATGATGCCCATGTTGTTGCGCAGCCAGTTCATGGTTGAGCCGGCGGCGAAGATAGAACCCTCGAGCGCATAGCTGATTTTGCCGTCCGCGGCGATACCGATCGTGGAGACCAGACCGTTCTTGGATTCGACGATCTCGTCGCCGGTGTTCATGAGCATAAAGCAACCCGTGCCATAGGTGTTTTTGGTCTGGCCGGGATGGAAGCAGCAGTGGCCGAACAGCGACGCCTGCTGGTCGCCCGCCACGCCCATGATGGGTGGCATGTTGGTCATGATGTCGCTCGCGACGCGGCCGTAGTCGCCCGAGCTCCAACGAACCTCGGGCATCATGGAACGTGGGACGTCGAAAAGCGCCAGCAGATCGTCGTCCCAATCGAGCGCATGGATATTAAAGAGCGCGGTGCGGCTGGCATTGGTGTAGTCGGTGGCAAAGACCTGACCGCCGGTGAGGTTGTAGATGAGCCAGGTGTCGATGGTGCCGAACATGAGGTCGCCCGCCGCCGCGCTCTCACGCGCACCGTCGACGTTATCGAGAATCCACTGCACCTTGGAGGCCGAGAAATACGGGTCGAGCGTAAGCCCCGTGCGGGAGCGCACCAGCTCTTCTGCGCCCTGCTCAACCAGCTCGTCGATCAGAGGTGCGGTGCGACGGCATTGCCACACGATGGCGTTATAGATGGGTTGGCCGCTTATGCGGTCCCACACCACCGTGGTCTCGCGCTGGTTGGAGATACCGATGGCGGCGATGCGGTCAGAATGGATGCCGCTCTTAAACTGAACCTCCATCATCACGCCGATCTGGCTGGCAAGCACCTCCGTGGGATCCTGCTCCACCCAGCCGGGGCGCGGGAAGCTGGTTTTGACGCTACGGCGCGCCTGGGCGACGATGCAGCCGTACTCGTCGACGATGGTCGCGAGTACCGAGGTGGTGCCGCAGTCGAGCGCCATGATGTAGGAACCGCCAAAGCTAAACGAGGCGTCTTCCATACCCAGGCTACCTAGATTCAACGACATCGCTTACACCTTTCTATTGCATCGGGTCGGACAGGACCCGTTCGATCTCTGATGCGGGAAGCGCGCCTTGGCGCAGGATCTGGAGCTCGCCGTGCTGAAACGACACGATGGTTGAGGCGTCGCGACACGGGGTCTCACCGGCGTCGACGGCCACATCGACCCCCTTCAGGATGCGCTCCTCCACCGTGACAAAACTTGCCGGCGCGGGCGCGCCATGCGTGTTGGCGCTGGTGCAGGCAAGGGGGCTACCGCAGGCGCGGATGAGCGCCTGCACCACGGGCGAGGCCGAAGCGCGAAGTGCCACCGTGTCGTCGGCGGCGCGCATAAAGGTCGGCACGCAGGGGGCCGCCTTGACCACGATAGTCAGGGCGCCCGGCCAGCATCGTCGGGCGAGCACGCGGGCCTCGTTAGGGATATCCACGCCATAGCGGTCGAGTGCCTCGGCATCATCGACCAGCCAGGCAACCGTTTGGGTGAGCTCGCGCTGCTTGAGGGTAAAGATGCGACGGTAGCCGGTACCGAGTGCGGGGACCGCGGCGCCGTTGACGGTGGCCTGCGGATCGCGCGGCCACGGCAGAGGTTCACTTGTATCTTGTGGAACGGCATCCGAGAAGGCGTTGACCGCCACGGCGACACCGTAGACCGTCTCGGTTGGAATAAGCGCCAGGCCGCCGCGACCGAGTAGCTCGGCCGTGCGCTCGACTGCAAGCCGATGTGGCTCGCGCGCTCCCTCGTATACCCGATAGACCGTCTGCATGTGTATGCCAGCCCCTTACGCTCTGGTGCAAGTTTGTTTACTGTGGGGCATTCTCGCACGAAACGTTCAACCTATTTGCCCAGAGCGCATGTTGGTTTGGTGAGCGGCTCTAGTAGTCGGTGAAAGTGAGGGGGTTAATTGAAGATTATTAGCGCGCAAGCGTAACGGTACGATCGGGAAACTCGATGCTTGCAACCAGTTTTCCGCCGAGGCTCTCTGCGTACCTGCTCAGCGTGTCAAGCCTCATCGAACCCAATTCCCCACGCTCGAGCTCGGATACGCGTTTTTGAGAAACGCCCATCGATTGGGCGACCGACGCCTGTGTTAGATCTTTTAGCCTGCGAATCTGAGCAAGCTTATAGGCTTCGATACGATCGCGAGTCCTCTCCTGCTCGGCGGTAATGGAGTCGCGTGTTATCCCGCGAGATTCCATATACTCATGCAGTTCCATCTCGATCGAGCCTCCTTACGTGGCGACGGTATATTTGCTCGGCCTTTGGAATGTTGATCGCATACCAGCCGTTCCATTTTGCCCTTGACGATCCCGCTCGCGACTTATCACCCGCCAATAGCAATACCGCCTGGCGCTTGGGGTCAAAGGCGAAGAGGATGCGGATCACCTGCCCACCACATGAAGTCACTCTCAGCTCCTTTAAATGATGAAGCTTCGAGCCCTTGACACGGTCAACCAGTGGACGACCAAGGCTGGGACCTTCCTTCTCGAGCACCAAAAGGTCTGCATAAATCTGCTTCAGCGTAGCTTCATCCTGCTCATCAAGCCAAGGTTCAATGTAATCAAGCACGATACGGTACCGATGCAGCTGATTTGACATACCTTTCTCCTTCTATAATAGAAGTTTTACGGTATATTGCAAGAGCAAACTTGAGCAAATGTCTATTAGTTCAGCTTAGATACGCTGCTTGGGCTCGGTGACGATGGCTCGGACGATGCGAGGGCGATCGGTGAGGTCGTGGACGATACGCACGTCCGAAAGGCCTGCCTGGCGACAGAGCTCGGCCGCGGCATCGAGGGCGCCCTCGTAGAGCTCGCAGGCAAAGAGGCCGCCGGCGCGCAACATGTAGGGCGCCGCGTTGAGCAGGCGGCGGAAGATATCGAGGCCGTCGGCACCGCCCTCGAGCGCCAGATCGGGCTCAAAGTCCTTGACCTCGTGCGGCAGCGAGCGCATGACGCCGGTCGGGATGTAGGGCGGGTTGGAAACGAGCACGTCGAAGGTGCCCCACTCTTCGCGGGGAATGGAGCTCACCAGGTTGGTGAGACTAAAGGCAACCTCATCTGCCGTGAGGCCGAGCGCGTCGCGGTTTTTGGTGGCCAGATCGATGGCGCGCGGCTCGATATCGGTGGCGGTGCAGGTAACGTGGCCGCGGCGCTCCCAGGCAAGGGAGAGCGAGATGCAACCCGTGCCGCAGCCGACCTCGAGAACGCGGGCGATACGGGGCTCGGCTGGGGCAGGCGCAGCGGCATCCTGAGCCGAAGCCGTCTCCTGGCCGGCACCCTCGATGGCGATGCCGTATTCGTCGAGCTCGGGCTCGGCGGCTTCCGCGGCTTCGGCTTCTGCTGCCTGCGCGGCGGCTTCCTCGGCCTCGCGGTCGGCCAGCTCCTCGGCATAGGCGCGGCTGCCCAATACGTCGCCGCCTAGCGCCGCCTCATCGGCAGCCGTCAGGTTAGCGGCACGGCGCTCGGCGGCCGCGCGTTCGTCTGCCAGCGCGGCCTCGGCCTTGCGTGCCTCCTCGACCTCATCGTTCCAAGGCAGCTCCACGCGCTGACGGGCAGCAGCCTCGGGGCTCAGCACCTCGGCATCCAGATAATTGAGGACTTCCTCGACGAGCATCTCGGTCTCGGGGCGCGGAATGAGCACACCGGGGGCGCACGCGACGTCGATCATGCGAAACTGCGTGCTGCCCGTGATGTATTGCAGCGGCTCGCCCTTAGCGCGGCGGACAACGGCCGCATGCATGGTCTCGAGCTGGGACGCGTTAAGCGTCTCGTCCATACGCATATATAGGTCAATACGCGCCAGGCCCGTGGCGGCGCACAGCAGCCACTCGGCAGAAAGACGGGGGTGCTCCTCGCCGCGCTCGGCCAGGTACTCCTTGGTCCACTCGAGACAACGCTTGATGGTCCAAATCTCGTTTGCCATGGGGCCCTCCCCTCTTAAGCGCCGGACGGCGCGCGAATGTCGGAGCAGATTGTACGCGAGGCCAGCGCTTGGCAAGGGACGATTGAAGACGATTATCGAGAATCAGCCCAGATTTTTGCTTGGAACCTGCCTGAAATGTTCATTCATCGACGTCTAAATCTGCATCCGTCAAGCTTTTGGCAAAGTTGCCCCAAAACTGACCAATATCTAACCAAGAACTTGCCAAATCACTTGACGCGCGACGCATCAAAAATCGCCCCGCGACTTCTTGAACGATTTTTCGAGCATTATTTTCAATAGCAGATGAATGCCGCTAATTTCTTTGAGCAGGTAGCCGACTTCATGGCCATCAAAGCCGATTGAATAACATCTCAAAGCAATGTGCCCAACCTAGTCATTTTAGAACACCCAATGACTACCTCTAAGGCGCCGCAGGTTGAGCATACCGCATCCGGAGCAAGGCAGCGCCGCAGGTAGAGGACGGACAGCGAGCGGGTCGCATTTGAGACAAGGTGACGTGAAACGAAAGGGCGCTGACCTTCTGGTCGCGCCCTTGAAGTTGAACGTCAGATTGTCCAAATGCGGCCCGCGCAGCGCGGCTCGCTCGGCGGCGGCGAGCGCCTCGATGACGGTACCGAGCTGATCGCCCAGAAGGACGCCGTTGTAGGTAGAGTTGAAGCCGATACGGTGATCGGTCACGCGGTCCTGGGGCTGGTTGTAGGTACGGATCTTCTCGGAACGGTTGCCGTGGCCGATCTGGCTCTGGCGCTCGGCACCGAGCTCGGCCTGCTGCTTCTCGAGTTCCATCTCGTACAGACGGGCGCGCAGCATCTGCATGCAGACCTCGCGGTTCTGGATCTGGGAACGCTGCTCCTGCGACTGCACCACGGTGTTGGTGGGCAGGTGGGTGATGCGCACGGCGGAGTAGGTGGTGTTAACGCACTGACCGCCAGGGCCGGAGGCGCAGTAGGTGTCGATGCGCAGGTCGGACTGGTTGATCTGGACGTCGATCTCCTCGGCCTCGGGAAGTACGGCGACGGTAGCCGTGGAGGTCTGAATGCGGCCCTGGGACTCAGTCTTGGGAACGCGCTGGACGCGGTGCACGCCGGACTCGAACTTCATGACGGAGTAGACGCGGTCGCCCTCGACCTTGAACTCGATGGACTTAAAGCCACCGGCCTCGCTGGGGCTGGAATCGAGCACGGTAGTCTTCCAGCCGCGCGACTCGCAAAAGCGCTGGTACATCTTGTACAGATCGCCGGCGAAGATGGCCGCCTCGTCGCCACCGGCGGCGGAGCGGATCTCGACGATGGTGTTCTTGTCGTCGTTGGGGTCGCTCGGGATGAGCATGTACTTGATGTCTTCCTCGAGCTGGGGAAGCTTGGCCTCGTTTTCGGAGATGTCCATCTGGAGCATCTCCTTCTCATCGGCATCGGTGGTATCGTGCAGCATTTCCTTGGCAGCCTCGATGTCATCGAGCGCGCCGATGTACTCGCGCGAGGCGGCAATGAGGTCGGACTGGTGCGCGTACTCCTTGTTGAGACGCGTGAACTCCTTGATATCGGAGGCGACGGCCGGGTCGGAAAGCTTCTTCTCGAGCTCCTCGTAGGCCTTGATGATCTTTTCGAGCTTGTCGCGCATGACGGACTCCTTTATATGCGTGAAGGCGAAAATCGGCAGAATTGATGGGGCGCGGGGCGCCGCTGCGGGGGTAAGCCCAGCTAGAACATGTCGATCTTCAGATACATGCGCATCCCTTCGCGTATGGGGTACATAATTGCGGTCTAACCCATATATGATAGCGTGCGCAGGCAAACCTGCATATAACCCGCACGGAATCCGACAAAGGGACAGTCCCTTTGTCGGATTCTAAAGCGTATGGATCAGGGCGACGAGGAAGCGGACACCCTGGAGGTAGGCGCGGCGGGTAATGCGCTCGTTGGTGCCGTGGACGCCGCGATCGCACTCGTCATCGTCGACCACAAAGGCCGAGAAGCGAATGCACTCGGAGCAAATGCGCTGGTAGTTGGCAGCGTCGGTCGCGCCGATCACGGTCGAGGGGACAATCGCCAACGGCTCGGATGATCCGTTTTCCTCCGTCCCCTTTGGATCACGGAAATAGCGGGCGGCGATGGAGCGAACCGCCTCGAGTCCCGGTCCGCCGATGCACGGAGACGGCGAGGGTTCGGAGCTGCCGGGGCCGAGCTCGACCTCGACACGGTCGGCGAGCCCCGCCTCAGCAACGGCGACGCGGCAGCGGGCCACGACATCGGCCACGCTCGTGCCCTCGAGCATACGGAAATTGATATTGGCCCACATATCCTGCGGCATCACGTTGGCGCCGGTGCTGCCACCCTCGATCTGCGTGGGCGCGCAGGTGGTCCTCACCAGCGGATAGAGCTTTTTGCTGGCGAGGCACTCGCGCACGATGGTGTCCTTGTTGGCGGCAATTTCATCGGCCGTATAGAGCCCCAACTCGACGAGTTGGGCGGCAAGCAAGTCGGTCACGCGCGTCGGCCACTCGATATCGCAGATTGCGGTGATGGCACGGCTAAGCACCTCGAGCGATGTGCCGCCGTAGGGGTTGGACGAATGCCCGCCCTCACTCTTCGTCTTGAGCACAATATCGGCGTAGCCCTTCTCGGCAAGGTCGGCATGCATAAGCCAGCCCTCGCCCGCGCCGTACTCGGCAGCTGGAACGATGCGGTAGTCACCCTCGTCGATCAGGAACTCGAGCTCAACACCGCGCTCCTCGAGCACGCGGCCGATGGCACCCGCACCGAACTGCGTGGTTTCCTCGTCCTGGCCAAAAGCGAGCAGCAGCGTCCGCTCGTGCTCCCAGCCGTGCGCCAGCGCATACTCAACGGCCTCCAGGATGCCCGCAACCTGGTCTTTCATATCGATGGCGCCGCGACCCCAAATATAGGTGTCGTCCACGTGCCCGCTAAAGGGATCGTGCGTCCAGTCCGTCTCGGTGCCCGGCACCACGGGAACCACGTCCATGTGGCCCATGAGCATGACCGGCTTGAGGGCGGGGTCGGTGCCGGCAAGCGTCACGAGCAGCGAATGGTCGATGAGCTCGACCTCGCCCGTCGCAAACACGCGCGGCCAGGCCTGCTGCATATAGGCGCGCAGATCGACAAACGGCTGCCAGTCCACCGCCTCGGCATCCATGCTCGAAATGGTCGGAAATGACAGCACGCGGCCCAGGCGCTCGCATGCGCCGGCCTTGTCCAAATCGGCAAAATCATCCTCATGCGCAAAGAAGCGCCAAACCTCGGCCATGACATCCTTTCGATTGTGATGACGAGGGCCGCCCCACCGGAGCGGCCCTGCCACATAAGCGTTTGCGGTCGGTTATTTGTCCTCGAGATAACGCGAGAGGAACTCGCGGGTGCGCTGGTGCCTAGGATTGCCAAAGAGCTCAGCCGGCGCGGCGTCCTCGAGCACCACGCCCTGGTCCATAAAGACCACACGGTCGGACACGGTGCGCGCGAAGGCCATCTCGTGGGTAACGACGACCATGGTCATGCCGTCGGCGGCGAGTTTGCGCATAACGTCGAGCACCTCGCCCACGATCTCGGGATCGAGCGCGGAGGTAGGCTCGTCAAACAGCATGATCTGCGGGTTCATGCACAGGGCACGGGCGATGGCAACGCGCTGCTTTTGGCCACCGGACAGGCGACCAACCGCGGCATGGGCGAATTTTTCGAGTCCCACGCTCGCCAGATGCTCCAGCGCGACCTTTTCGGCCTCGGCCTTGCTCATCTTTTTGAGCGTGACGGGCGCGAGCGTACAGTTGTCGAGCACATCCATGTTGTTGAACAGGTTAAAGCCCTGGAACACCATGCCGATGTCCTCGCGCAGCTTGTTGATGTTGCAGCGCTCGGCCGTGAGGTCCTGGCCGTGGAACCAGATGTGGCCCGCGTCCGGGGTCTCGAGCAGGTTGAGGCAGCGCAGGAAGGTCGACTTGCCCGAACCCGAGGCGCCGATGATGGTGACGACCTCACCGGGATTGACAGCGAGGTCGATGCCCTTAAGCACCTCAAGCGAGCCAAAGCTCTTGCGCAGGCCTTCAACGCGGATAAGCGGCTCATTGGTCTGTGCGGCGGCCGCGGTGCCGGTAGTGGCGGTATCTGCCATGATGATTCTCCTCGTCTTGAGCCTAGTTGGAGCTGGGCAGCGTTGCCGGGGCCGCGGCGCCGAGCTTTTTGCCAAAGGCCTCGAGCAGGCGGCTCGCCACGAGCGTCAGGATCAGGTAGACCACGAGCGCCACGCAGTAGACCTCCATCTGGCGGTAGTACACGCCGGCGACCGTGGTAGTAGCGTACATAAGGTCGAACACGCCGATGACCGAGAGCACCGACGAATCCTTGATGTTGATGATGAGCTCGTTGGTGAGCGCCGGAATCGCATTTTTAATGCCCTGGGGGAACACGACTTTGCGCATGGCCTGCCACTGCGACAGGCCCAGCGATCGCGCCGCCTCGGCTTGGCCGGGATCGATGGACTCGATGCCGCCGCGCAGGACCTCCATCATGTAGGCGGTGGAGTTGAGCGAGATGGTGACGAGGCCGGCGGTGAAGGTACTCCAGATCTGGTTGGCCTGAGCGGTCTCGAAGCCCATGCCGCGCAAAACGGTGAAGCCCGCGTAATAGATGAGTAGGCCCTGGACCATCATGGGCGTACCGCGCACGATGGTGGAATAGATGGTCGCAAAGCCGCGGCCGATACTCTTAAAGAAGCGCACCAGGTCGTTGTCCACGCGGTCAAAGGTCTGAATACGCAGGAACACAAAGAGCAGCGCCAGGAAGAATGCGATGACGGTGCCGAAGGTGGCAAGCGCGATGGTGATCTCGATGCCGCGGATGAAGAAGTCGCCGCTCTTGTAGGTCATGTAGACCAGGCTCGACAAAAAGTCGCTGGGGTTGGAATCCGAGACAATGCTCACCTGCACCAGGTCGATAAACGACATGATGCAGCGGTCCACGAAAAAGATCGCTGCGATGGCGACCACAACATAGCTACCCAGGCGCGCGCCGCGGCGGAAACGCTCGGATGCGAACGGCGACGTTTCGCGATAGTCGCTCCAGTGCATGAGTTTGGTGACCAGCGCCGCCGCCGACACGACAATCCAGGCCCAAAGAATCGCCCAGAGGCAGTCTTGGAACACGCCCGTAGGCGCCAAGAAACTCATCGGCGTGGGGTTGCGCTGGCTAAACGCCAGGCCGAGCGCCGCGATGACGCTCGTGCCCAGGTATACATAACGGTGGTCGGCCTTGATAAAGGAGGCCAGGCGATTGATGGTTTTCATGCTGCCTCCCTATGCCGGCTGACGGTCGAGGCACGCGTCCCACATTTGGTCGCGCTCCTCTTGGCTAATGCCCTTGAGTGTCTTGTCGATGAGCTTAAGCAGCTTGTCCGAGCCCTTGCGGCAGCCGACGTTTGCCGTGACTTCCTGCTTAAAGCCCTCGCCCTCGGCAAATCGAATCGGCACGATACCCGGGTTTTGGGCCATATAGCCCTTCTCGTTCTCGGTATTGTAGGTCACGGCGTCGCAGGTGCCCTGCAGCAGGTTCGAAAACACCGTGGGGACCGAATCGACCGGGTTCTTGTGGACAACGCCCGGGATCTCGTCGATGACGGTATCGAGCATGGTGTCCTTTTGGCCGAGGACCGTTGCGCCGCTAAAGTCGCTGAGCTTGGTCGCATTTTGGTAGGGCGAGCCCTCTTTTACGAACAGGCCAAAGTAGCCAATGAAGTACGGGTCGGAAAAGCCGACGGACTCCTCGCGCTCGGGCGTGGCGCTCATGCCGGCAATGATGAGGTCGATCTGGCCGTTGTTGAGCGAATCGATAAGACCCGAGAAGCCCTGCTTGACGGCGACGGGCTCGCCACCGAGGGCCTTGCAGACGATCTTGGCGATCTGCACGTCGTAACCATCGGCATAGGCGCCCTGCACGTTGTCGATGGGGATAGTGTACTTGCTGGCTTCGGAGACCTGCCAGTTGTACGGGGCGTAGGCCGCCTCCATGCCGATGCGGATCTTGTCCTTGCCGATCACGGAATCGGACAGGTCGTCGCGACCGCCGCCCGTCGTGGGCTGGGCCACTTCCAGCGTGGAGGGGCGCTGGCAACCGGCAAGTGCGCCGGCGACGACGGAAGCGCTCGCAGCAAACGCACTGCCTAAGAAGATACGACGGCTGCACACCGGCTGTGGATGCGCGTCGCGTTGATGGGGAGAATGCATAATCTGCCTTCCCTGTTGAATCGTATGCTGACGACTTAACAGGATATACGCCAGCAACTAGCAGCGCAGCACAAGCTCGAAAAATTAATAGACACGCGGTAGTCATTGGGGACGCCGATGTTTTGGCAATGCCGGCGAGCGACGTCCAGAGCGAACAAGTGGCATGAAAAAGGCAAGGCATGACCAGAAGGTCTATGCCTTGCCTTTTGAATGACAACTTGTCGCTCTGGACGACGCGCAGCATCGACCGAGCGGCGGAACCTCTAGAGCAAGGTAACGCTAAAACTGCGCTTGTCCGTCTCGCCCGGGGCCAGGGTGATGGTGTTGACCTTGTGCTCAAAGACGTCGTCCTCGGTGTCCATGGTGGTGTGACCGGTCCAGGGCTCGAGCGCCACAAACGGAGCGTCGTTGGCGGCAGACCACACGCCAATGTACTTAAAGCCCTCAAAGTCGATCTTGACGCCGTGGCCCGACTTGCGGCCGCGCAGCGTGAGCGTGGAGCCCGGAGTATCGGTGAACATGATGGCATCGTTATCGAAACTGCGGTGCGTGATGGGCAGCACGTCCGAGTTGTCGGGAGCCTTATAGCTGCCCTCAAACGTCATAAGACCGTCGGGCGTGATGATGGGAGCCTCGTTCGTCCAAGCCTCGGTAAACGCCAGCTCGTAATCCTCGAACGCCTCGTCCTCGGCACCGGGGGCGGGCACGTTAAATGCGGGGTGGCCGCCCACCGAGAACGGCAGGTCCACATCGCCGGTATTGGTGACGGCAAAGGTCTGCGTGAGGGTGGCGTCGCCGGTCAGGGCATAGGTCATGTTGAGCTTAAAGTGGAACGGAAAGGCCTTGAGCGACTCGGGCGTATCGGTGATCTCGTAAGTTACCGAGGAGCCGTCCTCCGAAACCTCGACCAGCTCGTGCTCGACGATGCGCGCGAGTCCGTGGCGCGGCATCTCGCAGGTGCCGGCCGCAGACGCTGCCGTGTTGTTGCGCAGCGAACCCACAATGGGGAACAGGATGGGCGCATGCTTGCCCCAAAAGGCGGGGTCGCCCTGCCACAGATACTCGTTGCCGTTGAGGGCAAGGCTCGTGAGCTGAGCGCCCATGGAATCGATGGCCGCGGTGAGGCTGCCGCGCTTGATGGTAGTGACGGTAGACATGCTACTTCCTCCAAAAGTAAACAATAGTGTCGAGGGCTATTGTCCCACTCTTGGCGGCGGGGTTGAGCGACAGGCGCAGTTATTGAGCAATAGCGTAAAGGTCAAACCCGCCCTGCGGAGTGCTATCGACCGTATCGGGCGCCTGCGAGTTAAAGCTCACGGGAACCATGCGCTTTGAGGCACGGAAGCGCGTGCCGTCGGTGGCGACGGGCGGTTCATCGACGGTGAGCTCGTAGTCGCCGGGCTTAAGTTCGATGCCGTCACCAGCGGAATTGACGTATTGATACTCGTCAATCGTCTGCCCTTTGAGCGTGCGCCCCACGATATGGATGAGCATTTGGCTGTCGCCGCGCGCGGTGTCCCACGTCGCGCCGTCCTTGACCTCGACCGATGTACCGAGCGCGTGCGGCCGAGCGATTGCTCGACAGACATCTCGACCCTGGCGGCGTCTTTTCGCTGCTGCTCGACATGGCTCCAGACGTTTCCAATTACCGAGCATGCGATAACGCCGGCCATGAAGGCGATAAGGATGGGGCCAAGCGGAGAGCGACGTCCTGCATCTTCCTCGCGAGACAGATTGGGGCGACGTGTGGGTGCGGGCGCCTGAGCGCCCTGCGAGGGCACGTCGAGAATACTGAAGGATGCCGTGCTGTCGGGATCGATGGTGTGACGCGGCTGCGGGGTCTTTGCCGGCGAGATCGACATGTCGGCTGGCTCGCCGAGCGTGGCCGTAGCGTCGGCCTTGGCCTCGTCTGCCTCGGCCTGGGCCCAAGCTTGTTCGAAGGTCAGGGGCTCGACGGGATCGAGGGCGGCGTCCGAGTCGGCGGCGACGTCGTTGCCGGTCTCGTCCTCGTCGCTCGACACGCCACGCGGCGTAGGCTCGTCCCACCCCTCGTCCGGAGTCTCACCCTCGCTATACCACCATTCAAAGTTATCGATATCCATACGGGGCGCCCCTTAGGCCTCGCAAATAAACACTCGCTAGTTTTATACCCCCAGACGACACCGAAGCTCACCCGCGCCGGACACAAAAACCGTCACAACATTCGACGCTTTTCCTCGATTTCGAGATTTTCGCCGAATGTTGTGACGGTTTGGGCGACTGGCCGGCAGCGCAATGCGACAAAGGGACTGTCTCTTTGTCACATTCTGTTAGAGTTGCAGGGATTGAATCCCGCTTATTAATGCGACATTGGAGTGACAACCTTGACCGCCGCAACCACGCCAAAAAGTAAGTCAACCGCCGCCGCGCTCTCCCCCGCGCGCACCAATCTTTGCCTGGCGCTGCTCGTGCTGTTGGGATTCTCGCTCGGCTGCTCCGAGTTCGTGGTCATCGGCATCGAAAGCGACCTAGCGACGGAACTCGGCGTATCGCTTGCCACCGCAGGCCAACTTATTAGCGTGTTCGCACTGATCTACGCTATCTCGACGCCGGTGCTCGCGCTCAGTACGGGGCGTTTTCGCCGCTACCAGCTGCTCGTGTGCTACAGCATCGTCTTTGTGCTCGGCAACCTGGTCATGGCGTTGGCGCCCAACTTCCAGGTGCTGTTCATCTCGCGCATCATCCTGGGCTCCGTCTCGGGCGCACTGCTCGCCGTGGGCGTGACGTACATCCCCGAGCTTCTGTCTCCGCAGCAAACTTCGCTTGCCATCTCGGTGGTATATGGTGCGTTTTCCGTGGCAATGGTCTTTGTCACTTCGATCGGCAAGTTTGTGGCCGACACGCTCGATTGGCACGTGGCCATGTACGGCACGCTGGCCTTTGCCGTTCTGATCTGCGGAGCGCTCGTGGCGTTTATGCCGCGCGCTGGGCAAACCGACGAGCCCGCCACTTTTCGCGAGCAGGCGGGTCTGCTACGCGAGCCGAGCATCATCACCGGCATGCTCATCTTTTTGTTTGGCGTGGGGTCGGTCTACGTTTTCTATGGCTACGTGACGCCTTATCTTGAGCAGGTGCTGGGCATGGGCACGGTCGAAGCCAGTACCACGCTCATGGCCTACGGCGTGTTCTGCCTGATCTCGAACATCCTGGGCGGATGGATCGATGCGCGCTTTGGCATGAAGGCGCTGCTTGTGACGTTCGTGCTGCAGGCTGCGGCGTTACTCGGGCTGTTTGCTGTGGGCGGCACCATGCCGCTCGCGCTGGCCTTTGTCTTTAGCTTGGCGCTGCTCATGTACTTGTTCTCGGTGTCGTGCATCACGCACTTCATGGACGTGGCACGCAGCCGCCATCCCAAGTCGATGGTACTCGCAAGTTCGGTTGAGCCCATGGCGTTTAACGTCGGCATCTCGTTTGGCACCGCAGTGGGCGGCGCCGTGGTAAGCAGCATTGGCATTGCGCACGTAGGCGCAGTGGGTGCCGCGTTCTCGCTTGTGGCCTGGGTGCTTACGCTGGTGACGATTAAATTGGCTCACTGGGAGCGCAGGCGGGCAAGGGCGCAGGCGTAGATGCGATACTCGAGCTCGATGATGGCGATCGAAAGGAAACCGCATATGCAACGTGTACTGTTTATCTGCCATGGGAACATCTGTCGCTCGACGATGGCTGAGTCCGTGTTTACCGAGCTAGTGCGGCGCGCCGGGCGCGCGGGCGAGTTTGTCATCGATTCCGCGGCGACCTCGACCGAGGAGATCGGCAACCCGCCACACCACGGTACCGTTGCCAAGCTACGCGAGGTCGGGATTCCCGTCGTCGCACATCGCGCACGTCAGGTGCGTCGCGCGGAGTATGGCGACTGGGACCACATTGTCTATATGGACGACGAGAACGCCCGCGCCCTGTACCGAATTTTTGGGAAGGACCCCGATGGCAAGATCTCGCGCCTGCTCGATTGGACCGATCGCCCCGGCGACGTGGCCGACCCCTGGTACACCGGCAATTTCGACGCCACCTACCGCGATGTACTCGTCGGTTGCACCGCTATGCTCGAGCAGCTGTAGGCGCTCGGGCGGCGCGGGCACACGGGCCACGCCATCGGCATAAAACGAGCGTGGGAGAAAATCCACACTCATGAATGTGACAAAGGGACTGGCCCTAGACCGGCTTGACCTCCAGCTTAATCCCCTTGGCACAGAAGTCGCCCAAAACATCCGAAAGGGCCCAGGTCGCATATAGCGGCAAATAGAGAACCGCTCCGTTGCGCTCAACGTTGCCTCTCGAGAAAACAATCCCGAGCCTTACGCCATATTCAGCCGTATCAAGCACATGACCGAGCGCAGCGTGCGCGTGGTAATAGGAGCCCGATTTAACCTCGATCGGAACAGCCGTCCCATCCGGTCCATCGACCACAAAGTCCACTTCACCGCGCTTTTTTGTCTGATAGTAGTAAAGCTGGCGATTTTGGGCAGCCAGCTGCTGGGCCACCACGTTTTCGTAAATGCCGCCCAGATTGGGCTCCTTGCTATCAAGATACGCCGCTTGGGCGACTCCGACGGGGTAGCGCGCCATCAACATGCCCGTATCCGATTGATATAGCTTGAACTGCGATGGCCGTGCCGTCTTGAGCAAGGGCGATTTTGGCTCGGTTACGATATCGGCTTTGAGAGCAACGCCGGCATCGACAAGCCATACAAAATCTCGCTGATACTTCTCGTAGTGAGCCTTGGGGTCAATGGAATTGAGCACGAAGCGCTTGTTTTCGCCCTCGAGCATAATAGGGAGCTGATCGTAAATGCTCTGCACCTGAAGGGCTCGCCCGCTTGCATACTTGGAGATATCCCGCCGGTACTGTTCGTTGAGCTCTGACTGTAGCTGACGAACAGAGGCAAGGTCGCCCTGCGTGTCAAGGAAACGCTGCACGACCTCCGGCATTCCGCCGACAACGGTATAGGTCCTGAAGTTTGCCATCATCGCGTCATGAATGTAATCAGGAACGGGCCTCTCGCTGATACACGCGTCACGTATCGTTTGGCGAGCCCCCTCGCTCACCCCGGTTGCCCAGCAAAACTCCTCAAAATCGAGCGGGAACATCCTAAGCTCGTGGACATACCCCACGGGATAGGACCTGACGCCCTTGAACTGAGTCCCGAGCATTGACCCCGAAAACGCCCAGCGGCACCTCCCGTCCTCAACAAGGAACTTTGCCATCGTCATGATGTCGGGGGCCTCTTGGACCTCATCGATAAACACGAGCGTTTTGCCTGGCGCAATCGACTTTCCCGAAAGAAGCGTCACCCTGCTGATGAAATCATCGGCATTCCGCGCCTCGAGAAGAGCATCTTTTGCCTGGCGGTTTTCCATGAGGTTAAGCTCGATGTAGGTTGCATGGTTGGCTTTGCCAAATGCGCGAATCGAATAGCTTTTGCCAATCTGGCGAGAACCCGTAATGAACAAGGCCTTTTGCTCGGAAGACTTCAGCCAACGCTCCAGCTCTGCCGCTATTTTCCTGCGCAGCATAGGCTCTCCCCTCGGTGTCATCAAATGAAATGCAAAGTTTTATATGCTTGATTATCGATGAAATGTAGAATTTTTAGAACCTAAAATCGGATGAAATGCAGAGATTTGAGATTACAAGTACAATAGAAGGAGCACCACCGGCGAATGTGACAAAGGGACTGTCCCTTTGTCACATTGCGCTCAATTACTCGTCGACGATCTCGGCAAGCCAGACGTTCAGTGTATCGACTTCGGGGCAGCAGAACTTTGCCGTGCCGGGCTCGTTGCCAGGCACGGTTCCGCCATAGCGCAGGATATCGATATAGGGAAAGCCCACATGGCAGGCCATGGCGCACATCTTGCCGCGGTCTCGGTCGAAGTCAAAAACGTCGCCCGGCTTGTGGCCATGGTGGCAGCGGCACGCACCCAGCTGGTCCACGCAGCTCACGCGGATACGTGGACGCTTGCCACGCGGCGCGCCGAGCGGCTTGTTCTCGCCCGCAGGCTTGATGCCGCCCTCGCCAGCATTACTCATGGTCAACCACATCCAGGCAGGCCTCGATGGGAAGGCCAGCCGACTTGTCCTCTTGGTCGGCATTGCGCTCGATAAGCTCAGCCACCACACGCATGGCATCGGACGTCGCGCGCTGCAGACTCCAACCTGCCATAACGCGGCCGACGAGCACCGCCGAAAACGTGTCGCCCGTGCCCGGGAAATAGACCGGAATGAGCTCAAAGGGAATCGTAAAGTACTCCCCCGCCACATGGTCGTAACCGATAACCGCGTTCGTGCCATTGACTACGGCGCTCGTAATGACCACAGATTTGGCACCCAGCTCGCGCACGGCGTCCACAAGGTCACGGGCCTCATCGGGCGTAATTTGCTCGGCGATAGGCCTATCGGCAAGCAGGCACGCCTCAGTATAGTTGGGTACCGCGTAGTCGGCGCACTCGAGCAGGTGCCTCATGAGACCGATCGTGGACTCGGGCACGCCCGCATAGAGCTTGCCGTTGTCGCCCATGATGGGGTCGACGAACACCTTGGTGCCCTTCTGCGCACGGCGGTGGCAAAAGTCCGAGATGATGCGCGTCTCTTCCTCGGTCACAATAAAGCCGGTCGAGATGGCATCGAACTCAAAGCCGAGCTCTTCCCAGATGGCAAGACTCTGACGCACGTACTCCGTGGTGTCGTGGATGTAGAACTTGGGGTAGTTGAGTGTGTCGGACACAAGCGCCGTCGGCAGATTGTGGATACGGTAGCCCATGTGCGACAGTACCGGCAGCATGGCGGAAAGCGCGACCTTGCCGTAGCCGCACATATCGTTGATCAGCAGCAGCTGAGTGTTCTTCATGAGAGTCCCCCTTGGTTCGGGCACGGCGCGGCAGCGCCACAATGCGACTAAGTGTAGCGCAGGGAACGTTGCGAGCGGAGTCGAGCAGTGCGAAGAGCAGATTGTTGCGGAAAGGTTTCGGAAAATGATCCCTTTTCCTCCGTCCCCAAGTAGTCGTTGGGGACGTTCTTAAACGACTAGTCAAACAAGAACGTCCCCCAACGACTACCTTTTGGCAAGTTTGAATCAAGGCAACGCCGATGTTTTGGCGAAGTCAGCGAAAACCCGCCAGAGCGAGCAAGGTGCCTTGAAACAAGGTGGCATTGACCTTCTGGTCATGCCGCCGAAGTTGAAAGGCAGATTGCCGCTCTGGCGGGTTTGCAGCGTCGAGCGGTTACGGCGTTTGGCAAAACGCCGTAACTTAATAAGTTTGGTACCTTGACATTCCTGTCGGCCACTCCTAGATTAGTTAGGCACAAAACAATTCAACTACCTAACTAAAGAGAGGAGCGATACGAATTCATGCACGATGAACCCCTTAACCTTCGTCCGCACGAGCCCGGCGGCGACCCGTCGCAACCGGCAGACGTGCCCGAAGCAGTTAACGGCGAAGACAAGCTCGCCAAGCGCATCCTGAGCGGCCTAGGCTTTTGCGGCCACTACATGCACTTTCACGGCGGCGGCGTGTCCGGCAAGGCGCCCATCGTCTGCCTGCTTGCCAAGCAGGAAAACGGCGAGATGTCGCAGCAGGAACTCGGCATGCACTTCGACCTCAAGCCGGGGTCGCTTTCCGAGATCTTGTCCAAGCTCGAGTGCGCCGGCATCATCGAGCGCAGCCGCAATCCTAAAGATCGCCGGCAGCTCACCATTCGCCTGACCGAGATCGGCTGGGAGAAGGCCCGCATCGACCAGGCCGCCCGCATCCGCTTTAGGGAGCAGGCCTTTAGTGCCCTCACTCACGACGAGTGCGAACAGCTTGCCGAGATGCTCGAGAAAATCCGCGTAACCTGGGAGGAACTGGATGATTAAAACCCTTATGGGCAGCATCCGCGATTACATGAAGGTCACGATCGCCACGCCGCTGCTGGTGCTTGGCGAGGTAATCTGCCAGATGATGATCCCGTTTATCACCGCCGACATGATCGATGCCATCAAGGACGGCACCGCCGTTACCGAGATGCTGCCCACCGCCGGCCTTCTCGTACTCATCGCGCTGACGTCGCTCGCCTTTGGCGCCGCCGCGGGCATCACCTGCAGCCATGCCAGCTGCGGCTTTGCCAAGAACCTGCGCCGCGACCTGTTCTACAAGATCCAGACGTTCAGCTTTGCCAACATCGACGAGTTCTCGAGCTCCTCGCTCGTCACCCGCCTCACCACCGACATCAACAACGTGCAGCAGGCCTTTATGATGCTCATCCGCATCGCCGTGCGCTCGCCGCTGGTGCTGGTCTTTGCCTTTACCATGGCCTACGCCATGGGCGGCAGCGTCGCCATGGTCTACCTGGTCATCATTCCGCTGCTGGGCTTTGGCCTGTTCTTTATCATCTATAAGGTGCGCCCGATCTTTGCCCGCGTGTTCCGCAAGTACGACGCGCTCAACGAGTCGGTCGAGGAAAACGTCACCGGCATGCGCGTGGTCAAGAGCTACGTGCGCCAGGACTACGAGAAGGAGAAATTCGCCACCGCCGCGCGCGACGTCCAGATGGACTTCACCCGCGCCGAGAAGCTGCTCGCCTTCAACAACCCCATGATGAACATCTGCGTCAACGGCGCGTTCGTCGTCATCATCTACCTGGGTTCCAAGCTCATCATCACGAGCCAGGGCACTCTGTTCGACGTGGGCCAGCTCTCCTCCATCTTTACCTACGGCTTCCAGATTCTTATGAGCCTAATGCAGCTGTCGATGATCTTTGTCATGGTAACCATGGCAGACGAGTCGGCGCACCGCATTACCGAGGTGCTGGCCGCCGAGCCCACGATCGCCAACCCGACCGAGCCCGTGCACGAGGTTGCCGACGGCTCCATCGACTTCGATCACGTGAGCTTTAAGTATTCCGAGCATGCCCGCCGCCAGGCGCTCGACGATATCGACCTGCATATTAAGAGCGGCGAGACCATCGGCATTATCGGTGGCACCGGCTCGGCCAAGTCGACGCTCGTGAACCTGATCGCCCGCCTGTACGATGTCACCGAGGGCACCGTGCGCGTCGGCGGCGTGGACGTGCGCGACTACGACCTGGACGCGCTGCGCCACCAGGTAGCCATGGTCCTGCAGAAAAACGTGCTGTTTAGCGGCACCATCGCCGAGAACCTGCGCTGGGGCGACCCGAACGCCACCGACGAGGAAGTCCGCGAGGCAGCGCATCTGGCCTGCGCCGACGAGTTTGTCGACGGCTTCCCCAAGGGCTACGACACCTGGATCGAGCAGGGCGGCTCCAACGTTTCCGGTGGCCAGAAGCAGCGCCTGTGCATCGCGCGTGCCCTGCTGCGTCGCCCCAAGATCTTGATCCTGGACGACTCCACGAGCGCCGTCGACACCAAGACCGACGCCAAGATCCGCGAGGGCCTGGCGAGCTACCTGCCCAACACGACCAAGCTCATCATCGCCCAGCGCATCGGCTCCGTGCAGGACGCCGACCGCATCATCGTCATGGAGGGTGGCCGCATCAAGGACATCGGCAACCATGACGAGCTGCTCAAGACGAGCGAGATCTACCGCGAGACCTTTACCTCGCAAAACAAGATGAGTGCCGAGGGCGAGGAGGCGGCCGAGACCGTCGCAGCCGGCACCGAGGCATCCGCACCGCAAGCTCAGACCCAGGAAGGAGGCGAGGCACATGAGTAAGGCAGCTACCGCCGAGCGCGCGCGCAACCGCAAGGGCGGCACCATGACGCGCCTGATCAAGATGCTCTTTGGCTTCTACCCGGTACTTTTGCCCCTCGTCGTCGCCGGCGTGGTGCTCTGCGCCATCATCAATTCCATCGGCGCGACGTTTCTCCAGAGCGCGCTGCAGGTCATTAGCGAATCGTGGCAGTCGGGCGACTGGACGGCCGCGCAGCCCAAGATCTTGAAGCTTGTGACCACCCTCGGCTGCATCTATGCCGTGGGCGTCGCCTCCTCGCTCTTCTGGAACCGCGCCATGGCCGTCATCACGCAGGGCTCGCTCGAGAAGCTGCGCGAGAAGATGTTCAACCGCATGCAGGACCTGCCGATCCGCTACTTCGACACGCACCAGCGCGGCGACATCATGAGCCACTACACCAACGATATCGACACGCTGCGCCAGATGATCAGCCAGTCGCTGCCCAACCTGCTCATGACGATCATCGTCATCGTCACCGTGTTCTTCATCATGCTGTACTACAGCATGTGGATGTGCCTGGTCATCATCGCCGGCGTCGCCTTTATGACCTTTATGACCAAGCTGCTCGGCTCCAACTCCGCGCGCTTCTTTATCGCGCAGCAGACCGAGCTCGGCGTGGTCGAGGGCCATATCGAGGAGGTCATGAACGGCCAGAAAGTCGTCAAGGCGTTCTGTCACGAGTCCGCCGCCGAGGCCGATTTTGACGAGCGCAACGAGAAGCTCTTCGAGGTCTCGCAGAAGGCCAACATGTACGCCAACATCCTCATGCCGATCCTCGGGAACCTGGGCGACTTGCTCTACGTGCTGGTCGCGCTGACCGGCGGCATCTTCCTGGCGCTGGGCGTGCCCAACCTGAGCCTCTCGGGCATGGCGCTCTCCATCGCCGTCGTGGTGCCGTTCCTCAACATGACCAAGCAGTTCTGCGGCCAGATCGGCCAGATCTCGCAGCAGATCAACGCCGTGGTCATGGGCCTTGCCGGCGCCGAGCGTATCTTTGAGCTACTCGACGAGGAGCCCGAGGCCGACGAGGGCTACGTGACGCTTGTCAACGCACAGGTGAATCCCGACACCTGGCAGCTCGAGGAGGCCGACCACCACACCGGCATGTGGGCTTGGAAGCACCCGCACCGCGCGACCGGCGAGATCGAGTACGTGCCGCTGCGTGGCGACCTGGTCATGGACAACGTCGACTTTGGCTACACGCCCGACCACGAGGTGCTGCACGGCGTATCCGTGTTTGCTAAGCCGGGCCAGAAGGTCGCGTTTGTCGGCGCCACCGGTGCCGGCAAGACGACCATCACCAACCTCATCAACCGCTTCTACGACATTGCCGACGGCAAGATCCGCTACGACGGCATCAACGTCAACAAGATTCGCAAGTCCGACCTGCGTCGCTCGCTGGGCGTGGTGCTGCAGGACGTGAACCTGTTCACCGGCACCGTGATGGACAACATCCGCTACGGCAACCTAGACGCCACCAACGAGGAGTGCATCGCGGCGGCCAAGCTCGCGGGAGCGGACGACTTTATCACCCGCCTGCCCGACGGCTATGACACCATGCTCACCGGCAACGGCGCGCAGCTGTCGCAGGGCCAGCGCCAGCTGATCTCGATCGCGCGTGCCGCCGTTGCCGATCCGCCGGCGATGATTCTGGACGAAGCAACGTCGAGCATCGATACCCGCACCGAGGCTATCGTGCAGGCAGGCATGGACAAGCTCATGGAGGGCCGCACGACGTTTGTCATCGCGCACCGCCTGTCCACCGTGCGCAACTCCGACGCGATCATCTGCCTGGACCACGGCCGCATCATCGAGCGAGGCAACCACGACGAGCTGATCGCCAAGCGCGGATATTACTACCAGCTCTACACCGGAGCGTTTGAGCTGGAGTAGGCAGGTTTGTTCCACGGGGGTCTCCCAGGCGGGCCGGGGTGTAACCTCCGTGCTCAAACATTCTCGCTTCGCTGCGAAACTGCGCGCGGAGGACGCAATCGCCCGTCATTTAAAACGAAATCAAAGTTGGTGAGCCCCTGGCCAGTTGGCCAGGGGCTCGTTTTGTGTGGGGGTGTTTTGGCTGGCGGGTGCTGCATATTATTCGTATAATTTATCGTAAGTTCCCGTACATCGATTGGAGCCTTATATGCCTGCCATTAAACCTGTTTCCGATTTGCGCAATTACAACGAGGTGCTCTCCGATGTCCACGAGGGTTCCCCGGTGTTTCTGACCAAAAATGGGCACGGTTGCTACGCTGTGCTCGACATGAAAGATTACGACCGATTTTGCGCCATTAGCACACTGATGTCCGAGCTTGAGCGCGGACGCAGCTCGGGTGATGAGAGCGGATGGGTCTCGTCGGACAACGTCGCCGAGCACTTCCGCCGCAAGGCCGCAAGCCATGCATAGCTTCGAGGTCGTCTACTCTCCGCTGGCTCTGCAAGATCTCGACGACATCTGGGACTATATTGCCGTCGAAAAGGACAATCCCGCAGCAGCGGAGAGAATCGTAGAGGGCATCCTCGCTCGGATAGACCTGCTCTCCAGCTTCCCGGAGTCGGGCACGCCACTTTCATCGATCCATCCCCTACGCTCCGATTACCGGTTCGTGATCTGTGACAATTATCTCGCGTTTTACCGCTATTACCAGAAGGTCTATATCGACCGCGTCCTCCACAGAAAGCGCGATTACCTGCAGATATTGCTTGCCAAATAAAATGATAGCTAATTTGGGACGCTCTCTGAGTGTAGCCGTCAACAGTGGACGCAGCAAAGGAACGCCCCTTTGTCATGCAAAGTCTTTGGAAATCAGAACCACCCTTAAAAAGGGTGGTTTGCTCTTAGGGTATAACCCACGGGCCCCGGGCTCGCGTCTAAAGGCGCGGGCCCGGACTTCGTCCAGGC
>JAGZQF010000073.1 GCA_018382295.1 Collinsella sp.
ACTCACATAATTCGCATACCACAGAACTACATCACACGGCTTGTGACCGTCATCCACGTCTCTCTCATTCGATGTTTGTCGTGGACTGTTATAACCAGACCGGCTTTGAACCCGCAATAAATTGTTCTTATTGTGAGACAGCGCAATTGCGGAAACGAGAATGCAATCCCAAGGAAATGTGGGATTCTCGCGGCTTAGGACACTGCAAACAGGTAGCGGTCGCGACCCGTCCAGTCCTGGCCGGTCGATGCGGCAGCGAATCCGGTGGCCTTGGCAAAGGCCACGAGACGATCCCCCTGGGTCACGTCATGTTCCATGACAAGCACGCCCCCAGGCTTGAGAAGACGGCAGGCCCGCTCGATAATGCGCTCGGGAATCAACGTACCGTCCATCGAGCCGCCATACAAAGCCAATTCCGGATCCCAATCACGCACTTCCGGCTGCTCGGGAATATCGGTCTGCGGCACGTAGGGGGGATTGGTGATGACGATATCGACGGTGCCGTCCAATTGGGCCAATGTGGCGAAGGACGTGGCATCCGCGATTTCCAGAGGGTAATTCGAGGCAATGGATGGGTACTTTTTCGCGGTTTCCGACAGATTCCTTCGCGTCCATTCGGCGGTGTTCGGCGACAGCTCCACCGCCCACACCTGGCTGCCGGGCACCTCGCTGACAACGGACAGCCCAATCGCGCCGGAGCCGGCGCACAAATCGACCACACGGATCATGCCGTTTTTTGTCAGCCAGTCAAGGCCGGCCTGCACCACGGTTTCGGTTTCCGGACGAGGAATGAACACTCCGGGACCGACCTTCAGGTCAAGGTAGCGGAAAGGAGCATGCCCGGTGATGTATTGCAGCGGCTCGCGCTTGGCACGGCGGTCGAGCATGGCACGGAAGACAGCAAGCTGTCCGGTTGTGCCAAGTTCCTCCCCCATAAGCAAAGCCCTGTCGACGTCGCGCAGTTCAACGCCTGCCGCCTCGGCAAGGAGCAACTTGGCATCATGCTCAGGCGTCTCAATACCCGCTTCGCGCAATTGCGAAGAGGCTTGGTTGATGATGTCGGTAATAAGCACTGGCGGTCTCCGTTGATCGGACATTAGGCTCCCCTCAGTCAGCTTCGCTGACAGCTCTCCCCCCCTCACAGAGGGAAGCCATTGAAGAAATAGCTCTGGCTCCCCTCCCTGAGGGGAGCTGACTCGCGAAGCGAGACTGAGGGGAGCCACCTGGCAAAGTCATTTCTGATTGGCCAGACGGTCGGCTTCGTCGGCTTGGATGTCGGAATCGATGACGGCCTGCAGGTCGCCGTCGAGCACGGCGTCAAGGTTGTAAGCCTTGTAATTCGTGCGATGGTCGACGATACGGTTT
>JAGZQF010000029.1 GCA_018382295.1 Collinsella sp.
CGGCGCCCCCGGACCCCAGGAGGGGCCGCGGGGGCGTTCAGCTAACTGCGGGAATGGCCTATTTGCTCAATGTGTTCGGCTGAGATCGGAAATCAACCCTGAAAACTGAATCCCGTTAGAAATGACGAGTTGTTTACGCTTCTTTTGGGGTGGCGGTACTATCATGGTTCGAATTGAATGTGGATGATGATAGGGAGCGCCTATACATGATTGAGCTGCTCAGGCGTTTTGGTGGTAAGTTTCGCCGGTATATGGTGATTGGCCCTGCGTGTAAGCTGATCGAAGTGATCTTTGACCTGCTGACGCCGCTGGTGATTGCCCAGATGATCGATAAGGGTATTGGCGCACACGATGTGAACGCTGTCGTCCACTACGGCATGGTGCTCGCCGCCATGGCCGTGATCGGCATCTCGTTTACGCTCGTCTGCCAAAAGATGGCGGCGCTCACCTCGCAGGGCATGGGTACCGATATCCGCGGCGCGCTCTACGAGCACATCAACAAACTGAGCTATGCCGAGCTCGACCGCTTTGGCACGCCGTCGCTCATCACGCGCATTACCAACGACGTCAATCAGGTGCAGCTGGCCGTGGCGCTGGGCGTACGCATGCTCATCCGCTGGCCCTTCTTGGCGGTGGGCTCTATGTGCGCGGCCCTTGCCATCGACCTTAAGCTCGGCATGGTCTTTTTGATTTGCACGCCCGCTATCGGCCTGGTGTTTTGGTTTGTCATGGCGCGCTGCATTCCGTATTACAGGCAGCTGCAGGCAAAGCTCGACCGCATCGCGCTTATCTGCCGCGAGGGGCTTTCGGGCGCCCGCGTTGTTCGCGCCTTTGTGCGTGAGGACCACGAGCGCGAGCGTTTTGCCCAAGCCGCCGATGACCAGGCCAATACTGCCATCGCGGTGGGCAAGCTCTCGTCGATCCTTAACCCCGTCACGTTTCTTGTGATGAACCTGGGCGTGTGCGCCATCCTGTGGGTGGGCGGCATACAGGTCAACGTGGGCGAGCTTACGCAGGGCCAGGTCATGGCGTTTGTGAACTACATGACGCAGACCCTCACCTCCATCGTGTACGTCGCCAATCTGGTCGTGGTCTTTACCAAGGCGAGCGCCAGTGCGTCACGTATCAACGAGGTGCTCAATTGCGTGCCGAGCATCGCTGACGAGGGCAACCGGCCGGTCGCGCTGCCCAAGCCGAGCAATGCCGCTCCAGTTCCTGCGCTGAGCTTGAGCCATGCGAGCTTCTCTTTTGGCGCCGGCGCTGCCAACGCCGTCAACGATGTGACCCTGGAGCTCCCGCTGGGCAAGACGCTTGGCATAATCGGCGGTACGGGTAGCGGCAAATCCACGCTCGTCTCGCTTATCCCGCGACTGTACGATGCGAGCACCGGCAGCGTGAGTGTGATGGGCGCCGACGTGCGCACCTGGCCGCTCGACCAGCTGCGCCGTGTGGTCGCGACCGTTCCACAGCGCGCGTCGCTGGTGAGCGGCACCATCCGCAGCAACCTGACCTGGCGCGACGAGGCTGCGACCGACGAGGAGCTCTGGGTGGCGCTCGACATGGCGCGGGCGAGCGAGTTCGTGCGCAACAAGCCACAGGGGCTCGATGCCCCGGTCGAGGCGGGCGGTAAGAACTTCAGCGGTGGCCAACGCCAGCGCCTGACCATCGCGCGCGCCCTGGTGGGCTCGCCTCAGATATTGATCATGGACGATTCTGCCTCGGCGCTCGACTTTAAGACCGACGCAGCGCTTCGCCATGCCATCCGCGAGCGCAGTGTGCGCGGTGCCGCCGAGGGCGGGCTGCCGCTCACGACCGTCATCGTGAGCCAACGTGTCTCGGCCGTTCGCGATGCCGACATGATCTGCGTACTCGACCACGGCTCGGTTGCGGGCCTGGGCACGCATGATGGGCTGTATGCAAGCTGCCAGCTCTACCGAGAGATCTGCCAGTCGCAGCTTCGCCGCGAGGAGCTCGAGGGCCAGCAGGGGAGTGCGGCGCCCGCGCCCGCCCCAAGGCCCGCGCCCGCCCCAGGCGCCCCGACCGCCCCTGCATCTGTCTGCGCAAAGGAGGGCTGCTAAATGAATCCGTATACTTCTTCCGGTTCTGTCGCCACGATGACGGCCAACGTGTCCGGCAACGATAGCCTCAACGACCTGGGTGACGGTCCGCGCCAGCCCGGCGATCCCGAGCGCTATCCCGTGGGCGCGGTGACCCGCCGCCTGCTGGGCCATGTTCGCCCGCACCGCGTCTCGTTTACGGCGTCGTTTGTGAGTGCCGCCGTCTCGGTAATTTTGCAACTCTATACGCCCATCCTCATCGGCGAGGGCATCGACCTGATCGTTGCCGCGGGCCAGGTGGACTTCGACGCGCTACTGCCGCTTGTCACCAAACTCGCGCTCGTCGTGGTAGGCGCCGCGGCCTTCCAGTGGCTACAGGGCTACTGCGTCAACCGCCTGTCCTACGAGACGGTGCGCGATATGCGCGTGGAGGCGAGCGATAAGCTCAGCCGCATGCCGCTCAGCTTTATCGACAGCCATGCCCACGGCGACCTTATGAGCCGCGTGGTCAACGACGTCGACCAGGTGGGCGACGGTCTGCTGCAGGGCTTCACGCAGCTCTTCACCGGTGTTATTACCATCGTTGGCACGCTCGCGTTTATGCTTTCCATCAACCTGACCATGACGCTCGTGGTGGTACTCGTCACGCCGCTTTCCATTTTTGCAGCCGGTGCTATTGCCAAGCTTTCCAACAAAAGCTTTACGGCTCAGCAGCGTATTCAAGGGCAGCTCGGTGGTCATATCGAGGAGTACGTGGGCGAGCAAAAGCTTGTCGACGCCTTTGCCTATGGCCCGAACGCCCAGCAGCGCTTCGATGCCCTCAATGCCGAGCTCTACACCGCGGGCGAGCGCGCGCAGTTTATGGGTTCGCTCTCCAACCCCGGTACGCGTTTTATCAATAACATCATCTATGCCGTGGTCGCTGTGATCGGCTGCGTGGGCGTGATCACGGGCGTGCCCGCGGCGCTTACGGTGGGCGGCGTGCAGATCTTCCTGTCCTACGCCAACCAGTACACCAAGCCGTTCAACGAGGTCACCAACGTCATTACGCAGATCCAGACGGCGTATGCCTCGGCGCGCCGCATGTTTGCACTGCTTGACGCGCGCGAGCAGGAACCCGATGCGCCGGATGCCGTGGAACTTGCCGCCCCGAAGGGCGAGGTTTCGTTTGAGCATGTGGACTTTAGCTATGTGCCCGACCGCAAACTGCTGCAGGACATCTGCATCGAGGCCAAGCCCGGCATGCGCTTTGCCCTTGTCGGTCCTACGGGCTGTGGCAAGACGACGCTCATCAATTTGCTACTGCGTTTTTACGATATCGATGCCGGTCGCATTGCGGTCGATGGCCGTTCCTCGCGTGACTACACGCGCGCAAGCCTGCGCCGCGCCTTTGGCATGGTGCTGCAGGATACGTGGCTGTTCGAGGGCGCGGTGGCGGAAAATATCGCCTATGGTTGTCCCGATGCTACGCGCGAACAGGTTGTCGAGGCGGCCAAGCGCGCGCACGCGCACAAATTTATCGTGCAGCTGCCAGGCGGCTACGATACGGTGATCGGCGAGGACGGCGGCACGTTTAGCCAGGGTCAAAAACAGCTGCTGTGCATCGCGCGCGTCATGCTCACCGACCCGGCTATCTTGCTGCTGGATGAGGCGACCTCGAGCATCGATACCCGCACCGAGCTGCAGGTGCAGGCGGCATTCGACGAGCTCATGGCCGGCCGTACGAGCTTTGTGGTGGCGCATCGCCTGAGCACGATTCGCAACGCCGACTGCATTCTGGTGATGCGCAACGGCGAGATTATCGAGCGCGGCACGCACGACGAGCTGCTGGCGACAGACGGCTTCTACGCCGAGCTCTACCGCAGCCAGTTTGCCCAGTGAGCAAGCCAGTGGGGCAAATTAATCAATCGACAGACGGTGGTTTACATCTGTCACGTTAGTACTAAGATATTCATCTAATAAATTGCATTAGTGGCTTTAGTTTTGGGGGAAACGAGGCAACGTGACTATGACGTGCTCTTTGGTGGTCAACAGCAAGAGCGGTAATACCAGGATGGTTTCGGGCGCGATCAAGCGCGCTCTGCAGGCTGCGGGCGTTGAGTTTGTCCATGCCGCGGCATTGAGCGACGATGCGGATGCAGATCAGGTTGCGCTCGAGGCGCAGGGCGCCTGCGCGGCCGACACGGTGCTCGTCGGTTTTTGGTGCGACAAGGGCGCGTGCACGCCTTCGGTCGCGGCGTTGCTCTCCGCCTTGCACGGCAAGCGCGTCTTCCTGTTTGGCACCTGCGGCTTTGGGGCCGACCAGAGCTACTATCAGCAGATTATCGATCGCGTAACTTCCAATTTGGCTGGGGATGCCGAGCTTGCGGGTTGGGCGATGTGCCAGGGCAAGATGGGCCCCGCGGTCAAGCAGCGCTACGAGGCCATGCTCGAGCAAGATCCCGACAACGCCCGATTTAAGATGCTGCTCGACAACTGGGTTGCCGCGAAGGACCATCCCACCAAGGAAGATCTGGATAACATGGCCGCAGCCGCCAAGAAGGCCGTACTGGGAGAGTAGCTTCGCCGTCCGCGATCCTTCGTGCAAAACAATACAAATGTGAAAGCCTCGAAGTTCTCGAGGCTTTTTTCTTGACACTTGTGGGCACAACCGCTGCAAGCGTTTGGGGCGACTTTTTCCATCACCCCGATGACGAGGCCGTTCTGGACAACACGCTCGCATACGTTCGCTGGATGTATTCAGAGTGGGAAGGGCTTTCCGGATGGATGAGGTTGCGGAAGATGCGTCCCGGAATTTGCCTTTGGAATGGGATGGAGTTTCCGGTTAAGGACCTCGGCGGAAAGTGCATCCCGGAATTTGTAGCCGAAGTGGGATGCAGTTTTCCAACGGGCCCGCAGGCGGAAACCGCATCCCACTTTGCGCATGATTTCTGGGACACAGTTTCCGCGACTCGCATGACAGGCCGCGCCTCTGCTGTGAGGCGAGGGCGAGCGGGCACCGGGTAACGTCTGTCGCGAGTTCCGCACGCAAAGAAGGCCACTTAATGTGGCCTTCGTCTTGCGCAGGACTGTCTGAGCAGCAGATGTTACCCGGCGCCCGTCCGCCCTCGTTGGGGATTGCCCGGGTAGGCGAATCGGGATGCGTCCCGTTACTTGATCTTGGTCGTACCCGGTGCCAGGTTGGGGTCGGTCTCGTTGGCCTCGGTCTGGAAGTGCTCGGTGTAGACGTTCTTGCCGTCGCGGAACATCTCGTAGTACTGCATCTTGGCGTAATCCTCGCGCGCCTTGGTTGCGGCTGCGGCAGCGGCGTCGTCACCGGTGACGTTGGAGGAGAGCGCCCAGCGCAGGCTGGCGTCCTCGTAGCCCACCGAGTTGATGGCGGGCAGCGACTTACGCAGCGTCATGTGCGCTTTCTGGTAGTCGGTCAGCGGGGCGCCGATCAGCTGCATCAGCTGGGTGGACAGGTAGTTGGTGGACAGGTCGTCGGTCTCGCTCGTCTGGTCGCAGCCGGCAACGTCGTAGTTGGCCCAGATGATGTAGTCGGTCTGCCACAGGCGCTCCTGATGCGTAGCATCGTCTTCGCCGGTAAACCACTTGTCATTGAACTTGGACGGGAAGAACGGCTGGTGGTCGCCCCAGAACACCACGACCACCTTACGGTCGAGCTTGCTCAGGGCGTTGAGGAAGTAGCGCAGCGCCTGGTCGGACTGCTCGATGCACGAGACATACTCGTCGACATCGGAGAGCGTGCCGTCCTCGACGGTCTTGGCGTCCAAATCGGTCGTGTCGATATTCAGGTGCATCTGCTTGTCGACCGGCAGCAGGCCCGTATCGTAGCCCGAGTGGTTCTGCATGGTCACGTCGAAGATAAACTGCGGATCGGCGTTCTGGTCGAGCAGCTCAAGAATCTTGTCGTAGGTAGCCTGGTCGGTCACCATGCCGCGCAGGGTGTCGGCTCCCTGGAAGTCATTGATAGACAGGAACTGGTCAAAGCCAAAGTCCTTGTAGACGTTCTCGCGGTTCCAGTTGGTCGCGTGGTTGGGGTGCATGGCCGTGGTGGAATAGCCGAGCGATTTGAACTGTTCTGCCAGGTTCCCGGTCGTCTCCATGTTGTAGATGGTGTAGGGGTACACGCCCGAGCCCAGGTTGGCCATGGAGTTGCCGGTCATAAACTCAAACTCGGTATTGGCGGTACCGCCGCCGTAGGCGCTCACATAGAGCTTGCCGCGGCTGAGGCAGTTGGACAGGTTCTTAAAGTACTGCGGGCCCTCGTAGCCGGCGCGCATGTTCTGGTAGATCGAAAGGTCTGAGAAGGTCTCGTTCATGATGGCGATGACCGTGGGCTTCTCGCTGTCGAACTGCTCCTTTGCGGCGGCGCGCTCGTCGCTCTTGGCCGCGTCGGACTTGTCGTAGGCCTTGGCGTACTTTTTGAGCGTGGCCTTGGCATCGTCGACGGAGTAGTCGGCGGGTTTGGGCGGCTTGATGGACTGCGCCGCACTAATAAAGGCGGGCAGGTAGCCCTCGCGCCAGTAGCTCTCGAGCGGGCGCCAGGTGTAGACGGTGATGCCGAGGGTGTTGTAGTAGTCGATGAGCGTGACATGCGCGGTTACGCCGCCCAGGCACAGCACTGCCACGAGCAGGTTGGTGAGCAGCATGCGCTTGGCGTTGGCGGCACCCTTCTGACGGTGCGGTGCCACCAGGCCGGCGTACTCGCACAGCAGCATGGCGATGGCGGTAAAGCCCATGGACAGCACACAGAACAGCGAGATGGAGAAGGTGTAGCCGGTGCCGGCGACCGCGGCGGCGGTGGAGATGGCCGAAAGGTCGCCCGGCTGGATGGGCATGGATTTAAACGTGATGACGAAGAACTCGGCAATGCCCAGGACAAAGAGGGCAAAGGCCAGGACCGCGGGAGCTGCGCCGTGGCGCTGGAACAGGAAGAACAGGCCGATCATGAGCACGGTGATGATGGCCCACTCGAGCAGGATGCACAGGGGGTAGACCCAGGTAAAGTCGTGGTTGGACGAGACCTCCATGCCCAGCAGCGCAAAGACGCCGGCGAGCAGCAGGCACAGGACGGCGGCGACGAGTGGTTTGCCCACAAAGGCGCCGCGCAGGCGGGCGAGCTTGCCGGTGGGGGCGGGGGCGTCGGGCTTGGCGAACGCAAAGACGCGCGGGGCGATGCGATCGCGGGCGATGCTGGCCCAGGCGCATCCGGTGAGGATGGCGTTGGTCAGGATGAGCATCACAAAGGCGAGCGGCTCGTTTTGGGCGACGAGGCCAATGGCGCCCCAAATAGCCAAAAAGACCTGGAACAGGCCGAAGACGACGCTCCACCCAAGAGCGCTTTTGGCAACGGTGCCCGACTGAGCGCGAATGGCCTTGGCCTCGCGCAAGACAAGGTAGACGGTCGCCGCAAGACCGACGAGCGAGATGGCGGCAGCGAACATGCTGAGACTCCTCACAAACTAAAACGTACGAAAGCGGGGGTTTACCCGATTGTTACCAAGATATGCGCTGCAATTGGTGGCTGCGCACAACAACCAGCCATATTAACGCGCACGTGCGGCGGTGTGGCGCAATGTAGTGGCGGCCTGCGCGATAATGGACGGGAATTACACGGAAACGTAAAGGCTTCTTAAAGAATTAGCGAGGATAGAGCTATGGGCGAGCAGGTTTGTATGACGGGCACCGAGTACTGCGGCGGAGCTGTGGGCGTGGACGCGGGCGGCTATCCGGTCGAGACTACGGGCAACGCGGTGCTGGACATTTTGGAGCATCGCTCGTCTACGCGTGCCTTCGCGCGCGATGACGACGACCGTCCCGTGGCGGTGACCGACGAGCAGCGTGCAGCGATTCTGCATGCGGCGAGCCGTGCGCCGTCGGCGGGCGCCATGATGATGTATTCCATCGTGAGCATTCGCGAGCAGGCTACGCTCGATTGCCTGGCCGACCTATGCGACCACCAGCCCATGATCGCCAAGGCGCCCTGGGCACTCATATTTGTGGTCGACTATGCCAAGTGGATTGATCTGTTTGAGCATGTGGGTTGCTTTGAGCCCGAGTTTGTAGAGCGTACAGGCAAGGCGCCCCGCCGCGCGCCGGGTTTGGGCGACTTTGCCATCGCGGCCCAGGACGCCGTGATCGCCGCGCAAAACGCCGTGGTTGCCGCCGAGGCTCTGGGCTTGGGGAGCTGCTATATCGGTGATATCGTCGAGAATGCCGAGGAAGTGGCCGAGCTGCTGGATCTGCCTCCGTATACCATGCCGCTGTCGATGCTCATCATCGGCACGCCCCGCAAGGAGCGCCCGGCTATTGCGCATCCCGTGGTGAACCTGGTGCACGAGGAGCGCTACTGCCGCGCCGATGCTGCGACCATGGACGCGCAGGTGGCCGAGATGGACGCGATGTTCCGTCCGCATGCCCGCGAGGTAGGCGAGCGCGTCGTGGATATCTACACCCGCAAGCACACGAGCCCCTTTATGGCCGAGATGAGCCGTTCCATGGAGTGGTGGTTCAAAAACTGGCTCGGAAAATGACGAATGTGACAAGGGGATAGCCCCTTTGTCACATTTCATATCGCCGCGGTAGCCTAAAGACTGTATAAATCTTTATCTAGCTGGGAAAACAGTGCATTAAAACATGGGCCGATTACCTATAATCCCCTCGAACGTTAAAGTTGGGAGGAAACCGGCTTATGGAACAAAAGGCCAAGGAGGCAGCCTCGCACGCTGCGATTCCTGTGAGCATCTCGGCGATGCTCGTCACGCTGGGCGTGGTGTACGGCGATATCGGCACCAGCCCTATGTATGTAACCAAGGCGCTCGTTGCCGGCAACGGCGGCATCGGAAGTGTGACGGAGGAGTTCGTGCTTGGCGCGCTCTCCCTTGTCGTGTGGACGGTCACGCTGCTGACCACCATCAAGTATGTGCTCATCTCGCTGCGCGCCGATAACCATGGCGAGGGCGGCATCTTTGCCCTGTACAGCCTGGTCAAGCGCTGCGGCAAGTGGCTTATCATCCCCGCCATGCTGGGTGGCGCCGCGCTGCTCGCCGACGGCATCCTGACGCCGGCCGTTACCGTTACCACGGCCATCGAGGGCCTGCGCACCATCCCGGCGGTCCATGCCGTGCTGGGCGATGATCAGGGCCGCGTCGTCGCCATTACGCTCGCCATCATCATCGCGCTCTTCTTGGTACAGCGCATCGGTACGGCCAAGATCGGTCACGCCTTTGGCCCCATCATGACGCTGTGGTTCCTGTTCCTGGGCGGCACGGGTCTGTTCTTTGTCTTCCAGCACCCCGCCGTGCTGCTGTGCCTCAACCCGGTGCGCGGCATCGCCTTTTTGCTGAGCCCCAACAACCACGCGGGCATCATGATTCTGGGCAGCTGCTTCCTCGCCACCACCGGTGCCGAGGCGCTCTACTCCGACATGGGCCACGTCGGCCGCGGCAACATCTACGCTACCTGGCCGTTCGTTAAGTGCTGCCTGCTGCTTTCCTATATGGGCCAGGGCGCTTGGCTTATGAACAACGCTGCCAACCCCGAGCTCATGGGCATTGCCGATCTCAACCCGTTCTACCAGATGCTCGCCCCGGGCCTGCGCCCGTTTGCCGTAGGCCTTTCCACCGTCGCGGCCATCATTGCCTCGCAGGCGCTCATCACCGGCGCATTCTCGCTGGTGTCCGAGGCCAGCCGCCTGGACCTCATGCCGCACATGCAGGTCTTCTACCCTGCCGAGACCAAGGGCCAGCTCTACATCCCCATGGTCAACAACGTCATGCTTGTCGGCTGCGTCATCGTGGTGCTGCTGTTCCAGAACTCGGCGCATATGGAAGCCGCCTACGGCCTTGCCATTACGCTGACTATGATGTGCACCACGCTGCTGCTCTTCTTCTACCTGCACGAGGAGCGCAAGCTCAAGGTTGCTCCGTGGATCTTCGCGGCCTTCTTCCTTTTGCTCGAAGGCTTCTTCTTCGTGAGCTCGCTCACCAAGTTCTTCCACGGCGGCTACTTCACCATCCTCATGGCTGCACTCATCATGGGCATTATGGTGTGCTGGTACAACGGCACGGCGGTCGAGCAGCGCCAGTTTACGCTGCTGCCGCTGCGCAGCTACCTGCCGCAGCTCAAGCGCCTGCGCGACGACGATCGCTATGAGCGCATGAGCGACAACATCGTGTACCTGACCAAGGACACCCATACCGACTACATCGACCGCGACATTGTCTACTCGATCTTGGACAAGCATCCCAAGCGCGCTCGTGCCTGGTGGTTCGTGAATGTCGAGACCATGGATGAGCCGCATACCTTTGCCTATTCGGTCGAGACGTTCGGCACCGACTACGTGTTCCGCGTGCATCTGTACCTGGGCTACAAGATCAACCAGCGCGTCAATGCCTATCTGCGTCAGGTCGTTCAGGACCTGGCTGCCACCGGCGAGCTGCCGGCGCAGATGCATGACTACTCGGTCTACAAGGATCCGGGCAACATCGGTACGTTCAAGTTCGTCCTGATCCGTAAGCTTCTGGCGCCCGAAAGCGATGTGGAGCCGAGCGAGCGTACGGCCATCACGCTCAAGTACATCATCCGCCGCGCCGCCGGCACGCCTGCACGCTGGTACGGCCTGGAGAACTCCAACGTGAGCTTTGAGTACGTGCCGCTGTTCACCAAGTTCAAGGCCGTGAACAAGATGCAGCGCCTGGCCCCCAACGAGCGGCCGTAGGCGCCGACGGGTTGCACGGAGTTGGTTTTCGATGGACAAGATTGAGACCGGGGAGGCAAACATGGATGCAAAGATGCTTGATGGCCGCGAGGCGGTGGTCGAAATGGTGCGTGAGGCGCGCGTCGACGCCGCCGAAGATCGGTTCTTTACGAATCGCGCCAACATGGACATGGCCGACCGCGTGATCTCGATCGTGGTTACGCTGCTTGTCGCGGCGTGCGTTTGCGCGCTGCTCGCGCACGTGTTGTTTGTCTAGCGACCGCCGGTTGCAAAGGCTATACACTTGGAACCACCACAAGGGAAACCACCACAAAGGTGCCTGTCCCTTTGTGGTGGTTTTTGTTTTTGAGAGAGGGGCGGGGCGCTGATGGACGTCCGTACGGACGGCGATATTGCCGATAGCTTTTGGTGGCGGCGCACAACGCTGACGCGTCGCACTCCTCTGTATGACGCCTGCGTGTCGGTGGGGCTGTTGGTCGCGGCGACGATTGTGGGCGCGCTGCTCGACCATCCGGGTCTCGCGCCGAGCATCATGATCGTCTATGTGTTCGCCGTGCAGCTGTGCGCATTCTTTACCTGGAGTCGCCTGTATTGCTTGCTGAGCTCGGCTGCCGCCGTGGCGCTCTACAACTTCTTGTTTGTCGACCCGCGCTACTCACTGTCGCTTATCGACCGCGGCTATCCCGGCATGTTCTTCATCATGTTTGTGGTCTCGCTTGTATCGAGCTCGATTGCGTTAGCCCTGCGCCGGGCCTTGGCGCAGGCTGCCGCCAGCGACCGTCGCACGCATATGGTGCTCGAGACCAACCGCATGCTGCAGCGGTGCGCCGATCAACAGCAGATTGTCCATGCCATGGCAACGCAGCTGGCGCGTCTTTCGGGCTGTCCGGTCGTGTGGTACAGCGCCGACGCCGAGGGCGATGACCTGCTGCCGCGTGCGACGTACACGGCCGTGGGCGATGCCGTGCCGGTGCACGAGCTGGCGCCGCAGATGCCGCCGCGGCTTTCGGCGTCCGCCTATGTGGGAACGCCGCTCGACGCCACGTTTGGCGGCTCGGCGTTTTATGGCATCTACCTGACGGTTCGCACGGGCGACGGCTTCGTGCGCTCGGGCGACCCCGCCTCGGTGGTGGGCGTGCTGGCTATCGTTGCCGAGCCCGACGTGCTGACGCATGAGGAGCGGACGCTTGCCGATGCTATCGTGAGCGAAGGCGAGCTGGCACTCGATCGCGCCCGCGCCATGGAGGCCCGCGAGGAGGCGGCGGTGCTCGCCAAAAACGAACAGTTGCGCGCCAACCTGCTGCGCTCCATCTCGCACGATCTGCGCACGCCGCTTACCAGTATTTCGGGTAATGCCGATGTCCTGCTCGACCAGGGCTCGACCGGCACCGCCGTGCTCGACGCCCAGACGCGCCGCGGCCTGCTCCTGTCCATTCGCTCGGATGCGCAATGGCTCAACGCCACCGTCGAGAACCTGCTTGCCATCACTAAGCTCGAGGGCGGCGGTATGCATCTGTCGACTACGCTCGAGCTCATGGACGATATCGTCGAGGAGGCACTGCGCCACGTAAATCCGGCTGTGCGCGAGCACGACCTTAAGGTGGTGGCGTGCGATGAACCGGCGCTCGTTAACGTCGATGCGCGTCTGATGGTACAGCTCGTGGTGAACCTGGTGAACAATGCCATCACCTATACGCCCGCAGGCTCGCATATCGTGATTTCGATTGGCGTCGACGATGGGCACGTGGCGTGCTCGGTGGCCGATGACGGCCCGGGCATTGCGCCCGAGGACCGCGAACGCATTTTTGAGTCGTTCTATACCGCCAACCATGGTCTGGCCGACAGCCACCGCAGCGTGGGCCTGGGTCTTTCGCTCTGCCGCTCCATTGCGTTGGCACATGGCGGTAGCATAGAGGTTGCCGCGGCGGACCCGCACGGCTCGGTCTTTACGATTGAGCTTCCCGTCGCCGACGTTTCGTTTGATAAGGAGTAAAGCTGTGCCGAACTCTGCCGTAAAACCGCTCATCTTGGTCGTTGAGGACGACCCCGCCGTTCGCAACTTAATCGTTGCCGCGCTCGAGGCGCACGGCTTGCGTCATATGGCCGTGGAGACCGCCCATGCCGCCATCGCCGCCGCCTCATCGCAGACGCCGAGCATCGTGCTTCTCGATTTGGGCCTACCCGATATGGACGGCGTCAAGGTGGTGGAGTCGGTGCGCGCATGGTCGGGCATGCCGATTATCGTGGTCTCGGCGCGTAGCGAGGATGCGGACAAGATCCGCGCGCTCGATGCCGGCGCCGACGACTACCTGACCAAGCCCTTTTCGGTCGAGGAGCTGCTCGCGCGCATTCGCACGACGCTCAGGCGTCTTTCGTATGCGCAGACGGGCGGCGTTGTCTCTGAGGGTTCGTTTGATACCGGTGAGCTGCATATCGATTTTGACGCCGGCATCGCCACGATGGATGGCGAGGAGCTGCATCTGACGCCGATCGAGTACAAACTGCTATGCCTGCTGGCGCATAACGCCGACAAAGTGCTGACGCACCAGTTTATCCTGCACGAGATTTGGGGCACGGCAACTAAGAGTGACCTGGCGAGCCTGCGTGTCTTTATGGGCACGTTGCGTAAGAAGATTGAGTCCGACCCCGCGCATCCCCGCTATATCCAAACGCACGTGGGCATCGGTTACCGACTGGTCACCCAAGGCTAGATCGCCAACCACCATCTCAATATGAGTTGCGGTGAAATACGGTCTAAATTTGCCTAATTCCAGGCAAAACAGTCCGTATTCCACCGCAACTTTGTTATTTGCCCTTGGGCTTGCTGGCGTAGAATTTCTTCTTTTTGGGCTTGCCGGCGGGGGAGGGTTTGTCGGCAAAGTTGGACTTGCCGTTGCCGGCCTGCGCGTGCGCGGGCGCCGCTGCACGAGGCTTGCGGGCTTCGGGGTTGCGCAGCTCCTCGGTTCGCTCTGCAATCTCCTCGGCGCTAAAGCCGACCTCGGCCATGGCGTCCTCGATGGGCAGGCGGCGCACGGTATAGCAATGGTGCACCTTCTGGTTGCGTGCGAAGTCCTCGGGGATGGTCTGTGCCGTAATGTCCTGTAGCACCACGCCCGCGCGTGCGAGCTTGCGCGCCTCGGGGCGGAAGCCGCGCAGGTTGCAGCTAAAGATGGCATGGCCGCCCTGTGCGAGCAGGCGCGACACGCCGGCCAAAAGCTCAACATGGTCGCGCTGGACATCCCAGGTGCGACGGCCCATCTTGGACGAGTTCGAGAACGTGGGCGGGTCGACAAAGATCAGGTCCCAGCGGTTGCGCGTCTGACGCTGGTCACGAATCCAGGCGAGCACGTCATCGCGCACAAAGTGATGCTGCGGCCCCACAAAGCCGTTCTGACGCATATTACGCTCGGCCCAGTCCAGATAGGTGTTGGAGAGGTCGACCGTCACGGTCTCCTCTACGCCGCCGTCTGCCGCGTAGCAGGTGGCAGTGCCGGTGTAGGCGAACAGGTTGAGGAAGCGGCGCGCCTGCTTGGCGTGCTCGCGCACTAGGTTGCGGGTGACGCGGTGATCCAGGAAGATACCGACGTCCAGGTAGTCGTCAAAGTTGACGGCGAAGGTGAGCCCGCCCTCTTCGATGAGCGGCAGGTGACGGCGCGCGATGTTGGCGCGCTCGCCCGATGCGCCCTTGCCGGCGCCCTGCTTGCCGTACTGCGAGCCGCCGCGCGAACGCATGCGGGCCTTGGCGTGCACGTGCTCGGCCGGAACATCCAGGATACGCGGCGCGATGGCAAGAATGTCGAGCATACGGGCCTGGGCAAGCGCGGGGTCGATGGTCTTGGGCGCGGCGTATTCGGCGATGACGAGCCAACGGCCCGGCGTCTGCGGGCAGCCCTCGTACAGATCGATGGCGGCGGAGTAATCGGGCAGGTCGGCATCGTAGACGCGGTAGCAGCTCACGCCCTCGCGCTTGGCCCACTTGCGGCGCAGACGGGCATTCTTGCGCAGGCGGTTGGCGAACTGCTCAGACTCGGGGATGAGCACGGGCAGCGGCTTGCCGTCGCCCAGGTCGAGTGTGGCGGCAGGTTCGGGCATGGAGGAAGCGGCGGCTTCGTCTTCGACGTCCGTGGACTGTTCCTCGGCGTTTATGCTGGTCGCAGCCTCGAATGCCGCGGCGGCGTGGTCGAGCGAGTGCCAAACCTCAAGAGCCGCCTCCTCGTTATTGGGCATGACGGCGATGGAGCGCGCGGGCTCGGCATGGAGCGCGCGGGCCATAAGGCCATCGCGGGTGAGCGCAGCGACCGGCGCCGCGGAAAGCTCGGGCGCGCGGCGCAGCTCGCCGACCAGCGTCATGGCGTCGTGCATGAGCGAAAGCGGGGTCTCGGTGGTGTCTGCGACCACGGCGGCACCGGCGACGGCGCCCGCATGGTCCAGCACGGTGGCGGGCTTGGCGGCGCAAAAGTCGACAAAACGCTTGTAGCCAGCGCTCTTGACCATGCGCTCGGCGGTCTTGCGAGCGGCGGGGTCGATGTCTGCGGCCACGATGCGCGCCTGGCGTTTGCGCGCTGCCGCCTCGCGCTCGCGCGCCTCGGCAAGCAGCTGCTCCCACAGAGCGGCGTTGTGCAGCTGCCAGCCCTCAAAGCCCCAGCGCTCGCGTGCGGCGCTCGGGGCGCGGTCGGTCAGAATGTTCACGGCTTCCAGCAGCAGGCCGCCGCCGGCGCACGAGGCATCGATCAGCGTGGGAAGGGCTTCATTTTCGTAATCGTCGGCCGTCAGCTCGCGCTCGCATAGCGCGGTCCAGCCGACCTGCGCCAGCACCAGGGCGGCGTAGTCGGGGCGCAGCACGTGCGCGCCCTCGCCGGCGCGGGTCGCTGCGGGCGGCAGGCGTTTGAACAGCGGGTCGCCCGAAAGGTCTAGGCTTATGCTCGCGCGGCGCTGGCGCAGCGAAAGCAGTAGGTGAACATCGGGGTCGGCGGCATCGACATCGGCGCGACGGCCCGTGGTCTCGGCCAGGCGGTCGCACAGCGCGTCTTTGGCGCGCAGGGCCGAGAAACGCGTGTTGCGCAGCTGCTCGGTCACGCCGCGGGCGGTGATGGCAATGGTGGCGCCGGGGCGGACGATGTTCTCCCAGGCGATGTCGTAAACGCTATCGTACAGCTCGTCGGCGTCCTGCGCCTCAAAGCGCCCGAGCACCGCAAACACGCGGCTCGCCAGACGCGACCACAGACAGGCGCGGTAGCCTTCTTCGAGCTCGCCCTCAAACGTGGCGCGGCCCTTCAGCCGGCGAACATGCGAAAGCCCGAGGCGTTTAAGCTCATCGGCGAGTGCGGACTCAAAGCCCTCGGGGCAGCTTGCGTAAAATTCCATGGGTGACCTCTCTGGTTGCGTCGCTCCATTATATGATGGATGCTTCGTTTACTCTCGCCCCCGAAAGGAACCCATATGATTGATGCGTGCCCCGATTCTGCCGTGCTCTTTTTTGACGTGGACGGCACGCTGACGTCGTTCGATCCCGACAACATGACCGACAAGGACTTTTCGGCGGTTCGCCCCTCGCAGGCGGTGATCGAGGCGTTTCATCGCCTGCGCAATGCGGGTCACCAGGCATTTATCTGCACGGGTCGTCCCTTGTGGCTGATTGCCGATGGTCTGCGTGCTTTGGAGCCTGCGGGTGTCGTTGCCATGGCGGGAGCGACACTCGAGGTCGAGGGCCGCGTGGTACACGAGGACTGCTTTGACGAGGACATTGTCGAGGAGCTTGCACGCCGTATGGCCGCGGCAGGGATTGAGGCCTTTTTCGAGACCAACGTGGCTACTTTTGCCTTGGAACCCGCGGGCGTTGAGCAGTCGTCTCTGATCGGCACTTCTGTGGTGCACAGCGCCGAGGAAATGCGCGTCGACGGCAGTCTGCGCGTGGGCAAGGTATGCCTCAATGTGCCCAGTTTGGCTCGCGTAGCCAACGATGACGGCTTTATCGATCGCGAGTTTGAGCTGTGCAACACCGGTGGCCAGAATCGCGAGCTGAGCCCCAAGGGCATCGACAAGGGCGTGGGCGTGGCGCGAGCGCTGGAATACCTGGGTCGCACCGGCAACGCGCGCACCTTTGGCTTTGGTGATTCCGGCAACGACCTGGGCATGCTCGCTGCGGTCGAGACGGCTGTCGCCATGGGCAACGCCATGCCTGGGGTCAAGGCGGTCGCCGACTACGTGACCGACGATGTCGCACACGACGGCACCGTCACAGCGATGCAGCATTTCGGCCTCATCTAATGAATCCCGCGTTCTGACGTTTGCTCAAACTGCGACTCTTCGCTTTTGCATGCTCAATCGATTTATCAATCCAAACACTGAGGTGTTTATACCGTTCGCCGAGAAGATAAAAAACCGCAGCTCACGCCTTGATAAACGTAGGTAAAGTGTTTAGCAGTTTAACGCCCATGTGCAAGCGAAAGGAATCAGGCAGATGGCAATCAAGGTGTTCGCTGACGGTGCAAACCTCGAGGGCATGCTCGACATGTACGAGAACGGCAACGTTCAGGGTTTCACGACCAACCCGTCCCTTATGAAGAAGGGCGGCGTGACGGATTACCGCGCGTTTGCCAAGGAGGTCCTGACCCACATCACCGATGTGTCCGTCTCGTTTGAGGTCTTTGCCGATGACGTCGAGACCATGGAGGTCGAGGCGCGCGAGATCGCTACCTGGGCCGAGAACGTCTACGTCAAGATTCCGTGCGTGACCACCAAGGGCGAGTCCACCGCCGAGCTGGTGCGCAAGCTGTCGGCCGACGGCATCAAGGTCAACGTCACCACCATCTTTACGCCTAAGCAGGTTGACGAGATGGTCGAGGCCGTTGACACCGAGACGCCGTCCATCATCTCGCTCTTTGCCGGCCGCATCGCCGACACCGGCGTCGACCCCATTCCGTTTATGACGGAGTCGGTCAAGAAGGCCGCCATCAAGCCCAACTGTGAGGTCCTGTGGGCGTCCACGCGCGAGCTCATCAACATTTACCAGGCCGAGGCCTGCGGTTGCCAGATCATCACGGTGCCCAACGGCATCCTGGCCAAGCGCAAGAACATCGGCCGTGACCCGTACGAGGTCTCGCTCGACACCGTCCGCGGCTTTGCCAAGGATATCGCGGCGCTCGGTTTCCATATCCTGCCGTAACGCGAACACTGGCTACGCCGCGGGTTGTTCGCCCCGGCTTTTCCTTTCCCTACCGCTCACGCGCTTCGCGGGGGTCGCGCTAGGCAAAGGAAAGGCCGGGGCTGCCGGCACGAGCTTGCCAGCAAGTTGGCGCTTGGCTTCCATATCCTGCCGTGGGCAAAGGTACCCCCGCCTGCGCCGTGCAAAATTGAGAGTATTCAGCAAGGTAAAGGCTTTTACCAGTTAACCGAAGCACGGAACAGCCCCCGTTTTGGCTCTGATGATGCTAAAACGGGGGCCGTTTTTGACTTTATTGCCTCTGAGGGGCGTTCGGGGCGGCGGAAATTGCAGAATACTCGCGATTTTGCACGTCGCGAGAGGGGGGACCCTTGCTTTAGGTGGTTTACTTCCCCTGCACCATGGTGAGCGAGATCTTCTTGGGTCGCGCGCGCAGACGTGGTGTAAGAGTGTCCTGAGGTCCGTCGCTGCAAGTCCCGATGTTACTCCTTCTTGAGGCCGTGCTTCTCGACTATCTCGT
>JAGZQF010000030.1 GCA_018382295.1 Collinsella sp.
AAGCGCTCTCCTTGACCGGCATTTCGGGCAATTTCATATAAAAGTGCTTGTTCGGATCCCGATTGAAGGGAGTAGGCGAGTGCCTCAACAAGGGAAAGCGCGACGAGAAAGGGGCCTGAGAGCAACAGCACGCCAGCCGTATGGAAGAAAAGCAGCAGCACGCCCACTTGAATCGAGAACTTCTTTCCAAAGAAATCGCCTATCAGCCCTGTTGGCAGCTCGAGGACGACCGTCGCAATGTTAAACAGGGCTTGATAAAGCGCGATTTCCGTGACAGACATTCCTTTCTCCGCAAGGAAAAGTAGAAACACTCCCCGATTTAAAACAAATCCCGCGAGAACGAAAAAGGCGGAATAGATGTGCAGTTGCGTAGTGGCTTGCTTGTTCATTTGGCACTTCCAATGACATTTTTGGCCTAGCGGGCGGAATCAACCGAAGATGAGGCGCGTTGGCGCCGGGCGTCCAGATGCGTCATGCTGAAAATAGATGAAGCGTATGATTGACAAAACCATAGAGCCCGTCACAAATTGACTACTCCCAATGCTGGTCGTGGAGGGCGGCACCGAGAAAGTCGGCATCGAAAGGCACAGCTTCGGCAAAAGCGTAGTCGCCGTCGCTGGCGATGAGCAGGTAGTTCTCCTCGCCGCCGAACTCCGCATCACCGCATGGGACCACCCAGGCGTGGGAGAATACCTCGAGTGCCGTGGCAGCGCAGTCGCGCAGGAACGTCACGTCGCTCCCCTCGTTTGCGCTCACGATATTGGCAACGTAGATACCCCCGGGGTTCAGGCTGCCTCGCACCAAACGCAACGCCTCAACCGTCGCCAGCTCACGTACGGGTTCGGCACCGCCAAAGCAATCGCTCGCGACCACGTCGTAGCGACGATGCCCCACGCTCGTCACGCCCAGATGCGAGCGAGCCTCGGCGGTTATCACCCGCAGGCGATCGCCCGCCGCGCGCTCCAGCTCATCTAGGTAGAACCAGCGACGCGCCAGGCGCGTAATCTCTCCGTCATACTCGATGACGTCCATGCGCAAGCTCTCGTGCGACATCAGAGCGAACTTAGGATAGGCAAACCCGCCACCGCCCAGCATAAGCATGCAGTTGATACCGTGACCATAAGCGTCACGCATTGCGCCCTCGGCCTCAAACACGTCGTCAAACGCACGATAGTACGCAAAGACGGGCTCCGCCCAACGCTCGCCAACGTAACTTGCGCTTTGGTAGACGCCGCCTTGCACCAACACGCGAACCTCGTCGCCGTCCTCATCGTGCACGCGTTTCACACGCGCCAACCCATTGCGAGTTCGCGCAACCTGCAGACAGGCAGCACGAACAGCAACGGCGGCCGCACCAAGCGCCGCGGCTCCCAGAGCAACGCCGGCAACGACGCCGGCAGAAACACTCGGCTTGTTCATCTAGAGCTCCTTTTGCAGATAAAGGCCATGGTCATAAAATCCAAGATGGCGATAGTACTCGCGTGTGCCAATCGCGCTAATCACGTTGATACGCGCATAACCCGCATCCCGGGCAATCTCGCACGCACGCTCTACGAGCGAACGTCCCAATCCATGGTGCTGCGCCGCCTGCCCCTGATCACCCACGCGCGCCGCCATGCCGTATACGTGGACCTCGCGAATCATTGCCTCGTCCGGCGTCGTCGGCAACTCATTCGTATGTGCGGCAACAAACGCGTGGTCGGGCAGCGACAAGCGCAAAAACCCCGCGATCTTGCCCTCGGGCGTCACCCACTGCAAAAAGCGTTCACTCGTCACCGGCGTCTCATACGCTACGCTTTCGTCGAGGGTCAGCTCATCTAAGTTCGCGCCCGCGGTACTGATCTCGCGGAAGCGAATCTCGCGCACCGTCGCGCCTTCCCCACGAGCCGCCAAGCGGTTCTCAACGAGCTGGCGCAGGTTGGGTTTCTTGTTGCCCACCATGATGTCGTCGGAGCTAAAGTCACGGATCATACGGCTAATACGACAGAACGCCGGCGTCACCACGATGTCGTCGGCCAATACGTCGAGCAACTCCTCCTCGGTATAGGGACGCCACTCGCCACGCTCGTAGCAGCCCACCAAACGCGAGCCCTCGATGAGCGCACACGGATAGACCTTGGCCTCGTCGGGCATAAAGGCCCCCTCGGTCATAAAGCGCTCGTAGTCGAGCTTGTCCCCCTCGGGCGTGGCGCCCAGCAAGTTGAGCATAAAGTGCGCGTGGATCTTAAAGCCAAACAGGCGCGCAAGCGAAAACGCCCGCTCGATCTGAGCCACCGAAATGCGACGCTCGTTGATATCAAGCAGGTGCTGGTCGAGGCTCTGGATACCCATCTGAATCTTGGTGCAACCCAGGCGGCGGATGAGCGTGAGGGCCTGTGGCGTCACGGCATCGGGACGCGTCTCGATCACGAGGCCCACCACGCGATGCTTCGCCGTCTCGTTGATGCGTTGCTGGCGCTCAAGCTCCTCCATCGTTGTCGTCTGCCACTCGGCGACCTCGCCCCACGGCGTACCAGGGCCGTACAGACGACGCACCGCGCGGTTATAGCCGCCCACGGCAGCATCCACACGCCCCTGCTCGTCGGCAACGCCGGCAGCGAGCTCAGCCTCGTCTGTCGCAATGCCGGCAGCCCAATAGCGCTCGCGGCGCTCCGCCACCACCGGCGGCAGGGCATCGGCAGGCGCATCGTCGAGCAGGCGCCCCGCCTCGGCACGGCTGATGCCCGGACGCGCCAACATGGGGTTGGCCGCCACGCCGGCCACAGCATCGTCATTGAGCGCACGGAAGAGCTCCGACATAAACCATGTTTGATACCCTTCCGGATAGTCACTCCAGGTACCACCGAGCACAATGAGCTCGATCTTGTCGGTTGCATGCCCCATTTGCGAAAGCGCCGTCAAACGGGCGCTCACCTGCAGATACGGGTCAAAGCAATTTTGTTCCGCACGGGCGCACGCCGGCTCGGCGTGCAGATAGCTTTTGGGCATGCGCAGATCGTTGGGGCAAAACAGACAATCGCCCGAGCACGGCCACGGCTTGGTGATGACGGTAATGGTCGCCACGCCCGAAGCCGTTCGGCGCGGCTTCATACGCAGCACCTGCAGCAGTTGACGCTCCAACCCGGCATCGACATTCCACCCAGCCCAACGAGCCGGCTCCTCACGTTTAACCCGCTGGTAGAACGGCAGCAGACGGCGCTTGGCCAAATCGCGTTTGTCGGCACCCTCACGGCGCGCCTCGGCATGTATCAGTTTGACGAGCGCTTTGTCATCCACGGTCTCGCCGCGACGCAGAGCCTCGAGTATGTTCAAGATAATCTGTTCCATGCCCCCATTGTAAAGGCAAAGGCGCCGGAGCCGATCTCGGCTTCGGCGCCTTCATCAAACAGCGCGTCTATATCTTCGCCTAGGCTTTCGTCTGCCTCAATACTCCGAATCAAACGACATGTCGCCCGAACCGACCTCAAAACGATACGTGGCAGACTTGTCACCGTTATCGAATTCAAGATTCAAAATGGTCTCGCCGTCGTAGCCAAGCGGAAGGAAATCGCTCTCGAAGTCGCCGCTGCCCAAGGTGAGGCTCGCCTTAAAGCCCGTCGAGTTCGGAACCGTCATCTCCACATCGCCCGAGCCCACACTCACGTCCATCGACTTCGTGGGGGCCGGGTAAAGCTCGAACGTCACATCGCCCGAACCGACCTCGGCATTCAGGGTATCGGTCACGGTGCCCGTAAACTCAACGTCTCCCGAGTCCAGAGTCAGGTTGAGGTCATGACACGCAATGCCCGCGACCGTCAGATCACCCGATCCTACATTCGCTGTAATGCCCACCATGTTATCGGCAACTTTGCGCGGCAGTTCGACGATAACCGTGCGGTCAATGGCTCGCTCGTCATCGCAATCGAACTGGCGAAGCTTGAGCGTAGAACCCTTAACCTCGGCCAGATTCTGGGTTGCCGCATCGAAAGCAGCTACTCCTTTTGCGACGCGGCCACTCTCGATGACACGTACCGGCCCGTCGGAAACGCATTTGATCTCAACCGCACCCGACGTCACATCCAAGTCAAGGGATGTGAACGCGTCGGCATCAAACGTTTCCTTCGAAAGCTGTTGAGGCCGAGCGGAATAGTTACCGCTATTCAAGGAATCGTCCTCGTCAAACGCATCGCCCATACCAGACAAGCCGGATACAACATCGTCGAAATCCCACGGTCCATCAAAATGAATCAAAGTCCACGAAGTGCCGAAGACAAGTCCGATGATAAGCACAAACGCTCCGATGCCGACGCCCAAGCGCCTCTTAGACTCATGCGAGAGCTTCATCATTCACCACCTTCTTTGGCACTCGGCTCAGCGGTGGCCCCGGCAGCCATGTCAGCGTCAACCGCAGTGGAAACGTCCTCCCCCTTAGTCCTAGCGACCGCCGGCGCCGGACCAACCTGGATATCCCCGCGCGCCCAATCGCCATCGAGCGCACGCGCCACCCAGTGATAGATGGGGATCGTAAAGAAGATCAGCGCGGCAAAGGGGCCGGCACCAAACAGGAACATCAGCAAAAAGAACAGCAGCCAGCACACAGCCCAATACGGGAACGACTGAAACGGACCCTTCACCGGAGTCACGCTGGTCGCACCGGCACCCGTCACCTGAGCCGTCGCCGCATTAGCTGCCTGCGCGCTCCAACTTGCCGCTTGCGCCGCCTTGGCAGCCGCATCACTCGCCTGCGTTGCCGCCTCGGTAGCTCGTGCCGCCGCCTCATGGGTGCGGGCACGCTCCGCTGCCTCGGCCTCGCGCTGACGGGCGCGGTCCTCGTTCTCAAACTCGATATCGTCCTCGATCTCATCGCTCGGATTGAGGAGCTCGTCCAAACTCACGCCATAGAGTTTTGCGAGCGAGATCAGGTTCTCGGTATCGGGCGAGCTCTCCGCACGCTCCCATTTACTGACCGCCTGGCGCGACAGCCCCAGCTTTCGCGCCAGGCCTTCTTGGCTAAAACCCTTGCTGCGACGAAGGTCGGCGAGCCGCTGCGCAGTTTCTACATTCATGGTTCCTCCTATGTGATGCCAGCCGTGCCGCCGGACCGTTTTTGTTCTTAAGGCGCCTTGCACAGTTAAAAATCTATCCGCCACCGCCAAAAGCATGCCACCTATTCTAGTGAGATTTTTGACAACCGGCGGTTGCGGGCATATATGAGCTGCGGAAATGTGTCCAAACAAAGCAATGAGCCGCAGCTCGGTTGTCCCCGTTGCGGCGTTAACGGTAGTATGGTCATACTGTTTATTCCGCACCGCCAACGGAGGGAGTTCCGCGCCGTGAACCGCGATTTCGCCTCATCGCTCATCCAGCTCAACAACACGTTCTATCGCGAGCACTCCGCCTCCTTTTCCGATACGCGCCAGGCCCCGTGGCCCGGCTGGGTGCGCACCATGGACATCGCGCTCGAACAGCTCGACGTCGCCACGATCGAGCATCCCGTCCGCGTCTTCGATCTCGCCTGCGGCAATATGCGATTCGAAAACTTTGCCGCCGGCGGCGCACTTGCCGCCAAGGGCGTCGACGGCGCAAACCCCTCGGCAGATGCCAGCTGCCCGTTTGAGTTCTATGGCGTCGACTCGTGTCAAGACCTGGCCATCGATGCACATGGCCACGCGCTGCGCATTCCCAACCTGCACTTCCAGGAACTCGACGTGCTCGACGCCCTCATGAAGCTCAACCCCGCCGAAACACCCGACGTGCTTTTCGACGCCCCGCTCGCCGATATCTCGGTCTGCTTTGGCTTTATGCACCACGTGCCGTCGTGCGAGTACCGCGTACGCGTGCTCGACGCCCTGGTGCGGCAAACGCGCCCGGGCGGCATCATCGCCATCAGCTTTTGGGAGTTTATGAACGACGAGCGCATGGCGCGCAAGGCCGTTCGAGCCGAAGCCCGCGCCGAGCTCACCCCGCCGTTTGAGGGTTACGATTCCGCGCAGTTTGAAGCCGGCGACCACCTCATTGGCTGGCAAAACGACCGCCACGCCTACCGCTATTGCCATCACTTTGACGATCAGCAGATCACCGACCTGGTGCGCGGCGTCCGTACGTTCTACAAAAGCGGCGAGGTCCCCGTGCGCGAGCTTGAGCGTTTCCATGCCGACGGTCGCAGCGGCGAGCTCAACCGTTATGTGATCCTCAAGCGCCTGTAGGCATCGACGACTCGCCGCCGAGCCGTGCCGCTTCTTTCGGGCAAACTATGCCCACCCTTTTCAACCCATTGACGGAACGCGCAGCTATGCGTTCCATATTTATGACCAAGGAGCCTCATGGGAGCCGTCCACGTTCGCACGCCTAAGAACTTTGTGCTCGAGGAGCGCCTGGAGCGCTACGCCGATGCGATTGAGACGAACCCCGAGGCCTATGCCGGAGATTGGCGTGAAGTCTGTGCGCCAGTTGGCAGCAAGCCATTCGAACACCTTCACCTGGATCTTGGCTGCGGCAAGGGAACGTACCTTGTAGAGCGCGCGGCCCACGAGCCAAACACGCTCTTTATCGGCATGGACCAAGAGCCCATCTGCATCGCCTATGCCGCACAGAAAATCTGCGAGCATGAACTGACCAACGCACTCGTTCTGCCTCGAGGCGCCGCATCGCTGCCGCAGCTATTTGCCACAGGCGAGCTCGATGCCATCACCATCAACTTTCCCACGCCGCAGCCCAAGGCCAAGTACGCCAAAAAGCGCCTCGTCCATGTCGACCATCTGATGCTCTATCGCCCGCTCTTTGCAGCCGGCGCCACCGTAACGCTGCGAACCGACAGCAAACCGTTGCGCGATTACGCCCTGGGACAGTTTGCCGCGGCCGGCTACGACACGCTTTGGGTAAGTGACGACGTACGCCGCGACCATCCCGAGCATCCCGAGACCGAGTACGAGCGCCGCACGCGCGAGATGGGTGCCGCCGTCTATGGCATTCGCGCCACACCTGGAGCGCAGCCCAGCGATGAACAGCTCGCGGCGGGCCGCGCGCAGGAGCAAAGCCTTGCCTGCTACCTGCCCGAAAACCTCGATGCGCTCACCTATGTACCTCTGGGCATGGAAGAGGCCGTCGAGAACTTTAGAAACCGCGCCCGCAAAGGCAAGAAGCGCCTGCCTCAGGAACGCTAGTACCACGCGCCCATTTCCTGCATTTTCTCGCGCGCTGGCACCCCGCGCCGCCGCTACGCCATAATAGTTGGCGGACAATCGCGAGAGAAAGCAACCATATGGCACAGACCAAGACAGATACCGCCACCAGCACCGTTTCTGGCGCCGGCGCCGCCAGCTCGTTCTCGGGCGGCACGGGAACCGAAGCCGAATTCGGCTCGCTCGGCGCGCTCTCCCCCACCTGGTGGGAGCCCGAGGATGGTAGCGAGCCCGAATCATGGCTCACGCCCGATCAGGCCTTCGAACGCTTCTTTGAATGGACAAGCGACCGCGGTATTGAGCTGTGGGACCACCAGGAAGAGGCCCTCATGGATCTAGCCGCCGGTGACCATGTCATTTTGGGAACACCGACCGGATCGGGCAAGTCGCTTGTCGCGCTAGGCATGCTCTTTATGGGCATGGCACAGGGCAAGCGCTGTTATTACACGGCCCCCATCAAGGCTCTGGTCAGCGAAAAGTTTTTCGACCTTGTGCAGGTGCTCGGCCGCGATAACGTCGGCATGATCACCGGCGACACGCATATCAACACCAAGGCGCCCGTCATCTGCTGCACGGCAGAAATCCTTGCCAACGATGCACTGCGCGAGGGCGAGGGCGCCGACGTGGGCTGCGTCGCCATGGACGAGTTCCACTATTTTGCCGACCCCGACCGCGGCTGGGCCTGGCAGGTGCCACTGCTCACCCTGCCTCACACGCAATTCATGCTCATGAGCGCCACGCTCGGCGATGTCACTGCCATCGCCGCCTCACTCGAGGAACACACCGGTGCTACCTGCGACTTGGTCGTCGATGCCCCGCGCCCCGTGCCGCTGAGCTACGACTACGTGACGACCTCCCTCGAGGGCACGGTCGAGCTCGCCATGCGCCGCGGCGAGGCCCCGCTCTATATCGTGCACTTTAGCCAGGATGCCGCCCTTGCAACGGCACAGTCGCTCGCCAATTTTGGCATCGCCAGCAAGGAGCAGCGCGAGGCCATCAAAGAAGCGGCAAAGGGGACGAGCTTCTCCACGGCCTTTGGTAAGATTCTCAAACGCCTGCTTGGATGCGGCGTCGGCGTGCACCATGCCGGCATGTTGCCGCGCTATCGCCTGCTGGTGGAGCGCCTGGCGCAGCAGGGCCTGCTGCCCGTCATCTGCGGCACCGATACGCTCGGCGTCGGCATCAACGTACCCATCCACACCGTGGTACTCACCGCGCTCACCAAGTTCGACGGCTGCAAGATGCGTCGCCTGCGCGCCCGCGAGTTCCATCAGATTGCCGGTCGCGCCGGCCGCTCGGGCTTCGATACCGAGGGCATGGTCATCGCCGAGGCCCCGGAGCACGAGATCGAGAACGCCAAACTCATGGCCAAGGCGGGCGACGACCCCAAGAAGCTCCGCAAGATTAAAAAGAAGAAGGCCCCCGAGGGCTTTGTCACCTGGAACAAGCAGACCTTTGAGCGCCTGATCGAGACGCAGCCCGAGACGCTCAAGCCGCGCCTTCGCATCACGCACTCCATGGTGATTAGCGTGGTCGAGCAGGGCGGCGATGCCCGAGTCCGCGTACACGACCTCATCGAGACGAGCTTGCAGACCCCCGAGGAAAAGGCCAAGCTCGAGGTTCGCGCCGACGAAATCTTCGCCACGCTCATCGATTCCGGCGTCGTCGTTCGCACCGAGGTGCCGCCCGCGCCCGACGCCCCGACTGACGCCGCGCCAGACATCGACTATGCACTGACGGTCGATCTGCCCGAGGACTTTGCGCTCGACCAGCCGCTCTCGCCGTTTTTGCTTGCCGCGCTGGAGCTGCTCGACCCCGAGAGTGAGACCTATACCATGGATCTGATCTCAATGGTCGAGGCTACGCTCGAGGATCCCAAGCAGGTGCTGCGCGCGCAGGAGCGCGCCGCGCGCGACCGCGCTATGGCCGAGATGAAAGCCGACGGCGTCGAATATGAGGAACGCTTGGAGCGCATCCAGGATGTCACCTACGAAAAGCCGCTCGAGGATTTGCTCGATGCCGCCTTCGACAAGTACTGCCAGGAAGTACCTTGGGCCAACGACTACCAGCTCTCGCCCAAGAGCGTCCTGCGCGACATGTTGGAGAGCGCGAGCGACTTTAAGGGCTATATCCAAAAGCTCGGCATCGCCCGCTCCGAGGGCATTCTGCTGCGCTACCTAGCCGAGGCCTACCGCTCCCTCGATCGCACCGTGCCCATTGAGAAGCGCGATGAGCGCTTGCGCGACATCATTTCGTGGCTCGGCTTTGTGGTGCGCTCGGTCGACTCGAGCCTGGTGGACGAGTGGGAGAACGCCGGCAACCCGGCGGCCCTCGACGCCGCGCCGCCGCAGGGCATCGACGAGGTCGTTGCGGACCGTCGCGGCTGCACGCTGCTGGTGCGCAACGCACTCTTCCGCCGCGTGACCCTTGCCGCCCGCGAGCACGTTCGCGACCTGGGCGAACTCGACGAGGACTGGGGCATGAGCGAGGTCCGCTGGCAAAAGGCGCTCGATGCCTACCATGAGCAGCACGAGGAAATCCTCACCGACGGAGATGCCCGCAGCGCCGCGATGTTTACCATCGACGGGAGCGACGAGAAGACCGATCACGTGTGGCACGTGCACCAGATTTTTGCCGACGAGGATGGCGACCACGACTTTGGCATCATGGGCGATGTCGACCTGGATGCCACGCAAGACGGCGGCGAGGTCATCTTCAAAAACTACCGCGTCGGCTTTATCGAGGACCTGCTCGAGGACTAGCCGTACATACTGGAACGAAGCGGGGCCGTTGGCAATATCGCCAGCGGCCCCGCTTTTGCACTATACGCTATCCCCTACTCGGCATCCTCGACCTCATACGAATCCGCCTCGGCGGGCTCATCGTTTGCCCCTGTCGCAGCCCCGCGCGCCTCGTCAAACGCCGCCTTCATGGTCTTGTTGCCCCAGGTGAGCTTGCGAATGGTAAGATCGTCGGCCTTCTTGTTGGCTAGACGTAAATTGTTCTCGGAGGACAGCAATGCCTCCTTGGTTTTCTGCAGATGGCTAATCGTCTTGTCAATCTCCTCGATCGCCGTCTGGAACTTACGGCTCGCAAGCTCATAGTTGCGGCCGAAGTCGTTCTTGAACTTCTCCATCTTGGCCTCGAAGTTCGTGACGTCGATGTTCTGTTGCTTGTACTCCGCCAGCTCCTGCTTATAGCGCAGCGAACCCATGGCGGCGTTGCGCAGCAGCGTGATCATGGGAATGAAGAACTGCGGGCGGATCACGTACATCTTCTCATAGCGGTAACTCACGTCGACTATCCCTGCGTTATAGAGCTCGCTTTCGGGCTCGAGCAGTGTGCAGAGCACCGCGTACTCACAGCCTTTCTGGCGACGATCGTGATCGAGTTTCTTAAAGAAGTCCTCGTTTTTGTGCTTGGTCGCGGTCTCGTCGTTCTCGTTTTTCATCTCGAACATAATCGAAGTGACCTCGTTACCGCTTGCGTCGCACTCGCGGAAGATAAAGTCGCCCTTGGTGCCCTCGGACGCATCGTTATCCTTCTCGAAGTACGCGTTAGGAAACGCCGTCATGCGCAGACGGTTAAACTCGGTCTCGCAGTGCTGCTCGAGCGACTCGCCCACCATCTTGGTGGACAGGCGGACCTTCATGTCCTTAAGGCGCTCAATCTCTTCGTCCTTGTAGCGAATCAGGTCATCGCTCGCGCGCTTGGCCTGCGCAAGCTCGAGCTCGTGTGCCGCCTTGACCTGTTCCTCGCGAGAATCGCGCACCGCCAGCTCGCTCGTCAGTTTGGCACGCGCCTCATCGCGCTCTCGCTCCGCCGCGGCGACCGCCTCTGACAGGTTCATTTTTGCCATCAGTTCCTGCTCGCGCAGCTGGGCACGCAGGCCCTCGGCCTCTTGCTCGGACTGAGCCTTTGCGGCGGAAAACTTCTCTTGCACCTTCGCGCGATAGTCAGCAAACGCGCGCTCGGCCTCGCTGCGAGCGGCATCGAGCTCACGCTGCGACTCTGCCGCGGCAGCGGCAAGCGCCATCTCCTGGGCCTTGTCCGCCGCGGCAAGCCTGGCCTGCAGCTCGGCAATCTGAGCGTCGCGTGCAGCTAAATCGTTTTGAGCAGCGTTGCGCGCCGCCGACTCGGCAAGCTTTGCTTCGTCATCTTTGCGCCCAAGCTGCGCACGCAGGCTATCAATCTCACGCTGGAGTTCGGCATTCTCTTTTTGAGCATTGGCTCGTGCCTCAACCGCCGCGCGCTGGCTTGCACTCTCGCGCTCTGCGGCAGCGCCCTCGAGCTTAGCGCGCAGCTCGGCAAGCTCAGCATCGCGCTTGGCAACCTCTTGCGCCAGTTTCTGATCCGCAGTGTTCTTCTGCTCGACAAGCTGAGCGTCGCGTTGAGACTCCGCCTCCTGCAGGGCAGACGCCGAACGCGAACGCTCAAGCTCCAGCGCCTGCTCGCCCTCGCGTCGAGCCGCCGCTACGCGCTCATCAAGATCGCGCGAGAACTCGGCATCGCGCACTTGCTTGACGATATCCGCATAGCCGGACGCATCGACCTTAAAAACTTCGCCGCAATGCGGGCACTTGATCTCGTTCATAGCAGCTCCTCGATGGACGCAAATTTCAACCGCCTACACTCTACCGCGCCACGCGGACAAAAAAGGCGCCGCCGCCATAATGGCAACGGCGCCAGAACCACCACAAAGGTGCCTGTCCCCTTTGTGGTGGTTCGAGAATTACAGTCCAAAGAAGCCCAGGATTTGATCGCGGCTTACGGGTCTGTAGTCGTTGGCATCAAGGCCAACGTCATAGCGCAGGATCGGGCGCTCGCGATCGCGGTTGCGTGCGTTGGTGCGGTCACCCCTGCTGTGGATATGCCCATGCAGCATAATGGCGCCACGTGCCTTGCCGTTCCAGCTGAGCATGGGGTAGTGGCTCATAACCAGACGATGGCCCTTGGCATAGCCGGGAGCAATCTCCAGGTAATCGCGCACGTCTTCCCAAATTTGCGGGGCGTCGGAATCTTCCCAGTCGCCGTCATGGTTACCGCGGATGAGCGTCGCATTCTTGCATTCGATACGCTCGCGCAGGCGCACCGCCTCCGCCATGGGCAAGCGATACGTAAAGTCTCCCAGGATATAGAGGCGGTCGTCCGCAGCCACGCACTCATTGATGGCATCGATGACCTTGCGGTTCATCTCCTCGACCGAATCAAACGGTCGATCCATGTCGTGCAAGATATTCGTATCGCCCAGGTGCAGGTCGGCGGTAAACCACATCATCGTCTATGCCCTCATTTCGCAATGCATCCAACTCGTGCTAAGTATACAGACACAGCGATGCGGCGGTTAGCCAAAGAGCCCGCCGAACAGTCCGCGGCGGCGCTTGTCTTGCTTTTTCGAAGCGTCACCCTGGGCGTTCTTGCCCTGCCGCTTCTTACGATCCCGCTCCAACTCATCGTCATCGAGTAGCGTATCCCACTCAAACGGATCGTCTGTCAGATCGAACAGGTCATCGTCATCAAACATGGCAGTCTCCCATACCGATTAGCGAGCATCCACCACATAGAGCCCAACGCGCACCTGATGCCACGGGCTGCGCTCGGGGGCAACCTGTTGCACGCGGGCCTCAAATACGTCCTCGTGGCCGTAATACATCATCAAGGACAGTGGGCCAACCTCGTTTCCCGGAACGTAGCCAAGTTTGGTCTTGCCATAGTAGATCGCAACTGCCTCGGGGTCATGGGGATTATCGCGCTCGGCACACAGCGTCAGTTTATCGCCCGCTTTAAGATCGCCCAAGACCAAGGCGCCATCGGTATACTGAAATCCTGCAATGTGAAATGACAGAAGAACACGCGAAGGCTCGTACATAGCAGCTCCTCTAACGGCCGGATAAACCGGTGTGTAACCTTATTGAGAAGTCTACGGTCCCGTGCGGACACAAATACATCCTGTCTGCGTCCTTCAATCGTTTGCCTCAACGCTTGCGCGACAGAACGCTTGCAGATAAGATAGGAACACGGATGGCACCCGTTGCCGCGGGTCTTGCCAACTCCGATACACGTTTTCATCGTGAGAAGTGGCCGTCTTCGCTTACGCGGGGGCGGCTATTTCATTCGGCCGATAAACAGACCGAGTTCGATAGCCGCAATCAACAACGCCAATAACGAAATAACATCGCTTACGTTCATACCAAATCCCTTCTAAAGGGAGTTGGCCCATCCGTGCTCCATAACAGTAGTCTAACGCAAAATGCAGGTAATAGGAACACTTGTTCGTATTACCTGCGCCCTTTTCTAATGCACAAACATGCGCACGAACTTGTGCTTCCAGCTTGCGTAAGGAGCATAGCGGAATGGCACGTCCAGCCAGGTTGCCTTGTTCACGATGCTCTTCTTGTGGCTAAACGTATCGAAGCTCTCGCGTCCATGGTACTGTCCCATGCCGCTCGCACCCATGCCGCCAAAGCCCATGTGGCTCGTAGCCAGGTGCATGATCGTGTCGTTGACGCAGCCGCCGCCAAAGGGCACGTAGCGCACAAAGCGCTGCTGAACTGCGCGGTCTTGACTAAAGATATACAGGGCCAACGGCGTCGGGCAATCCGTAATAAACGTCTCTGCCTCGTCTAGGCTCTCAAACGTCAGCACCGGCAAGATGGGGCCGAAAATCTCCTCCTGCATCACGGCGTCATCGGGGGACACGCCGTCCAAAATCGTCGGCTCGATCTTGAGCGAAGCCTCACGCGCGGTACCTCCAAGCACGACCTTCTCGGGATCGATCAGCCCGCGCACACGCGCGAAATGCTTGGCGTTGACGATATGACCGTAGTCCTCGTTGTCGAGAGGGTGCTCGCCAAACATGCGACGGACCTCCTCCTTGATAAGGTCCAGCAGCTCGTCGTGCACGCGTGCATCGACCAGCAGGTAGTCGGGCGCCACGCAGGTCTGCCCTACGTTAAGCCATTTACCAAAGGCGATACGCCGTGCCGCGACCTTCAAGTTTGCCGTCGCGTCCACGATGCAGGGACTCTTGCCGCCCAGCTCAAGCGTCACGGGCGTAAGGTTTTTGCTCGCGCGCTCCATGACGAGTTTGCCGACCGGAACACTACCGGTAAAGAAGATTTTGTCCCAGCATTCATCGAGCAGCGCCTCATTCTCGGCACGTCCGCCTTCGACGACCGTCACCAGGCGCGGATCAAATGCTTCCTCGCAAATCTGTCTGAGCACCGCGCTCGAAGCCGGCGCATATGCGCTCGGCTTGATGACCACGGTATTGCCCGCGGCAAGGGCGCCGGCGAGTGGCTCGAGCGTCAGTAAAAACGGGTAGTTCCACGGAGCCATGATGAGTGTGACGCCATAGGGCACGGGCTGCGTCTTGCACACACTCACGGCGTTGGCGAGGTCACACGGACGCAGGCGCGAGCGACTCCATCGAGCCACATGCGCAATCTGATAACGAATCTCGGAAAGCGAGGTGCCGATCTCGCACATATACGCCTCGTCATGCGACTTTCCCAAATCGGTCTTGAGTGCATGGGCAATATCGGCCTCGTGGGCCCGCACTGCATCGCGTAAACTCACGAGCGCACGACGTCGAGCATCGACATCAAACGTGGCGTGCGTCTTAAAGTAGGCGCGCTGATTGCCGACGATGCACGCAATTTCCTCGGTGTTCATGGACCCTCCTAGTTCTCGCCCTCAAACATACCACCTGCAACGACTTCATACATATGCTCGAGCTCCAAGCGGTCCATTAATAGCGGAACGGGGTACAGGGGATTGGCCTCGGCATCGGCATGCGTCGCCATTTGCGGAATATCGGAGCGGCGAATACCCGAGACATATTTGGGGATTCCCAGGGCCTCGTTCATGCGGTCGACCCAATCGATAAAGGCCTCGGCCGCCAGGCTGTCCTGCGCGTTAGCCGGCGCGATACCGGCCATGTGAGCAAGATCGGCAAGCTTGGGGGCGGCGGCGTCACCATAAGCGCGAAGCATGTGCGGCAGGATGATCGCGTTGGCCAAACCGTGCGGAATTCCGTATCGGCCGCCCAAACTGTGCGCGATGGCATGCACATATCCGACATAGGAGCGGGTAAACGCAACGCCCGCCTTATACGCCGCCAAAAGCATATTGCGACGAGCGCACATGTCGTCACCATGCTCATAGGCCTCGAGCAAATTGTCGTGGATAAGCTGCACCGCCTGTCGCGCCATCTTGCGCGTATAGGGCGTGGTGCTTCGCCCGATAAACGCCTCGACGGCATGCGTCAGGGCGTCCATGCCCGTCTGCCCCGTAATGGAGGCGGGCAGACCGCGCGTAAACTCGGGGTCGTGCGCCGCAAAGCGCGGGATAAGCACAAAGTCGTTAATGGGATACTTGTAGTGCGTCTCGTCATCGGTAATTACCGCCGCAAGCGTGACCTCGCTTCCCGTGCCCGCCGTGGTGGGAACGGCGATGAGCAGCGGCAGACGACGATGAATCCGCAGCAGCCCGCGCATCTTGTTGATGGGCTTGCTTGGCTGCGCAATGCGTGCGCCCACGCCCTTGGCGCAGTCCATGGCTGATCCTCCGCCAAAACCGATAATGGCCTGGCAGGCGCGCTCTCGATACAGGGACGCCGCCTCCTCCACATTCGAGACCGTGGGGTTCGCACGCGTTTCGGCATAGACCGTAACGCCAATCCCCTGAGCCGTAAGCGCACGCTCGAGTGATGCCGTGAGTCCCAAACGTGCAATGCCAGGGTCTGTCACGATAAGGACCTTCTGGATCGAGCGCTTTTGAAGCACCGCGGGCACATCCTCGGCATGCTCCAGAATGCGCGGCTCGGTATAGGGCAGGATCGGCAATGCAATGCGAAAAACCGTCTGATATGTTCGGCACCAGGCACGACGGGCTAGATGCATAAAGGAAACTCCTTCATTTGTTGATAGGTCAACATTTGCTCGCCCGATTGTACTCAGCAAAAATCGCAGACGGCCTCCCAATCGTTAATCAATCAACATCTTCATATCTCGAAATTGTTTTATTAAAAATCATTCCTAATAGGCTTCACATTTGGTTGCATTTATGGATAATAGAACTCGTCAAGACGCACGTCCGGAGAGGGCCCTTACGGGACCGGACGAGCGCACAATCGCCATCGATCGAAAGGATCGAATCATGAAGTTTGTTTGCCCCGTTTGCGGTTATGTGGAAGAGTTCGACGGCGACCAGCTGCCCGAGGACTTCAAGTGCCCCCAGTGCGGCGTTCCCGGTTCTCGTTTCCTGAAGCAGGAGGAGGGCCAGCTCGAGTGGGCTGCCGAGCACGTCGTGGGCGTCGCCAAGATGGCGGGCGTCTCCGAGGACATCGTTGCCGACCTGCGCGCCAACTTTGAGGGCGAGTGCTCCGAGGTCGGTATGTACCTGGCCATGGCGCGCGTCGCTCATCGCGAGGGCTATCCCGAGATCGGCCTGTACTGGGAGAAGGCTGCCCACGAGGAGGCCGAGCACGCTGCCAAGTTCGCTGAGCTCCTGGGCGAGGTCGTAACCGACTCCACCAAGAAGAACCTCGAGATGCGCGTTGAGGCCGAGAACGGCGCCACCGCCGGCAAGACCGATCTTGCTAAGCGCGCCAAGGCCGCTGGCCTCGATGCCATCCACGACACCGTGCACGAGATGGCTCGCGACGAGGCTCGCCACGGCAAGGCTTTCGCCGGCCTGCTCAAGCGCTACTTCGGCTAAGCCAGCAACCTGAGACATAACCTCTAGCTCGATGAGGCCCGGACCGCATGGTTCGGGCCTTTTTCGTGCCTCACAAACTTGTTAACTACCTGAAATAGGACCGCCTTCGGCATCGGCTTCTCGTCAAAAACTAAGTGAGTAGACTTTTTGGAACTTGCCGAGCAGACCATCCATATCACTTTATAAAGCCGCAGGTAAATGCCTTGTTGCAAAACGACCTAGTCGCCAAAGTGCCAAAAGTCTACTCACTTAGATTCGCAGCCGTCCACGATCGAGCCATTTTGTGTCTAACGGGCATCTTTCCGTCGATTACTCCCAATTTTGTCCAGTCAACGAATAGTTCAGACCTGAGTAATGTCTCAGCCCTTTGCTCATCTGAGCTTTTATCACGATATTCAGCATCGAGCATCCTGCATACGGCCTTAACGATCGCGCGGAATCTATCCTCATCCGATATCTGTCTGTGTGTCAGGAGAAGCACATCGTAGCCCATGGCCTGAAGGGCCGTCATGCGGTCAGCGTCACGCAAGCCATCCCCTGCGCGTCCGTGCGAGGCCTTTCCCTGACATTCAATGGCCACCTGTCGCCTGCCGTCCGGCGAAGACAGAAGTATGTCGATATATACACGGGACTTTCCCACAATCGCTCGAGCACTTGTGCTTAGCATCACTTCAACATTAAGCTCTATGTCGCAAAAGCCTACGCCTCCCAGGGATCGCGGCAGTGCAAGTAGCAAATACGCCTCGACCTCAAAAGGCGACGCGGCACCCAATGGAACAAGTTGCGACACCGTCCTAAATCTATTGCCGTAACGTATCCCGCAAACATCTGAACAAAAACGGTCAAGGTCTCCGCCCAAAACCAAAGCGTCTCGACGCCATAAATTTGAGGCGGTGCCGTCCTCGGACGGGCAGCGCACCCAACCGAACGTTGTCGAGATCGCGCCCGAATCAATTGCACGCGAAAGCTCCGCCTCAAGTGCCGCAGGCAGAGCGCACACCGCAAACAAGCCACACATCTCCGCCAATACCAAAAGAAGCTGAAGATCCGTCAGATGCCGCGACATGATGAATACCGTCAGAAGAGGAGACGTAATCAAAAACCCATGCTACGTTTCCAGTACGGATTCCCTGGGAAGCTCACCAAGAAACAGCCGCTGCCTAATGCTGGCAGGACAAGTCCGTTTGTTTCTTGTCTGAACCAATGCATACAACGGAAAACCGAGCGCGACCGCAGCCGTCGGGTTGCGGGCGAGATCATATCGCTGCCGGTCTTCTTCCGGTCGTGGAAGCGGCGGACACAGAGCGCGGACCTGAGGGGGCAAACGCCAGTACCTAAAAGCCGATATGTCACAAAGTAGATCTTTCATAGGCACAGGAAAACACGAATTTCAACCCAGTCAGTCACGCATTGGCGCGAACGCGCCAAAAATGGTGCCGAACGGACTGCCAAGTTGGTAGCGCGCAGAGATGTGGTGTAAGAGGCGGGGCATGCCCCGCCTCTTCTCTTTCTTGAAAGGGAGGGGACACCGCCTAGAATTCGTCGTTGGAGTA
>JAGZQF010000031.1 GCA_018382295.1 Collinsella sp.
ATATAGGGAGAGGGCCTGACCCCATATCGTTGGGGCCAGGCCCGATTTTGCCTCTTGACAATGTCCTGCTCATATTAAAAGGAACGTCCCCAAGTGCCGCCCTGGATTCAGTTGCGGTGAAATAGTTCCTGAATAGAGGCTTCAAGCCCCTAAACAGGAACTATTCCACCGCAACTTATGAGGACATTGAGTTGTTAGGTTGCTCTATCCCTAGTAATCGAGTTTCCACATGTAGCGGCGCGTTAGGTAGTCCTTGTGGGTGACAGCGGAAAGCGCACGCATGTAGACGTTGTTGAGGATCGGGGCGAAGATCAGGTGGTTGAAGTACTCGCTCACGCTGTCCTTGATGTCGTTGAGGCCGAGCTCCTTGGCATCGAGCTGATAGACGCGCTCGCCACCGTACTGGTTGACGAAGCGGATGCCGCGCTCGTCGTTCCAGCGGCTGCGGCCGACGCTGATGAGCTGGAACAGCGAGGTGCGCTTGTCCAGGATCTCGAAGGGGCCGTGGAAGAAGTCGCAGGTGTTGATGGTGCAGGAGTCGATCTGCAGCATCTCCTGCACGTTGCAGATACTAAAGACGTAAGCGGCACCAAAAAGCGGACCCTGAGCCATGACATTAATGCAGGGCTTGTCGGCGTTCTGCTCGGCCCACTTGGCAGCGAGCGGACGGGTGTACTCGACGGCCTTGCGATAGATGGGGTCAACCAAGTCGAAGGCGGCCATAGCGGTCTCGTACTCGGCATAGCCCTCGGTCTGCTGCGTGAGCTCCATGGCGATCATGGTCACGACGGCGGAGTTGGTACGGCCCATGCAGGACTCGTCGACGGCCAGGCTGTCGTACTGAATCTTGTAGTCGCAGACCTCGGTGAGGCCGGACTCGTCAACATAGATGGCGATGGTGCTGGCGCCGTGGTCCTTGGCGACCTGGGCGGCGACGATGGTCTCCTTGGTGCCGCGCATGGACACGACGACGGCCAGAGTGTTCTCGTTGACATAGGCGGGCGTGGCGTGCACGAACTCGTTGCTGGTGTAGCTGGAGCTCACGACCTGCGTGGCCTCGTGCTCCATAAAGTACTGGGCAGGATAGTTGCCGCCGTTGGATCCGCCGGCGCCAATCCACACGACGCGCTTGATGCCGCCCTTGTCTGCCTTGTCAGCCAAAACCTGGGAGACGACGTCCTTAACCTGTTCCTGAGTAGTCATCGTGCATCAGCCTTTCTTCTCGTTTGATGCTCTCGATGGCATACAAGTTACATACATGTTTTGGTTATGTCGACTAGTTGTATGCTATATTTGTCTTAGAAATTTTGCTGATGCGGTTTTCGATAACTGGATACCAGCGGTTTTGTTGTTGTATTGAATACATGCTTGATTAGATACGTATACAAGTTAGATATAGGTTGATCGCATGAACGCTTCATCTAAAAAGAGACTGACCCAATACGAGCGCTTGGCGGGCATACTGCGCGACCGCATCGCCTCCGGCACCTACGCACGTGGAGACAAGCTGCCGTCCGAGATGGAACTCATGGACGAATCGGGTCTGTCGCGCAGCACCGTGCGCCATGCCCTTAAGGTACTAGCTGATGAGGGCCTGGTTCGCACCGAGCGCGGGCGCGGCGCCTTTGTGGCCGACACGCCGGCGCTCCACGAGAACAACCTGGTGTTTTCGAGCTATACCAAGCAGGTCGAAGGTCAGGGCATGAAGCCCACCACGCGCACCGTGGACTCGGGCTTTGCCAAGGCGGCCGGCAGCATAGCTAAGTTCTTTGACACCGCCGTGGGCAGCAAGCTTGTCAAACTTGTCCGCCTGCGCTACCTGGACGACGTGCCGCTGTGCCTGGAGACCACCTACCTGCCGCCAAGCTTCGAGACGCTCATCGATCGCGATATCAACGGTTCGCTCTACGCGACGCTGCGCCAAGAATTCCATCGCGCGCCAGCACAGGGACATAAGACCTTTGAGGTGTGCTATGCCTCGCAAAACGAGGCGTTTTTGCTCAACGTCGAGCGCGGGCAGGCGCTGATCCTGATCACCGACTACGTCTACGACACCGACGGCCGACCGCTCCATGTCTCTAAGCGCATCCAACGCACCGACCGCGCCAAATACACCGAGCCAATCGGCTAACCTGCCAAAATAAGCCTGTCCCTAAATGGTAGGTTTGGGGAGGTCGGGGAACCAGGTTGGTTTGGGCTGGTTGGGCGTGCGCTCGGCCAGGACCAACTCCATCCAGCACATGTCGTACCAGCGGCCGAACTTTTGGGCACAGCGATCGAAGGCGCCCACCAAGCGATATCCCATATGGGCATGGAAGTCCTGGCTATTGTGCGTTAGATACTCGTCGTCCTTGTCGTGCGGCACGGCGATGAGCGCGCACATATTGGTGATGCCCATCGCGATCAGGCACTGCTTGAGTGCATCGTGCAGCTTGCGACCCAGCCCGCCATGGCGCACATCGCGTGCCAGGTAGATCGACGTCTCGACCGACCAGTCGTATGCCTCACGGCTGTTGAGCGGACTCACATAGGCATAACCTACCGGACGCCCATCCAGCTCCATCACCAAATACGGATAGCGCTTGAGCGTGCGCTCGATGCGCCCGGCGAACTCCTCAACGCTCGGCACCTCGTATTCGCAGGTAATCGCCGTCTGGCGCACATACGGCTCATAGATGGCAAGCAACGCCGGCGCATCATCGGGCGTCGCCAGGCGAATCGTCGGCTCGGACATCTCGGTCATACAACCCTTCCCCCTCAAAAACAAAGGCCGCCTTGCGCCAAACCCAGCGCAAGGCGGCCCCTCGTCATTACATCAGGCTACAGAACCGCCGCCAACGCGTCGATATCCTCCTGCGTCGTGGCCCAGCTGGTGCAAAAGCGCACCACCGTGTGGGTCTCGTCGTACTTTTCCCAGTACTCGATCGAGGCATGCTCGCGAATGCGGGCCATGTCCTCGTTGGGCAGAATCACAAACTGCTGGTTTGTGGGCGTCTCCAAAAAGAACTGGTAGCCGCGCTCGTGCAGCACACGACGCAGCGCCTGAGCCGTCTCGATCGCCTGTCGACCAATCTCAAAATACAAGCTGTCGGTAAAGAGTGCCTCAAACTGCACGCCCGTCAGGCGGCCCTTGGCCAACAGCGCGCCGTGCTGCTTAATGCGCGGAATGGGATGTGCCGGGGCGTGCATGCCGCAGAACACCACAGCCTCGCCGCAGAGCGCGCCGCACTTGGTGCCGCCGATGTAGAACACGTCGCACAGCTGCGCCAGCTCGGGCAGGGTAATGTCGCACTCATCGGCCGCCAGCGCATAGGCCAGACGGGCGCCATCCACAAACAGCGGAATCTCGCGCTTCTGGCACACCGCATGAATCGCCGCGAGCTCGGCCTTGGAGTACAGCGTGCCGTACTCGGTCGATAGGCTCACGTACACGGCACCCGGGAACACAGTGTGCTCGTAGCTCTCGTTTTCGTAGAACACCTGGATATAGTTCTCGAGGTCCTCGGCGTGCATCTTGCCCTCGTAGCCGGGGATGGTGAGCACCTTGTGGCCGCCAAACTCAATGGCGCCCGCCTCGTGGCAGGCGACGTGGCCGGTCTCGGCAGCAACGACGCCCTCGTACGGCGCGAGCAGCATGTCGATCACCGTGGCGTTAGCCTGCGTGCCGCCCACCAGGAAAAACACGTCGGCGTCAGGCGCCTGACAGGCCTCGCGAATAAGTTGCTTGGCACGCTCGGTGTGCGCATCGGTACCGTAGCCGGGCTGCGGCTCCATGTTGGTATCGACGAGCGCCTGCAGCACTGCCGGATGTGCACCGTGGGAATAGTCGTTGTTAAACGCGAGCATGGCAATCCTCTCTTACCGGGTATCGGTCAGATGATTCAAACGGAGCTATTGTACGCCGTTGGGATAGGCAATGCGCGCGGCAAGGCACTCAAGCGCCAGCACCAGGGCAAAGCCGCAGCTTACGTCACTCAAAAAGTGCGCCCCGATCACGATACGGCCAAAGGCGACGAGTGCCGCGACCACAGCCGCCGTCCAAAAGACCACGCGGCGGCGCGACGGTTTTTCCTTAAAGGCCGCCGCGGGAAGCCCGGCGAGCATAAGACCGATCGCCGCGTGCGCCGTGTGCCCACTCGCAAACGACTTAAAGCCGTCCTTGATTACACCGGTGGCGATATAAGTCCACTTGTCGGGGTTGCCGATCACCCACCACGGCTGAAACTCGAGACCCTGCGTCACCTCGATCACGCGCATGCGCGGGCGTGACCACAGCGGTTTGACGATCACGTTGAGGATGATGGCTTGGGCAACCCACACGGCAAGCACCATCAACGCCCAGCGCGTGAGCTCGTCGGGCTCAGTCGTGCGCGTGAGGCGATAGACGATAAGGTTGGCGGCGATGACCAGCACAAATGTCAGCACCAGCTGAACGGCAATGAGTTTACCGCCAACCTTCAGGGACGAGACGATCTCGTAGCCGGCCAGGCCAACGTTGACGAGGATGCCGAGCACGGCGAGCCATTTGCTCTCCCTGGAGTCGGGACGCACCGCGCGTACGAGCATAACGCCCGCGATGCTCGCCGTCAGCTCGAACGGCAGCTCGCCGGCCGCCTCGATAAAGCGGCCGTACATGCTGCCGATGTTGAACAGCGCGCTCGAGATCTGATAATCGAAGAAACTGCCCACGCCCAGACAAAGACACAGGACAACCGCGATAATGGCGACATCTTTCTTATAGATGTATCCGAACATGCTTTCCTTTCGGTCGGGCGAAGGGCGGTCAACCTGCAATGTGGGCGAGACGAAGATGGCTTTGTCCCGAAAATACCCTTACAGGTTGAGCATAAGTAAGCGAAAACGTTCCATTTGTGGCAAGGTGGCCTGAAGGAAGAGGGAAGCGTACTTGCGTACGCGACCGACGAGTGAGGGTCAGATTGCCCAAATGGGGCGTTTGCAGCGTCGACTCGCTAGTCATCATCACTAGCGCCCAGCTGTTGCAGCAGCATGAGCGCCGCGGCCACCGGGCCGGTGCCGTCGTTGGCGTCGAGACCGCGACCCAGGCCGCTGCCCGCACCGGCGCCTGCCTTGTAGGGTACCGACAGCTTGCGGCTCTTGGGGAAGTTCACCGCGCCATAGCGGGTCTTAAGCTCAAAAGCCACCTTCTTGGGCACGTCGACGCCCAAAAACGTGATGCGACCGCCACTGAGCGTGACGCTCTCGAGCCCCAGGCGCTCGCCGCGAATGCGGATTCGTGCGCGATTGAACAGGTTGAGTCCCGCCAGCGGCAGCTCGCCATGCGCAGCCTCGGTCTCCTCCTGCACCTCATCGATGCTCTCCAGGTCCTCGGCCGCTGCAAGCTTACGGTACACGAGCACGCGCTGATCCACCGCCGGCAGGTACTCCTCGGACAAGAAGTAGTCGGCCGGCAGGTTAATACCCACGCTCGCCGCCTCCACGCCGGCATCGTCATCGCCGCGCGCCTCGGCCACGGCCTGTCCCAGCATCTGCGTAAACAGGTCAAAGCCCACGCTCGACAGGTTACCGTGCTGCTCGGCGCCCATGAGCGAACCGGCGCCACGGATCTCCAGGTCGCGCATGGCGATGCGCATGCCGCTGCCCAGGTCTTGGAACTCGGAAAGTGCAGTCAGGCGCGCCGTGGCCTCCTCGGTGAGTGGCAGCTCGCCCGGGAACATAAAGTACGCGTAGGCCTGCGTGGCAGAGCGACCCACACGGCCCTTGAGCTGGTAAAGCTGCGCCAGACCCAGGCGCTGCGAATCCTCGATGATCAGCGTGTTGGCGGTCGCGTTGTCGATGCCGCTCTCCACGATGGTCGTGGCGATGAGCACGTCGATCTTTTTGGTCGCGAACTCGATCATCACGTCCTCGACCTCGCGCGGGCTCATCTTGCCGTGCGCCACCCCCACGCGCACCTCGGGCGCGGCCTCGTGCACGCGTGCCACGGCGTCGTCGATGGTCTTGACGCGGTTGGACACGTAATACACCTGGCCGCCGCGGCCCACCTCCAGGCGAATCGCCGCGCTCACCACGTCGGGGTCGTACTCCCCCACATGCACGATCACGGGGCGACGTCCGGTGGGCGGCGTGGTGATCAGGCTCATATCGCGCACGCCGCTCGTGGCCATCTGCATGGTTCGCGGAATCGGCGTTGCCGAAAGCGTGAGCACGTCGATCTGCTCGCGCAGGTTCTTGAGCTGCTCCTTGTGCTGCACGCCAAAGCGCTGCTCTTCGTCAATGATCACCAGGCCCAGGTTCTTGGGGTTCACATCGGCCGAAAGCAGGCGGTGCGTGCCGATCAGCACGTCGATTGTGCCCTCGGCAAACGCCTTGAGTGCGCGCTTTTGCTGCGCCGGCGTACGGAAGCGACTGAGTACCTCGACCTCGAGGCCAAACGGGGCAAAGCGCTCAAAGAACGTCTCGTAGTGCTGCTGGGCCAAAATGGTCGTGGGGCAAAGCACCATGACCTGACGGCCGGAGTCCACGCACTTAAACGCCGCGCGCAGGGCGACCTCGGTCTTGCCAAAGCCCACGTCGCCGCACAGCAGGCGGTCCATGGGCTTGGGCGCCTCCATGTCGGCCTTAATGTCGGCGATGGCCTCCAACTGGTCACGCGTCTCGTCGTAAGGGAAGCTCTCCTCCATCTCGATCTGCTCGGGCGTGTCGGGCGGGCAGGCGATACCGGTAATCGACGAGCGGCGCGTATACAGATCGACCAGGTCAAACGCCAGCTTTTTGGCGTTCTTGCGCGCCTTGTTGGTGGCACGCGTCCAGTCGGCGGTGTTGAGCCTGGTCAAGCGCGGTTTATCGCCGTCGGGACCGACATAGCGCGTGATGCGGTCAACCTGCTCCAGCGGCACGTAGAGCTTGTCGCCGTCGGCATATTCCAGCAAAAAGTAGTCGCGCTCCTTGCCGCCCACTTCCTGGCGCGCGATCTCGCTAAAGAGCGCGATGCCGTGAGTGGCGTGCACCACGTAGTCGCCCGGCTTAAACGGGAACGTGATCTGCGTAATGTCCACCTTGCGGCGGCTGCGCGCGCGGTTGGCGTCCATGCGGGCGTTGAGGTCGGCAATCGAGAACACGGCCAGGTTGGCATCGGGCACCACCACGCCCTGCGGCAAGGCGGCATCGACAAAGGTCACGCGTCCACGCGAGATGGTGGGCACGGCGGCGCCGGCGGCAGCCTGCGCGGCGCCCGCCTCGAGCGAGCGGGCGTTGAGCGCGTCGGCCTTACGCTCGCGAATTGCAGCATGAGCATCCTGGCGGACAGCACGGTCGGCAGAATCCGCCGTCGCCACGCGCACGCGGTCGCCGATAGCGCCCGCGTTTTCGGGAGCGGCCGTCAACGACTCCTCAAAGGTAATGCCCTCATCGCCAAAGGTGAGCTCCATCGACTCGCGCGCACCGCGGTCGGGGATGGCAAACACGCAGGCGTAGCGCTTGCCCACGACTTCCTGAATGCGCGTCATAAAGCGATTGTCCGAACCCGCGATAGCCGGCTGCTCAATCTTGAGCTCCGCCGTAACCGCACCGCCGGCACGAATCAGGCTCACGTAGTTAAGGCGCTGCTGGGCACCAAAGTCGAGCTGCTGGGCGCGCACGTACAGGCCGTCCAAGCGGTCAATCCCCGCCTCGCCGGCGCGCGCCTCGATATCCTCGTAAGCGCGCAGGCAGTCATCGAACAGCGAGCGCGGCTCGGACAGCACCACGAGTGCCTTGCCGCTCACGTGCGCCAGCGGGCTCACGGTCTGGCCGTACATCACCGGCAAAAAGCGGTCGAGCTCAGGCGTGACGATGCGCGCATCCACCATCTCGAGCAGCGCCGCCAACTTGCTGTCATCCTGGCTGGCGCGGTAGAGCGCCACATGCATGTTGTGGACGGCGTCGTCGGTGAGTGCGAGCTCGCGACAGGGGAAGATCTCGATACTGTCCTCGTTGCCGATGGTCTGGCCCGTTGAGCTCACCATGCGGCGGATGCGGTCGATCTCGTCGCCGAAAAACTCAATGCGCACGGGCGCCTTTTCCTGTGCAGGAAACACCTCGACGGTGTCGCCGTGTACGCGGAACAGACCGGGCGCGTCGGCGGCGCCGGCATTGGTGTAGCCCATGCCCACCAGGCGCTGCGGCACCTCGTCAAAAGGAATCTCCTCGCCCACCGCAAAGGTTGTCGACTCCCAGTAGCGGCTCTCGACCGGCGGCACGCAGCGCAGCAGCGCGCGGGCCGAGGCAACCATAATGCAGTTGTCGCCGCGCACGATGCGTCCCAGGGCCTCGCAGCGCTGCGCCACCACGGCATCGTCGGGCGCCTGCTCGCGCCACGGATAGTCCTTGCGCTCGGGGAAGCGGCACACGTGCGCCAGCCCCACATAGGCGGCAAGGCTGCGGGCGGCACGATCGGCCGCGTCCTCGCCGCTCACAATGTAGACCGTGGGGCGCGGACGGCGCGCAAACTGGGCGGCGGCCATAAGCGTGCGACCCGACTGAGACACGGCCAGCGTCACGTCCTCGCCAGAATCGAGCCCGGCCTCGACGGTCTGCAGCGCCTCGGCAGTGTAGAGCTGCGCGGCTATACGGTGAATGAGCATGCTGTTCCTCCGGCATCGCAACGCCAAAAGCCCGCCGGGGCAAGCTCGGCGGGTATGCGGCGGATTTCATTGCCTGTCATGGTAGCGCATGGAAAGGACTCCGGCTCAAGGGCAAACCCAGCCCCGCAAAAAACGCCAGACGAAGATGCGTTCCGCCCTACCCCGCTACGCGCACGCTGGGACACAAATCCGCCAGCGGGCACTCGTCGCACTTGGGTTTGCGGGCGTCGCAGATCTCACGGCCAAAGGTGATCCACTGGTGGTTGACCGACTCCCAATACTCGTGCGGCAAAATCTTGAGCAGATCTTGCTCGGTCTTGAGCGGCTCCTTGGCATGCGTCTTGGGGCTCAGCATCAGGCGGTGCGCGATGCGGTTGACGTGCGTATCGACCGCAATGCCCTCGACAATGCCAAACCCCACGTTGAGCACGATGTTCGCCGTTTTGCGCCCCACGCCCGGCAGTTTGACGAGTTCCTTCATGTCGGCAGGTACCTCGCCGCCGTAATCGGCAACGATCATCTGCGCGGCCTCCACGGCGTGCTTGGCCTTGCTCTTATAAAAGCCGAGCGACTTAATAGTATCGGCCACATCGGCCACGCTCGCCCCCGCCATGGCCTCGGGCGTGGGCCACTGGGCAAACAGCTTCGGCGTCACCTTGTTGACCTGTGCGTCGGTCGTCTGCGCCGAGAGCAGCACCGCGATGAGCAGCCTAAAGGGATTCTCGTGGTCCAAAAAGCACTCGACCGGGCCATAGCGACGGTTGAGGCGCTCACACACCTCGATGGCGCGCTCGCGCTTGGCGGCATTGGTCTCGCGTGGCATAACGACTCCTCGGCTCAACGGCACAATAAACTTATGGGCACAATTGTCCCACGTCCGAGACGCTTACGCCTCCAAGAATGCGCCGGTCTGACGGCTCCACAGGCTCGCGTACTCGCCACCCGCCTCGACAAGCTGCGCATGCGTGCCGTCCTCGACAATCTCGCCATCGGCCAGCACCACAATGCGGTCGAGCGCCGCCACGGTGGACAGGCGATGTGCCACCACAATGGAGGTACGTCCACGCATCAGGTTCTCGAGCGCCTCCTGCACCAGCGCCTCGGACTCGCTGTCGAGGGCAGAGGTCGCCTCGTCGAGCACCAGAATCGGCGCGTCGGTTAGGATGGCACGGGCGATGGCCACGCGCTGACGCTGGCCGCCCGAGAGCTTGACGCCGCGCTCACCCACCATGGTGTCAAAGCCACGGGGCAAGCGGTCGATAAACTCCATGGCATTGGCCAGGCGCGCGGCCTCGCGAATCTGCTCATCAGTGGCGTCGGGACGACCGTAGGCAATGTTTTCGCGAATGGAGCGATGGAACAGCAGCGCCTCCTGCGGCACGTAGGCAACCTGGCGGCGCAGGCTCTGCTGCGTGCAGCGCGAGACATCCTGACCGTCCACGAGCACGCGGCCGCCCTGAACATCGTCCAGGCGCAGCAGCAGCTTGGTGAGCGTCGTCTTACCCGAGCCCGATTTGCCCACCAGGCCCACGCGCTGGCCCGCCGCCACATGAAGCGTCAGGTCATCGAACACGCTCTCGCCCGCCGCAGCGTCACGGTACGCAAAGCTCAGGTGCTCAAAATCAATCGCGCCCTCGGTCACTTTGAGCTCAGGGGCGTCCGGGTCGTCTGCCACCAAACGTGGCTCGTCCAGCACGCGCGTCATCTCGGCCGCATCGCCCAAAGCGCGGTTGATGCGCTGCATCATGGAACTCACGTAGTTCAGGCGCATGGTGAGGTTATAGGTATAGGTAAAGATCATGACGAGCGAGCCGGCCGAGATGCCAAACCACGCGTTGCCGCCCGCCACGAACACACTCACCACGGCCATGGTGATGACGATAAGACCCGAGGTCGTAAAGTTGCGCTGCATCATGGCGTGCATCGAGACCGTCTCGGCATCGCGCGCGGCACGATCGGCGGCGTCGAACAGATCGCGTTCAAAGTCCTCGCGCCCACAGGTCTTGACGGCCAAGATGTTCGTGACCGCGTCGGAGAGCACGCCCGAGAGCTTGTTCTGCGCAGCGGACGTCGCGGCCGAAAGCGGCATGATGCGCTTGTACATAAGCCAGACAAACGCAATGTAGACGACCATGATGCACACCAGGATCACGGTAAACGTCGGTACCACCGGGGCGAGTGCGGCCACGGTGCAGACGACCGAGGTGATGGTGGGGATGAGCGAATACACCGTCACGTCCACCAGCCCCGTATAGCCGCTCATAAAACGACTCGTCTGGCTCACGAGCGATCCGCCAAAGCGGCTGGTATGGAATGTCATGGATTGGTTGGAGAGCGTGTCGAAGCATAGACGCGCCAGGTGATAGTTGCCTGCAATCTCGAGCTTGTAGACGGTGTAGTCCTGTAGCTTGGAGAGAATCTGACCCACCAGGTTAACGAGTACGAGCGCCAGGATATAGGGGCCGAAGACCTCAAACACCTGATCACCCGCCACGGGACCGGCTTGAACGCGATCGACAATGAGGGCCATCACATAGGTATTGGCAAACGTCAGCAAAAAGATGTAGCCCGCCGACGAGAACACCGAGAGAAAGACAATCAGCGGCTGCGTGCGCGTGACACCCCAAAACCGCTGCAGCGTGCGGCGCACGGTGGAGCGGCTGAGCGGGCCGGTGCTTCTCTGAGACATGGGCTTCCTTTCGCATCTGATAGGGCGAAACGCCATTGTTGCACATTGGAGCACGCTCCAGACAAGTGCGATACGAAAAGCGGTAGGGCGCCCGCGTTTGCACCGGTGCCCCGCCGTCTTGTTGCAATTAGTCCTCGTCTTCTTGGTCTGTGGGAAGGCCCGCGGGCGTGAGTCCCAAGATCTCATCGACTTGGTCGGCGTCTTCCAGTGCGTCGATGTCCTTGAGCTTGCGCTCCATTACGTTGGTGCGCGTGGTAATGATGCCCTCGACCGTTTTGCCCGCGGTCTCGATCTGCTGCTGGGCGCGGCGCAGCGCCTTTTGATAGCGCGGCAGCTCGGCCTTGACGGCGGAGAGCACGCGCAGTACGTCGTCGGTACGTTTTTGCAGCCTAAACGTCTGGTAGCTCATCTGCAGGCTGTTGAGAATGGCGGCCATAGTGCTGGGACCGGCAACGTTGACATGATAGTCGCGGCCCAGGGTTTCGATGAGCCCGGGTCGGCTGACGACCTCGGCGTACAGCCCCTCAAACGGCACGAACATGATGCCAAAGTTGGTCGTTGCCGGCACACTCAGGTACTTTTCGCAGATGTCCTTTGCCTCGCGTTTCACCATCATATCGAGCGTCTTGCGCGCTGCGGCAACGGCCTCCGCATCGCCCGACTCCTGGGCGTCGAGCAGATGCTCGTACGCGTCGCCCGGGAATTTGGAGTCGATCGGCAGCAGCACGGGATCGCCCTCGTCTACCGGCAGCTTGACGGCAAACTCAACGCGCTCCGAGGCGCCGGGCCTAGTGGCAACGTTTTCCAGATACTGGTCGGGTGTGAGGATGTCCGTCAGGATCGCACCCAGCTGTACCTCGCCCAAAATGCCGCGCGCTTTTACATTGCCCAGCACACGCTTGAGGTCGCCTACGCCGGTGGCGATAGATTGCATATCGCCCAGGCCCTTGTACACGGCCTCGAGCTGGTCGCTCACCTGCTTAAACGATGCCGAAAGTCGGTCGTTGAGCGTGCGAGAGAGCTTCTCGTCCACCGTCGCGCGCATCTGATCGAGCTGCACGTTGTTGTCTTCGCGGATGGCACCCAGCTGAGCATCGACCGTCTCGCGCACCTTGTCCAGGCGATGCTCGATGCCCTCGCGATTGGCGCTGAGCTGTTGGGCGGTCTCGCGGCGCAGATCATCCATCCGGTCACCGGCTTGCGAGAACTCGCGCGCGATGGTCAGGTAACGTTGCTGCTCTACGGCCGCATCGGTCGTCTGCTGCTGCGCGATGGCATTGGCCGTGCGACGGGTTTCGGCCAGCGCGACGTTCAGGGCATCGAGCGCTTTGTTAGCCTGCTCGAGTGCTGCCAGCGTTTCCGCGCTACTGTCGCCACGCTCCCGCAACTCGGCACGCAGGCTCTTGAGTTGGAGGGCGCAAGCCACAGCAACCCCCACCGCCACCAAGGCGATCACAACAAGCACAATATCAATAGCAGACATAAACTCCGCCCAACAAACCCAATCGAGCACCAATCAAAACCGCGATCAATCTTACCCCGCCATACGCACCGGGCGCCCGGTCCCTTCTTGGGCGCCCCTCTCCTCCGCATATTCCATAATGCGGCGCGCCGTCTCCCTGCTCACCTTTGAGTCATCACCGGCTAAATATGCGTACACGTTTCCCTTATTCAGATTCAAATCGCGGCAGAGACCGTAGCGCGTTACGCCCGATTCCTCTAGCGCTCCCAACGTTCTTTTTCGCATCAGGGCGTTGATCCTTCTGTCCGCCACTGGCTTTTCCTTCACCGCTCTATACGCACGCCAAACGTTGGCATAACGATTAGGAAGTTTATCCTCGGCGCATAGAGATGCCAGGCTACCCGTTTGGGCGTACAAGGACAAAACGCCTCGGTAACCCTCTTCCATCCACGAACCCTCGGATAAGCCCAGAACGTATTCGGCTTTACCCTGTGCCAAAGCGAGCAAAAACAGGGGCTCCGCCACGCGCGGCGCAACCGTCGTCGCTTGCTTAACCAGTTTTCTAAAACTGAGCGATTGCTGTCCGGATAGCTCTCGGCAATAGCCTTTTAAGAATCCCTCAAAGGTCAGATTCAACCGAGCACCTCCTTTTTGTATTGCCTGTATGCACAGACCATCTCTTGATAACTCCGCTCCGAAGGCGACGACGCCAGATCCTCCAAGGATGTCGTTAAGTACCTTAACATGGCATTTTCTATTATTATTCATCATCAATAATACTATTCAGTCGCATGACAGGATTCCCAGGATGTGAGGATTCTACTCATGGCGATAATCCCTACACCCCAGAAGTCCTAACGTGACAAACGCTAACTCTCCCAGCCGGCGCGAATGGTTGCTACGACATCGCCTAGGCGCTGGCCGAGAGCCGCTAGATGTTGGAGCACATCGTTGGGCGATGCGCCGTTGAGGATGCACGTGAGGGCATACGATGCCAGAAAGATGGCCACAAGCCCTAACGGGATGAGCACGATCATCGCCAATGTGCGCAAGCGCTGGCCCACACGGCGACGACGCGCACGACGCTTGTCGAACGCGAGCTCCTGCGCATATGAATCTTGCTGTACGGAATAGGCCTCTGGTGCCGATTCGCACCCGGGCACAGCTGCAGGTACAGCAGCGGGCACGACATTTTGCGCAAAGGGCTGGGCTGCCGCCCCTTGCATTTGCATCTCCATGAGTCGTTGCTGCTGACGCAGCATGCGCTCAGCTTGTTGCTGCGGAGTCTCAAGAAACAGATCCATGCTGGCCTCCAAAATCGGAGCATTCGACGCTTACGACCAGCATCCCGCACCGCCATGACCGCGACAACGCAATCGCCGGCAATAGCCACAAAGTTTCTTTTGCTCAAAAGCTGTCGAAAAGCTCAACAACTCCCCTACCAGCACTTTCTCTGAGCTTTTTTCGTCAGCAATCTTTTGGCCTTCCACCCTTACGCCAACTGACCAAAATCTAACCAAAAGCTTGACGGAAATTGTGAAGACAGGGACCCCATACAAAAACGTGCCGCCCCAAAAGGGGCGGCACGCTAACTTCTTATCAGTTTTTCAGTAGCAAGCACGCGACGACCCGAAGCCGGAGCACAGGGTAGGGAAACACCTTTACCTCGCGCGACCTGCGCAGCCGTGAGCGAGAGGGAAAGGTGTTTCCCCGCCCCGTGCTCCGCAGTCGGTGGAGGCAGCTTTAGATGCCCGCGAGACCTCGGGTGGCGGTGGCGCACATAAACGCCAAGGCTAGAATCACGAGCGAGCCCGCGATGTCTGCCAGCACGCCCATTGCACGGCGTTCAAACAACCAGCTCTCAAAGTGCGGGGCGACGTTGCGCCAAACACGCCACAGCAAGATGCCCATACCGATGACGCCCGGGATATTGAGCAGTAGGATCTCGGAGCACAAAAGACCGATCAGGTTACCGGCGGCAAAGCCCGCATCACCCTCGCAGTATTTGCGGTAGACCATATACAGCATGTACGCCACAAACGGCTGCAAGCACGCAGAAATAAACGAGACCACCATCGAGGGGTCCTGCGAAAAGACCTCGGTGAGTTTATCGACACTCGTGGCGTCCTTCGAAGCCAAGAATAAACCGATAACCACAAGGGGCACCACGCCCAAAATTACCTCGACCAGAGTAAACAACTTGGCAGTCAAATCCTCACTAGCCGAATTCAAATGAGGCGCCCACTCAGGATGAGCATGCGCGCCGACTTTCTTGTCCTTCTCGGCACGATCGGCCTTTTTACCCTCGGCAACCCGACGACCAGGATCCTTGCGAGTTCCCGCCGCAGCAACCCGAGCCCGAGACTTCTTGCCCATAAAAAACACCCCATCAGGTAGTAGATAAACTAAAAGTCGCCACCCAGTGTACCCCCTAAACAACGGCGCCGCCCCAACCCGGAGCAAGCCCCGTCAACCAAATAACCGAACCATCAACCAAATGGCCACAACCCAATCCCTATACAAAACGTGCCGCCCAAAAGGGGCGGCACACAAACTTTAATATCAGCTTTTCTGTAGCGAGCGCGCAACGACCCGAAGCCGGAGCGCAGGGCGGGAGGCCGGACTACCTTCCCTCAACGCGACCCTGCGAAGCCGTGAGCGAGGAGGGAAGGTAGTCCGGCCCTCCCGGCCCAGCTCACGCCAGCGCCAAGCGTTAGTAGTTCACCACCTGCTCTTCAAAGTACGCCTTGGGGTGGTTACACACCGGGCACACCTCGGGCACCTCAGCACCAACGTGCAGGTGCCCGCAGTTCAGGCACTTCCATACCTTCACGCCCTCGCGCTCAAACACCTCGCCCGACTCGATGCGCTCGACGAGTTTGTTGTAGCGCTCCTCGTGGGCCTTCTCGACGGCGGCGACACCACGGAACTTTGCGGCAATCTCGGCAAAGCCCTCCTCCTCGGCGGTCTTGGCAAACTCGTCGTACATCGTGGTCCACTCGTAGTTCTCTCCTGCGGCGGCATCGCGCAGATTGTCCAGGGTATCGGGGACGACGCCGTCGTGCAGATACTTAAACCACAGCTTGGCGTGCTCGGACTCGTTGCCTGCGGTCTCGGCAAAGATATTCGAAATCTGAACGTAGCCATCCTTCTTGGCCTTGGATGCATAGTAGCGATACTTGGTGTGTGCCTGGGACTCACCGGCAAAAGCGGTCTCGAGGTTCTTCTTGGTCTGAGAGTTCTCAAAATCCATAGGTGTACTTCCCTTCAACGCATGCCGCCCGTAGGCTTCGAGCGGCCTCGTCTTTAGGATGCCCTCATGCCGAAAATCTAAACCTTACAATCCTGTTCTTCAGATTTGCATAGGCTAGATGCTCAGCCAGCGATCGCCCTCGGCTCGGCAAAAGCCCTCACGCTCCAGGTCGGCTAGAATGCCCGCGACAAGCTCGCACTCGACCGGCCCGCGACCGGCTGCCGTCTCCATTTCGTTAACGCCCACCACGGCATCAGCAAGCGTTATCCCCGCCGGCCGCCCATCGCGCGCAGCCAGTAGCATGCGCACGATATGCGCGCGCTTTTGGCGGCGCGAGCCCTCAAACTTGGACTGACGACTATAGCCCGCCGACCGCCTGGACGGATTGGGCAGCGTCTTCTTAAGATACGCGCCATAATCTAGCAGCGCGTAATACCACGCGCGCGGCGTGTCGGCATCGTCTTGAGGCACGGCAAAGGGCGCGATCTCATCCGCCACCGCACCGGGGGCCGCCGGACAGGCGGCTTGAATCAGCGGCACCAGCTCGCGATCGGGAACAGCCGGCACATCGGGAAAGAAATGATGCAAAAAGACCGTGCGCACGTTGGTCTCTAGATACACACCCGGAAGATCAAACGCAAACGACCGGATACCCTGCGCCGTTGCCGGGCCAATACCAGGCAGAGCGACCAAGTCACGCGTCTCACGCGGAAACTCCCCGTCCCAGTCCTCTACAACGCGCTGAGCGGCCCCGTGAAGCGCCAGAGCGCGTCGGTTGTAGCCCATGCCCTGCCAAGCGTCCAAAACATCGGAAGGCGCGGCCTGGGCAAGCGCCTGCACAGTCGGAAAACGATCGAGCCACGCGGGCATACGCGTCTCCACGCGCGGCACCTGCGTTTGCTGCAGCATAACCTCGGAAAGCCAAATAATGTACGGGTCGCGCGTGCGGCGCCACGGAAGGTCGCGATAACGCAGGACCCCTTCCGAACGAATCATCGAACGAAAGGGGTCCTGAATCATGGCTATGCTCCTTATGCAGCGCTATTCCTCCCGGCAAGCGCACGCACAGGTGGCGTACTCGGGAAACGCGTCGCGGTCGGCGAACTTGGAATCGACGGCCGGGAACTGGCGGTGAGCGACGATATCGCCCAGCGAAACGGAATCGAGGTAGTCGCGCATCAGCGCTTGAGCTCCGGCCCACAGGGGATGATAACAGCACGTACCCATGCGTGCACAGTCGCCATCGGGCGCGGTGCAATCGTTCATGACCATGGGGCCCTGAACGGCCTCGACGACCTGGCGGATGGTGACATCGTCGGGGCTGACCTTAAGACGCATGCCGCCATGGACGCCACGCAGGCTCTCCACAATACCGGCCTGAACCAAACCATGCTGAATCGAACGGGCAAACGAATACGGGACATTGACCTCTTCGGCGGCGGTGCGAACAGAAAGCAGACGCTCCGGGTCCTCGGCAAGCATCGCGAGCATGCGAAGGGCGTAATCAGTCTTCCTCGATATGTCCATTTTTCCCCTTTCAAGGAATAGGAACAGCTCGAACGAGCTCCGGAGCCGAGCTTACGTCGAGACACCAATGACCGTATGGACGCCCAAATAGCAAAACGGGTGCCCACTGAATGCCGCGTTTGAAGCCTCTTGCATCAAAAACGGCCCATAGTGCAAATCAGTATAACCTAACCCCCTGCTTCGTTGAACAGGTGTTGCGCAACAAACGCTTTGTTTGAACACATGTCTCAAACGGAGCTTGTCCGGGAATTGGAAGGATTTTGTTTTGGGTGAAAGGGGCCGATGGGATCAAGGTCCTATCAAACGCAAAAAGCCACGTCCGAAGACGTGGCTTTAATTGCGTTGGCGGGAAGTACGGGGCTCGAACCCGCGACCTCCGACGTGACAGGCCGGCGCTCTAACCAAACTGAGCTAACTCCCCAGGCAGACGTTCGCGTTTGTTTCCGTTCGCGTGCGCTGCGGGGATTAGTATACACAGAAGTCTGTCCGGCGCGCAACAACTTTTTTGAAAAATTTTTTGGGGCCATCCGGGAGGGCTTCCGGGGCCGAGGGCGGGGGTTAAGTTTGTCGCGAGTTCCGCACGCAAAGGAAAGCACTTAATGTGCTTTCCGTCTTGCGCAGGACTGTAGAGCAGCAA
>JAGZQF010000032.1 GCA_018382295.1 Collinsella sp.
GGCGAGGCGGACCTCCGAGGGGAAGTCCCGGCGGGAGGCGGTCCGCTGCCTGAAGCGCTACATAGCGCGGGAGGTGTACCGCGTGCTCATGGACCCGAATCCCGACGGCGCCGCGCCGGAAGGCCCCGAGCTCGCGAAGATGCGCAAGGCGATGCGGGTGACCCAGAAGCAGGCCGCCGCGGGGCTCGGCATGTCCGCGGCCTCACTCGGTCACCTGGAACATGGGAGACGGCGGTCGACGAAACTGGAGAGGAGGTATTACGAGCTCCTGTGCGAATTGAAGGGAGCGCTCCCGCAAACTGCCTATTGACAACTTATAGGAGCGTCGGTTTTGTTTTTGCAAATTCCGGAATGGTCGAGGGTGGCCGGTTTAACGTAGTAGATGGTCGCATTTCGTGGCAAACGGTCCGACCCAAGACCCAAGGCAGCCAACCTCGAATGGACATTCTCGAAGTTGCGGTGGAATACGGACTGAATTGGCACCTTAAAGGCAAAAACACTCCGTATTTCACCGCAACTTATCGAGGGGATGGGTTTTAGATACGGCCAAGGTCGTAGGATCGAGCGGCCGCTTCACCGGCGCAGATGAGGTTGGTTGTGGCTTCTTGCGAATCGAGTGCCCGTTCCAGGTCCATGGGCTTGCAGCAAATCGGCAAAACCAAGTCAATACCCTGCCCATATACCGCGTCCAGGTTGACGGCGCGACCGCCCACGACGGCGACCACCGGCTTGCCATATCGCTTGGCGCGGCGAGCCACACCCACCGGTGCCTTACCGGCGGCGGACTGCTCGTCCATATTGCCCTCGCCCGTTATGACCAGGTCGACATCACGCATGCGTTCGTCAAACCCAATCAGATCGAACACCGTCTCCACGCCCGAGCGTAGCTCCGCACCGAGCGCCAGTAACGCCGCGCCCAAGCCACCGGCAGCGCCCGCGCCGGGCACACCGAGCACCGAGCCAAATGTCCGCGCGCCCTCGGGTGTGCGCAACAACCCCCGGGCTCGAGCTCCGGCAATCGCAGCGTCGAGCAAGCGACCGTAGCCGACCATCCAGCTGTCGTACCTGCTCAGCGCCTCGGCATCATCCGTCGGCAGGCCCTTCTGTCCGCCGAACACCGCAAGCGCGCCGCGACGCCCCACGAGCGGATTCTCGACATCGGAAAGCACGACGATACGAGCGCCGTTCAGTGCCCGAAGCGCTGGCGCCAAATCGATACTCGCCACCTGCTCAAGCCCCGCGAGACCGGGGGCGATATTGCAGCCACACTCATCGACAAGGTGGGCGCCCAGCACCTGCAGCATGCCGGCGCCACCATCGTTGGTGGCACTGCCGCCCAAACCAATATAGATAGTCTTTGCGCCCGTGCGAACCGCGCGAAGCATGAGCTCGCCCACGCCATAGGTCGAAGCCGCAAGCGCCGCCGATTCTGTACAGGGCGAGTACCCAATACCCGCCGCCTCGGCCATCTCGATGACCGCGGACTCGCGCTCGCCGTCCACCAGCATCCGGGCAGACGCGCGGTCGCCCAAGGGGCCTGCGACATCGCAGGTTGAGAGCTCACCGCCGCACGCGGCAACGGCATCGAGCGTCCCCTCACCGCCATCCGCCAGCGGCAATGTGCACACCTCGGCATCGGGCCAAACGCGGCGCACGCCTTCGGCAACCGCCGCCTCCGCCTGCACACTCGAAACGCTGCCCTTAAAGGAGTCGATCGCCAGCAGCACACGGCGGGGCCGGCGGCACGCAGGACCAAAGTCAACCACCGTGCCAGCATCCTCACCGACACCTGCAAGCGCTGCGGCGTGAGCGGCGTGTGCTTCAAGATCAGCCCCACAACCGCAATCAGCGCCGCCCGCTCCGCGCAGACCGCCAAAATAGCTACTCAGCAGCTCACGGCATTCATCCGCCAGGACCCCGGCCGTCACGTTAAACCGATGATTCAGGCGCGAGTCGGCATTCAAATCGTATAGGGATCCCAGCGCGCCCGCCTTGGCATCGGCCGCGCCATACGCACAGCGTCCAACGCGCGCGTTGACCATAAGCCCCGCACACATGCAGCAAGGCTCGAGCGTTACATAGACCGTGCAATCGGAAAGGCGCCAGCGGCCAAGCGCCTGGGCGGCAGCGCACAGGGCCGCGAACTCTGCATGAGCCGAAGGATCCTGATCGAGCTCGCGACGATTATGCGCCCGCGCGACAACCTCGCCGTCGCGCACCACTACGGCTCCGATGGGCACCTCGCCCACCGCCGCGGCGGCTCGGGCCTCGGCCAGCGCCTCGCGCATGAACTTCTCGTCGATTTCGGTGATCGTCATCGTTCGCCTTCCCTGTTGCAAATTCAAAACGATGCTATCATTACGACTCACGGAGAGATGGCAGAGCGGTTGAATGCGGCGGTCTTGAAAACCGTTGAGCGCGAGAGCGTTCCGGGGGTTCGAATCCCCCTCTCTCCGCCACCTTAGTGATGCACCGGTGTCATGGTCCGCTCAAACAGTGCATCGACCACGTCGGCTATCTCAGGTCGACGCTCAAGATCGTGGCCCGATTCCCACCATATCGTGAAAAGTCGAATAATACCGCCGGCGACAAACTCAGACGTCGTCTCGAGTGACACGGGGGCCAGGGCATCCTCGGCAAGCACGTTCATCACACGCTCGCGGATGGAGCGGGCAATGCGGTCGCAAATAACGTTGGTCAACATACCCGACATGCTGCTTGCCAAAATGTTATCCATGAGCCGCTCGTGCGCCAGAATCAAATCCATGGCATCGTCCAAAATCGCGTGCCGAAGCGCGCGCACGTCCTCGGCAGATACCGCGCCGGCCTCATCGGGCTGTTTTTGCGGCAAGCCCGACATGAGCTCATCGATATAAAAGGCAAAGTAATCGTTCTTGTCGCGAAAGTGCTTGTAGAACGTCGTGCGGCGAATCATGGCGCGGTCGCACAGCATGGCAACCGTCAGGTCCTCAAAACGATGCTCCTCGAGAAGCTCGGTAAAGGCATCGAACAGGGCGCGGTAGGTTTTCTTGATGCGAAGGTCCACTGGTATCGCCATCCTCAGGGCAAAGACAACACTCGTCAATCTGTCGCATATCTTACACCTGTACCTCGCGCGCTTTGCCCCGGTGCCAACCCCGCCGAAAACACAACGCTTACCGGAAAGTTCGGCACGACAAAACGTTGCGGGTATACTAGTAGCGTTATACCAACGGCAGCTGGCGCATGCCGCCGCGGCCATTCGAAACGGAGACATCATGCTTCCCGTCATCATCGGCATCGTTGTTGTCATTGTGATTGCCTGCGCCATCGCCGGCATCTACAACAACATGGTCACCAAGCGTAACCGCATCGATAACGCCTGGCAGAACATCGATACGCAGCTGCAGCGTCGCAACGACCTGATCCCCAACCTGGTCGAGACCGTCAAGGGCTACGCCAAGCACGAGCAGGAGACGCTCTCCGCCGTGATCAGCGCGCGTAACACCGCCGTCAAGGCCACCACGCCCGAAGCCAAGATGGAAGCCGACAACGTGCTGACCGGTGCGCTGCGTCAGCTCTTCGCCGTAGCCGAGGCCTATCCCGATCTTAAGGCAAACACCAACTTTACGCAGCTGCAGGCATCGCTCGAGGATACCGAGAACAAGATTAGCTATGCACGCCAGAGCTACAACGATTGCGTGCTCAGCTACAACAACGCCATTCAGACGTTCCCGGCTGTCATCTTTGCCGGCATCTTCCAGTTTAAGGAGCGCCAGGGCTTCGAGGCCGCCGAAGCAGCCCGCCAGGCCCCGACCGTCAAGTTCTAGTAGTTTGACAGCGCATCCTTAATCGGCCAAATGCATAAACCGCCCCGTCGAATGCATACTTCGACGGGGCGGTTTCCTTTTTCGCGAAGGTCCCCCTCTAAGCGTCGTGCATTTTTAGGAGTATTCAACATAACCAAGAGCTTCGGGCGCCACGATAAATGCCAAAGACCGCGAATATCCCTGCAAATCAAACGCTGCCAGCCCATAACCCCGCCCATCATTCGTAGAAAACATCGAGAACTCCCGATTTTTGCCCGAGATCGGTATGCAGGGACCTTCGACTGCAGAATACTCGCAAAAATGCACGTCGCCACCGCCCCCACATGGCGCGAAGCAAAGCAAAAGCGCAGCCTAAAAGGCCGCGCACCATCTTTATTCAGATTAATCATTGCCCGTTGTGACATCGCCGAACCCGCAGGGCAGAGAACAAGTTCCCTCCCGGCGCACTCCGCAGGACGCAAGAAGCCCTCGCCGCACGAAGTGCGCAGCGAGGGCTTCTTGCATGTCCGAGGACGCGCCGGGAGGGAACTTGTTCTCTGCCCGGATAGGTAAGACAAATTACGCGACGGTGTAAACCCAGTTGTGCTTGTCCTCGACAGCACCAGACTGGATACCAGTCAGGGTCTCGCGAAGCTTCTTCATCACAGGGCCGATCTCGGTGTATCCAGCCGGGAAGGTCACGGTCTCGTCGGCGCCGTAAACCTTGTTGTCGATTTCGCCAACCGGAGAGATGACGGCAGCGGTGCCGCACAGGCCGCACTCCACAAAGGTGCCGGCCTTGACCTCGGCCCACTCGACGGGGCGCTGGTCAACGGTCATGCCCAGGTCCTGAGCAACCTGAACGAGCGAACGACGGGTGATAGAGGGCAGGATGGAGTCGGTGTGCGACTGCGGAACGACGAGCGTGCCATCCTCTTTCACGAACAGGACGTTGGCGCCACCGGTCTCCTCGACATAGGTGCGGGACTCGGAGTCGAGATACAGGTTCTCGGCATAGCCCTCGCGATGGGCCTCCATCGTGGGCTTAAGGGACATGGCGTAGTTCAGGCCGGCCTTGATGTTGCCGGTGCCGTGCGGTGCAGCACGGTCATACTCGGAAACGCGCAGCTTGACGGGCTTGAGGCCGCCCTTAAAGTACGGACCGACCGGGGTCACGAGAATGCGGAACGTGTACTCAGGAGCGGGAGCCACGCCGATCACGTCACCGGAGCCGATCATAAACGGACGCACGTACAGGGTCGCGCCGGAACCGAAGGGCGGAACCCAGGCGGCGTTGGCAGAAACGACCTGCTTGACGGCCTCAACGAACTTGTCCTTGGGAAACGGGGGCATCTCGAGGCGCTGGGCAGAGTTATACATACGCTCAGCGTTCATGTCGGGACGGAAGCAGACGATGCTGCCGTCCTCGGCGGTGTAGGCCTTCAGGCCCTCAAAGACCTCCTGGCAGTAATGGAAGATGCCGCCGCACTCGGAGACATGCAGGGTGTGGTCGGTGGTCAGGCCGCCCTCGTCCCACTCGCCATCCTTCCAATGAGCCTCGTAGCTGTAATCGGTCTTCATGTAGCCAAAGCCGAGGCTACCCCAATCGATATCCTTCTTCTCGACAGTCATATGTCGCTCCTTACATACACAGTTGCATACTCGCGAACCCGCACGCAAGGACCGAGGCCGACCGCGTCGCAACGTCGCACGCCCGGAGCGTAGAGCCGGACGGGACACGCGAACAGCATCGAAGCCGATGGCACGTCGATTCGCATGCACGAGATTGTACTCCGCACGCGCGTCGGATAAAACGTTTTTCTTTAACTAACTAAAGTATTTTCATTTGACCGAAGCAAAGAGGCCCGCCACCGCAAGCGGTGACGGGCCTTGACTGCACGGTTTGCGCGCTGGCTCGAGTTACGCGTTCTTTTTGCCCAGCTTAGCCTTAACCAGACCGACCACAGTCGGAATGATCGACACAGCAACGATGCCAACAATCAGCAACTCAAAGTGCTCCTGCACAAAGGGAATGCCACCAAAGAAGTAGCCCAGCAGTGTAAAGAGCGTTGACCAGGTAATACCACCCAGTACGTTGTAGATGACAAAGTTGCGCCAGTGCATGCCGCCCATGCCAGCGATAAAGGGCACAAAGGTGCGGATAAACGGGAAGAAGCGACCCAGGAAGATGGCCAGGTGACCCCACTTGTCCAAGAAGTCCTCGGACTTTTTGATGCGCTCGGGCGTCATGGCCTTAACCTTGCCCGAAGCGATGATCTTTTTGCCAAAGAAGTGACCGATCATAAAATTGCACTGATCGCCCAAAATGGCAGCGGCCCATGCGGTGGCCAGAAGCGCCACGATGTTAAAGCCGCCATTATGGGCAAAGAAACCCGAGGCGAACAGCAGCGAATCACCGGGAAGGAACGGGAAGAACACCACGCCCGTCTCGATAAAGATGATCAGGAACACGCAGCCGTAGGCCATAAGCGGGCCGGCGGCGATCCAGCTGGCAATCGCGGTGCGCGGATCTTTGAGCAGCTCGGCGATAAAATTAATGAAACCCATGAAGTAAAACCTCTCAGTTGTGGGCGCGGATACGTCCAAGTTGACCAGTATACGGTTGCGGCGTCCCCTCGTGCGCAACCCCACAAAAGCATGACTCCATTACCAGCAAGTTTGCATAACTGACACCTGTCGCGCAATGCCGCCAAGATTGTCCTTCCTAATCCCTAGCGAATCGCTATACTTTATTGAATCGCATTGCCATGGCGCTAAGGGAGGGCGGCCGGTGAGCTTTATCAGTACCATTCGCGAGGACATCAAGACCGTCCAAGCGCAGGATCCCGCCGCGCAAAACGGTCTAGTCATCTTCCTTTCCTATCCTGGCCTGCACGCCAAGTGGAACCACGTGCCCGAGCATTGGCTCTGGGAGCACGGTCATCGCTCGCTCGCCCGCGTGCTCTCGCAAATCACCCGCCACATCACCGGCGTCGAGATTCATCCCGCCGCGCAGATCGGCAAACACTTCTTTATCGACCACGCCATGGGCGTCGTCATCGGCGAGACCACCGTCGTGGGCGACAACTGTGTGCTTTACCAGGGCGTTACGCTCGGCGGCACCGGCAACGAGACCGGCAAACGCCACCCAACGCTCGGCGATAACGTCACCGTGGGCACGGGTGCCAAGGTGCTCGGCAACATTCGCATCGGCAACAACGTCAAGATCGGCGGCAACTCGGTTGTCGTCAAGGACGTGCCCGACAACTGCACCGTCGTGGGCGTGCCGGGACGCATCATCAAGCGCAACGGCTGCCGCGTGTTCGAGGAGAGCTTCGATGCCAAGCAGCATCGCGAGTACATGCCCGACGACGCCGCCGAGCAGTCCGCGCTCAACCGCCAGGGCATCACCGAGAACGCCCGCCGCGTCAAAGAACTCGAGCGAGAGGTGGCCGAGCTCAAAGCCCTCATCGCCAAGCTCGCGGACGAACGCTAGAGGCGGACGACCACCGACAACATTGACACCAACGCAAAGGCGCGCCAGAGGATTCACCCCCGGCGCGCCTTATTTGTGATGTGACATGCGGGACTGTCCCTTTGTCACATTATGCGAACTGGCTCAGATAGAGGTCGGCGTAGGCACCCTCGGCAGCCAGCAGCTCCTTATGCGTGCCCTGCTCGATAATGTTGCCGTGATCCATGACCAAGATCAGGTCGGCATCCACAATCGTCGACAGGCGGTGTGCGATCACAAAGCTCGTGCGCCCGCGCATAAGCGCATCCATGGCACGACCGATGGCAAGCTCGGTACGCGTGTCCACGCTTGAGGTCGCCTCGTCCAGAATGAGAATCGCCGGGTTGTTGAGCAGCACGCGAGCGATGGTCAGCAGCTGACGCTGGCCCTGGCTGATGCTCTCGGCATCGTTGGCCACGCGCGTGTCGTAGCCCTGCGGCATGGTGCGCACAAAGAAGTCGACCTGCGCGGCGCGCGCAGCCGCCACGATCTCGTCGCGCGTCGCCTCGGGGCAGCCGTAGGCGATATTCTCGGCAATCGTGCCGTCGAACAGCCAGGCGTCCTGCAGCACCATGCCAAACTGCTGCCGTAGCTCGCCGCGGTCCATGCGGCTCGTATCCACGCCGTCGAGCGTAATACGCCCGCCGTCAATCTCGTAGAAGCGCATGAGCAGGTTGATGAGCGTCGTCTTGCCTGCGCCCGTGGTTCCCACCACGGCAATCTTCTGGCCCGGCTCGGCGGTAAACGACACGTCGCGCATAAGCGGCTTGTCGGGCGAATAACCAAAGCGCACATGCTCAAAGGAGACGCGGCCCTCCACGCGACCCGGCAGCTTGGCGGCCTTGTCCGGCAGCGGATCGGCCTCCATCTCGGGCTCATCGAGCAGGTCGAACACGCGCTCTGCACTCGCCAGCGCGCTCTGCAGCGAGTTGAAGGTAAACGACAACTGCGTCATGGGCTCGGACGCCTCGTAGATAAACTGGAAGAACGCCTGGAACACGCCGACGGTCATGTGACCGGCAACCAGCATGCTGCAGCCCACAAGCGCAATAACGATCTGCGCCAAACGGCCGATAAAGCGCACTGCGGGGCCGACAGCATTGATCATAAAGTCGGCCTTGGTGCTCACACGAGCCAGTTCCTTCGAAGCCTCGTGCACCTCAGCGGAGCTCTGACGTTCGCGGTTAAACGCGCGGATCACCAGACGGCCCGAATAGCCTTCCTCGACCGCACTCGTAATCTTGGACACCCACTCCTGGCGCTCGCCCGTCACATCGTGTGTGCGGCGCGAGACGACCTTCGTCACCAGCAGCGACAGTGCCGTAAAGAACAGAAAGACGAGCGTAAGCTGCACGCTGAACACGAACATCACGCTCACAGCACCAACAACCGTGCCGATCGACACGAGCAGCTGCAGCAATCCGCGCTGCATGCTCTCGGACATCTTGTCCAGGTCGTTGGTCGCGCGGCTGACGACCTCGCCGGGACGATGCGCGTCAAAATAGGCGAGCGGTAGACGGTTGAGCTTTTGCGCGATGCGGTTACGCAGGCGCAGATTGAGGCGTTCGGCCACGCTCGACATCAAAAAGCTCTGGAGCGCGTAGAACGAAGCGGCGGCCGTCCAAATCAAAAAGTAGATGAAGATAGTCCTGCCGCAGTTCTCCCAGGTGATGCTGAAGGTGGCGTTGTTGACAAACGCTACCTGAATGTGGCCCCACAGCTCATCGATCACGCGGGCGCTATATGCCGGCGCGGCAGTGTTAAAGATGACATAGAACACAATGCTCGCGAACACGATATAGAAGCGCCAGTGGTCGCCGGCAGCCTCACTCCACAGGCGGCGCACCGTCGCCCAGGTATCCCGAGGCGTCTCGTCCTCGTCTTCGTCGTCCACGTCGCGCATACGCTCTGCCTCGGCGCGGGCGCGCTCGTCCTCGGCGCGCTCGTTTTCCTCGTAGAGCGCTTGGCGGCGAGCCTCGCGCTCGGCTGCAGCCTTGGCGGCGTCATCCAGCTCGGTCGACATGGCAGCCCGCTCGACCGCTTCCTCGGCAGCGTCCGCAGCGGCGGCATCGACAAGGCCGCCCTGCTTCTTGAGCTCCTCGGTCATGCTACTCACCTCCCTTCATCTGCGATTCCGCGATGGCGCGGTACACCTCGCAGGTTTCCATAAGCTCGCCATGCGTGCCCAAGCCCACAACCTCGCCATCCTTGAGCACGACAATCTGGTCGGCGTGCAGAATCGTCGAGATGCGCTGCGCGATGATGAGCACCGCGGCATCGCGCGTCTCGTCTTGCAATGCATGGCGCAGGGCCGCATCGGTCTTAAAGTCCAGGGCCGAAAAACTGTCATCGAAGATATATAGATCGGCATGCTTCATGAGCGCACGGGCGATTGCCAAACGCTGGCGCTGGCCGCCCGAAAAGTTCGTACCGCCCTGGGCAACCGGGGTATCGAGCCCCTGCGGTTGGTCGAGTACAAAGGTGCTCTGGGCAACCTCAAGCGCGTGGAGCATGTCGCCCTCGGTCGCGCCTTCGTTACCAAAGCGAAGGTTGCTCGCCACCGTGCCCGAGAACAGCCACGCCTTCTGCGGCACATAGGCAATGCGCCCGCGGATTTCGTCTTGCGTAAGCTCGCGCAGGTCCACACCATTCAGGCGAATGGAGCCCTTGGTGGCATCGTGGAAGCGCAGCAGAAGCTTTGCCACCGTCGATTTGCCCGAGCCTGTCGAGCCAACGATCGCAGTCGTCTGACCGCGACGGCAGGCAAAGCTCAGGTCGCACAGGGTGTCCTCGTCGGCATCGTCAAAGCGAAACGACATGTGGTCGAACACGGCCACCGCATCGGCTTCGTCTTGGGGCTCGCGCGCCCCGTCATCCAGCGTGCGCTCGCCATCGACGATGCTCGGCTCAATCTCCAACACCTGCTGCGCACGGTTCAGGCACGCGGCAGCACGCGGAAGCGTCAGCACCACCATCTGGGCCATCATCACAAAGAACAGGATCAGAATTGCATACTCCAGCACCGCCGAGATACTCGCAATCTGCATGGCGTGGGCGCCTACGCGGTTGCCGCCCACCCACAGCACCGCCACCTCGGCGATATTCATCAAAAAGAAGCTGGAGCTGTCGAGACCCACAAACAGGTGGTTGACCTTGATGGCATTGGCCGCGTAATCGCTAAACACCTCGTCCAGGCGCTGCTCCTCGTGGCGCTCCTTGTTAAATGCGCGGATGACGCGCACGCCCACGATGTTCTCGCGCAGCACCACGTTCATGCGGTCGATAAAGCTCTGCAGGCGCATAAAGATCGGCGCGGCGTTGGCAACGGTAAAGACCGCCGCCACCAGCACGATCGCAACCACCACGCCCAGCAGCGTACCCATGGCGGGATCGATGAACCAAGCAAAAATGATGCCTGCCACGGCCAAGAACGGCACCGGCAGCACCAGCTGAATCGTCTGAAGGACAGCTTGCTGAATCACGTTGATGTCGTTGAGCGAGCGCGTGATCATCGAACCCGTGCCAAAGCGCTCAAAGTCGCTGGCGGACAGCTCGAGCGACTTGTCGTACACGGCATTGCGGATATCGCAGGCCACGTTGGCGGCCAGGCGCGCCGAAAGATAGCAGCCCAGCACCGTGCCGCCGCTGGCCATGCCGGTCGCGATAAGCATGTACAGGCCGTTGCGTAATATATAGTCGACATCACCCGTGGTAATACCGGTGTTGACCATGTTCGCCAGCATCGTGGGAACCAACAGCGTACCGACGTTATCTATCAGCACCGCAAACAGCGTCACCGCAATCAGACCGCGGTACGGCCTCATAAACCTCATTAAGAGTCGCATGCGTCCCCCTCGCCCTTATCGTCAGTCTCGTTCTCGGCGGCCACTTGCCGTTTAAATGCCTCGCACTCTTCGTTAAGAACATGGGAGAACTTACCGACCAAGCGCATGATCTCGCACTGTTCCCACGGCTCGAGCGCCTCGAATGCCTGTTGCTCGGCTTTTTGCGCCGGCAACGCGTAGCGCTTGGCAAACCGCACGCCTTCTTCGGTCAGTCGTACAACCTTGTTTTTACGACTGCCCTCGGCAAACTCCAACGTCGCAAGCCCTCGCGCCCTAAGCGTTTTAATCGCCGAATTGATGGTCTGTTTGCTGTAGAACCATTCACTCGTCAGCCGACTCACGGCAACGCTTCCGCCCGCTGCACTCGTGTCGACGAGCATCCAGTAGGCGCAGTCCGAAAGGCCGCAGGCGCGCGAGAACTCCGAATAGATATGGTCGAGTCCATTGAGCAACCGATCGAAGTCGACCAGCGTAACCGCACTATTCATCTATCCCACCATTCAATTGTCCGATTTTTGACCAATTATGTGTCTCTAGATTAGTCCGAGTTTTGACTATCGTCAACAGGCTCTCCGCAAATGCGTGCATTTTTATGGCCTATCGGCAGAAAAAGACCGCCGGCGCGGGGGCGGCGCCAGCGGTCACGTGAAAATCGGGTTTTATTGCCTGTTAAGCGGCGACGGCCTCATAGACCGTAGCGCCCGAGAAGCTGTCATGCAGGCTCTTGCCGGCAATCCACGGCAGCTCGACGACCTCGCAGACCGTGTTGACCAACTCAGAACAGTCAGTAAAGTGGCCCTTGTCGTTGAGGGCCTCGCAATCCTGAACACGCCAATAGCCATCGGTGTGCGTGATGTAGTACTCGTGATCGTTGATCGACACGAAAGCGCGCGTCTTGGAACGCAGCAGCTTCAGAAATCCTTCGAAATCGGTCTCGACGACATCTCCAGCCTGGAACATGATGTTACCTCCTGGCCCGGCGCCACCACGGCGCATTGATAAACGTTGGTACTCCTTTAGTAAAACCCTTATCAGAGGTTATGCGTTCGTCATTTAGGCAAGTGGTAAAAAACCGCAGGGTAGACGGGATAAAACGTTTAACCATCCCATTTGTTTGTCACATTCTGAAGGTACTTTTATGCAAACCTACTTTCCCAATTGGAATCTATCCTTTTGGCCGGGCAATTGACCGTCTATCGTTTGAGCCCGACGGGTATGAACGGGGCATCTGCAACGCCACCGCAAGGAGACACCATGGAGACTATCGAAGCACTCATTCACCGCCGCAGCTGCCGCAACTACAGCGATCGTCCCGTCGAGGCCGAAAAGCTTGCACGTATTATCGAAGCCGGCCAATATGCACCGAGCGGCATGGGCCGCCAGCCGGTGACGTTTGTCGCCGTCACCGACCCCGCGACCGTCGAGCGTCTCTCGCAGCTCAACGCGCAAGTCATGGGCAGCAACAGCGACCCCTTCTATGGCGCCAAGACCGTTGTGGTGGTGCTGGTTGACCGCAGCGTGCCCACACATCTGGAAGACGGCTCGCTCGCCATGGGCAACCTGCTCAACGCTGCCTATGCGCTGGGCGTTGATTCGTGCTGGATTCATCGCGCCCACGAGGTTTTCGATTCGCCCGAGGGCCTGGAGCTACTGGCCAGTTGGGGTCTACCCGCCGACGGCAGCCTGCGCGGTGTCGGTCACTGCATTCTGGGCTATGCCGAGGACACGCTGCCCGAGCCCAAACCCCGCCGCGACAACGTGGTCTACGTAAGGTAATTAGTTCCGCCATTCTACCGAACGGCGGGCTCGTTGACGCTGCGCGGGCCGCATTCACGCCAATCTGACGTTCAATTTCGAGGGCGCGACCAGAAGGTCAGCGCCCTCTCATTTCACGTCACCTTGGCGCAAATGCGGCTCGCTCGACTGACATCGAATGAGCCACTGTCTTGGGCAGCTAAAAAAGCCCCGTCCCAAATTAGCTGCCCCACTCGCAACTTATCCCGCCGATGGAGTTATTGCCGTTTCGCTCGTCTGATTCGCATCGACGTCGTCGCCTTGCTTGTCTTCGTCCTTTTGCACATCGGCGATGGTGGAGGCCGCCGCAACGATACCGCGCTGGGGCGCGACGCTCGTCTGGGCCTGAGCGCCCTCGACAACTTCTGTACCTACATGCGCGAGCTCGGGCGATTTAAACATTGCGTCCAAGTTGGCGCCACCGCCGGCATATCCGAGCGCAGCGAGCGCGATGACGATCACTGCAACGGCGGCCACGATCGGCACGTAGCGATGCCAGCCGGCGGGATTGAGCCCGCTGCGGCGAGCCGCCCCGCGGCTGATGTAGCCGAGCGTTCCGTCGTGCTTGAGCTTTGAGCCCACCACGCGTTTGCGGCCCCACAGCGAGGACTCTGCCTGCATTGCCAAGCGGGCGCTTGCCGAAGGATAGCCGTATTTAGTGCGCTTGAACGAGCCATCAAACCCCGAGGCGTGTTTGCCCCACGTCACCGATGTTGTGCGTCGGTTGACCGGCGCGGCACTCCGCCTTCTGCGGCTCGGTTTTGAAGTCTCAGCCATATGCCCTCGCACGCCGTAACCAAATCGAAACAATAACGCTTTGGACTGTAGCACACGCGTCGCGTGCGGTCACGGGCGCCTCGCTCAACGGTCATCGTCCTTCAGCAAGCGCCACAGCGTTGTACGGCTTATGCCCAGCACCTCCGCCGCACGGGTTCGGTTGCCGTGGAGATGGTCTACAACCAGATGCGCGATATCTCGCTCGGTATCGGCCAGCGGTCGCAGGATATACAGGTCACTTTCAAGCGTCGGGGCGCCAAAGGTTGCGGTCTTAATCACGTCCTCTTGGGCGAACACTTCCTCCGCCACAGCGCGGTCCACCGTGCCCGTCCCCACCAATATATACAGTCGTTCCGAGACCTCGCGGAGCTGCAGATAGTTGCGCGGCCAGCGGTAAGCATCGAGCGTCTTCGTCGCCGCGGCAGACAGCGTGGGCGCTGCCGTCCCAAATGCATCAGCGAGATATTCCAAATAGCGCGCGACCTTCGTCGACGCGGCTCCCTGCTCGGCGATTGCCGGCGCGACGCTCACCGCACAGGCGAAGCGCTCGGTCACAAAGGCGGCTTGATCACTTTCGCCGCCGCCCGGCATGTCATTCGCCGTCAGCACCACATGGCAGCGCGTCGCCAACGCGGTGTCGGTCATCGTGGAGACCAGCTCGCGGAGGCGCTGGGGGCCAACCGCATTCCAGCCCTCAATGCAAAGGGTCAGCCCCGTTTGGAACAGCGGCGATTCGGAGCTTTTGAGCACATGGCGCCAACCGCGATCGGTGAGTTCATCGAGCGCGACGGAAACAAAGGGCTGATCGACAAAAGGGCCATCCAGATAGAGGCGCTTGGCAATCTCGACCTGACCCGCTCCCAGCTCGCCCTCGAGCATAAGGGGCACGCCGCGCGCATAGCTCTCGGTAACCGGTACAGCCACCGAGGCCGCCCCCTCAACGATGCCGTACGCGCTCGATTCATAGCGGACCTCAACTTCGTCGGCGTTGAGCCACTCGATGCCCGCATGCGCCGCGGCACCGCGCACCTCGCGGACCACAACGACCCAAAGCCTCCCGCCCTCTTTGTCGGTGGGGCGAACGGTCAGGCTCAGGCGCGTACCCTCACGCCCCATAACCAGACGCGCGCCGTCTCCTATACGGTCGAGACGCTCAGCGACAAAAGCCGCCACATCCCGCTCAAGCGCCGCGTCATTCATGGTCGAGATCGCGACGTCCCCACGCGCATCGATTGCCAATGCCGAGGCCCCGGCAGCAGCTAGGGCATCGGTCAAGATGTTCAGCTTAGCATTGCTATCCATGATTTGCCCCTGTCCGCGGCGACGTGCAACCGCCGACGGTCGCACGACCGAGTGTTTCAAAATTGAACGATATTGCTCACCAAACACTATAGGGCAGAAAGCGCCGTCCTGCGAGTATAGGTGTTGCCCCGCATCGCCATCCTGGCGGGGCGATAAGAGCTCTTCGGGACTTATAAACCTGCGGACAAGCCATACCCGCAAGAGCTCCTATCGCTCCACCGAAGGCTTGCGCTCACCGGCAGCCAGCACGCGAATAAGCTACTTCTCTACCAGATTCCCAGCACGTGCTGCATTCCCAAACTCATGCACGCAATGCCAATCCAGCAGCAAAAGCCCAACGCGATGGGCTTGCCGCCCTTTTTGACCAGCTCGACGATATCGGTATTAAAACCAATAGCCGCCATGGCCATCACAATAAAGAACTTCGACAGCTCCTTGATGGGCGCCGTGATGGACGCGGGAAGCTGAAGCACCGTGGTGATCACGCTCGCCAGCACAAAGAACAGCACAAACATGGGAAACGCACGTTTAAGCGAGAACGTGCTTTTGGCGTCACCGCCGGCCTTGCGTGCCAGATGCATCTGCCAGCATGCGAGGACCAGCGTGATGGGAATAATGGCCAGCGTCCTGGTGAGCTTGACCACTGTGGCGCTCTCGAGCACATTGGCGCCGGGATGCATGCTGTCCCAGGCGCTCGCCGCAGCCGTTACCGACGAGGTGTCGTTGATGGCGGTGCCGGCAAACAGGCCAAAGCCCTCGTTGGTCAGCCCGAGCATGCCGCCGAGCGTCGGAAACACGAGCGCCGCGATAACGTTAAACAGGAAGATGACCGAAATGGCCTGGGCAATCTCGCGATCGTCGGCATCGATGACGGGCGCGGTCGCAGCGATGGCCGAACCGCCGCAAATCGACGAACCCACACCCACAAGCGTCGCGATCTTACCCGGTACGTTCATGACGCGGCAGAGCACAAAGGCGATGACAAGCGAGGTCGAGATCGTCGCCACGATAATCGGCAGCGACTGGGCGCCCTTGGACAGAATCTGGGAGAGGTTCATGCCAAAGCCAAGCAGGATAACCGCGTACTGCAAGACTTTTTTGGACGTATAGGTGACGCCGGCGGCGAGCTGTTCGCGACGCTTCCTGGGAAAGACGAGCGCCAGGACCATGCCAAAGAGGATGGCAAATACCGGACCGCCGACCACCTCAATTTGTTTGCCGAGCAACGTCGCGGGAATGGCAATGATCAGGCAGAACAAGACGCCTTTCCAGCGCTCGCGAACGATATTTGCCAGTTGCATATGGGATTCCTTCTTTCTATTTCACGTTTGCGACGGCTTATGATACGGCAACATTGAGCACAGCCTTGCGCAAACACAGACTAAGATGCCGCAATAGTTCTCAGGCAACAGCCGAATTGCCCACCGCGGAGAGCTGATTCGCGGCATAATTAACAACTGACATATGAGTTTGATAGAACAGTTGCGAGGCGCTATGGAAGAATCGATGCACGTCGGCGAGCAGGAAACGAGCCTACAGGACCAGTCCTACCACACCATTCGACGCAAAATCGTCTACCTGGACTACAAGCCGGGCGAAAAGCTGGGCGTCAAGCAACTTTGCGACGACCTAGATATGGGGCGCACCCCTGTGCGCGAGGCTTTGGTTCGTTTGGCGCAGGAAGGCCTGGTGCGCACCGTGCCCCAGAGCGGTACCTACGTCTCGCCCATCAACCTCACCCTTGCCGAGAGTGCCTGTTACATCCGCGAGCATCTGGAAAAGCAGGTGATCGTGGAGTGCTGCGCGCGCGCCACGTCGGCCGGCATCGAGCAGCTCGACCGCGCCATCGTACTGCAGGAAAAGGCCATGGCCGAAGAGGATCGCATCGGCTTCTTTTTGAGCGACAACCTCATGCATCACATGATTTTTAGCATCGCATGTCGCAGCACCGTGTGGTCGTGGCTCGAAGAGACCAATGCCGACCTTGAGCGCTTTCGCTGGCTGCGCGCTGCCACGCAGGTTCTCGACAATCAGGACATCGTGGACGAGCACAAGCAGATTCGCCGCGCTATCGCCGGTCGCGACCCCATCGAAGCGAGCTTTTTGGTCAGCAAGCACCTGCACATGATGTTCCGCAACCAAACCGAGGTTCTGGACCAGTTCCCCGAGTACTTCGAGACCAGCAAGCTCCGCTAACCTGCCAAAACCACCACAAAGGGGACAGGTTCATTTTGGCAGGTTTTATCTGGGCAAATGAAACAAGGCCCGGCTCCGCTGCAACGGAGCCGGGCCTTGGTCGCCAGAATGGCGGAACCAACTACTCCACGGTAACGCTCTTTGCCAGGTTACGGGGCTGGTCGACGTCGCAGCCGCGCAGGATGGCGACCTCGCGGGCGAGCAGCTGCAGCGGGACGCTCGCCGTGATGGGGCTGAACACGTCGCGGACTGCCGGCACGCGGATGATGCAGTCGGCGATCTTGTTGATCTCCTCGTCGCCCTCGGTGGCAACGACGATGACCTTGGCGCCGCGCGCCTTGCACTCCATGAGGTTCGACACGGTCTTGTCGTAGGTGGCACTCTTGGTGGCCACAGCGATGACAGGGAAGCCCGGGTCGATCAGGGCAATGGGGCCGTGCTTCATCTCGCCGGCGGCGTAGGCCTCGGCGTGCAGGTAGCTGACCTCCTTGAGCTTGAGCGCACCTTCGTAGGAAATAGCGGCGCCCATGCCGCGACCCACGAACAGTGCGGACTGCGCGTCCTTGCACAGCAGGGCGGCCTCATGCACGGCCTCGGTTTGGGTATCCAAAATCCACTGGATCTGCTCGGCCGTATCGGAAAGCTCGCGGAACAGCATGCGCGCCTGCTTGGTGGTCAGACGGTACTTGACCTGCGCCAACAGCAAAGCCAGCAGCGTGAGGCTCACGACCTGGCCGATGAAGCTCTTGGTCGAGGCGACCGCGATCTCCTTGTTGGCCTTGGTGTAGATGACGCCGTCGCTCTCACGCGCCACGGGGCTGCCCACCACGTTGGTGATGCCGAAGACCTTGGCACCCTTGATGCGCGCATCGCGGATGGCGGCGAGAGTGTCGGCCGTCTCGCCCGACTGGGACACGGCCACGACGAGCGTCGTCGGCGTGATGATGGGGTTGCGATAGCGGAACTCGCTGGCCGCCTCCACCTCGGTGGGGATGCGAGCCCAGCCCTCAATGAGATTCTTGGCAATGAGGCCAGCGTGATAGCTGGTGCCGCAAGCGATCACGTAGACGCGGTCGATGTCGTTGAGTTCCTCGAGCGAAAGGCCCAGCTCGTCGATGTCGAGCTCGCCGGCCGGTGTCATACGACCAACCAGCGTGTCGCGCACGACGCGCGGCTGCTCGTGAATCTCCTTGAGCATAAAGTCGGGATAACCGCCCTTTTCTGCCATATCCAGGTCCCAGTCGATGTGGGTGACCTTGGGCTCGATAACGTTGCCGGCCTCGTCGGTGTACTCGACGCCTGCGGGCGTGAGCTTGGCAAACTGACTGTCCTCGAGCACCACGACGTCGCGGGTTGCGTCGATGAGCGCGATGACGTCGGAGGCGACATAGGCGCCGGTCTCGCCCGCGCCGACCACGATCGGGGAATCCTTGCGGGCCACGGCGATCACGCCGGGCTCGTCAGCGCACACGGCGGCCAGACCATAGGCACCGACCACGTGGGTGCAAGCCTCGCGCACGGAGGCCATCAGGTCGTGCGTCTCGGCATAAGCCTCTTCGATCAGATGCGCGAAGACCTCGGTATCGGTCTCGCTCTTAAAGTGGTGGCCGCGGCCCTCCAGCTCTTCGCGCAGCTCGGCGAAGTTCTCGATGATGCCGTTGTGGACGATGGCGATACGACCGTCGCAGCTGGTGTGGGGGTGAGCGTTAACGACGGAGGGCTTGCCGTGGGTGGCCCAACGGGTGTGGCCGATACCGCAGGTAGCGTCGCTGTCGATATTGGAAAGCTCGCTCTCCAAGCCCGCGACCTTACCCACGCGGCGGATGACATCGAGGTGCGCCGCGGCGCCCTCGCCCACCTCGAGCGCGACGCCCGAGGAGTCATAGCCGCGATACTCCATACGCTTGAGGCCCGTGACCAGGATGTTCTTTGCAATATCAGAGCCGGTGTAGCCGACAATTCCGCACATAGGATAAATCCCTTCGTCCGCTTGACTGCAAAACGTCCACGCACAGGGGGCGCTGAGACGCATAACGTTCGAGTATTGTACTCACGCAAACGCAAGCTGATATACCAGAAGTGGTATCTCAACTTAGATACCACTCGATGCACACACGTCCAGCCGGTCCAAACCACCACAAAGGTACCTGCCCCCTTCGTGGTGGTCGCGCTGGCAACGGCGTTTCCCCAGATAAACCTGCCAAAATAAACCTGTCCCTTTTTGGTAGGTTTGGGATGCTACAATCTGGCTTGTACTTGAAACGCATCAAAGGGGCCGCTATGGCAAAGGTAAAAATCAGCGACGTCGCGCGCGAGGCCGGGGTTTCGTTGGGCACGGTTTCCAACGCGCTCAACCACCCCGAAAAGCTGCGCCCCGAGACCCTCAAGCTCATCAACGAGACCATCAATCGCCTTGGCTACCTGCCCAACCAAAGCGCCCGTCAGCTCGCGGGCGGCGCCACCAAGTCCTTTGGCCTGGTGCTCCCCCGTCTCGATCACGGCTTTTCGCTCCAAATCGCCAGCGGCGCCCACAACGAGGCCCGCAAGCACGGCTACGACTTGCTCATCGCCAACGCCGATAACGACGATATTCTCGAGGATCATTACCTGCGCTACTTTATGGGCACCCAGATGTCCGGCGTCATGGTTCAGCCCATGGCATCCCCCGACTGGCACCCCGCCATGACCAAGATGCCCGTGCCGATCGTCCATCTGGACATCCATTGCTCCGAGCCCGGCTACTACGTAGCGGCCGACAATGAGGCCCAGGGTCGCATCATTGCCGAACTTGCCATCGCCCGCGGCGCGCACCATATTGTCGTCGTCGGCCGAGCAGCATTTATGCAACTCACCCTGCGCGTCCTTGGCATTCATAAGGCGCTCGCCCTGCACCCCGATATCAAGATCGAAGTCATCGACGCCGGCGAATGGAATACCGCTGCCGACGGCTACGGCATCGGTGCCCAAATCGCCGAGCGCCCCGCGGACGAACGTCCCGATTTTGTCGTCGGCCTGACCGATGTGTTGGCCTCGGGCGTCGTTTCGGCACTGGTCGACAAGGGCATCTCTGTCCCCGGGCAAGTACGCGTAGCAGGCTGCGATGGCAACCCGCTCGCTTGGAGCGGATCGGTCCCGCTCACTACGGTAGCGCCCCCGGGCTACGAGATTGGCCGCAAGGGTGTCCAACTGCTGATGGAGCAAATCGAGAACAAGGCCCCGGCAAAGATCAAGCATATCCGTGTCGGCTCCGCAGCGCGTACCGTCACCGCAGTCGCCGCCGAGGATATCAACCGCCAAGAACTGGTACGTCCGTTCCTACTGGAACGCGCCAGCACCCAGGCAAGCAGCCAGACCGACGCCACGGCCATCAACCTCGGTGCGTATCTATAGCACGCCCGCGAGTATGCTAAGTCGCCGCTTAAGCAAAAGGGGCCCGACCATTGCCGGACCCCTTTTGCTTAAGCGCAAACGTGAGCAATCGCTCGTTTCAACGCCGCAATTTTCTAGCGCACAGTCTTGATTGCCGCCGCCAGGTCGAACAACGTATCGAGCACGGCCTCGCAGCCATCCACCACGTCCTGCGGCAGCGGCACAATATCGGGGACGGCAAAGACGTGGCAGCCGGCCGTGATGCCCGAGACGCAACCATTGCGCGAATCCTCGACCACGGCGCACTCCTCGGGGGCAAAGCCCGCACGCTCGCAGGCGAGCAGATACATCTCGGGGTCGGGCTTGCCGTGCACGACGTCCTCGCCACACGTTACCGTTTCAAACTTGTCAAAAAGACCGACCATCTTAAGGTTGCGCTCGGCCGTAACGAGGCGCGACGACGTCGCTAGACCAACGTGATAGCCCGCAGCCAGCAGCTCGTCTAGGCACTCGGCGGCGCCGGCCTTAAGTTCCAGTTCGGTCTTGACCATCTCGTCGCGAATCTCCTTGTGGCGGACATAGACCGCCTCGGTGGTTTCGTGGCTGCCGTAATGCTCATCAAGGATGTCCATGACATCGGGCAGCGTGCGGCCGATAAACTGATGGATCAGCGCTTCATCAATCGCGAGCCCCAGCTCAGCGGCGCCTGCCTTCCAGGCCTTAATCCCCAAACGCTCGGTATCGACCAGCGTTCCATCCATGTCAAAAATAACAGCCTTGATCATATCGGTCCCCCATCGACTCTCGCTGTCGCATTGCCGCAACTCTACCGCATTTGGCAACTTGTATATAACGTATATACCATATTGCACTTTCGTTACACAGATAGAAGTCTTATGGCAAGTAACGCATTAGGATTATAGTTTTCGATCGAGTACTCAACGATAAGGAACGTTTCATGATTTTAGACACCACGGCACCCGCAGAGGAGCTTCAAGACAAGCTATCGGCGCTCGAGCAGCTGCTTTTGGCATACGGACGCGTTGCCATCGGCTTTTCCGGCGGCGTCGACAGCAGCTTTTTGGCCGCGGTCTGCGCCCGCATCATGCCTGCCAGCACGCTTCTCGTCCACCTCACCACGCCGCTCATCGGCACGCCTGAACAGGCTTCGTTTGAGCGATCCGTTAACGGGCAAACCAATGAGGAGCCACATTTTAAGCTCCCTGTGCTCAATCTTTCGGTCGATCAGTTGCAGCTCCCCCAAGTAGCCTGCAACGACGCCAATCGCTGCCACCACTGTAAGCACGCCGGCTTTACCGCTATCGTCAACCACGCCAAGTCGCTCGGCTTTCCCACCGTCATCGACGGCAGCAATGCAAGCGATCGCGGTGACTACCGCCCTGGCATGCGAGCGGCAGAAGAACTCGGCGTACGCTCCCCCCTCATGGAGGTCGGCTTTACCAAGAACGAGGAGCGCGAGCTGCTGCGCGCATGGGGCTATCCCGTTTGGAACCTGCCGGCGGGAGCCTGTCTTGCCACGCGCGTCCCCACGGGCGAGGAGCTTACGCGCGAGAAGGTCGATTTAATCCGCGCCTGCGAGGATTACCTGCACGAACTTGGCCTGGCGCAGGTTCGCGCGCGCTTGGTCGGCGGCTGCATGCATATCGAGGCCGCGCCCGCGGATGTCGCCAAGATCGCCGCCGTCGGCGGTGCTACCGTCGACGGCGGGGGCAAGACCCCGTTGCCCGCCGCCATCGAATCCGCGCTGCGAGAGCTGGGATGCGGCCACATCTCCCCCGAGGTCACCCCCTACATCCACGGCAACATGAACCTTTAGGTTACGCCGTTTTACAAACGGCGTAACTGCTCGGCGCTGCGCGGGCTCCGGGCACGGCAATCTGACGTTCAACTTCACGGGCGCGACCAAAAGGTCAGCGCCCGCTTGTTTCACGTCACCTTACCGCACCCGGAGCCCGCTCGCTCGCATATGCTCAACCTGGACTGCGTTAACTGACCTACCAAAAAGAAATAGGTTTGTTTTGGCAGGTTTTACCTGGGGAAATATCGCTAGACAGTCGCCCCTCTAGCACCCATCTAGCTTCGAGAGACACTAGAAGGGCGACCCGGCTGCATCTACTTCTTCCGATATCGGCGGTTACGGCTCGTCGATGAACCCATTACTTCGATGAGTCCTTTATCCGCCATTTTTGGCAGATGGTAACGGACAGACGAAATTCTGACCCCCGATGCAACCGCTATTTCTCGCGCCGTCATATCCACTTCGGCGCTGAGAGCCTCCAGGATCCTATCCGCCGTCGAAGTTGACGATTCTCTGTTCATATCGATAATTTCAAACGTGTCTTTGCCGCATTTTGACAGGACATGTTTATCCACAAGGTCCCCGCAGATCAGGCGAATGTCATCCGAATCCCACTTCAGAGCCTCTCGTATTTTTTGAACATCGCATACGCACCCATGCTCCCGCATAAACATGAGCAATGTTTCCTCGCAATCCGTCAGCTCGGTGCCCACATGGCTCTGAATCCACGTGCGGTTTTCAGCAAGCTCCGCCCCGTGCCGGGAAAGCAGCACCGTAAACGAATCGGCCTTAACGATAAATTTCGGCCTGCCAAGCGAACGAGACTCCATCTCGCGAATCATAGCCGGGATACCAGATCCCTGGCTTTCCGCAACGGCCCCCTCGGCATGCTCTAACGGCGTCGCCCCCATTAGGCTCATGAGCTTTGGGTTTCGGCAGCGCGATTCCCCGTCTGCAAGATTGTCCACCGTCTTTCCGCCCCAAAGCCCGCCAGGGTTTTTGATCTCTATTCTGTCTGGATAGATATCGACACTCACGGCCTGCCCCACAAACATGGGCGAATATTCTCGATGGATGCAGGCATTTGCCAAGGCCTCGCGCAAAACCTCCTGGGGAACTTCCCAATCATCCCTTCTGCCAGCGCCTTGCACTATCGCCGCTTTGCGCAAGTTTCGTCCAATCGCGGCAAGGGCATCTTCGATGCAAGCCGGAATCGGGCCATCGCACAACTGGCGGTCAATAAACCGGGGTTGCCCGGGTGCAGATTTTTCCACATCGGAATGAACGGCGACATCGATCATCAGTTTGGGATAGAACTGCTGGGGGTAAATTCCCGCCGACAGAAGCCCCGCGAGCTTCACAGCACCATCCTTTGTAGTGATATTGAGTCTGACCAGCTGCTTTTCCAGCGTATCGGCCCCGCGCAAAACGCGCGGGGTCTGCAGCCGGCGATTTGCGATAATAGACCGCACGACATCTGGATCCAAATCCTCGACCGTTGCCTCCGAAACCACCGTGCCGTCTGCATCGCTCGGAAGCAACGCACCCTGCAGCTCATATAGCTCAGCGGGTGACATCTTGATATCTTTATCATCCACGCGCTTGTAGCTACCGTTCTGTACGCCGCGCGCGCCGATATAGCAAGGCTTCGCTTTAAGCTCAAGCTCAAAGATGCGCACCAGAAGCACCTGGAGCCCGTCGACCTCACCTCGATCAAGCTCGTACTGCGGCGCATGGGTCACCACTGCCGCTGAGCCTCCGTCTCCGATACCCGAAACAAACTGATCACGCACCCTATCGATAGCAAAGTTAGCCGAAGGAACAAATCCTTCGGCTTCGTTCAGGCCCAAAATAATGAGCCCGCCCGCAGTGTTCGCAAAAGCGCTCACTGTCTCCCATACGTCTGCGCTCAATTTATTCGTGCAGGCTTTAACTTCTACCGATGCGTCATCAGTCCCCCGCCTGCGAAGGCGCTCAACGATAAGGCCAAGAGGTTCATCCAGCAGCATTGGCATTCCGTCTCTCTAAAACGATAGATTTATCTCTCTAAAGTATAGTATATCTCTCTAACTTTAGAGAGATAAGTACCTTATTTTAGAGAGACATTTAGAGAGATGTATCAAATTCACTGTTAGATTGCCCAATGTTATCTCTTTAGCTGGCTTTCTCTTTAGAGAGACATTTAGAGAGACGAGCGCGACCTCTCTAATCATGGGCTCCACTCTTTAAGGTGCGCACTTCCTAACCGTGCCCTAAGTTGCGGTGAAATAGTCCCCGTTTAACCCGCCAAAAAGGGACAGGTTTATTTTGGCAGGTATTATCTGGGGAAACGCCGAATAGCTTTATATGCACAACCGCCGCAGCTCCATATGCGGCAAATGAATCAGTAACGTCTATCCCAAATCTTGAGTATTTGTTCGATAGAACGGCCCCTGCCGGCTCCTGCTAGACTGGTAGATTCCCAACCATCTAGCCAGGAGCCGCAATGTCGCGCAAGTCCGCCTACAAGCAAGCACTTTCCATCGGCACCGCCGTGGTGCTGGGGTTTGCGCTGTTCACAGGGTCGCTCGACGGAGCCCCCAAGCTGCTGTCGCCGCAAAGCGATGAGCAGGCGGCAGCTCTGGCCGAAAAACAAAACGAAAGTCCCAGCCGCACCGACGACGAGGCAGACCTGGTTGCCCGGCTCGAATCGGGAACAGCGAGCTCCTCGGACTCTCAAAATAGCCAAGACTCCGGCGATGGCTCCGAATCCACCGCGACCAACACCAACGACAACGTTGCCTCCGCGGACAGTGCCGCCACCCCCATCGACGAAGTGGAAAACCCAGATCTCAACCGCGCCCGCGGCGTATATCTCAGCAGCATTCCAGACTACGCCGGCAATCCCTACGTCGCCCTTCGCGCCGACAGCACGCACCCGCTCGGCATGCCGTCATTCACACTCGATGAATACGAACGCGCTGCAGAAGAGGGCTGCTTTAAGAAATTCTCCAAGCTCGACAGTATGGGCCGCACTCGCAAAGCGCTCGCCTGCGTGGGCCCCGAATCGCTCGGTCAAGGCAAGCGCGGCGATATCTCGCGCATCCATCCCGCCGGATGGCATCAGCAGCGCTACGACTTTATTCCGGGCCAGAGCCTCTACAACCGCTGCCACCTCATCGCCTGGTCGCTCTGCGGCGAAAACGCCAATCGCAAGGATCTCCTCACCGGCACGCGCTATCTCAACGAGACGGGCATGCTACCGTTTGAGGAGCAGATTCTCGACTACATCCGCGAAACGGGCAACCACGTGCTCTACCGCGTCACGCCTATGTATAACGAAGAGGAACTTGTCTGCCGCGGCGTGCGCCTTGAGGCGCAATCGGTCGAGGACCACGGCAAGACGCTGTGCTTCCACGTATACTGCTACAACCTGCAGCCGCATGTGCAGATCGACTACGCCACCGGCCGCAACCAGGCCGCCGGAGACTAGCGCCGACTGCGCTGCCCGTAACCAAAAAAATGATCCGCAATCCTTCCGTCGCATACGGATCAAATAAGGCCGCCCCGGTTACCCAGGACGGCCTTTTCGTCAGCACCTACATCGCAGACAACGCCACACGCTACTTGGCGCGGCCCTCCTCATAGCGCTCGACCAGCTTGGCCTGAACGTCGTAGGGAACCTGCTCGTAGCCGGCGGGCTTCATGGTAAAGTCGCCTGTGCCGCGCGTGATAGAACGTAGGCGCGTCGAATAATCCGTCAACTCGGCGAGCGGAGCCTGGGCGATGACCACGGTGTCACCGCGCTCATCGGTCTCCATGCCCGTCACGCGACCGCGCGAGGCCGAGATGTCGCCCATCACGGCGCCGGCGTAACTCTCGGGAATGGTCACGGTGATCTCCTCGATGGGCTCCAGCACCACCGGATCGGCATCGGCGCATGCCTTGCGCAGGCCGATGCGAGCCGCCGCGCGGAACGCCATCTCGTTGGAGTCGACGCTGTGATACGAGCCGTCGTACACAGCCACGCGAATGCCCGTGAGCGGGTAGCCGGCAATGATGCCGTCCTTCATGGTCTCCTGGACACCCTTGTCCACGGCGGGGATCAGCGAGCGCGGAATACGGCCACCTACGACCTCGTCCACAAACTCATAGCCATCGCTTGTGCCGTCGGGCCCAATGAGCGGCTCAACGCGCAGCCAGCAGTCGCCATACTGACCGGCACCGCCAGTCTGCTTCTTATGGCGGCCCTGGGCACTCGCCGTGCGGCGGATGGTCTCGCGATACGGAATGCGGATCGGCACGCTTTTGGCCACGACCTTGGTGCGATCCTCCAAACGGTTGAGCAGCACCGAAACCTGTGCCTCACCCACGGCGGAGATGATAGTCTGGCCCGTCTCCTCGTCACGATCGATGCTCATGGTCGGATCGGCCTTGCACGCCTTCTCGATAAACGTGTAGAGCTTCTCTTCGTCGCCGCGGTTCTCGGCCTCGATGGCAATGCGGTACTGCGAGTTGGGGAACTTAAACGCCGCCGCCTCGACCTTACCGGTAATGGAGAGCGTGTCACCCGTCTCTGCCGCCAACTTGGGCGCCACGATAATGTCGCCGGCATAGGCGTGACCGACCTCAGTCATGTCGCGGCCGCACATCACATACAGGTGAGCAAGACGATCGCTCTTGCGGGTACGCGCGTTGATCAGCTCAAGGCCCGGCTCAAGCGTGCCCGTCAGCACCTTGATAAAGCTGATGCGGCCCTGCTGCGGATCGGCCAGCGTCTTAAACACAAACGCCACCGGGCGGTCATCGTCACTCGAGATCTTAAGCGAATCGCCGTCGATGAGCGGCATCTCGCCATAGTCGGTCGGCGCCGGGAAGTACGTCGCGATGTCGTCCATCAGCGAATTGACGCCCTGCTCCTTAATGCAATCGCCCGCAAAGACCGGCACAAAGATGCGCTCGGCGATCGCCTTCGACAGCAGGCCTTCAAGCTCCTCCTGCGTCAGCGTCTCCTCGCCTTCCAGATACTTCATCATCAGCTCATCGTCGGCCTCGGCCACCAGCTCGCACAGATGGTCATGGGCCTCCTCGGCCTGGGCACGATACTCCTCGGGGATCTCCGACTCAACGGCTTCGGCGCCGTTGCAATGGCGCGCCTTCATGCGCACCAGGTCGATGATGCCATCAAAGTCCTCGCCCTCGCCCCAGGGAAGGGTCACGGCGCCCAGTCGCGTGCCAAAGCGCTCCTGCAGCAGGTCCATCGTGGTCGCAAAGCTGGCCTCGGAGCGCGACAGGCGGTTTACGAACACCGCACGCGCCAGGCGCAGGTCCTCGGCGGCATACCAGAGCTTAACCGTCGTAGGCTGCGGGCCGGCCTCGGCGTCGACCACAAACAGAGCCGTCTCGCAAACACTCATCGCGGCAAAGGCGTCGCCGATAAAATCGGGGTAGCACGGGGCATCGAGCACATTGATGCGCGCGCCCTTCCAGTCGATCGGCGCGATGGTCGTCGAGATGGAAAATGCACGCTTGACCTCTTCGGGGTCATAGTCGAGCGTGGGCTTGGTACCGTCGTGGCCGCCCAGGCGGGCGGTCTTGCCGGAAAGGTGGAGCATGGCCTCGGCGAGTGAAGTCTTGCCCACCCCGCCTTGGCCTACGAGCACCACGTTCCTTACATTGCCGGTCTTGGGAGCACCCATGATGACCTCCTTGCAGGGCCGCGCGCAATGCGCGACGCCAACGGGGAGAGTTCGCGGTCGGTGCCATCCCGGGAGCAGCATGGTCGGCAACCGAGCCGACTCACCCTCCAAATGTCCTATGCCACCACCCTACCCTCACGGGCGGCCGTCCATGCATACCTTTCGGCGCACGTATGAATACAGGCGGCGAGAGGAAGAGACAAGCTTGTGAGGCGATTATTGAACCCCGTCGATGCAAACAAAAAGCCGCCACAGACCGTAAGACCTGCGACGGCTTCGCCTCAATTAATAGTTGAGTAAATACCTGAGCCTATCCCTCGATACGGCTCAAGAACTCACGGGTGCGCTGCTCACGCGGATGGTCGATGACCTGCTCGGCAGGGCCCTCCTCGACAATGCGGCCGCCATCCATAAAGACCACGCGGTCGGCAACATCGCGCGCAAACTGCATCGCGTGGGTCACGATTGCCATCGTCATATTCTGCGCGGCAAGGTCTTTAATGACACGCAGCACCTCGGCCGTCAGCTCGGGATCGAGTGCCGAGGTCGGCTCGTCAAAGAACAGGATCTCCGGATCGAGCGCCAAGGCGCGGGCGATACTCACACGCTGTTGCTGGCCACCCGAAAGCTCACATGGCACCTTGTTCTCGTTGCCCGTAAGCCCCATCTGCGCGATCAACTCGCCCGCACGAGCTTCCGCCTGCTCGCGCGGGCGCTTAAGCACGCGGATCGGCGCGTCGATGATGTTTTTCATCACGGTATAGTGCGGGAACAGGTTGTAATTTTGGAACACCAGACCGAATCGCGAGCGCGCCTGCTTGGGCACATCGCCCTTCGCATAGACCGCGCCCGAACCCGCATCCGTCGCAACGGCAAGGTCACCAAACGAGAGCGAGCCTCCGTCGAGTGTCTCGAGCAGCGTGGCACACCGCAGCAGCGTGGACTTGCCGCCACCCGAAGGCCCGATAATCGCCACGACCTCGCCACGCTTCACCTCAAGCGAGATATCCTTGAGCACCTCATTGCCGCCAAACGCCTTACGTGCGTTCGATATATTCATTACCGAATTAATCATGGTAGTAATCCAATTTTTTCTCGGCGGCGCCCAGCAGCATCTCGACGACGAAATTATAGACCCAGTAAATCAGCGCCGCGATCGCAAACGGCACCATGCTCACCTGCGAGGCGACCAGCGCCTTGGCCGTCGAGAACATCTCACCCACGCCAATGGCAAACGCCAGCGACGTGTCCTTGACCAGCGTGATGATCTCGTTGCCCATCGCCGGCAGAATACGCTTGGCGACCTGCGGCATCACGATATACAGAAACGTCTGCACGCGCGAATAGCCCAGCACCTCGGCAGCCTCGTATTGACCGCGCGGAATGGACTGCAAGCCCGAGCGATAGATCTCGGCAAAGTAACCGGCGTAGTTGATGATGAACGCCACGACGCACGCCGTCCACTTGGAATCGGGCGTGAGCGAAATGCCAAACACGTAGTACGGGGCAAAGTAGATGGCAAACATCTGCAGCATGAGCGGCGTACCGCGCATGACCGAAATGTAGATGCGCGCAATCCAGCGAAGCGGCGCGATTTTGCTCATGCGCATAAACGCCACGGGGATTCCCAGCGGAATCGACCCCAGCAGTGTCAGCACAAACAACTGCAAACTGACCAAGAATCCCTGGCCAAGCATCTGCATCATGACCTGAATAGACATTACTTGAGCACCCAATTATCGAAAGATAGACCATAGCTTGAATACTTGTCGCAGAGATCCTTAACCGTACCGTAATCGTAGAGTGCCTTGAGCGACTCGGTCACGGCGTCGGCCGACTTGGTGTCGCCCTTCTTAAAGCCGACGGCGTAGTGCTCGCTGGACAGCGGCTCATCAAGCTGCGTATAAGCATCGGGCTTGGCGGCAAGCTGATACTGGGCAATCGAAAGGTCGCAAGCCACGGCATCGACCGCGCCGCTCTCGAGCTGCATAAACGCCGTGTTGTACTCACCGATGGTGTCGAGCGTGGCAAACGTCGCCGCCAGATCCTTCTGGTCACCCTCAAGCACATCCTGCGCAGCGGAATCGGTCTGGGTAATCACGGTCTTGCCGGCAAGATCGTCCCAGCTCTTGATGCCTGCATCCTTCTTTACCACCAGCACCTGCTCGTTGAGCATGTACGGCTCGGAGAACGTGTAGTCGTCCTCACGGCCCTCCATGGTAAAGCCATTCCAGATGCAGTTGATGGCGCCCGAGTTAAGCAGCGTATCCTTGGCATCCCAGTCGATGGCCTCGTATTTGACCTCCCAGCCCTGCTTATCGGCAACAGCCTTGGCCAGATCGAGATCAAAGCCGGTGTACTCGCCATCGTCGCCCACAAAGCCGTACGGAGGATAGGACTTATCAAAGCCCACCACGAGCTTCTTGGACTCCGCAGCGCCCTTCACATCCTTGGCCGCGGCAGAGCCAGCAGCGGAGCCCTTGCCGGCACCACCGCCGCAACCGACAAGACCAAGGCCAAGCACCGTGGCGAGCGAGCCGGCTAGACCAACAAACTGACGACGAGACATATCGGCATTCATTGTATTCCCCCTTGATGGCACTTTAGTTAAGTAAAGTGAGTCATGTAACGTTCAGAATCATACACTTTAGCGTGATAGAGCACAAGGGAGGGGTTGCCCGCTGGGCTCCGGGGCGGGGGTTAAGTTTCCTGCTCTACAGTCCTGCTCACGACGGAGGCCACATTAAGTGGCCTCCTGTTCGTGCGGAACTCGCGATAAACTTAGGCTCTGTTAGACCAGGATTGACATGCCGACCTGCCGGCTAACTCGCCGTCTCCCCGTCGGGCGCCGGCGTCCTGACCCTCATCTCGAACGGCATCC
>JAGZQF010000033.1 GCA_018382295.1 Collinsella sp.
GGGAAGGCATTTAATGGCGGTGCCGAACGGCAATATTCGGTCGGGTGGGCGGCGGTGCTGATTCGCAATATAGGTGGTGTCGAAAGGGCCTAGGACTCACATTAAGAATCTTTGTGGTCATACTAGGAACGGCTGAACCAGAATTCATGGATGCCAGATCGAGTCGCTTGATGAACTGATATGCGTACTTTGCAACGTTGGGGCTTTTAGGCACTGCATAGAACATCGTGTCTACCGTCCAAAACTTTTCTCTAACATACATGACATTATTCAACGAACCCTTTCTTGGAACCAGGACAGATTCGCCGCTATAGAGAAAGCGATCGACGGAACGCATATAGCCACCGGAGCCATAAACGGGGATATTTCCATCATTAAGTTTTTTGTGATCCTTGCCATACCTGATCTCAAGTAGATCCTCCAGCGTGCCCATTGGCCACTCTGCAGCTTGTTCGCCAGCCGTATAGTTTGAATACAGAACGTCGCATGCCTTTACTAAATAGCCATTTAGCTGAAACCCTACGACCATTCGGATGTCATATCCCCGCAATACAAAAAACGGGGCAGCTCGCGCTCCTGCGAACTGCCCCGTATCCCCGGCCATCACGCTACAGCGCCAACCAGCGCCACTCCCCTACTTACCAAATATCGCGCCAAACAATCCCTTGCGTTTGGGCTTCCCCTCTCGGTAGGAACCCTCGGCCGCCGCTGCCACCTGACGCGGCTGTTCGCCGCCTCCACGGCGTACGATCTGGTATAGGAAGGGCGATTTAACGTATTTGACCTCGATGGGCGTGGCGTGCACGGTGCTTTCGCTCGACAGGATCACGTTGGGATTGAGCGGCGCCACCACATGTGTCTCGCGCTTGTCGCTAAACACCACCGCCGCCGCGCGACCCGTCTGGCCGTTTACAGCAATGCGCACTTGCTCGCCGTCGCGGCTATCCGACGCCGGGCGATCGACAAAGTAGACCGGCACCATCACCAGGCCGTCCTTGTGCTTGCGAGCCTTGCGCGCCCACGTGCGGATGCTCTTTTTATTGAGCCCCAACACCGCCTCGGCATCGTTGCCGGCAATATCGAGCGCCAGCTTATCAATAACCACCTGGTCCTTGGTGGACGCATCGACGGAAACGACGCGGAAGTCACCTTCCTGCATGGCGGGATCGAACGGCCCCACCTTGCCAAAGTCCCACGGCTCCAAAATGCCCATAAGACGAACATCCAGGTAGTTGGCCCTGGGATATGCCCAGTCGAGCACCTCGTAGTACACCAGGGTCTCCTTGCTCAGGCCCTTGCCCGGGAAGGACGCCATCATGCGCAAATCCGCGAGCGCCATGGGGAAATAGAAGAGCATCATGTCATTTTGGATCGCGTCTTCCACGTCATGCCCGGCTAAGGCCTCCGGGTACTGGCGCACCAACTGCAGCGCGTTGGCACGTGCCTGCTGCGGCGATATCTCACAGGGGACGCCCTGTTCGGGAACGTATTCGGCACCCACGCCCATGGTCAGGCGCTTACTAAACGTGCCGGGCTTGAGAAGGTCAGCCATACCGATTTTGTTGCCGCATGACGGGCACTCAAACACGCGCTGGGTCGATGACCCCTCAAAGGACGCGCCGCAGAAGGGGCAGGGAATGCTCACGTGCGTCGCCTCTTGGAACTCCTGCGCCGTGCCGCGGTCCTCCCACAACAGATGCTCCAGAACCGACTGATTGCGCCAGTGCGCATTGAAGAAATACCAGTCCGGGTCCTCCGGGCGCTCGAGCTGCGAGACGTGCGTGAGCTTGAGCAGCCCATCAACCACCGTCAGCGGCGTATGACGGATACCTAGGGCGCTCTTGGGCTCCCCCGCATCGGCCTGCCACGGAACGATCGTGCCGCAATAGGCGCACTCAAAGCTGCGCTTTGCCTGGTGCGAATACATGGGGCCGCCGCAGTTTTGGCATTTAATGGCAAACATCTCGTCCATGGAAACGTCCTCCTTTGCACAGGGCTGTCGACATTAAGTATGTCGAGCAAATCGACGCGTGCCCATACCCATGTGGCCCAAAATGGGGCACTCGGTCGGACGGGAAGGCGCAGTGAACTCGATGTCGCGCGGGCAGTCGTCCCCTCCGCCACGCGCCCGTTAGCTCCAGCAGACCATTGCTGCATTTTCTGAGCATCGGTACACGTTGCGTCTGCGCGAGCTACACTATCCCCTTAAACATGATTGTGAGGACGATCGTTATGCTATTTGTAAATCGGCTGGTACATACGCTTGTTCCCGGCAGCGAGGGCGAGCCGGTCGATACAACCTGTCGCACTAACGCGGGTTTTGCCGCAAGCCTCATCTGCATCGGGCTCAACATCACGCTGTGCCTGGCCAAGGGCATAGCTGGTCTGCTCGCGGGCTCCGTCTCGCTTATCGCCGATGCCTTCAACAACCTTTCCGACGCCTCGAGCAACATCGTGAGCCTGCTCGGATTTCGCCTTGCCAGCCGCCCGGCCGACGAGGGGCACCCCTACGGCCACGGCCGCTACGAGTACCTAGCGGGGCTGTTTGTCGCCGTTCTCGTTTGCGCCGTCGGCATCAACCTGATCCTGGAGTCGGTCACCAAGATCATCAAGCCCTCCCCCACCGCGTATTCGGCGCTCTCCATGGCAGCCCTTATCCTGTCCATGCTCGTCAAGTTTTGGATGGCGGCGTTCAACCGCACGCTGGGCAACCGCATCGATTCCGAGACGCTTATCGCCACGGCGCAGGATTCCAAAAACGACGTCATTACCTCGGCCTCGGTCCTGGCCGCAGCGCTTATTTCGCAGACAACCGGCTTTGACCTCGATGGCTGGGCAGGCCTGGGCGTGGGCATCTTCATCTGCATCAGCGGCATGGGCCTGGTGCGCGACGCCATCAGCCCGCTGTTGGGGCAAGCGCCCGACCCCAAGCTCGTCCAGGCAATCCGCGACAAGATCATGTCGTATCCGCAGGTCCTAGGCACGCACGACCTCATGGTGCACGACTACGGTCCCGGCCGCCAGTTTGCCAGCGCACACGTGGAAATGCCCGGCGAGGGCGATGCGTTTGAACATCACGAGATCCTGGACACTATCGAGCACGATATCAAACGGCAGATGGGCATCGGTATCACGCTACACTGCGACCCTATCGCCACCACCGGCGACGACCTGCGTGGCTGGGTCAAGCGCGGCATAGCGCAAATCGACCCCACGCTTTCCATCCATGACCTGCACGAACACGACGGGTTCGTTTCGTTTGACCTGGTGCGTCCCGACGGCTTTGACATATCCGACGAGGGGCTGCTGGAGCTCGTCACGCGCATCGTGCACGAGCGCCGGCCCGATGTCTCGTGCGTCGTCACATTTGACTCCGGCTTCAGCTCGCCCGACCGTCCGGCCGAGCAGCTGTAATCGACAGCAAAACGGGTCGCAGGACCGCCGACCAACGCGCCTACGCGCCCGGTCACGCGATCCTGCGTCCCGTTTTTGTTTGCACTGCTAAGGCTCTAGCCGCTCGAGCGCTAGTTCCCCTGCGCGCCCGAAATGCCATTTTGCAGGGCATCCCAGGCGTTCGTTGCCATATCGCCCAGGTTCTGTGCGGTATCGCCGAGGTTCTGAGCCGTGTCGCCCAGCTCTTGGGCCTTATCTCCCAGTTCCTGCGCCTTGTTGCTCAGGTCTTCCAGCGTGTTGGAGCTCGAACTGTCCGTGGTGCCCTGGTCGCCGGACGCGTTGCCCGACGAGCTGTCCTTGCGCGTGAGCTGAATCTCGAGGTTACCGTTGTCGTTATAGTAGGCAGACGTCACGACCCAGTTGGCATCGACAACGGGCGTCGAGCCGTCGTCGGTCAGAATCACGGCATTCGAAAGATCGGCCCCGCGCGACTTGAGGAGCTTCTTGGCGTTGGACCAGTACTGACCCGGGATATCGCTCAGGTCGACGGTGCCGGACTGGGTAGTCTCGGTCTGCTCGGCCGTGGTATCAGTCGTGGCGCCCCGCTTGTTGAGCATGCCCGACACAATGGCAAACACAACCGACAAGGCAAAGAAGATCGCCAGCACGATGAGGATCTTCTTGATCACGCTCGACGAACGCGAAGGCTTCTTCTCCTCGTCCTCGCCATACTGAGGGATGGACTTGGGATACTCACGATACGGCTCGCGCGCATATCGGTCGCGCGACTCGTAGCGCGGTTGTGCCGTGCGCGGCATATATGTCGTCTGCTGAGGTTGCGGAATGGGATTTTGCAACAGGTCATCATAAGGGTCTGCCGCCGCGCTTCCGTAGGGATTCCGCGATGAGACACCATACGGGTCCTGCGCTGCGTTTCCGTAATTCACAACGCGCGTGGGATCGGCCGACGCCTGCGTCGTATCGGGGGCAGCGTAGCCGGGATTCGGCACGACGCGGGTCTCATCGGCGCCATTGCCCGTCCGCGGGGAGCCGTAGCCACCCATTACGGTCGTCTTATCCTGGTCCATGCAACGATTCCTTTCCGTCGCCCGTAAGCATCAAGTTATCCATGCATTCTACCCGCGCAAAAGCCTATGATGGGCAAAGCCCGCCGGTATCTACAAGACATGCGCGGCCGACGGTCATAAGCGAATCGAGGATACGTCATGGCAAAAAGCAAGCTCATCAAAGACACGACGCGTGCCGAACGTGAGGAGATCATTAAGCTAGCACTCGCGGGCTGCGGTAACGGCAGCTGCGACAACTGCGGCAGTTGCAGCTTGGGAGCAGGCGACCCGTACGGCACCTACCAGCCCTACATTGACGGCGAGATGGAAATCGCCGATATCAACATGATGGTCGCCGAGCGCAACGCTAAACTCTTCGGCCTCCAGCGCGGCTAATGATCCCTTCTTGGGCTGTGCACCAAAAAATGCGCCCATCTACTACGTTTAACCCAAGGGTGCCAACCATAGCCATATCTGCGTTAACAAAACCGCAGGTAAACGTCTTGCCGCATTGTTAAAAAACGCTCCATGGTCGGTCCAACCCTGGTAAACGTAGTAGATGGGCGCTTTTCGTGGCGCGGCTGGCCCAGATAGCTTGTTTCGGAGCCAATTTGCATCAAAAAGTCCCCGGCGGCGCTGTGTTTTGCGCCACCGGGGACTATTCAGTTCACTTTCTGCAGCCTCGCCTTACTCGTTAGGAATATACGTATAGCGAGGGTACTCGGGGGTCACGTCCTGGCCACTGGAATAACTCGAGTCAAAAGCATGTGCCACCAGATCGTGTGTACCCCATGCGTTGCAGTCAAATACACCGGTATCGAGCACCACAACATAGCCTTTTCCGTCGTAGTAGAAATGGTCCTCGGTAAAGTTGTCATCATCTTCGTAGCTATTGGTGTATGAAGAATACATATTAGTTTTTGCAGCCTTAATCGCCTGTTTAGCCTCGCTCTTGAGGGTGTCAAACGAGAGCCCGTGCTGTGCAAGCGAGTCCTCGAGCGAAACCTGCTCGCCTGTCTTGAGGTTGTAGTACGCCGACCTCGTCACCTGCCCCGAACGATACGGAGGAATGTAGCTATCGGTGTAGGTACGCACGCATGCAATATCGCCATCGATCGAGACAATCTCAGCGTAATACATCGTGGTCACACGATTGTTCTCATCATATGGCGTTGCCTGCTTGCTCGCATCAAGCGCATCCGCGACGAGCTGGATCATATCCTTGTTGAACTTGGCGACACCTACGCCCTGGCCTTTTACTTGGGGATAGGTCCATGTAGCCGAAATCTGGCACGTAACGTCGGGATCAGGCGCGCCCTCGCCCACCGGCGCCGTAAAGTTGACATCCTGCGTGGCAGAAACGGCCTCATAGCTCACCTGCGCATCGTCAGAGTCCTTCGACTTCAGCTGCTCCAGCGTCGTGGCCACCGTTGCGATGGTGCTGGCTACGCTCTCCTCGGTGTTGGTAAGCACGGCGCTCAGCTCTGACACTTCATTGGTGCCGGCAATCTTCGAATCGCCTATCGGCGCCGGACCGGCAACGGCGCTAAACGCCTTACCATCGTAGGCATCGAATTCGCACTCATAGCCATCACGAGATTCGTCCATCCCGACTGGAACCTCTTTGACGTTGATCTTCTCCCCGTCATGCAAATATCGCCTGAACCCATAGGTGCCATCGTAATCGTATACACGGAGCGAAACGCCAACGCACATAACGTCAACCCAGATATCGGGCTCATATACTTTCTCGATTTTGCCGTCGTGGTATGCCCAAACTTCGGCCTTAGCGGCGGTGGCGCCATTAGCGTTGAAGAGCGGCTCATCAGAATACTCAATCAGGAGTTCGTCCTGACCATCCCCGTCAAAATCGACGAGTTTAGCGAAAGCAACGCCCTGGGCTCCATACGTAGATTGAGCAACCTCGACAGCCTCACCCTCGCCGTACTTTTTCTGATACTCGAGAATCTTATCGGTGAACAGCTCGTTTGCCGTCTTGACCGCCGCCTTGGCAGAAGCCTTGGCCTCCTTCTTGGACTGCGTGAGCTCAACGTTCTTAGGGGCGTCCGAGCCTTCCTTGGCGTAGTCGACCTTCATGGTGGTCGTGCTCTTCTTTTTGCCCTTGCCCGAGGTGATGGTCATCTGGTACTTCTGGTCGGGCAGCTCGCCAAAGTCCTCCATGGCAAAGCCGTCATCGCCATCGACCTTGATGGTGTAGCTCTTGCCCTTACCGGACACCGGCGTCAGCTCGACGGTATAGCTCTTGAGCTTTTTGCCCTTGCTGTTCTTGGGCAGCACTTTAGTCTCGCATGCGCAGACAACGTAGCCCTTGCCGCCCGAAGTCACCTCGGACGACGCGCCGATACGCGGCACGATCACGATAGCGGCGACAATGGCGACAACGGCAACACCGCCGAGAACGGCCGCGACGATGCGGCCCTTGTGCTTGGGTTTCTTGGGCTGAGGCGTCGGGACAAACGACTGAGAGGCCTCGGCAGGCTCGGCCACAGGCTCCTCATAACGAGGCTGCGCCGCCATATGAACCGGGGCACCCTGAGGAGCGTGCTGCCCCGCAGGAGCGGACGCCGGCGCGTCCTCCACCGGAAACGCCACAGGCTCCGCTTGATCCTCGGCGCCACCCACGCGAGCGCCGCAGCTCGTGCAAAACGTGGAGCCATCGGGTATCTGAGCTCCGCACTTGGTGCAATACATCGCATCTCCCGTCTCTCGTCGCAGCCGCAATGCGCCCGCGCAATTCTTCCAACTACACCGTACGAGAGAAATCCCCATTCTTGTTGCGCAACATTGCCGCCGCAAAAAATGATCCCTTGGGGACGAAGGAAAAAGCCCCGCCGGGCTTTGGTAGGCGCGGCGGGGCGGGCAAGCGGCTATGAGCAGCAGACTTAGAACAGGCCGGTGATGTTGCCGTCGTTGTCGACGTCGATGTTCTCGGCCGCGGGAACCTTGGGCAGGCCAGGCATGGTCAGAACGCTGCCGGTCAGCGCGACCACAAAGTGGGCACCGGCGGAAACCTTGAGCTCGCGCACGGTGATGCGGAAGCCCTCGGGAGCGCCCAGCGCCTTGGCGTTGTCGCTAAAGCTGTACTGCGTCTTGGCCACGCACACCGGCAGGTTGCCAAAGCCGTTCTCGCGCAGCTCGGCGAGCTGACGCTTGGCAGCCGGCGTAAAGTCGACGCCGTCGGCGCGGTAAACCTTAGTGGCAACGGCCTCAAGGGCATCGGCAACATCGGCACCGTCCTCGTAGGCAAACTGGAGCTCACTCGGCTGCTCAATCAAGCGCATGACCTCATCGGCCAGGTCGAGCGCGCCCTCGCCTCCCTTGGCCCAGACCTCGGACAGCTTAACGTTGACACCGAGCTTCTGGCACTCGGACTCGATGAGCTCGAGTTCGGCCTCGGTGTCCGTCGGGAAGCGGTTAATGGCGACCACGCAGGGCAAACCGTAGACATTCTGAATGTTGTCGACGTGGCGCAGCAGGTTGGGCATGCCGACCTTGAGGGCCTCGAGGTTCTCCTCGTTGAGGTCGGCCTTGGCAACACCGCCGTTGTACTTGAGCGCGCGGGCGGTTGCGACGACCACGACGGCGCTGGGACGAATGCCAGTCATGCGGCACTTGATGTCGAGGAACTTCTCGGCACCCAGGTCGGCACCGAAACCAGCCTCGGTAATCGCGACGTCGCCAAAGCGCATGGCCATGCGGGTGGCCATGATGGAGTTGCAGCCGTGGGCAATATTGGCGAAGGGACCGCCGTGGACAAACGCAGGCGTACCCTCGAGCGTCTGCACCAGATTGGGCTTGAGCGCGTCCTTGAGCAGGGCCGCCATGGCACCCTGAGCCTTAAGGTCACGGGCGCGGACGGGCTCGCCGGCATAGCTGTAGCCGACGACGATCTCGCCCAGGCGCTCCTTGAGGTCATTGATGCTCGTGGACAGGCACAGGATTGCCATGACCTCGGAGGCAACGGTGATGTCGAAGCCATCCTCGCGCGGTACTCCCTGGGCCTTGCCGCCAATGCCGTCGATAACATGGCGCAGCTGACGGTCGTTCATGTCGACAACGCGCTTCCAGGTGATGCGCTTAACGTCGATGCCGAGCTGGTTGCCCTGCTGAATATGGTTGTCGAACATGGCTGCCAGCAGATTGTTGGCGGCACCGATGGCATGGAAGTCGCCGGTAAAGTGCAGGTTGATGTCCTCCATGGGGATGACCTGAGCCCAACCGCCACCGGCGGCACCGCCCTTCACGCCAAACACGGGACCGAGCGAAGGCTCGCGCAGGGCCACGGCGCTCTTGACGCCGCGACGGCGCAGGCCGTCGGCCAGGCCGATGGTCGTAGTGGTCTTACCCTCGCCTGCGGGCGTGGGATTGATAGCGGTCACGAGGACAAGCTTGGCCTGGTGATCAGTTGGCTCGTTGAGCAGGGAATAGTCGACCTTTGCCTTGTCAAAGCCGTACGGAATCAGATGCTTAACGTCGACGCCGGCGTTCTTGGCCACCTCGGTAATAGGCAGCGGCGTAACAGAACGTGCGATTTCGATGTCAGTAGGCATGGGCGGTCCTTTCGTTACCGGATGAGAAAAAGACCAATCCAGCATAGCACGCGCGCGCAATAGCAAAACGCCCGTAACCGACGAACGGCGATATGTTTACCCGATGCCCAGCGATAGCCTACAGATGCGCTAAAACAAGCCCATTCCTACAGGGTCGGCTCGATACCCAAATGCTCGAATGTGCGCAGGGTTGCCTGGCGACCCTGCGGCGTGCGAATCATCAACCCACACTGCAGCAGATAGGGCTCGTAGACATCCTCGAGCGTACCCGGGTCCTCGCCCACCGCACTGGCAAGCGTCGTCAGGCCGACGGCACGTCCGGAGAACGTCTTGGCAAGCGTCTCCAAAATGCGAATATCCATCCAGTCCAAGCCGAGCTCATCGATCTCAAAGAACTCGAGTGCCTGACGGCAGATATCGAGCTCGATGGGACCGTTGCCGCGCACCTGCGCATAGTCGCGCACGCGCTTGAGCAGACGGTTGGCAAGACGCGGCGTGCCGCGCGAACGCGAGCCGATCTCGAGCGCGCTGGGATGGTCAATCGTCACGCCCAGGATGGTCGCCGAGCGTGTCACAATCTGGGCGAGTTCCTCGACGGTGTAGTAATCCAGACGATACGAAATGCCAAAACGGTCGCGTAGCGGGCCGGTCAACATGCCCGAGCGAGTCGTTGCCGCCACCAGCGTGAACTTGGGGATATCCAGGCGAATCGAGCGTGCAGCCGGACCCTTGCCGATCACAATATCGAGGGCAAAGTCCTCCATCGCAGGATACAGGACCTCCTCGACCGAGCGGTTGAGGCGGTGGATCTCGTCGATAAACAGCACATCACCCGGCTGCAGGTTAGTCAGGATGGCCGCCAGGTCGCCGGTGCGCGCGATGGCCGGACCGCTCGTCGTCTTGATCTGAGCGCCCAGCTCGTTGGCGATAACCGTAGCCAGCGTGGTCTTGCCCAGACCCGGAGGGCCCGAGAAGATCACGTGGTCGAGCGTCTCGCCGCGGCTCTGCGCGGCCTCGATCAGCACGCGCAGGCTCTGCTTGATATGCTCCTGGCCGCAGTAGTCATCCAGGCGCTGGGGGCGCAGGGTACGGTCGACATCAAGGTCCTCGGGCGTCAGCTCCGAGCCCACCATGCGCTCGCCATGCGCCATGGATGCCGCAGGCGAGTTGCCGGGCGTCGCCCACAGGTCCTGAGAATCATCGGCTTCCCACATCACGCATCCATTCCGAGTCGCTTAAGCGCCGCGCCGAGCAGATCCTCGACACGCATATCCTGCCCATCATACCCGCTCAGGGCAACATCGGTCTCCTGCGGGCTAAAGCCCATGGAAAGGAGCGCCGCACGGGCGTCATCGATCGCCGAGGGAGCGGCGGAGGGAACCGGCATCGCAACCTGGCCGGGAATCACGTCGACCGGCACAAAGCCCTTGTCCTTGGCAAAGGTGCTCTTGAGCTCCAAGATGAGGCGCTGCGCTGTCTTTTTGCCCACACCGGGCACCTTGGCCATGCCCTTGTCATCCTCGGCCATTACCAGGGAATACAGCTGTCCCACGGTATAGGTGGAGAGCACGGCGAGCGCCAAGCGCGGACCGACGCCCGAGACGGACACGAGCCGATCGAACATCGTGCGCTCGTCCTTGGAGGCAAAACCAAAGAGCGTCATGGCGTCCTCGCGCACCTGCATGCGCGTGTAGAGGCGAACCTCGCCGCCGGGCGTCGGCAACGTGGCCGCGGTGCTGCCCGAGATGCCGAGCTCAAAGCCCACGCCCGACACATCGACAACGGCCGAGCTCATCGTGGCCTCGACAAGCGTTCCATGGAGCTGGGAAATCATCAGTATCCGGTTCCTCTCTGTTGATAGAACTCGCCACCGGTGAGGGCACGGGTGCGGCTGAGGTTTACGTGGCAGATGGCGCAGGCTAGGGCATCGGCTGCATGGTCGGGATGCGGGTCGTGATCGAGCTGTGTGAGCGTACGAACCATGTAGGCGACCTGCCGCTTATCTGCGGCACCGGTGCCCACCACAGCCTGCTTAATCTGCATAGGCGTGTACTCGCCAATCTCGAGCGCGCACTCCGAAAGCGCCACGAGCGCGGCACCACGGGCATGCGCCGTGGGGATGGCCGAGCGGACATTAGCGCCAAAGTAGATGCTCTCGATAGCCGCGGTATCGGGACGGTAGCGTTCGACGACGCCCTTGAGGTCGCGGGCGATATGCGACAGACGCACCGCGAGCGGACTGCCCGCGCTGGTCTCGATACAACCGTAGGCACGGCAGCGAACCTCGCCGCGCCGCTCCTCGATAATCCCCCAACCCGTATGGGCCAAACCAGGGTCGATACCCAAGATAACCAAGCCAGCCTCCCCTCGCCACAAGCACATCGCAAGGCAAGGCCCCGCGCACTATTCACGAACGTCTGTTCTAGAATAACACAACGGGGCCAAGATGCTTAGTTGAAGTATCGGGGTTGGGAGCGAATCCCGTCCCATAGTTAGTTTTGGCTGAAGAATGGGAACTGTCGGGGATCCACCGGCGGTTGCGGCATCGGCGTGCCCTGGGGCCCGCCCTGCGGTCCGCCCTGACCGCCCATCATCTTATCGATGGCGTCCTGGACCTCGCCCTCAAACTTCTTCATACCCTCATGCAGGCGACGCTGGCCATCCTCGGAGCGCAGCTCCTCCATCTGCTCGGGCGAAATACCCAACAGGTCACCCAATATGCCCATCATCTCGCCACGCATGCGCTCGCTTGTGTCCTCGTCGGCAAAACGGTTCACCTCGGCGCGCGCCAGCGCATCGACCGTCATGCGCTCTTTACCGCTCAGGCCAAGATCGGACCACGCGAGCATATACGGCCAAGCGCGCTCGACAAACGAACGGGCCGAGACGATCGGCGCCGTCGGCAGCTGGCGGCGAGCCGCCTCTCCCTGGCGCACGAGCATCAGCAGCAGCGAGCAAGCCTCGGGCTTGCCGGCAGCCATCGGAATGTCATCGAAGGAACGGTTGCGGTCCACATGCGCCTCAAGCGCGCCATCGACCTCGCCCGGCTCAAGCCCGCCGAGCAGCTGCGCCGCGCGGTCGAGCATGTCGACCGGACCGTCAAGCGTCGAGAGCGCCCGCGCCAGCACGCGCTCCATGCAATCCTCCACCGCGTTGAGCGTCACGAGCTCCTGCGGCACCACGGCAGACGTGCGGTTGCGCACGCGCGCCACAAACTCGAGCGTCGACAGGTATACGTCACCAAAGGGTGCATAATCGCCCTGGTAGCCACCGCAAAGCGCGGGCGCCGCCAGCGCGTACTCAGTTTTGGACAGCGGGGTCAACGCCATCGCACCCAGCTCGAGCGCCGTATCCTCCAGCATGAGGCCCAGCGTGCGAGAGCGCAGGCGCTCGGCGTCGCCCGCCGACACATCGCGGTCGAGCACACGCGCGGCATCCGGCGCATCACGCTCAACCGTACGAATATGCAGGCGCTCGGCAATGGCGCGAACGGCGGCGCAACGGGCGGCTTCGGCCTCTTCCTGCGCCGGCGTAAAGATGCGGTTGCGCCCCAGCACCAGGCCGACCACATTGCGCGGACCCAGGGCGTCGACGGCAAGCGCCGCCAGTAGGGACGACGGCAAGTCGCCCTCGAGCGCCACCACGGCGCGCGACGTACCGCGGGCGCGGGCGTTATCGCGAACGGCGAGCACCAGCGCCTGCCACAGCCATTCCTCGGAGCGAAACTCGGGCAGCTCGTGGTCCTCCAAGGCATCGAGCATCACACCGCGCTGGATCTCCTGAACCAGTAGGCTCTCCTCAAAACACGGCGCTTGGGCCACCACGCGGCCGCAGTCGTCGAGTACAAACGACCCGCCGGTATACACCGACTCGTCGTACGCACCGACCGGCGCCATGCAGGCAAACCACACGCTGCGCTTAGATGCAATCTTGCGGTAGGCTCCGCTGCGCACGGCTGCGATCGCAGCGGTCTCGCGGTCGGTCATATCAAACGCGTTGAACTGAAAATAGGCGATGAGGTCGACGCCGGTCGGCAGCATCTCGAGCTCGCGGTCCAAGTCGAAGATCACGGCGATACGCACGCCGTCCACATCGAAGACTGGCGGCGCCCAACGGGCATCGCCGTTCCCACCGCGCTGCAGGGCAATGCTCGAACGGGCCGGCACCACACGACCGTCCTTGAGCATCATATAGTCGAGCAGGGGCTGGCCCTCAAACGAAACCGCTGCGGGCACGATGCAGATCATATCGAGCTCTTGGATACGCTCGGCGACGCCGGTCAAGCCGGCAAGCATGTCGTGCTCAAAGTCGGCAGCGCCCACCAGGCCGCCGGGCAGGGCTCCCATAAAGAGCGGAGCCGGCACGCACAGCACGCGCGCACCGCGCTCGTGGGCCAGGCGCGCATGGTCCTCGATGCGACCGCAGATACCCTCAATATCACCCAGGCGCATATCGATCTGTGCAAGTGCGAGCTTCATGGCTCAGCCCTTTCCGTCGTAAACCATCGTTGTCGTAGTAAAAGCGCCGGCCACAAGATGCAGTCGGCGCTTGCATGTGCATATGCTAGCTATGATACCCCGAGCGGGGGCGCGCTCCTAGAACGTCGCGGACCACAACCCGTGCAGGTTGCAATAGGCATAGACGGTACCGGTCTTGGAACCGCCGGCAAAAAACGTCGCGGGCTTCATGCCGGGCTGGAGGTAATGGACCTCCAGACGGCCCTCGTCCTCAAGGGCGATCCACTCGATGTAGTGCTCGGGCACCATAGGATGCTCGACCGAGCCCACGCGCGCACGGATCACGTGACCGTCGCGCTCGCTCTCAACGACCGGCACGTGCTTCTCGTGCGCCGCATCCTCGGTGTTCGCGGTCAGCTCCGTGCAGCCGGCAGGGGTTGCAACGTCGTTGCCAAGGGCGGCAATGAGCTTGCCGTCGGGGTCCTTAAAGAATTTCGCCATGATGATCTCCTTTGCTGATGTGCCGATGTTCTTGAGGTTCTTATGCCCAAAGGCAGGCGAACCATCCACGGCATCGCAAATGAACACATAACGAGCGAGGCTAGCGCCCGGGGTCAGAGCGCGCCGGCAACCCGGAGCCGTCTCAACAGCCCCGGTTGCCATCTGCGCAGCTAGCGTCCGTCGCCGCCGAGCAGCGCCAGAACATCCTCGCGGGTAAACAGCGCCGAGGAGATGCCGTCGCCGCCGAGCACGCTGTTGACCAGGTCGCGTTTGGATTCCTGCATCTGCATGATGCGCTCCTCGATCGTGTCCTTGGCGATGAGCTTGTACACGGTCACGGTATGTTGCTGGCCAATACGGTGCGCGCGGTCGGTCGCCTGGTCCTGCGCGGCCACGTTCCACCACGGGTCGTAGTGGATGACCACGTCGGCCGCCGTCAGGTTGAGGCCCACGCCGCCCGCCTTGAGCGAGATCAGAAACACCGGCACCTCGCCCGCCTGGAACTGCGCGACCATCTTGGCGCGGCTCTCCTTAGACGATGCGCCCGTGAGCTTAAGAAAGCCGATGTCCTCCTTGGCCAGGCGCTTGCCAATGATATCGAGCATGCCCGTGAACTGGCTGAACAGCAGAATGTGGTGCCCGCCGTCGAGCGCACCGTGCACGAGCTCCATGCAAGCGTCGAGCTTGGCGCTCCCTGCCTTGTAGTCCTCGTAGTGTAGATGCGGGTCGCAGCAGATCTGGCGCAGCTTGGTGAGCTCGGCGAGCACCTTGAGCTTGTCTTTCTTAAACTCGGATGCCTCGCGATGCTGCACCTGCTGGGCGATACGGTCTTGGTTGGCCAGGTAGAGCTTGCGCTGCTCGCCGGTGAGCTGTGCCATGACGGTGTCTTCGATCTTCTCGGGCAGGTCGGCCACCACGTCTTCCTTAACGCGGCGCAGCACAAACGGCGACACGAGCGCTTGCAAGCGAGCGGCGCTGTCACCCTCGGCGTGCTCGACCGGGCTTTCGAAGCGCTTGGCAAACGACTCGCGCGAGCCAAGCAGGCCCGGCATCAAAAAGTCGAAGATGCTCCAGAGCTCGGACAAGCGGTTTTCGATGGGCGTGCCCGTCAGGGCAAAGCGCACGCCGGCAGGCAGACGCTTGGCGGCGTGCGCCACCTGCGTGAGCGGGTTTTTAATGTACTGGGCCTCGTCGAGCACCACACGGGCAAAGTCCTGCTCGGCATACTCGTCGATATCGCGCCGCATGAGGTCATACGACGTTATGACCACGTTATGCTCGTCAGCGCCGGCTATCTGCACGCGGCGCTGCGCCTTGGCGCCCACGATAGCGCACACGTCGAGCGAAGGCGCAAAGCGCTCCAGCTCGGCGGTCCAGTTATACACGAGCGACGCAGGGCACACCACGAGCGTGGGCTTGGCATCCCCCGCCTCCACGCGCGCCAGGATATGCGCGATCATCTGCAGTGTTTTGCCCAAGCCCATATCGTCGGCCAAGATACCGCCGAGGCCCAGGTGCTCGAGCGAGCCGAGCCACTGGTAGCCGTCGACCTGATAGCCGCGCAGTGTGGCCTTGAGCGAGACCGGCACCGTAAAGTCCATCTTGCCGAGCGTATCCAAGCGCTCGACGGTGCGACGGAACGCAGCGTCGCGATCGGCTTCGAGCTCGGGCGTGCGCGCAAGCATGCTGTCGACAAACAGGGTACTCGACGCGGGAAGCGACACGCCGTCGAGCAGGTCGACAGCATCGACCCCCAGGTCCTCGGCAAGACCAAACGCGGCGCGGGCACCCTCGTCCAGGCGAATGATGTCGCCCGACGTGAGACGCGCAAACGTCTGGTGACGCTTGTAGGAGTCAAGGTAGATGGCAAGGTCTGCCGCCGAAAGGCCGCTCGCGCCCAGTTCGACATCGAGCAGGTTACTCTTGACGGTCGCGCGCACCGAAAGCTTGGGCGCAGGGCGGACCGAGACCTGGCGCAGGCGGTCACTGAGCATGACCTCGCCCAGCTCGGACAGGGCAGACAGGCCCTCGGTCAGCAAGTGGAACAGGCTCTCGTCATCGCGTTCCTCAAACGCCAGGCCGCCCTCGTAAAAGTCGAAATACAGGGCCGCCGTATCCATAACGCGAAACTCTGCCATCTCGTCGCGCGGCGGCACGCCCGGGCGCCGCTCTTCGAAGGGGCTGCCCGGAGCGCCCAGGCTAAAGAGATCTGCCGACCAATCGCCGTAGGAAACCGTAATCTTGCAGGTCACAAGCCCGTCATCGACACCGATTGCCATGGCAAAGCTCGGCTCGGGCGCCACGGTGTCGAGCACGGCGGGAGCGGTGAGGCCAGTGTATTCGCGCAGCACGGGCAGTGCCATGCGGCAGAATTCGCCCACCTGTTCGGCGGCGATATGGACCGGCGTGCGACAAGGCAGCAGACGCGACAGAAACGGTGCGGCATGCTGGGCAAACGCTGCATCGGCGCGGCGCGCGCGGTGCGTGTCGACCAGATAGGCTGCGTCGCCTGCGACAAAGCAGTACGTATCGGCCGGCAGGCGCAGGTCGTAGCTGCCACCGGCCGCCGGCGCGATCTTGGCGGCAAGGAGCGGCGGCTGTTTCGCCGAGGCCTCGTCCTCCCCCACCGGCGATAACTCAACCGCAACCTCGTAGGAACGATGCGTCGTCGTTCCCCGCGACCAGGCGGGCTCAAAGGAAATGGTCCGGCCACGCAGCAAGTCCAGCATGTATACGATGTCATGCTCGGACAGCGGCAGCTGGCGCTCGGCGACAAAGCCGCTGCGTGCAAAATCGTACGACGCCGAACGCGAACTTGTGATGTCGCTCAGATACACAACCGTTGCCACAACAAGGTCGAGTAGGCGCACCGAAACCTCGTCGAAGGCCTCGGGCGCATGGAGGAATGTAAGCTTTTTGCCGTACGAGAACGTGCCGCCGCGCACATAGGCATCGGCCATGCCGTCGATATCCTTAACCACGTAGGACACCGAACCGCAGCGAATGCGAAACTCGAGCGCCCAGTTAAAGCGATCGGCAAACAGCGGATTGTAGTACGGCACCAGCGAGGGCTCCAGCACCGCTTTGGGCGCATCGGGGTCAATGGTGCCGGCGAGCTTGCGACGCATGGCCACGAGCTCATCCATGCGCGCGTCCGAAAGATCGGAAAGCGCCGCCACAAGGCTCGGGCTCGTGGGGACGGGCGCCGGGAAGGGAAAGTTGGGGTTGACCGCAGATGCGGTGGGCGCGGGACGGGCGGGCTGCTTGGACTGTGCGGGCGGTACCGTAAACGTGCGGACCGGTGTGCGCAGACCCTCGACGGGCTCGGCGCCGCTGGCATCCAGATACGCTAGCGCCGTGGCGATGGCGTGCTTGCACATGCCGGAATAGCGGAAGGCGGCGGGGCAATCGCAGTCGTAGTCGATAACCTCGTGCTCGTCCATGTCGAGCGCCACGTGCGTCTTGTACAGGTCGCCGCGCGAGCCGCGCACCGAGCCCTCGATAGTCACATTTTTGGAGAAGCGCGAGCCGGAGTCCTCAAACGACAGCACGGCGCCGTTGAGCATGAGCGAGCGCCCCTTCATAAAGGTACTGCTGAGCGCCGCCTCCTTACGAAGCGCCTGCGCAAACGTCCCCTGCGCCATCACTTCCTCCAATCTCGCATGCCAAATGATTTTTCTGGGACGGGGATGAAAAAATCATTCCCGTCCCAGAAAGACTGGTCTTCCGCCACACGTCACCCAAAATGATTTTTTAAGGCTCTGTTAGACCAGGATTGACATGCCGACCTGCCGGCTAACTCGCCGTCTCCCCGTCGGGCGCCGGCATCTTGACCCTCATCTCGAACGGCATC
>JAGZQF010000074.1 GCA_018382295.1 Collinsella sp.
GGCCCGAAAGAAAGGTAGGAGGCCATGACGAAAGGTCTGCACGTGCCTTCCGAGATCGGCAAGCTCAGGAAGGTCTGCCTGCACCGTCCCGGCGACGAGCTCCTCAACCTGCCGCCCGACGAGCTCGAGCGACTCCTGTTCGACGACGTCCCGTTCCTGGAGGTCGCGCAGCAGGAGCACGACACCTTCGCCCAGATCCTGAGGGACCAGGGCGTGGAGGTCCTCTATCTCGAGAACCTCGTCGCCGAGGTGTTCGACCAGGTCCCCGGCGCCCGCGCCGAGTTCACCGACCAGTACATCGCCGAGGCCGGCATCCGCGGCCAGCACATGCCGCAGATCGTCCGCGAGAAGCTGGACTCCATCGAGGACAACCTCGAGTTCGCCAAGAAGACCATGGCCGGCATGACCAAGTCCGAGATCGACATGCCCCTCACGGCGTCCACGACCCTCGACTCCCTGGTCAACTCCGAGTCCGAGTCCGACCTGATCATCGACCCGATGCCCAACCTCTACTTCACCCGCGACCCGTTCGCGGTCATCGGCGAGGGCGTCAACCTCAACCGCATGTACTCGGTCACCCGCAACCGCGAGACCCTGTACGGCAAGTACATCTTCAAGTACCACCCCGACTACAAGGACGTCTCGCTGTACTTCCGCCGCGACTGCCAGTTCCACACCGAGGGCGGCGACGTGCTGAACATCAACGAGAAGACCCTCGCCGTCGGCATCTCCCAGCGCACCCAGGCCGCCGCGATCGACGTCATGGCCCAGAACATCTTCTGGAACTCCGACTCCAAGGTCGAGCGCATCCTGGCCTTCGACATCCCGGTCTCGCGCGCCTTCATGCACCTCGACACGGTCTTCACCCAGATCGACGTCGATAAGTTCACGATCCACCCCGCCATCATGGGCACCCTGCGCGTCTACGAGCTGACCGCCGGCAAGAACCCGGGCGACGTGAACATCCGCCTGATCGAGGACACCCTCGAGCACGTCCTGGAGGACGCCACCGGCGTCGACCAGGTCAAGCTGATCCCCTGCGGCGGCGGCGACCCGATCGCGGCCTCCCGCGAGCAGTGGAACGACGGCTCCAACACCCTGTGCGTCGAGCCCGGCAAGATCTGCGTCTACGCCCGCAACACCGTCACCAACGACGTGCTGTACAAGGAGGGCCTGGACCTTCTCGTCGTGCCCTCCGCCGAGCTCTCCCGCGGCCGCGGCGGCCCGCGCTGCATGAGCATGCCCTTCTGGCGCGAGGACCTCTAAG
>JAGZQF010000075.1 GCA_018382295.1 Collinsella sp.
TCCCTGATCCGTATATGCATTAAGCTACATACGGCAGAAGCATTGCCGGATAGTAGCATTCAGCTGGTGTTTTATAACCAAGGGCAGAATGGCATCGCTCAAAGTTGTATGTGTGAATATAGCGACCAATAGCAGTTCTTGCTTCCTTGATGTTGTTGTATTGCGTCAGATACGCTTCCTCATACTTGAAGCTGCGAAACCAACGCTCAATCATGATATTGTCAGCCCAGCGACTTTTTCCATCCATGCTTTGACGGATGCCATTTTCTTTCACAAAGTCAATGTATCGCTGGCTTGTAAACTGACACCCTTGATCTGAATTTAAAATCTGCGGTTTTGCTGTTTTAAATGCCTTTTTAAGAGCGTTAATAACCATTCTGGTATCTAGGGTATCATCAACTTCCCAACCAACGATACAACGACTGTACCAGTCAATAACAGCAGTTAAATAAAGAAATCCGTGCTTGATTGGAATGTAGGTAATATCAATGGACCATGCCTGATTCGGAGCATCAATTACGGCATTTTGTAGAAGATATGGACATACTTTGGCCTGTTGCATACGCTTAGAAAGATTCATTTTAGGATAAATAGGACAAATATCCATTTCATTCATATACCGACGTGCTTTGCGGCGTCCCACATGATATCCCCTGTTTTTCAGCTGTGCTGACATTTGCCTTGCTCCCCAAGTTGGATTGTCTGTATGCAGATGATCAATAATCGCTTTGCATTCCAACTCTTCTTCTGAGACGGGCAAGCTTTTATAATAAATGCTTGTACGGTTAATATCGAGCAGTTTTGCTCCAACAGAAGCAGGGAGTTCTTTAGTCGTCAAAAGGTTTCGGACTAAATTTACTCTCGTAGTCTGGTCCACAAATTTCTTCAGATTTTTTTTTGAGCCAGTCAACCTGCATTGTTAACTGACCAACCTTTTTCGCATACTCTGCTTTCTCTTTGCGTTCTTCGGCAAGCTTTTCTTTGAGATTTTCTTCACGCTTGTCATCAAATACAGCCGAAGCATTATTCAGAAATTCTTTCTTCCAATTGCGAAGCAGGTTTGGTTGGATATTATTTTCAGTTGCCAGGGTGTTGAGATCTTTTTCACCCTTAAGTAGCTCAATTACTAGGTCTGATTTAAATTTGGCACTAAAGTTTCTTCTTTGTCTGGACATAATTATGAATCCTCTCTTTCATACTGAATTTAGTATATCAGATTCATTAAAAAATGTCCGAAAAAGTGTCTTAATTTATGAGACCATTATA
>JAGZQF010000034.1 GCA_018382295.1 Collinsella sp.
GGAAGGCATTTAATGGCGGTGCCGAACGGCAATATTCGGTCGGGTGGGCGGCGGTGCTGATTCGCAATATAGGTGGTGTCGAAAGGGCCTAGGACTCAATCCAACTAAAGAATACTGACTCACTGGTTCAGCGACGATGCATTTTTACCCTTGCGTTCCCACTCGCCGCGTCGGCGGTCGGAAGGGTCTCCGTCTCGCATTTAGCGACCTTGCACCCGTATCTGTCGAGCCAGGCGGCAAGCGCATCCCAATCGACGCGCTTCCAGTCGCCGCTCGGCGCGTGCTGCATCACGAGGCCTCCGGCGACCATGAGCGCGTGGACATGCTCTCCTTGCAGGCCAGCAATGATCCCGCCGGTGCATACGATGCTAGGTCGCTGTGCCGGCACTGTGCAAACGTATTGGCCTTTGTACCCCTTTTGGCAACTTTAGCATGACTGTAGGTTAAACCAACCCACAGCCATGAGCACGTTAACGTAGTACTATGCTAATTACACGGATAAGGCAGGGGTATTTTTCTTTGGCGAATAAATTTGTATTTTATGGCAAGGGGAGTGGCGTTAAGGTTTTCATCGCTATATCAGTTGCCGTGTTCGCATTCTCTGCGCTATTTCTAAAAGTGGAGCGTTGCCAAAAAGATAGCGGAGGTGACTATTCACATTTGTGGTTCGTGAGCGGATTGGTGTTGAACGTTGACAGCTCTGGCGATTTTACCATGTCGGTCGAAAGCGAAGATCCATATAACGACGGGTCTGATCGTCTGACCATTCTGGTTGATTCAGAACATACGCGCTATGTAAGCGATAGCCCCGTGAGCGTTGGGTCTAAAGTCAAGGTAGGCTATTTTCTCGATTCCCGAAAGAAAAATACGATTCGCTGCTCTTCTGTGGATGTGTTGGAATAATTTTTGAGTAACTATCAGTAAAAAGCTGCGAGCAAAGGCCGCTCCACGTGGGGCGGCCTTTTTGGTGGATAGACGTTGCGGAGGATGATTGATTGACGTTTTTACTCCGCATGGAAATCGAGTGAGGATTCTGTTCCGCGAGGGGCGTGTTTTGAGGCTCTTGGCGGTACGTAATTCTCGTTCGGCGTCTTGACGGGACAAAACCCTCGGTTGACTTTTTGAAGCGTCCCTAGAATCAGCTGTTACGATAAAAACGGGGGGGGGTAACTCCGCGGACACGGCCTAGCGCGCTGCCATCCAGTGCCGATTCTGCCATACTCGCAATTCGGCGAGGATGAGGAGTATGAATTGATCGGGGCTTATAGGACAAAATGTGTGTCCTATAAGCCCGGATGACGACACCAAAACCGGCATCGACGGTTCCATGGACGATTCGGATTCCAAATAGGCCCTGTTAGTTTGTCTACTTCTTTGCCGGTGTCGTATACGAAACCGCTATACCCGCGGCAATTGCCATGAGACAGCTCGCGATGAATCCGAACTCATACTTCAAAACGTTTGTTGCGGTCAGGGCGATAATCAACACGGTCGCAATTTGCAGAATTATCATTATTGCGAAGAGATTGATTCCTTGTTTGGCCGAAGTCGCTGAGTGAGTTTGGCTTTGTTGATTCAGGTTGTAGCTGACAACAAAAGCGACCAGTTCGCTTGATACGGGGCCGACTACATAGAAAAAGATTGCGTCAATGAAGCCTATAGTGTTGTAAGTTGTTTCGCCGGAAAAAACAGTGTATAAAGCATATCCAAATCTTGGCTGATTCATGTATGAGTACGAAAAGACGAAGAGCGTCAATATTGCTACTACCAGAAGTGCATTCAGGACAAATCGTTTGCTTTTCATCGATCGCTCCTTCCGGGTGACTCTTATTTGTAATTCTACAGCATCCATTTGTTTTTCAAAGAATTTGACTGTCCTAAATAACATGCACTTTCGCTGGAGGGTCGCTGTTTGGCGGCCCTCTTTTTTGCACAGGCGCGGTGGGATGGTAATAATCGGGCGGGAGTCAGCCGCTCTGATAGAATCGTCCTTGCTGTCGGCAGCCCTCGTGCCGGGCAGAGCCCTCCATCCGATGGGAGGTGATGCCCATGACCGATTTCACTGAGCTCGTGAAGCTCCTGACTGCTATGGTCTCGCTCCTCACGGCCCTTGTCGTCCTTTCCAAGGCACTCAAGCAGGGTTCGAAGCCCAAAAAGAAAGGCCACCGTCGCTAAGACGATGACCCAACTTCATTAAGCAACGGCTCTGCCCAGCTCTCTACAACTTGGGCTGCCGTCGGCACCATTTTACCCTCCTGACGAGGAATTCGTCCATATTTCAAAAACCAAATTGCGTTTGCTATCGAAGCCTTGATTATCAACTTCATCCGAACACCTCCCACATTCATCCGCACATGTGCGGATGAATGTGGGAACCCGATACCCTGAGGGCCGGACCGGCCGGCACCGGGAGATCGGAGGACGGCCGGTCCGGAAAGAGGAAGAAGGGTTCCGCGGAGGCGGCCCCGAGGGCCTACGGCAGGCTCACCAGGCACGAGCGGGACACGGTCCAGAGGATGCTGGAGCGCAGGGCCTCGTGCAGGGAGATCGCCAGGGAGCTGTGCAGGTCGCCCTCGGCGGTGAGCGCCGAGGTGGCGTCGCACAGGTTCGTGACGGCGCCGAAGTCCAGGCGCGGCGAGCGCGTCGACGGCTCGGCCGACCTGTCGGCGGCCTGCCCGCGCCTGGCGGCGTGGCCGCGCTGCTGCAACGGGTGCGGCCGGTACCGTGCGATCGGCTGCAAGCGCCGCCCGCACGTATTCTGTGTTTCGTCAAGAGGTTTTGAGCAAAAAGAGCATCGGAAATTGAGCAGTCGCAGCATCGGAAGCGCGCACGCTTTTTGAGCGGCTAGCCCTCCTGCATGAGGGCATGGCGGACGCGGTAGGACTCGCCGCGGAACTGGACGAGCCTCCCGTGGTGGACGATGCGGTCGATCACGGCGGCGGCCATCTGGTCGTCCCCGAACACCGCCCACACCTGCTGAACTCCAGGTTCGTGGTGATCACCACCGACTGCCTCTCGTATGCGTCGGCGAGGACCTGGAAGAGCAGCCTCGCCCCGTCCGCGTCGAGCGGGAGAAACCCGAGCTCGTCGATGACGAGCAGGCGGGCCTTGCCGATAAGCGCGGCCTCCCGGTCGAGCCTCCCGTCGTCGCGGGCGCGCCTCAGGCGCATCACGAGCGAGGACGCCGTGAAGAAGCGCGCCTCGAGCCTCCTCTCGCACGCCAGCGCGCAGAGGGCCGACGCCATGTGCGTCTTGCCGGTGCCGACGTCGCCCATGAGCACGAGGTCCTCCCTGCGCCCGACGAAGTCGAGCGCGAGCAGCGACTCGCGCCCCATGCCCTCCGGCCACGACACGGCCGACCAGTCGTAGCCGTCGAAGGTCTTGGGCGCCGGCAGCGCGCAGCGCCTGAGCAGCGTCGCGCGCTTCGAGGCCTCGCGGCTGGACCTCTCCGCCTCGAGGTAGCCCGCCAGGTACTCCACCTGTTTCGGGGTGCCGAGCCTCGACCACTCCTCCAGGACGGCGGTGGTGAGCGAGCACGACCGCCCGGCCTCCACGACCCTGCGGGCCAGCTCCTCGCTAGCTGCCATCGGCGACCGCCCCCTTCAGGAACCCGTCGTAGACCGACAGGTCGGCCCCGCCGGCCCCGCCGAGAGGGCGCGCGCAGAGAGGGGCGATGCCCCGCTGGCCTAGCCTAAGGGCGAAAATGGAATAGACGGACCGACCGTCCGGCTGAGTCTGGGAAGAGGTGCCGGGCGGCGGGCGGAGCATGGCCACCGGACCCATCGAAACACATCTCCACCGTTCCTTCAACTGGGAAAACGACGCCCCGTGGCCTGAATGGGGCCTCGGGGGCGTTCGGCTAGCTGCGGGAACGTCCTATCCGCTCAATGTGTTCGGCTGAGATCGGAAATCAACCATATTATGGGCACAGTCGGCAATTGGGTTGGATAGCCTCGCACCAGAGGAATCAACATGAGTACAAGTAGCTACAAACCGCAAAAAGGCCGTGGCCTCCCGTGGCCTTTAGACACGGACGCTCCATCGGTTGCCGATCAGGCCGAGACGCCTAGCGAGATGGAGGCGGCGCTTGACGTTCGACAGGATGAGATTGCAAAGAGCGAGATCCTGAGTGGAATCAACAGGCCATCCTACGACTCATTATTTGCGGTCGCGAAGAATCGCGTCCAGCTTGCGATTCTGATCATGATTTGCTCCTTCCAGACGTCCAAAGGGCCTAATAGGAAGGATGCCAACGGAAAAGAACTTACAAAAGGTCTTTTCATGCGTCAGGACAAGCTCGAAAAAAAGTCTGTTCGACTCAACCGACTGTATCGAAAGCTCTGGGCGAGCTGGCTCATCGAGGCATCATCATGAAGACCGATGGGGTGTGGGTCATCGTTTGGGCTCAGCTCGATATTCAAGCGCGTGAGGCCGGATGAGATCCGCGCGCGGACGCGGGCGGCGAGGTCGGACGTGAAAGCCGGACCGCAGAGGTATCGAGCGCACGCGGCCAGGGCCTCGAGGGCGCCTGGCGGGTAGGGAGATCCGAGCATGAGGCAGGACAACGCGCAGGCCCGCGAAAGGTTCACGAGCTCCCCCGCGACGCGGCTGGACCCTCGGCTGCCCCTCGTAAAGGATGCAGAAGACACGGTCGAGGTCCGACGGTTCGACCAGGCTGTACCGGCAGTCCGCGTACAGTGCGCAGCCCCTCCCGCGCGGGTCGCCGTCCGAGTCCTCATCCGGCTCATGATGGCGCACCTCAACCCAAAGGCCCTCCAACACGTCGTCGAACCCGAAATCGAGCTCCGCCTGGACGCTCTCGCCGAGCGCATCGCCCAGGGCGAGCTCCGGCACCTTCGTCACACGGCCGTCCAGCCACTCAATCTCTGTCATCGCGCGCATGGTGCAAGCCCCTTCCGACACGGGATTGTCAGCTCAACCCGACCCTTACCCATACGGACGAACATAACTCGCCAGGGGGAAGCCCCTGAAGGTCGTGCGCCACAACATGAGGCCGAATCCGCCCCCGGCTGGACAGGCCAACAACGAAGGAGCACACGGAACCGGCGCGGCGTTACAACCGTCCCGGCAAGCGTGTCACTTGGCCAAGTCATGATGCCGACAAACCCGGAAATGCTCCAACGGAGCGCCGAACGAGCGTAACAATATAAAGCCGTGCAACACGTGTTGGACGACCGTAACATCCCAAACAAAGGCCTGTAGGTCCCACCTTCAAGCCCAATAGCAAAATGTGCATCAGCGGATTTGCAGCGATACAAGTCTCAACCGTCACCATCACACCGCAGCGCGCCTAGTCCCACTCATCCTACTGCAAATGTCCCAGAACGATAAAACGACCAGCTTAACATGCCAACCTTTATATCCGCACGCGCGTAATTCAACTCATAAGGACCGGCTATCCCTTACCTGTGACACAATCTCAAACGCACAGAACAGAATCATCAGTCCAATCATCGTATAAGAGGCAGCCGAACCTTCAAGCACTATTCCACAAAGAACAATCTCCGCGCAGCCAATAAGAACTGTTATCAGGCGCTCTGCCTTTTTGCTCTCGCCGCTCGCATAAAAAGGCGGCAAAGTGCACAAGATCACATATAGCCCGGGAAGGGAATACAGGATCGATAGTCCAAGTCCCCCATCAACCGCAGTGCTTTGCGTAAGAATCAACTGAACCCAAACGGCAATTATCACTGAGCAGGTTGTCGATAAAAGAAGACTAGAAATATAGCACGCAACAAAGTCCCGTCGCATTCGAGCAGAGAAATCCGCGAACTCTCTTCGCCGCGTGGAAACAATAAGGTACACAGAAATTGCAATAGAACCAATCAGAGAAAACAGCGGAACAACCAGCAATTCAAGCTTATTACCCCATCGATCAACCACACCCCCACTCCAATGAGCGGGAATTGTATCAGGGAGGACTGACCAAGCCGCCCATAGAATCAGAAATGGAAGAATAGAGAGGATGAAAAATGATAACACTGCAGTAGTTTTTTTTGAGGCTCTCATCGATTCCGCATCTCCTTGCGCGCCCACATTCCACTCCGCCTTAAATCAAGTATACGTTTTGGAACGGGATGTCACTCCGAACGCCTTACCCTCTTAGTGTGAATGCCGCTGCGGCATTGTTGACTCATCCTTAGTAATCGCGTCTATCCTCTGCAGCATCAGCCAAAGCAATCCGAGAGGAGCCGCACATGCATGCAGCGGAAATTCCTTTCGGGGGGGGGGGTATCTCCCAGATTTACCCGCCGCCCGAAGGGGCAGTCGACAGTCGAGTACGTACTGATCATCGCGATCATCGTCCTGGTGGTGCTGATCGCGGGACCGTGGGTCTCGTCGGCGATCACAAACCAGTTCAACACGGTGGCGGGGACGCTCGGCAACGGAATCTCAAAGGGGAGCTGGGAGTCGGGCGGCACGGGCGGCGGCAACGGGTCGTTGACCGACGCCGACATCGTGGACCCCGTTCACGGGATAGCGTTCGCCGTGTACCCGGAGGACGACCACAGCCTCATGTTCTACAAGCGCCGCGGGGTCCCCAGAGTCGGTGACATGCTCAACAGCCGCCGCGTGACGGCGGTGTATACGGGGTTCGAAAATGGATACGCCACCGCGACCGTGGGAAACGACGGCAAGACGACTGCCCCCTGGTGGCCTAACAGAAATAATATCGTGGCCGTAAAGGCCATTGACGATGGCATGGAAATCCACTCGTTGGCATTTTGCTTTCAGTACATGGAGAACTGCAAGAGCTTTGATCTGGCAAAGTTCGACATGTCGAACTGCACAAATATGCAGCACGCATTCGCGTATTGCGGCAATGCGACTTCCTTCAGTATTTCAAGCTGGGATACGTCCTCGGTCGTCGAATTCGACTCGGCGCTCAAAAACCTTTACAAGGTCGAGGAGATTGACATCTCCGGATGGTCGACGCGGAAAGCCGGCGATTTACGTCTCCTTTTTCCCACCGACAGTTCGCTGAAAAGCGTGAAATTTGGACCAGGGTGGAAGACCTCAGATGTTATGGATATGCTCGGCATGTTTAGCTATTGCAAAAATCTAAACCTCGACTGTTCCGATTGGAATGTCCCAACCTATGCCAATCATAGTGACTTCAATCACTGCGCCCCCGGCGTTATCCTCCCGAAGGCGTGGCAGTAGGTCTGAAGAAACAAGACGGCAAGCAGTTTATGTGGCGCGGGCACCCGTGCCGCCGTTGCCTCAGCGGCACGTTACGGGCTAGTCGGTTCGATTTAACGTACGCTCTGCATGCAATATCAATCCCCATGCGAAGGGAGTGTCGCATATGCATGCAGCGGCAATTAACCTTCGGGGGGTGGGTATCTCCTAGGAATACCCGCCTCCGAGGCCAAGGAGCCATCGAGTACGTTCTGGTCATCGCGATTATCGTCCTGGTTGTGATGATAGCCGGCCCTTGGGTCTCGTCGGCAATCAGGAACCAGTTCAACACGGTGGCGGGAGTATTGGTAAACGGGACAGCAGGTGGGACTTGGGAACCGAGCGGTTCCGGCAGCGGTAACGGCGCGGGTTCCGCGACCGTCCAGGCGGCGCTCGCCAAGGACGCGAAGGACACGCGAAGGACTGGACCCTCGGTGAGCAGAAGGCAGTTGCCGAGGACATCGCCGCCAAGGGCGAGGCGTCGCCCGCCTACGCCAAGGCGAAGGCCGCGATGGATGCCGGCACCGAGTTCTCGATGAAGCTCACCGATGGCAAGACGCTGACTTACCGCATTATCGGCATCAATCATGATGACCCTGCAGGCGGATCCGGCAAGGCGGGCCTCACGTTCCTCACCACCACGACGGGCATTTGGTCCCCCATGAACGCGATTGACACCAACGCCGGCGGTTGGGAGAAGTCTGAACTCCGTCAGAAAATGAACTCCGGCAAGATCTGGAATCTGATGCCCTCCGATTTCCAGTCCAAGGTGAAGGCCGTCAAAAAGCTATCGAACAATGTCGGGGGCGGTGATGAGAACAAGAACGCCGCCGTGACGGCTACCTCGGACAAGCTGTTCCTGCTCAGCTACTCTGAGATCGCCCCCCACCTCCTATTGGGCATCCTATCCCTGGACTTCCTCCGAGGGCACCCAGTACGAGGCCTTCAAAGGCAAGGTGACGGAGAACTATAATCCCAACTCTGCCATTGCCATTGGCAGCGGTTGGTGGGAGCGTTCGGTGTTTCCGAACGCCTCGAAGGGCTTCCTCCATGTCGACAGCAGCGGCAATCCGTCGGACAGCAACTCCGCGCCGGGCTGGTTTTGCGTCTCCCCCGCCTGGTGCTTCTAGCTTGTCTAGCGCAAAGCCCGCGTTACCCCGCGCGCGCTTTCTTTTGGCGACCGAACGAACGGCTTCAGGTTCATGGCACGGGTAGTCGGATTGAAGAGAAATGGGGTCATACAGCGGCTCTCAGAGCGCCTGCCGCACTCCCCCGCCATTACCTCTGCTGCGTCCTCGTATAGAGTCCATCCTGCTTGGTGTTTCGAGTTCGGGGCGTATACGGTGGGTGGATAATGGATTCACTTCGATGACGGCGTTTACGGGAGCGACCATGGCGATGCGCGAGATCGCGGTCAAGTTCGATGAGGGCGAAATGGCCTTGATTCAGGGCCATGCGGACGCCACGGGCATGACCTTTTCCGAGTTCGTGAGAAGGGCCGCGTTCGAGAAGGCTGAGGACATGGCGGACATCGAGGCCTACAACGAGGCTTTGGACGGGGACGGCGGCACTCGCTACCCGATGGAAGAGGTCGTGCGCATGGCGGTGGAGGCTGAGTGATTGTCCACACGCGTTGTCTGTCTCGGCTCTAAAGGCTTCTCTTGGGCGGGGTTCGGCTTATAGCCGGGTCCCGCTTTTTTGCGGCTTTCAGTTGTCTTTCTGAAGGTATGAAATGGCTGCCTCGATATGAATACGGTCGGCATTCGAAGCGGACGTTATAGCCGCGCTAATAGCGCATGACTTTCTCCCCTGCCGTCATCGTTGCCGCAGCGTCAAGACCGTTGCAAATACTTGGAATAGCCCTACGCTCGGCTCGTATTGCAAACCCCGAGTGAAGGGAGCCGTATATGCATGCAGCGGCAATTAACCTTCGGGGGGGGTCGCTCCTGAAACGACCCGCTTCCGAAGGCAATCAATTATCGAGTACGTCCTGATCATTGCCGTCATCGGCCTGGTCATCGTGTTCGCGGGACCCGGCGTGGCCGGAGCCATCCGAAACCAGTCCAACCTGGTCGGCAACACGGTGAACAATGGGACGGTCGGCGGCGTCGAGGGAGGCGCGTCCGGTGGCGGCTCCGCAGGCGCCGATTCCGCGGCCGTCCAGGTGGCCATCGCCAAGGACGCGAAGGACTGGACCCTCGACGAGCAGGAGGCGGTTGCCAAAGACATTGCCAAGAACGGTACATCGTCTATCGCCTACGCCAAGGCCAAGGCCGCCATGGATGCCGGCACCAAGTTCTCGATGAAGCTGACCAATGGCAAGACGCTCGAGTACCGTATCATCGGCATCAACCACGACGACTTGGCCGATGGTAGCGGCATGGCAGGCTTGACGTTCGAGGCGACCAACTCTGCCTTGGGTAGCCAGAGAATGAACGCTACGGACACCAATGCCGGTGGTTGGGATAAGTCCGAGCTCCGTACCCGCCTCAACAGCGGTGACCTCTGGTTGCTCCTGCCCAGCGAGCTCCAGTCAAAGGTGAAACCCGTCACAAAGACAACCGATAACGTTGGCGGTAACGGGGGCGGTGCCCCCTCGGCGACGACCGACAAGGTTTTTCTGCTCTCGGCAACCGAAGTATACGGGGATATGCAATCTGACGGCATCCAGTACGAGTGCTACAAATCCAAGGGCGTGACGAGGTCGAACTATTCCGGTGCATCAGGCTATAGCCACTGGACTCGTTCCGTGAGACCGCGCAGCTCCACATCCTTTCGCTATGTTCAAAGCGGCGGTATTTGCTACAGCTACAGCGCGACGGACTCGTTTTATGTCCTCCCCGCTTTCTGCTTCTGATCTCTTTCATCGCAAAGCCCTCGCAATCCTGCGAGGGCTTTTCTTTTGGCGATTACTCAAACAATTCGAGGTTCATTGTACAGGTAATCGGGTTGAGGAGAAATGGGGGCATACAGCGGCTCTCAGAGCGCCTGCCGCACTTCCCCGCCATTACCTTTGCGGCATCCTCGTATGGAGTCCATCCTGGTTGGCGTTTTGTTGTAACCGCTCACTTGTCCACAGATCAAGTGAACTGCTGGAATAAATACAGCGACACACTAGTTCGTTACAGTCGCCATATCTGCGTAAATCGCCGCGATAAATACAGCCTGTACTCGTCTGTATACCAGCTACGCGTATGTAGATTCATGTCGCGTTAATAAATCGGCTCAAGCGCGTGCAAAACGCGCAAGTAACCGCAAAAAGCGATTATCGCGCAGGTAGATTTTTGGCACCCTGTTGCTTAATCAAAATTAAGCAATTGCTTAAAACAAAAAAGGTCAGGCACTAGGTGCCTGACCTGCAAACTTCTGGTCGGGACGACTGGATTCGAACCAGCGACCCCTTGACCCCCAGTCAAGTGCGCTACCAAGCTGCGCCACGTCCCGAAGCTAATGTTTGTTGCTCTGCTCTCGCTCGCAACAGGGAGTATATTAACCCGAAACTTTAGACTTGTGCAAGAACTTTTTTATAAATTTTGAAGCAAGTCCAAAATTGTATCTGCGAGCTGGGGTTTTGTTAGCACGGGAAGTTCTTGCGTACCCGTTGTGCTCACAATCCAGGCCTTGTTAGTGTCGGTTCCAAAGCCCGAATCGGCGCGCGAGACATCGTTGGCGATAATGGCATCGCAGCCCTTGCGGGCCAATTTGCGCTCGGCGTACTCGACAACGTTATCGGTCTCGGCCGCAAATCCGATTACGCACCGCTCGCCCTTCTGGCGCGAGAGCTCGGCCAAAATATCGACCGTTTCGACAAGCTCGATGCGATCCAGGCGTTCGTTGGCCTTTTTGAGCTTATGGTCCGCAGGGGTGGCGGGGGTATAGTCGGCGACGGCGGCCGCACAAATTGCCGCATCGGCCGTCTGGAAGGCGCTGAGCGCTGCCTGCAGCATTTCAGCGGCGGTCTGCACGCGCACGCACTCCACGCCGCGGGGGACATTGAGCGATGTCGGTCCCAGCACAAGCTTGACCGCAGCACCGCGGCGAGCGGCCTCCCCTGCCAGGGCGATGCCCATCTTGCCTGATGAGCGGTTGCCAATGAATCGCACCGGGTCGATTGGTTCGTGCGTGGGGCCGGCAGTGATGACGACGCGCTTGCCTGCCAGGTCCTGAGGCACGGGTTTGAGCACCTCACAGACAGCCTCGACGATGTCCTCGGGCTCGCTCATGCGTCCCGTGTCCACGTCGCCGCAGGCAAGGTAGCCGCTGCCGGGTCCCACAACATGGACACCGCGCTCGCGCAGCGTGGCCATGTTGGCCTGCGTCGCCGGCGCCTTCCACATGCCGTTGTTCATAGCGGGTGCGATCACGATGGGCTGCGGCGTTGCAAGCAGCGTGGTGGAGATAAGGTCATCGGCGATGCCGGTGGCCATCTTGGCGATGATATTGGCCGTCGCGGGCGCCACGACCACCAGGTCGGGTTCCTGCGCCAGCGAAATGTGGTGGATGGGGTCGGAGGGATCGTCGAATAGGCCCACGGCAACGGGCTCGTTGGTGAGCGCACGGAAGGTGAGCGGGCCCACAAACTTCGTGGCATGCTCGCTCATAACGACCTTGACGCGCGCACCGCGCTTTTGCAGCAGGCGCACGATATTGCACGACTTATAGGCGGCGATCCCGCCGGTAATGCCCAGCAGGATCGTTTTTCCCTCAAGTTGCATTGAATTGTTGGATGCCGCCATCGTTTAAGCTTCCTTGCTCGGGAGTACCAGGAGGCGGTGGCAGTACGGGCAGTGCGTAATCTCGCTACCGTCGTGGTTGAGGTCGCTCATGGACGATGCCTGCAGCGCGGTGTGGCAGACTGTGGGGATGTTGCCCTGGATGGTCTCGACGGCCAGGCCGCGGAACTGCTTGAGCAGACGCTCGTAGTCGGTGAGCACGTCGGCCGGCAGAGTGGCGGCAAGCGCGGTGCGTTCCTTAGTGGCGGCGTCAATCTGAGCCTGCAGGTCGGCAGCCTTAGTGCGGGCGGCCTTGGTATCGGCCTTCACGCCCTCCTCGAACTTGGCGATAATTGCCTGTGCGCGGGTCTCGCGGTCGAGCGCCTCCTTATGGGCGACAACGACATCCTTGCGGGTGTGCTCAATCTTGTCCAGGCGCTTGGCCAGGGTGGCGAGCTCGTTTTCCAGGTCCTGTACCTCGCGGTAGTCGGAGCCGTCAACGTGGCGCTTCTTAGCGGCCTCGATGGCGTTATTGGTCTGGATCTCGGTGGTGTTGAGATCGTCGAGCTCAATGTCCAGATCCTTGCGCTGGGCGTAGAGCTTGGTCATCTCGGACTTGAGCTTCACATAGGTCTTGCGCTTGGAAGCGAGCTCCTTGAGCTCCGGCATATTGGCAAGTTCGCTCTTGTTGCGGGCGAGCTCCAAATCGATCTGTTGCAGCTTGAGTAGCGTAGCGCCGGCGCTCATAAGTTCTCTCCTTTTGTCACAGTCCACCATTGGCAAGGGTTCAGTATTTTAATCGCATGACGGGGGTTGACCCCGGCGTCAACTGCAGAGTTCATCAATATATCAACGAACGGCTCCTCGGAGCGGTCGTGGCCGAGCAAGATGACGCCCAGACCGCGCAGAGCGAGGTCCTGCGCCACGTGGTATCCCGCCTCGCCCGTCACGACAACGTCCGCGCCCGCGGCGATGGCGAGCTCTCCAAAGTCGCCCAGGGAGCCGCCCAAAATGGCGACGGTGCGGCACGGGCGATCGGCTTCGCCCCACACACGCGGGTCGCTGCCGAAGGCCGTGGCAGCACGGGTGGCAAGATCGCGCAGCGTGCACGGGTCGTTGAGCGTTGCAAGCGCGCCCAGGCCGGTTGCCTCGGGGTCGTCCACGTGCTCCAGTGAGCTCACGAGTGCGGCACCCAGCAGCTTGCTCAGGCAGACACGGGCTTCGTTCGAGCGGTCCAGGTTGGTGTGGAGCGATATGATGCTCACGCCGCAACGGGCCGCCTCATAGAGTGCCGCGCTGCACTGGGGGCGAGTGGCATCCGCTGGACAAAACGCCTCGGGCGCCTTGATATAGACAGGATGATGCGTCAGCAGCACGTTGACACCGGCCTCGAAAGCACGGTGCACATTGGCTTCGGTCGCATCGAGTGCGCAGGCCACGCCGGCAATCTCGGTGGCAGGGTCGCCCACGGATAAGCCTACGTGGTCCCAGGGCTCGGCGTCCGTCTTTGGATAGCGTGCCAGCAGAGCGCGCTCGAGCTCGGCGACGATCATGCGGCACCCACGATCGTCAGCAGCGCTTGGGCAAAGTCGTCCAGATCGGCTGGGTTCACGCGGTCATCGAACGAGATGCGAAGAGCGCCGAGAGCTTGCTCGCGACCGATGCCCATCGCGCTCAAAACGTGGCTGGGGTCCATACTGCCGCTCGAGCACGCCGAGCCTGCCGATACCTCAAAGCCGGCGGCGTCGAGCTTGATGATGAGCTCCTCGGAGTCCATGCCGTCAATGTAGATCGACACCATGCCGGGCAGACGATCGGCATGCGCATAGTCGCCCATGGTGGCGTGAATGCGCGGATGAGCCGTAAGCGTGGCGTAGAGCTTGTCGGAAAGAGCTTGCAGCGTCGTACGCTCCTGGGCCACGCGGGGCGCCAACGTGCGGGCGGCAGCGGCAAAGGCCAGCTGCGTGCGCAGGTCCTGCGTGCCGGCACGACGTCCGGCTTCCTGTCCACCGCCAAAGATGCGCGGACGCAGCGGCGTGCGGTTCTTAAGGTAGAGTGCGCCGGATGCCACGGGGCCGCCGATCTTGTGCGCGGCAACGGTCATAGCATCGACGCCCAGCTCGGCGGCATCGAGCGGAATGTGCAGATAGCCCTGGATGGCATCGGTGTGGAACAGAGCGCCCACGGTATGCGCGGCCGCGGTCAGCTCGCGGATGGGCTGCACCACGCCGGTCTCGTTGTTGGCAACCATGATGCTCACGAGCGCCACGTCGTCGCCGAGCAAGTCGCTCAGCGCGGCAGGCTCAATATAACCTGCACGGCAGGGCTGCACCAAGTCGACGGTAAAGCTGGCGGCACGCAGCAGCGGCAGGTTGTCCAGAATCGAATCGTGCTCGATGGCCGAAACGATTACACGGTCGCGCTTACGATCGCGCTGACGAGCGCCCTCGGCAAGACCGAGCAGCGCCAGTTGGTTGGCCTCGGTGCCGCCGTTGGTAAGGATGATTTCGGACGGGCGAACGCGTGCACCAAAGCTATGGGCGATCTCGCGACGGGCGACTTCCAGGCGTGCGGCGGCCTTGCGGCCAAGCGAGTGCAGCGAGTTGGGGTTGACGCCCGCAAGCTCGCTGTCGTCATATTCGCGCTGCGCAAGGAGCGCCTCGGCGCGCATGGGCGTCGAGGCGGCATAGTCAAGATTCACGGGTATGCGGTTTTGACCTGCGGTCATAAGGGTTTATGCCTCCTGTGCGGCCTCGTTGCCCAGCTTCTGCAGCAGCGCAACCTCGGCGGCGGGATCTTCGGACTTAAATACGGCGGAGCCGGCTACGAGCACGTTGGCGCCGGCCTTGACGACCTCGGCGATGTTCTTGGAAGAGATACCGCCATCGACCTCGATCAAGGGCGACACGCCGTGGCGCTCACACATGGCCTTGAGCTCGTGGAGTTTGGCGATGGTGCCCGGGATAAAGCTCTGGCCACCAAAGCCAGGGTTCACGCTCATCAGCAGCACGATATCCACGACGTCGATAATGCTCTCGAGTACGCACACGGGGGTGGCGGGGTTGAGCACCACGCCGGCCTTGATACCGCGCTGCTGCAGATGGGTGAGCGTGCGGTGCAGGTGCGTGGAGGCCTCGTAGTGCACGGTGATCATGTCGGCACCGGCATCGGCGTACCAATCGACGGTCTCGTCGGGGTTCGACACCATCAGGTGCGCGTCGACCGGCACGTTGGTGGAGCGCTTGACGGCCTTAAGGATGTCAACGCCAAAGGTGAGGTTGCCGGTAAAGTGGCCGTCCATGACGTCGAAGTGCACGTAGTCGGCACCGGCGATCTTGTCGAGCTCGCCCTTGAGGTTGGCCATGTCGGCCGAGAGAACGGATGGAGCGATTTTGATGGAACCCATGGTAGTAGCCTTTCTGCGCTAGTCGGCGAGTCCGTAGAACTCTTGAGAGGGGACGCGGTCGGTAAGAATCTCGAGCGCCCTATCCAAAGTAACACCGTTGTAGAGCGTTTGCTCCACGGCAAAGGTGAGCGGAATGTCTACGCCCAGTGAACGGGCGAGCTCGCTGACGCTGCGGGCCGCGACGGCACCCTCGACCACCATATGCGTGCGCGCCTGGTACTCGTCGAGCGACACGCCATGGGCGAACTCGTAGCCAAAGGTGCGATTGCGCGAATGCTCCGAGGTGCAGGTGGCAATGAGGTCACCCATGCCGGCAAGACCCATGCACGTTATGGCCTGGCCGCCGCGGGCGTGCACCAGGCGGCTGATCTCGGCCAGACCGCGCGTCATGATGAGGGCGAGCGTGTTATCGCCCGCACCCGAGCCGGCAGAGATGCCGCATACGATAGCGATGACGTTTTTCATGGCGCCGCAGACCTCGACGCCGGTCATGTCCTGCGACAGGTAGATGCGGAAGGCCGTGGAAAGCAGTAGCTCCTTAAAGGTCTCCCCTATCTGCGGATCTTCGCTGGCAATGACGGCTGCAGAAAGCCCGCCGCGGCAGATCTCCTCGGCATGATTGGGGCCCGAAAGCGCCGCCACGCGCCGCTCGTTGCCGATCTCGCTGGCAATGACCTCGCTCATGAGCAGGCCGGACTCGGGCTCGATGCCCTTGGTGAGGCACAGAACCGGCGTCTCGTCCGCGATGAACGACGCCGCCTGGTGGCAGACGCCACGCAGGTGCGTCGAAGGCACGGCAAAGATGATGGCCTCGACGCCGTCGAGCGCCTGGGCCAAATCCGTCGTGGCGACAACGTTCTCCGGCAGCGTGTAGTCCACCAGATACCGGGGGTTGCGGTGCTCGCCGTTAATGCCGGCGGCCGTCTGCTCGCTATGGGCCCACATGGTCACGCGCTCGGCTCGCGCGGCGGCAAGGCCGGCGACGGCGGTTCCCCAGGAGCCGGAGCCAATCAGCGCAACATTCATGACTCTCTCCTACTTATCGTCCGGTTCGGTGACGCGCTTGGTAAACGAGAGCTTGGACTCCTTACCGGCCATGAGCTTTTGGATATTCGAGCGATGGGCCCACACTACGGTGATGCCGATCATTGCCATGCAAAACTTGAGGCCCAGGCTGCTGTACGGAAAGACCGCGCAGGCAGCGATGGGAAGGCCGATGGCCGCGGCAAGCGAGCCCACCGACACAAACTTGGTAATGGCGACGGCCACGATAAACATGCCCAGCAGCGACAGGCCAATGGGCCAGTACCAGGCAAGAATCACACCCAGGCCCACGGCGATACCCTTACCGCCGTGGAAGTTAAGGTAGGGAGAAAAGATGTGTCCCCACACGGCCGCCAGGCAAATGACGCCGAGCATCCAATCGCCGGCGGCACCGGGAGCCATAATGCTCACAGGGAAGCCGTAGCCCACGCTCGCGATGAGCGGACGGGCGATAAGGACGCAGATGGCGCCCTTAAGGCAGTCGAGCAGCAGCGTGAGCGCGGCCACCTTGGGGCCGGCCACGCGCAGGGCGTTGGTGGTGCCGATGTTGCCGGAGCCCGCCTTGCGAATGTCGGTGTGGTTGAACACGCGGCCCAGGATCAGGCCAAACGGAATCGCTCCGATAAAGAACGAGACCACGGCGCAGATGGCGGTCAGCAGAATCGGATTAAGCATCCTTTTGCTCCTTCTTCCTAAAGAAGAGTCGAATGGGCGTGCCAGCAAAATCGAAGGTCGAGCGCATGCGGTTCTCCACGTAGCGCTGGAAGGTGTCATTGACCAGGTCGCTGTGGTTGACGAAGAACGTGAACGTCGGCGGGTTGACGCCCGTCTGGGTCACGTAGTGCATGCGCAGGCGGCGCTTGCCGTCCACCACGGTATGACCAAACTCGCGCAGGTCGGTGAGGAACGTGTTGAGGCGCGAGGTGCTGATCTTTTGCGAGCGCGTCTTCTCGGCAGCGTCGACCATCGCCCAGATCTTCTCGACGCTGCGGCCGGTCAGGGCCGAGATGCGCAGGTACTGAGCCCAGGGAGCCATGACGCCCAGACGGCGGTCGACGGTCTCCATGCAGGCCTCGCGCTTGCGGTCATCGTCGAGCAGGTCCCACTTGTTGAGCAGCACCACGATGGCGCAGCCGCGCTCGATGGCCAAGCCCATGACCTTCTGATCCTGCTCGGTGACGCCCACGGAGGCGTCGACGACGAGCAGCGCCACGTCGGCGCGGTCGATGGCGCGAAGGCCGCGGACCATGGAGTAGTACTCGATATTCTCGTACACGGTGCTCTTCTTGCGAATGCCCGCGGTGTCGACCATGCGGTAATGCTTGCCGTTGCGCTCCACGACGGTATCGATGGCGTCGCGCGTGGTGCCGGCGATGTTGGACACGATGGAGCGGTCGGCACCCAGGATGCGGTTGAACAGCGAGGACTTACCGGCGTTGGGGCGGCCGATGATGGCGACGTTCAGCGCATCGGGGAACTCGTCGGCGACCTCGTCCTCTTCCTCGGGGAGCAGGGCCACGATGTCGTCGAGCAGGTAGCGACCGATTCGTCCTCCTCGGTGACGCCGGTGCGGCCGTCGACCACAAACAGGATGACGGCGGCTTCCTCGGCGGCGGCGAGGGCCTGGTCGCGGATGGACGTGGCAAAGACGTCATCGCTCTTGAGCGGCTCGATACCGCCCGTGTCGACGATGGTGAACTCGCGGCCGTTCCAATCGGCCGTGTGATACGAGCGGTCGCGCGTGACGCCGCGGGACTCGTGGACGATGGCGTCCGAGGTCTGGGACAGGCGGTTAACGAGCGTGGACTTGCCCACGTTGGGGCGTCCGACGACGGCGACGATAGGTTTCATCTGCTCTCCTTTAATGGATAGGGTCAGCGGAATTAGTAGAGTCGGCAGGCACAATGCCAAGGATGTGCTCCAGGGTATCGAGCAGCTCATGCGGCATGGTCGACACCACATGAACCTCGGCGCCGCGACTGGTAAGGCTTGCGAGTAAATCGTCACGATGATACTCGTCAAGCGTCATGCCGTCAGCGTTGAACATGAGCTTAGGCACAAAGAGCATAACCCCCGACAGGTCTTGCGGCAGCTGCTCCAGGATGTCGCTCGCGACGATGAGGCCGGTCACGTCCACGTTGCCGCCAAAGTAGCGGTTCTTGATGGCCGTGACGGTGCCGGAAAGGCCGAGCGGCGATTCCACAAAACGCGCGACCGTATCGCGCGCGCTGGCGCCGGAGAGGCACAGCAGGCGCTGGTCGCGGTCGGTCATAGCCTTGCGAACGCGGGCAAGGCGCTCGGCGTCGGTGGCAAGCACGTCGTCGGTCTCGTCCAGATACGAGCGGATCATGCCGATGCCGTCGTAGTACTGCGGATAACCGTCGTAAAAGTCCGCCTCGGGCGGCTCGATGCCGGCGTCCAGATAGAACTCGTCGCTCATCTGGAACGTGTGGCGGCCAAAACGCTCGTAGGCGCGGTCCTGGAACGGTCGGATCATGGCAATGGTTTCGCGCGCGAGCTCGGGCTTGTCGCTGTAGGACCAGCTGAAGCGGTTCTGGTGCTTGGTAAAACCGAGCGGCACAATGCCCAGGCTGGTGATCTGCTCGTGCTCCTCGCAAAAGCGCAGGGTCTTTTCCAGCTCCTCGCCGTCGTTCATGCCGGGGCACAAAACGATCTGTGCGTGAATCTCGATGCCGGCGGCCATGATGGCCTCGAGCACGTCCATGCCGCGCTGGGCGTTGCGGCCCATCATGCGGCGGCGGACATCGGGGCTTACGGCATGGACCGACACGTTCATGGGGCTCATATTTCGGTCGATGACGTTTTGCACGTCCTCGTCGGAAAGGTTCGTGAGCGTGACAAAGTTGCCTTGCAAAAAGCTCAGGCGGTAATCGTCGTCGCGGATGTAGAGCGTGGAGCGGCCGCCCTTGGGCAGCATGGTCATAAAGCAGAACACGCAGGCGTTTACACAGGTACGCATGCCGTCAAAGATGGGGCCGTCGAACTCAAGGCCCCAATCCTCGCCGGGAAAACGGTCGAGCTCCACGGGGGTGACAGTGCCGTCGCGCGGATCGAATACCTCCAGCTCGACGGTATCGTCGTCTGCTTCCCAAAGCCAGACGATCATGTCGGTGAGTTGCTCGCCGTTGACCGTGAGCACGCGCATGCCCGGCTCGATACCCACATCCCATGCGGGCGATTCGGGACGCACGTTCTTAACGAGCGCGCCCTCACCCGGCTCGGGGTCGCGGCTGCGCCCGTAATCGGCCACCTCGGCGGCGTATGCGGGTACGGTCTGGTCCATGATTAGCGGCAAAGCTCCTTGATGCGCGCAACGGCGCGTTCGATGTGTTCTTGCGGGGTGGAGGCTCCGGCAGTGATGCCAATGTGGCGTGCGCTGGCAAACCATGCGGCCTCAAGCTCGGAAGCTTCCTCGATGTGATGCGTGTGCTCGCAGACGTCAGCGCAGATCTGCGCCAGGCGGCGCGTGTTGCCCGAATTCTTGCCGCCCACGACGACCATGCAATCACAGCGGTTGGCGAGCGACGCGGCTGCCTGCTGGCGCTCGCTTGTGGCAGCGCAGATGGTGTTGATCACGCGCAGTTCCTGCACGCGCGGGGTGATGGAGGCCACAACCTCGGCCAGGTTCTGCGCGGTTTGGGTGGTCTGCACAACCAGGCCCACCTTGCCCTTGAGCGGCAGTGCGTCCGCATCGGCAGCGCAGCTCACGACCCGCGCGTCATCGCCGGCGTGGCCCAGAATGCCCTCGACCTCGGGATGGCCCGGCTCGCCCACGACAATCACACGGTAGCCCTCGCGCACCAGGCGCTCGGCCGCCACATGGACCTTCTTGACGTAGGGGCAGGTGGCGTCGACCACGGTGAGGCCGCGCTCGCGAGCGGCGTCAATGACCTGCGGCACCACACCGTGGGCGCGGATGATTACGGTGCCCGACGCGGCATCGTCCAAGGTGTCGGCCAGACCAACGCCTGCCTCGGCGAGCTCGCGCACCACGATGGGGTTATGGATGAGCGGACCAAGCGTGTGGACCTGAGTGCTCTCCCCTGCCTGCGGCGCGGCGGCCAGCGCCATGTCGAGCGCGCGCTGTACGCCGTAGCAGGTGCCGGCGTGGGCGGCGATCTCGATGGTGGGGACGACCTCCTCAGCGGCGGCCGCGGCAGTGTTCTTGACTTCCTCGCCCATGGTTAGAACCTTCCCGGGTGCTCGGCGCACAGATCGTCGCGCATGGCGTAGACGCGGTTCATGGCCTCGGACTCAAACCATGCCAGGCGCTCCTTGCGCTTGAGCTCGGCCGGTGCATCGGATAGCAAGATAGCCTTGCCTGCGCGGATCCAGCACTTTTTGGGGCGCATGATCTTTTTGCCCGTAGGCGTAATATCGGACCAACCGCAGATGGCGAGCGGGTTGACGGGTGCCTTGCCCATCTGGGCGATGAGCGCAAAGCCACCGTGGACCTCGGGCTTGATCTCGCGCGAGCGGATGCGCGTGCCCTCGGGGAAGATCAGGACGTCCTCGCCGCGCTGCAGCGCATGCTGGGCGGCGCGCAGGCACTTCATGTCGGCGGTGCCGCGCTCGACGGGAATACCACCCACGCGGCTAAAGGCCCAGCGTACGATCTTGCTCTTGGCGAACTCGGACTTAAAAATGGGGCGGATGCGGCGGCCGCCAAAGAATAGCGCCGTCTCCACGGCCAGGAGCTCGGCCATCGAGGTGTGGTTGCAGATGACCACGCTGCCGCGGCCTTCTTGGCGCTCAAACAGCAAGTCGGCGTTCTCGACCTTCCAGCGCCACATGAGCTTGGAGAAGACCCACAGGATGCCCATGACCACGAAGACAGTGCCGCGGATGAGCGCCGGGAACTCGGCGTACGGGGCGTTGTAGTAATCCTCGGGCGTCTGCTTAAACAGGCGCATGGGCTACCTCCTTTGGTTGATGAGGTCCTCGATAATGCGGACGACCTCATCTATGGTGTGGGCGGTGGAGTCGACGTGCACCGCGTCCTCGGCGGGCACGAGTGGCGCGACCTCGCGGCTGCTGTCGAGCTTGTCGCGCTGCTTGAGGGCGTCGAGGGTCTCGTCGACCTCGGCCTCGAGCTGCTCGGAGGTGAGCGGCTGGGCGTCGTTTTGGTGGCGCTGCAGCACGCGGCGACGGGCGCGCTCGCGCGGGTCGGCGGTCAGGAACACCTTGACCTGCGCGTTGGGGAACACAACGGTGCCGATGTCGCGACCTTCGGCCACGATATCGCGGTCTTCGGCTGCGCGGCGCTGATGGATGAGCATGGCGGCGCGCACGCCCGGGTAGGCCGAGACCTTGGAGACGTTGGCGTCCACCTGCGGGGTGCGGATGGCAGCCGAGGCGTCCTGGCCGTCGATGGTCAGGCGCGTGTCCTCGCCGGTGCCGTTGGTAAAGCGGATTTCGATCTGCTCGGCGAGGGCGTCGATGGCCGCCTCGTCGTCCAGGTCGATGCCGCGATCGAGCGCGGCGAAGGTGACGGCGCGATACATGGCGCCCGTGTCGAGCTTGTTAAAGCCCAGCTGGCGGGCGATCTCCTTGGCGATAGTAGACTTGCCGGAACCGGCGGGGCCGTCGATGGCGACGATCATGCAATGCTTCCTTTCGGTGGTTGACGTGCTGGTATGGGACGCAGGCGCTGCGGCTTGGCGGGTTGCCTAGCCCGTGTAACGCTCGCGGTAGGTGTTGCGCTTGGGCGCGGAGCCGTGACTGCCGTGGTGGCGCGTACGGGTCGCGGGGGTTTCCTGGGGCTTGTCACCGCGCTTGGAGGCGGCCTGCTTGGGCGGGATACCGCCAGCCTTGAGGATCTGCACCTCGCGGTCGGTGAGCTCGCGCCACGAGCCCTTGGCCACGTCCTTGAGCTCAAGGCCGGCAAAGTTACAGCGATGCAGGCGGATCACCGGGTGGTGGATCTTGCTCAGCATGCGCTTGACCTGGTTCTTGCGGCCCTCGCGGATGATGACCTCCACGGCAGTGGTGCCGGGCTTGACGCCTTGCGGGGCCACCGCCTCGGCCTCGCGCGCGTTAATGACGCGGCAGATCGCCGGCTGGCACAGACCGTCGTCGAGCTCGATGCCGCGACGGAGTGGTTCCAGATCGCGATCGGTCAGGTGGCCGTCCACCAGCGCCCGATAGGTCTTGTAGACGTGTTTGCTGGGGTGCAGCAGATCCTGCGACAGGTCGCCGTCGGTGGTAAAGAGCAAAAGGCCTGTGGTGTCGCGGTCCAGGCGACCCACCGGGAAGAGCCCCGGAAAGCGGTCGCGCGGGACCAGCTCGGCCACGCAGGGGCGCTCCTGGGGATCGCTCATGGTGGTGAGGTAGCCGGTCGGCTTGTAGAGCATCAGGTACACGGCGCCCTGGTTGAGCTTAACGGGCATGCCGTCGACCTCGATGTGGTCGCGGTCCACATCGACCTTGGTGCCCAGCTCGGTCGCGACCTGGCCGTTGACGGTCACGCGGCCTGCGGTCATCAGGTCCTCCGAGCCGCGGCGGCTCGCCACGCCTGCGCGTGCCAAAAAGCGCTGTAGGCGCATGGTGTGCGGGTAGACGGGCTGGGCATCGGTTGCGGGCGCGCCCGTGGCACCGGCGGCGCGCGTCTCCCCTGTTTCGTTAATCCTCGTCATGCATATCCTCCGAGGTGTCACCGGTGGGCAGAAACTCCTCTTCATCGGTGTCCTCAACATCGGTATCGAGCAGTTCGCGCTCTTCGTCCAGGTCCTCGGCCTGTTCCTCGAGCGTGGACTGAATGCTGCGGCCGCTCAGGCGCTCGCGGATAAACTGGCGCGACTGCTCGTCGGGGGCAAATTGCTCCAGATCGGGCAGGTCGCGGGTGGAGCGCAGACCGAACTTTTCCAAGAAGGCGTTGGTCGTGCCGTAGATGATTGCCTGACCGCGCTCGGGGTCGCGGCCGAGCTCACGCACCAGGCCCTTGTCCACGAGCGACGCGATAACGCCGTCGGAGTTGACGCCGCGGATACCTTTGACCACCTCGCGCGTGACGGGCTGGTGGTAGGCGATGACGGCCAGGGTCTCGAGCGCCGCCTGAGATAACTTTTGCGTGTCCCAGCTCAGCACGTAGGCCTCGACCACGTCGTGGTAGGCAGGGTGTGTAAACAGACGCCAGCCGCCGGCGACCTCGCGCAACTGAAAGCCGCGATTGGCCTCCTCGTACTCAACCTTGAGCTCGGCCAAAAGCGACGCGCACTCGCCCGGGGCGATATCCAGTGCGCCGGCCAGCGCGGGCGCGCTCACGGGGTCGCTCGACACCAGCAGCAGCGCCTCGAGAGCGCCTTTGAGGCTGTTTGTCTCTAGCGTGGAAAGGGTTGACATGGTAGCCGCTCCTATTCGGTGAGCTCGGGGCCCTCGCCGGGCACGTATGCCTCGGCGCCCTCGACGCGGTTGATTTGAATGGTTCCAAAAATCTTGTCCTGGCTCAGCGTAAGCGAGCCGCGCTTGGCGAGCTCGAGCATGGCCAGGAAGGTGACAACGAGCTGCTCAGTCGTGGCGTCGCCGTCCAGCAGCTCGCGGAAGGTGCAGGTTTGGTGCGCCATGGTAAAGCGGTCGACCGAGGCCACCGTCAGGTCGAGCGGCACGCGATGCGGAGCCACGTGCTCGGCCTCCAGCAGGAAGGTCTGGCGCTTGCCGTCCAGGTCGGCGCAGATGACGGCGAGGCCGCGCAGGGTAATGCCGGCCAGGTAGTCGGGCATAAGGCCCAAGAACTCGGGGTCGGGACCGGCCACGCGCGGATGCATGCGGCTCTCGGCCTGCATGCGCGCGCCAAGAGCCGCTGCTGCGCCCTTAAACTGCTTGTAGGCGATCAGGCGCTGGATAAGGACCTCGCGCAGTGCGTCGCCGCCGAGTGCGCTGAGTTCCTCGAGCTCATCGTCTTCCTCGTCATCGTCGTCTTCCTTGCGCGGGGCCTCCTGGGGCACCAGCGAGGCGGCCTTGATGTCCAAAAGGGTTGCCGCGACCAGCAAAAAGTCGCTCGCCACGTCCAGGTCCAGTGCCTCGATGCGCTCGACCTCGGCAAGGTATTGCTCGGCCACCTCGCTGATGGAGATGGCGCCGATATCTACTTTTTGGCGGGTTACCAGCTGCAGCAGCAGGTCGAACGGTCCGCTGTAGACCTGCGTCGACACGCGATACGACATCTTCGACCTCCTTTGACGGCGCCTTCGCGGCGCGGTTTGGGTGCATGTTGCGACCGTTTTGCACGGTCGACCTGTAAGTTTACCTTAGATGCCGGCGATTGCGAAGTCGAGCAGCCGCTCAGCCAGCGGATACACGGTAACGTCGAAATAGCGGCCGATCACGTCGATGCCGGTCCACATGGGCAGCAGGTACAGCACGATGATAAGAATCGGCATGGCATACTGCTGCAGACGATAGTAGTTGGCGAGCGCCTTGCCTTTGAGGAGCGGCACGATGATCGACGAGCCGTCGAGCGGCGGGATCGGGATAAGGTTAAAGAACGCAAGCGACAGGTTGACCACGATAAAGGTGGAGCCGAAGTTCATGATTTGGGACGCCAAGGAAAAGGACATGCTGGCGTAGAGGTTGCCGTATGCTGCGTGCATGAGAGCGGCCGCAAGGCACGCGAGTGCGATGTTCGATGCGGGGCCGGCCGCGCTCACCAGGACCTCGTCGCGCTTGGGGTGCTTGAGGTTGTTGAGGTAGACGGGCACCGGCTTGGCAAAGGCGAACACCGGGCCACCGGCGGCGAGCATGAGCAGCGGCAGCAGGATGGTACCGAACGGGTCGATGTGGTTGAGTGGGTTGAGCGAGACACGGCCACGCGAGCGGGCCGTCTTGTCGCCGAGCGCCCAGGCAGCGGCGGCGTGTGCGCTCTCGTGGATGACGATGCCAACGATGACGGCGACGGCGCTGGCGAGTAGGTTCATGAGGTAGCTGCTGGACATGGCGCCCCCCCTAGCGGACGCGGCGCGAGGCGCGCGTGAGCAGGTAATCGGCCACAAACAGGATGACGGCAACGATGGCGTAATCCAGGCGGAACACGCCGCCAAAGGGCGACGTGATGACGCCGTAGCCGGCGATGGCGCTCGGCAGCGCGCGCGAGAGCTCAACGACAAAGCCGACAATCTGCAGCTTGGCGGTGAGGCCGCTAAAGCACAGCAGCACGGTCATCGCGCTCATAAAGATGCCGCAGATGCGACAGGCGATGGCGATGGTGCTCATCGCCACGGCGGCGGCCTTACGAGAGTTCACGCGCGGTCTCCTCTTCGATCTGGGTGGAAAGCTCCAGCCATTCGTCCTCGAGCTTGGGCAGCTCTTGCTTAAGGCCGTTATATTCCCCCAGCGCGGCGTTGAACTTATCCTGATCGGCATAAAGCTCTTCGCTTGCCATCAATTCCATAAGCTCGTCATAGCGGGCACGCTTTTTGTCGAGCTCCGCCTCGATCTTCTTAAGCTGGTTGCGCACGCCCTTGAGCTTTTTGTTGAGCGCGGCGCGGGCCTGGGCCTCGGCGCGCTTTTGCTCCTTGGTCTTTTTGCCCTCGGCCGGCTTAGGCGCCGCGGCGGGGGTGTCGGCCTGGGCGGCGCTGGCTTTGGAGGGCTTAGCCGCAGTGGGCGCGCTCTCCCCTGCTGCCTCGGCGGCGGCGCGGGCAGCGAGGTCCTCGCGCTTGTAGAGGTAGTAGTCGTAGTCGCCGTCGTAGACCGTGACCTTGCCGTCGCGGATGTCGATCACGCGGTTGGCCACGGCGCGCACAAGGTGCTCGTCGTGACTGATCAGCACGATGGTGCCGGGGAAGTTTTGCAAGGCGTTCTCGAGCATGTCCACCGAGTCGATGTCCAGGTGGTTGGTAGGCTCGTCCAGGCACAGGAGCGCCTCGGGCGCCACGAGCATCTTGGCCAGGGCCAGACGCGCCTTTTCGCCGCCGGAGAGGACGCGTACCTGCTTTTCGATGGAATCGTTGTCGCTAAACAGGAAGGCGCCCAGCAGGCTGCGCTGCTGCGGGACGGTCCATTTGGGCGTGACGGTGTCGATTTCTTGCAGGACGGTGTTGGACTCGGTCATGCCCTCGAGCGCGTGCTGGGCATAGTAGGCCACACCCACGTTGGTGCCCAGATCGCGGGTGCCGGAGGTGGGCGGCTCCAGGCCGGCGATGATCTTCATGAGGGTGGACTTGCCGGCGCCGTTAGGACCGACGAGCGCCACGTGCTCGCCGCGGTAGAGCTTGAGGTCGATGTCGCTGTAGATGTGCTTGTCGCCGTAGGATTTGGATACGCCCTCCAGGCCCACGACCATGTCACCGGAGCGCGGCGGATCGGGGAACTTAAAGTCGATGTGCTTGTGGCCTTCGGGCAGGATGACGAGCTCCTTTTTGATCTGCTCGATCTTGCGGATGCGCTCCTGGGCCTGGGCTGCCTTGGTGGGCTTGTAGCGGAACTTGTCGACGAAGACCTGCATGTGGGCGATGTCGCGCTCCTGGGCAGCACGCTTGGCGCGCATCTGCTCCAGGTTGTCCTCGCGCTGCTTGAGGTAGCTGCTGTAGTTGCCGGTGTAGGTGGTTACGCGGCGGTTCTCGAGCGCGGCGACGTGGTCGACGCAGGCGTCCATGAAGGCGCGGTCGTGGCTGACGATGAGGACGGCGCCGTCGTAGTTCGCGATAAAGCCGCGCAGCCACTGGACGCTTTCGAGGTCCAGGTGGTTGGTGGGCTCGTCCAGAAGCAGCAGGTCGGGGTGGCGCAGGAAGAGCTTGGCGAGCGCGATGCGCATTTGCCAGCCGCCTGAGAACTCGGAGCACGGGCGCTCAAAGTCGGTGACCTTAAAGCCCAGGCCGGACAGGATTTTGCGCGCGTTGCTCTCGAGCTCGTAGCCGCCCAGGTGCTCAAAGCGGTCCTGGACCAGGCCGTATTCGTTAAGGAGTGCATCGACGTCCTTGCCCTGCTCGGAGAGCTCGGTGATCTGGGCCTGCAGCTCTTTGGCGCGCTCGCCCATGCGGCGGATTTCCTTGGCGGCGGCCATGACCTCTGCGAGGATGGCGGTGTCCTTGTGCTCCAAGTTGGTTTCCTGCTCTAGGTAACCCACCTGGCAGTCCTTGGCGTACTGGACCTGGCCGGAGTCGGGGCTGTCGATGCCCATGATGATCTTGAGCATGGTGGTTTTGCCGGCGCCATTGGGTCCCACGAGCGCAAAACGCTCGCCGGGGTTGATCTGGAAGGACGCGCCGCTAAAGAGGACGCGCGCGCCGAAGCTTTTTTCGATCTTGTCGACCAGGAGGATCATGGTGCCGCCTTTGACCTTGTGTGCCTATATGAAAAAAGGCCCCAACTTGCGTTGGAGCCTCATTCAATGCTCAGGTGGAGACGAGGGGGATCGAACCCCTGACCTCTTGACTGCCAGTCAAGCGCTCTCCCAGCTGAGCTACGCCCCCGTGCGAAGATGTACTATACGGGAA
>JAGZQF010000035.1 GCA_018382295.1 Collinsella sp.
CATCGCCCCCTTGCCGGGATCAAACCCGGCAAGGGGGCGAATATTGTGCAATTGCAAAACGATTGAGCTGAATGTCAATCTTGGTCTAACAGAGCCAAAAATAAAGCCCCAAGCGCTAAAAGTGTTCGCCCGGTGGCAAACCCACACCTCACACAGGGCTGATAAATCGTTTTAGCAAGAACCAAATCGACCTGGTTTTCGGAAGTATGCGGCAAATTCTGGAACCTCCGAGCACACCCTGTTTTTTCGCAACAAAATGCCTGATAAACTAGCCTCAAAAGCCAGGTCCGCTCATAGGGTTCAGATTTTGCCGCATACTTCCGGATTGACGCTGGCATCACTCGCTTCAAAGAGATGATTTCGGCCAGGAGGGCATTATGGACCTGACGCTTTGTGGGCAATCCGCCTTTAACTACTACCGCATCTCGCCGCAGGTATTAGGCCTTTACCCCGCCATTAGCCTTGGCAATATGGATCGCAGATGTTGTGGCCTCGGAAGTCATGCAGTTGTAAAAGACCTGCTTCACGCACCACTTCACAGGCTTGTATTCACTCGGGCACAATCCGGGTCGCGAAGCCTGTTTAAATCGTTAAGTTCATTCCACCCAACTGCGGCTGGGAGCGAGTTAACGACACCAAGGGCAATGACACCAACTTGTGGAAGCGCACGCCGCTTCTTACCGCAACGGATATCGCCGCGTTCGCCAAGCAAGCCGCAGGCCTGCGCGGCGTCAAACAACTGCGCTGGGCGGCCGAGCACATGACGGGGCAGGCCGCCTCGCCCTTCGAAGTACAGACCTCCATGCTTATCTCGCTCCCCCGCGACGAGGGCGGCCAGGGCATCGAGATCGCCAACAACGCGCGCATCCCGCTCAGTGAAGCCGCACGTTCGCTGTATGACAAAACCTGCTGCTACGCCGATATCCTCATCGAAAGCGCCACCGACAGCATGGGCGTCATTCTGGAATGCCAAGGCCGCTCTGCCCACGACAGCGATGCCGCGAGCCTCTCCGATGCCGAGCGCGCCACCGCACTCACAAGCATGGGCTACGACGTCATCCAAATTACCTATGACCAGATCAAGGAGAAGAAGAGCTTCGACCACATAGCCGAGCTCATCCATAAAAAGGCCGGGCTTCCCCACATCCCAAAGACCAAACAGGAACGCATTGCCGAAGATACCTTACGGCAAGAGCTACTTGTCGATTGGGTTGAGCTATTCACTGCCGGGCCGGCCAGCTAGCAGCTAGCAATCAGGGGCAGCGCAGGCACATCGGGCGATTCGACACGGGCGGCAAAACCCGCCTCGGTCAGCTCGATGACCTCGGTAAACGTCGCATCGAAAAACTCCTCGGTTAGCAGGCGATACGGCGGATGATCGGGCTCACCGGGGTTTTCGCGCACGATCTCGTGCATAACGCCAATGGTCTTGAGCACATATTCTTTATGGATGGGATACTGCCCAAAACGTGCCGCAGCGGTATACAGGCGATCGGTCGCACGCGGGATGGAAACAATGCCGAGCGTCTTGCCAAACCAGTCAAAGTCGCCTTGCTTTTTAATGCGGAACTCCTCGCACGGCTTGCCGCCGTGCGCCTCCAGGTACTGATTCACGCGCGTATTCCATACGGTATCGGCCACCAGATGCGACCAGACACCCAGTGTCAAATCGAGCAACGACTGCGCCACGTCATCGGGCGCGAGCGAAAGCTCGCTAGCACCGGGACCGGCAACCGGCTCGGCATCCTTGTAGCGTTGGGGATAATGTACCCGATTGAGTCGCTCGCGCTCCTCGACAATCGAGGTCGCGGCAGCCGGCGTACCAACAGGCGCCCCTTTGAGCAGCGGCGCCACATAGGTATCCCAGAACTCGTGCTCGCGCGGCTTAGGGATAGGCTCGGGCTTTGCAAAGTGCGTAATGCGGTACGGGATGGGATCGGCGATGCCAGGGACCATATAGCCCACGAAGATATCCGGAACCACGCAGCCAAACAAAAAGGCATTGCGGTCGCGCACACTATTGGCAAGCGCACCGGTGCGCTCCAGCAAACGCTCCGTCTGAGCGATATGAATGTTCCAGCTTGGCATAGCCACCCCCATAAAAACCTGGATAACTATACCATCACGGCAAAGCCACTCGGGCGGCTACGCACGCTCTACGCAGCAACTAGTCCGTCGCACCGCTTTCGGTTCCATACGACGGCGAAGGCGCCTCGACCACATGGTGATATCGATCGATATAGATTGCACGGGCACCCAGGCGTCGCACCAAATCCTGGTGATGCGTGCTCATCAAGACCGTCTTACCCGCCGCGACGTAGGCCAGCAAGAAGTTGACCACGATGTCGCACGAGTCTTCATCGAGCCCGTTGGTAGGCTCATCGAGCACTAGGATATCGGGGTTCATCGACACGACTGCCGCCAGTGCCACGCGCTTCTTTTGCCCGCCCGAAAGCTGATAGGGCGAGGCATCAACCAGGTCGGCAACTTGAAACAGCTCCATGGCATCGCGGACGCGGCGCTCGAGCTCGTCTGCCGGCAGCCCCATCTGCGCGGGACCAAAAGCGACTTCCTCGCCCACCGTAGCGCAGAACAGCTGGGCGTCGGCATTCTGGAACACAAAGCCCACGCGCTGATGAAAACGCTGAGCGGCAGCGGAATCCTTTAGAAACGCCGCATCGATCACGTGCCCGTCAAACAGGTACGCCCCTGCGTCCGCGAGTTCAAGGCCGTTAATAAGACGCATAATCGTCGTCTTGCCGCAGCCGTTGGGACCGAGCAGGGCAACGAGTTCACCACGATCGACCTGCAGCGACACGCCATCGACAACCGTATGCCCCGCATAGGAGAACACCACGTCGCGCAGCTCGATGAGCGGAACGACCTCGGCGCCGCCCACACCGTTCGTGCCCGCCGCACTATTCATATCGATCGTCAAAACGTCGCCCTTCCCCATTTGCATCCCCAGTCGGAACCAGCAGCGCCTACAGCACGGCGCACAACACTGTCAGCAGCGCCACGCCGGCCGCATAGGCCGCATCGCGCCAGCCAAACCTGGCGCGCGCGGGAGCCGGATACGCACCGGCAAAGCCGCGGCAAAGCATAGCCTCGTCCATCGCGCGGCTGCATTTCATCGCCTTGATAAAGGTCATGCCCATGATACCCGCCAGCGAGTCGGTGCGCGAAAAACCCGCAGGCGCACGACCCACGCTGCGCAGCATGACCGATTCGCACAGATCGTGCGCCGTGCGTCCCAGCACCTCGATATGCTTGAGCGCCATATCAAACGTAAAGATAACTTCGTCGGGTAGATGCAACGTCTTGAGCGCCGCCGACATGCGGCTCCAGGTGAGCGTCCACGAAACGCCCAGCACGAGCGACACGTTAATGAACGTCTTGAGCGCAATCTTGAGCATGGCGCCCGCGGCAGAAGCGTCCAGCAGCAAGGCGGGCAGCGCCAGAACCACCGCGAGCCCCGCAGCGCCAAGCGCCGGCACAAAGGTTGCCCGCAGCCCGCGTACGGGGCGCACGGCAACGAGCACCAGCGCGATAGCCGCCATCAACATGAGGCACAGAGGGCTCTGCGTCAAACACACGCACAGGACGCAAACGAACATCCCCACCAGGCGCACCGGAGCCGAAACGCAAGAAAGGGCGCGGTCGACCATCGACCCGCCCTCGTGCGCGCCTCCACCCAGGCGAACCCGCTCAAGCAGGCTCGCCAGGTGCAGGACATTCTTTTGCATCACACGATGCCGAGCCCTCGCGGGCTCGTATCGCTCCTCGGCCGCAAGCCAGCTAGGCAGCTCGGCTATTGCCATGAGCACCGCTTTCCTTGACCGTCAACGAGACCAGGCGGAATGCGATGGTGAGCACCGCCACGCCAATCACGCCCGAAAGAATATACATCGCGGCCTGGCCGGCAAAGCCAAGGCCCTGCTCCTCGGAATAGGCCTGCAGATAATCGCCCGTGGGCAGGGCATCGGCAAAGGTCGGGGTATCGAGGCCGACCGAAGCCTGCAGGCTGTCGTCGCCAGCCTCCTGGACGGCGGTCGCGACGCCCTCGGCGTCCCACTCGCCCCAGGCGTCACCGGTGGCCAGCAGGCCCAGCGGCGTGGCCACGACAAGCACGGCGACCAGGATGAGCGTGGGGACCAGCGAGGTCTTCTTGGCGGTTGCGCCCTCGGCGTCCAGCAGGCCGTCGGAAGCCTCGGGCCCGACGATAATGCTCGGCGCCGTCTTCTTGATAAAGCCGTAGATGGCGGCCGTCGCCACGCCCTCGACCACGCCGGCAACCAGCATATGCGGGATCAGCATGGCAGGAATGGAAACAGACAGCGGGAAGGGGCAGTACAGCGGCGCGCCCGAAGCGTTGGTGAAGAGCATCGGCTGAATGCCAAACTCGATGGCAGCGCAAAGGGCAGCCACGCACAAGCCAACCCAGCCGCTCACGATGGCAGAAACCGAGGTGCCCCAGCTCTTGTCGTGCAGGCGGCTGTTGAACGCGCGGAATACCATGGCGGCAACAAACGGCAGCACAAAAGCCATGTTAAAACAGTTGGCCCCAAAGGACAGGATGCCGCCATCGCCAAACAGCAGCGCCTGCAGCGCCAGCGCAACCGAAACCGCAATGGCCGCGGCCTCGGGACCCAGCAGCAGCGCAATGAGCGCGCCGCCAACGGCGTGACCCGTGGTGCCGCCGGGCAGCGGCACATTGAACATCATGAGCAAAAAGGAGAACGCGGCGCAGATGCCCAAGAAAGCCATGTGCTCGCGATCGAGCGTGGCGCGCACCTTCTTGATGCAGTGAACCCACACGGGCACCATCGCCACTGCCATGAGGGCATCGGTCTGCGGGGACAGATAATTATCTGGAATGTGCATGTACGCCTCCCGGTTGTCGGCGCACAGAATTGCAACGCCGCTTAAATCGCCTTGTCAGTGTTACGTATTGTCAGATTCGTAACACGCCGCGGGCTATCATAGCAAAACGGCGCGCTGCCGACAAAGCAGCACGCCGTTATGTAATGCGCGTGTCATATATGCAGGCTCAACGGTGCCTTATTCCGAACACCGCGGTCACGCAGAGCCCACAGCAACCGTCATCAGGCCCTACGCCCCCAGCGCAAGCCCTAGCCGCGGACCTCGCCGTTTACGCCCTTGCACACCTTGGTGACGATCTTCTGGTGCGCTTTTTCGACCTCTTCACTGGTGAGCGTGTGGTCGTCGGAGCGATACGTAAGCGCAAAGGCCATGGACTTCTTGCCCGCACCGATGCGGATGGGATCGCGGTAGACGTCGAACAGGCGCACGCCCTCGAGCAGCTTGCCGCCGGCGCTGGTAATACGGCGCTCAAGATCCTCGCAGGTCACGGTGTTGTCGACCACGATAGCAAGGTCGTGCTCAACGGCAGGGTACTGCGAGAACTCGCGGTAGTTCTCCTGGTTGCGGGCGCCCTTGATCAGCTTGTCCAGATCGAGCTCAAAGGCAACGACGACCTCGTCGATGCCCATCGCCTCGCGCGCCTCGGGGTGAATCTCGCCGACCCAGCCCAGCACGGTGCCGCCGGACAGGACCTCGGCCGCACGACCCGGCTGCAAGAAAGCGTAGCCCTCGCCCTCGACGGGACGGAAGCGAACCTTCTCGATGCGCAGCTGGGCGAGCAGCTCCTCGACAATGCCCTTGCCAAAGAAGAAGCGCAGCTTGCGGTACTTCATGTTCCAGGACCGCTCGCTCCACTGGCCCGAAAGCACACCCGCCACGGACTTGGTCTCCTTGGGCAGGCTGGCGTTCTCGCGACCGTGGAACAGGCTGCCGACCTCGTACAGGTGCACGTTGGGCGTACCGTGCGCCTCGTTGTAGGCCACGGACTGCAGCAGGCCCGGCAGCAGCGAACGACGCATCTCGGTCTGCTCGGCTACCAGCGGGTTCATGAGCACCACGGGGCAACCGCGGCCCTCGGTGGACATACCGATCTTCTCCAGGTCGCCCGGAGCGGCAAAGCCAAAGGTCGTGGTCTCGTTGAGGCCGCAGGCGCGCAGAATCTCGCCGACCTTGCGGGTGAGCTTCTGCTCGCGGGTCAGGCCGCCGATGTGGTTCTTGGCAGCCGGGATGGTCGCCGTCACGCGGCCCATGCCCCATAGGCGCAGGACCTCCTCGATCAGATCGATCTCGCGCGGCAGGTCGGGGCGGAAGCTCGGCGGAGTGACCATAAAGTCCTCGCCGTCGCGCTCGACGGTGCAGCCCAGGCGAGTGAGCGAACGCTCGATAAAGTCGGGCTCGATGTCGGCGCCGCAGATGGCATGCACGCGGGCCAGGCGCAGCTTGATGCTGTCGATGCTCTTGGGCGCGGGGAAAACGTCGACGTAGCCGGGAGCGACTTCGCCGCCGGCGATCTCCTCGATGAGCGCGCAGGTAACGTTGGCGACATCCACGCAGCCGGTCTCATCGACCTGGCGCTCAAAGCGAATGGAGGCGTCGGAGATCAGCGAAAGGTCGCGGCTGGTGTGCGAGGTGCGGCCGGCGTTGAAGCAGGCGCTCTCGACCATCACGTCGACGGTGTCGTCCTCAATCTCGGAATCCATGCCACCCATGCCGTCGGTGATGAGGCCCATACCGGCGTCGAGCACGCGCTCCTCGCCGTCGAGCGTCGTGAACTTCTCGTCCTGCTGGGCGGCGCGAACCACCACACGACGGTGGCCATCGCGCTCGGCAAAGGTGTCCAGGTCAAAGGCGTGCAGCGGCTGACCGGTGAGCATCATCACATAGTTGGTGATGTCGACGATGTTGTTGTGCGGGCGCACACCCAAGGCGTTAAGGCGCTTGACCATCCAGTCGGGCGACGAGCCGACCTTGACGTTGCGCACGATGCGGGCAACGTAGCGGTCGCACAGGCCCTCGTCGGCAATCTCGACGGAAAGCTCGTCGTCGGTCGCGCGGCCGGTCTCGGCCTTGATGGCGGGCAGCTCAACGTGAAAATCGCGGTCGAAGATGGCGCCGGTCTCGCGGGCCATGCCGATCATGGACAGGCAGTCGGGGCGGTTGGGCGTGATCTCGCAGTCGAGCACGGTGTCGCTGGAGCCCACATACTCGGCAAACGGCATGCCGCAGGGCGTATCCTCGGGCAGAATCATAATGCCGGAGTGATCGCCGCCCAGGCCGAGCTCGCGCGCGGAGCAGTTCATGCCCATGGACACGACGCCGCGCAGCTTGCTCTTTTTGATCTTGACGTCGCCGGGCAGCACGGCACCGATCATGGCCGTGACGATGTGGTCGCCGGCCTCGAAGTTCTGCGCGCCGCAGACGATCTGCAGCGGAGCGGGGTTGCCGTCGGCGTCGAGGTTCTTGTCGCCCACGTCGACCGAGCACACATACATGTGGTCGCTATCGGGATGCGGGGTCTTGGTGATTACCTTGGCGGTCACCACGTGGTCAAAGGACTCGCCCACGGTGTCGATCGCCTCGACCTCGGTACCGGTACGGATATATTCGTCCGAAAGGGTCTTGGGATCCTCCGGAATATCGATCATGGTCTTGAGCCAGTCGTAAGAAACGCGCATCTAACTGGTCTCCTTTCATAAATGCGGCTTTGAGCCGGAAAACTGCAACGGAGACGGGTTTTCCAAGTGCCGCAGATTGCCTTGAAAGAGGAGGGCCGCGTACTTAGGTACGCAACCGACGATTGAAAGGCAAGGTGCGGTGCTTGGGAAAGCCGCCGGGACTAGAACTGATTTAAGAAGCGCATATCACCAGTCATCAACGTGCGCAGGTCGGACAGGTCGTAGCGCAGGGCCGCGACGCGCTCGGCTCCAATGCCGAAGGCGAAGCCGGTATACTTCTCGGGGTCGATGCCGCAGTTGATAAGGACGTTGGGGTCGACCATGCCGCAGCCCAGGATCTCGATCCAGCCGCTGTGCTTGCAGAAGTTGCAGCCCTTGCCGCCGCACACGTGGCAGCTCACGTCCACCTCGCAGCTGGGCTCGGTGAAGGGGAAGAAGTGCGGGCGGTAACGCGTCTTGCGGTCCTCGCCAAACATGCACTTAACAAAGTAGTCGAGCGTGCCCTTAAGGTCGCCAAAGGTGATGCCCTCGTCGACGACCAGGCCCTCAATCTGGTTGAACTGCGGCAGGTGGCAGGCGTCGGCCGTGTCGGGACGGTAGACGGTACCCGGGCAGATCATGTAGATGGGCGGCTTTTGCGACTCCATGGTGTGGATCTGCACGCCCGAGGTCTGGGTGCGCAGCAGCACGTCGGACTCGCCGTGGGCATGCGCCTCGGGGTGCGCGACGCTGCCGGGGTTGTTGTCGACCACGTAGAAGGTATCGCGGGCCGAGCGGCTCGGGTGATCCATGGGGGCGTTGAGCGCGGTGAAGTTGTAATAGGAGGTGTCGACCATGGGGCCAGACTCGACGGTGTAGCCGATGCCGCAGAAGATGTCCTCGGCCTCCTCGATGATCTGCTTGATCAGGTGCTGGTGGCCGATCTGCGGACGGATACCCGGTAGCGTGATGTCGACGGCCTCGTGCTCGAGTGCGTGCTTGAGGGCGGCGGCCTTCATCTCGGTGGTGCGCTCGTCGAGCATGCCCTCGATCAACTGGCGCATCTCGTTGGCGCGCTTGCCCATCACGGGACGATCCTCGGGGGCGAGCTTGCCCATCATGCGCATCAGGCCGGTGATGCGGCCCTTGCGGCCGAGCAGCTCAACGCGCGCGGCCTCGAGCTTTGCGGCGTCGTCGGCGCTAGTGACGAGCTCCTTGGCCTCTTCCTCGAGTTTGACCAGATCATCAATCAGACTCATGTCTTCCCTTTCGTCTCTCGCGCTCCCCGCTTGCCGAGGCGGCTGCCGCCGTCTGACGTTGCGAAAACGCGGCCCGGTTCGGTAACAAAAAACCGTCCTCGGGCATGTGCATTGCCCAAGGACGGTTGAATTCCGCGGTACCACCTTGTTTGACCCGGCGGATGTCTGGCCCGCCGCGCCCACTCTTTGCCCCTTGTCGCGAGGCTCACGGCTTCCCTACTGGGGACATCGCCGCCGCCGGCCGCGTGCCCGTTGAGGTCGCTGCTCGGGAGTGAACGCTTGGCCCTTGCCACCGCAGGAAGGCTTGCAGCCCATGACCTTCCCTCTCTTGCCGGCGACGCGGCGGGCAAAACCCTCTCCGTCAACGCATTGGGCTATAGGATAACACATTCTGCGAGCATATCGCCGCGTTCCGTTTTGTTCGTGCTGGGTACAAGGCAGGTAGCTGTGCAAACTGGCCGTGCACCCGCCTGCAGCGCTCGGCCTGCGAGATTAAGGATACGGTATGGGAAAGAAACTCGATAAGAAGGCCAAGGCCGCCGTGGCAAAGGCTGCCAAGGGCGTCAAGGCTGCTAAAGTCAACAAGGCCGTCAAAAAGTTCCGCAAACTCGAGGGCAAGCTGTGGACTCGCGAGTACCTGCTCAAGATTGCCGAGTTCGATGGAGCGACGATTGCTCCTGCCAACGGCGCAGCTGCGCGTGCCGACGCCATGGGCACGCTTGCCGGCGAGCATCACAAGCTGCTGACCAGCGAGAAGTCCGTTGAGCTCGTACGCTCGTTAGCGCGCGAGACCGTCGCCGGCGGCAAAATCGACGACCCTCAGCTGCTCGACGAGATCCGTGTGCTCGGCCGCGATCAACGTGAGGCCAGTGCCATCCCCACCGAGGAAGCCGAGGCCTGGACCAGGCTCACCTGCGAGGCCGACGCCGTGTGGCATAAGGCCAAGACGGCCAACGACTGGGCGAGCTTTGAGCCCTATGTGGATAGAATCGTCGCCCAACTTAAGCATCAGGCCGAACTCATGGACCCCAAGCGCGACCCATACGACGTTTGGCTCGACCAGTACGAGCGCGGCCTTTCCGCCAAGAGCTTCGACGCGTTTTGCGATGAGGTCAAGGCCACCGTCGTGCCGCTCGTGCATGCCATCGGTGAGCGCGGCCAGCAGCCCGCAGCCGACTTTTTGCACGCGCATGTGCCCGAGGCTGCCCAGCGTGCCATGAGCTTTGACCTGATGAAGCTTGTGGGCCTGGACCTGGACGACACCACGCTCGCCTTTACCGAGCATCCGTTTAGCGAAGGCTTCTCGGTGGGCGACGCGCGTATCGCCACGCATATCCACGAGGACGATTGCATCTCCAACGTCTACAGCATCATCCACGAGGCCGGCCACGCCATGTATGAGCTGGGCGTGAACCCCGCTTACGCGCGCACGTGTCTTGAGGGCGGTACCTCCATGGGCATCCACGAGAGCCAGAGCCGCTTCTTCGAGAACACCGTGGGCCGCAGCCGCGCCTTTATGGGCCCGCTGCTCGAGGTGCTGCGCCGTCACGCGCCCGAGGTCTACGGCAACGTGGACGAGGACGCGCTCTACCGCGCCGTGAACATTGCGCAGCCGTCGCTGATCCGCACCGAAGCCGACGAGCTCACCTATCCGCTGCACGTTATGGTGCGCTACGAGATCGAGCGCATGCTGTTTGCCGGCGAGGCCACGGCCAAGGATATCCCCGCGCTTTGGAACCGCTTTATGGACGAGTACCTGGGCATTCCGGTTCCCGACGACACGCACGGCTGCCTACAGGATACGCACTGGAGCGGCGGCTCGTTTGGCTACTTCCCCACGTATGCGCTGGGCAGTGCCTACGATGCCATGTTTGTGCCGGCCATGTGCCGCGACGGTGTCGACCTTAACGGCGCCTGCGCGAGCGGCGACCTGACACCTGTCCGCGCCTGGCTGGGCGAGCACATTTGGCAGTGGGGCCGCGCCAAGGACGCGCCGGAGCTCATCAAGGGCGCGTGCGGCATGGCGTTCGATGCCCGCTACTACTGCAGCTACCTGCAGGACAAGTTCACCACGCTCTACGAGCTGTAAGGCATAACCGACACGCCAACGCAAAGGGGGCGCCGCGGAACCAATCCGCGGCGCCCCCTTTCCACCTAGTTGTTTAAGAACGTCCCCAATGACTACCTTACAGAGCTTCCAGCGCGGCGGCGATGCGCTTCATGACGGCGTCGGCAGCGGCTTGGTCGGGTGCCTCGGCCAGCACGCGGATAACCGACTCGGTTCCGCTCTTGCGCACGAGCACGCGGCCCTCGCCTGCCAGCGCAGCCTCGGCCTCGGCGATGGCGTTCTGCACGCCCATGTTCTCGAGCGCGGCGTCCTTGTCCGCCACGCGCACGGCCACCTGCGCCTGCGGCAGCAACTTGCACGGAGCCGTGAGCTGCGAGAGCGTCTCGCGCTCGGCACGAATCACTTCCATCACGCGCAGCGAAGTCATAATGCCGTCGCCCGTGCGCTCGATATCGCCAAAGATCGTATGGCCCGTCTGCTCGCCGCCCAGGCTGTAGCCGCCCTCGCGCATCTTGGCATACACGTGACGGTCGCCCACGCCGCTGGTCACGGCGCTCAGTCCGGCAAGCTCCAACGACTTGATCAGGCCAAAGTTGCTGGCGATCGTCGGCACCACGGTACCGCCCGAGAGGCGCCCGTGCTTGTTCAGATACACGCCGCACACGTACAGGATCTGGTCGCCGTCGACCACGCGCCCGCGCTCGTCCACGGCCAGGCAGCGGTCGGCATCGCCGTCGTAGGCAAAGCCCACGTCCAGGCCCTGCTCCACCACATGGCGTTGCAGACGCTCCATATGCGTGGAGCCGCAGTCGACGTTGATGTTAAAGCCATCGGGCGCGGCATTGATCACGCGCACGTCGGCACCGAGCGCGTCAAACACCGGCTTGGCCACCGAGGAAGCCGAGCCGTTGGCGCAGTCGATACCGATCTTGACGCCCTGCAGCGAAAAGTTCGCACTTGCAATGAGCGAAGCAATGTAGCGGTTGCGGCCCTGCATGTAGTCCACCGTGGCGCCGATGTGGTTGCCCGTGGCCAGCGGCACCTCGCTCTTACCATCGATGTAGTCCTCGATGAGCTCCAGCACGTCCTCGTCCATCTTAAAGCCGTCGCTGTTGACGAGCTTGATGCCGTTATCGCAAAACGGGTTGTGGCTCGCGCTGATCATGATGCCGCAGTCGAAGCAGCCCTCGACCGTCTGATGCGCCACGCCCGGCGTCGGGATTACGTGCAGCATGTAGGCGTCCGCGCCGCTCGCGACCAAGCCGCTCACCAGCGCCGCCTCGAACATATAGCTCGAACGACGCGTGTCCTTGCCCACGATCACGCGCGCCTTAGCACTGCGATTGGCGCCGTAATACCAACCCACAAAACGGCCGATCTTATAGGCGTGCTCCACCGTCAGCCCAACGTTGGCCTCACCGCGAAAGCCGTCGGTGCCAAAGTACTTCATGCGCTCTCCTTATAAAAATGGGGCGAACAGATTATCTGTCCGCCCCAAAATGGTACTCGATTATCTGGACTACCAGAAAAACCCTACGCCGACGCGCTGTCGCGAGCCGCCTGGCACGTGGGGGTCTGGCGCAGCGTAAGCGGCTTATCCCCCGCCTCGGCCGACGTGGTCAGCGTATAGGTGATCGTCGTCGTCTCGCCCGCATGCAGGTCAACGGTTCCCGAATAGAAGGGAATGCCATGCCACGTGGCAGCGCCAAGCCCAAACTGGGTGCCCTCGACGGTAAGGTCCGAAATGTTGCCACCCGTCGGGGCGAACAGCGAGACATTCAGGCGCTCGTCATCACGCGCGGCATCGGGTGCGCTCGCCGCAACGTAGTCGGGCAGCTTGCCGGCCTCTTCCTGCGTCATGATGTTCGTCAGGGTGACGGTGATGCGATAGGAGCACGTGCCGTCGCCATTCTTGACGCCCTGGCCAATCTGCGTATCGGCGTTGAGGTGCCAATCGAGCTTGGAGAAGCTCAGGTTGTTAAAGTAGACACCGGCAACGGGATCGGCACTCGGGTCATCCGGATCGGGCAGCGAAGCGTCAATGCCCGTCTCTTTGATGGCATTCTGCTCATCATCGTTTCTCATCCAAGCAATCAGGCGGCCCTCTTCGGCACCGCGCTCAACGGCGCTGACAAGCTTCGCAACATCGACATCGCCGATACCGCCAAGAATCTTGTCGAAGGCTGCGCTGGCGACGGATGCAAAGATGCCGTCCGACTCCTCGACCGGATAGTTCCAGTACACATCGTGCATGAGGACCTTTGCGGCGTTAGTGCCGTCGACAACCGTTCCGTCGGGCAGTGACACGTTACCGACCAGGCCCAGCAGATACTGCAGGAACACCGGGTCGATACCGATGACGCCATCAACGTCCTGTCCATACTGGGACTTCCACAGCGCGGCGACACGCTGCGAGTTGCGGGGCCAATCAGGCGAATAGGTATTGCCCGAGTTGTACAGGTTACTGTGGTTGCCGAACAGCGCCTCATCCTCTTCGTCGACGCTCTCGACCGCCTCATCCTCGCTGAGTCCAATGCGGGGAACAAACTCGCCAATCGACATCTGACCGTCGGTGACCGAAATCAGGCCCTGCGAACCGCCAAAGCCGCCGCAGGCACGAATCTCGACGTTGTTCATGGCGTACATAAGGTAGTTGCGCGTCTGGCCGTTGGCGCCGAGCATCTGGGGAAGGACGGGGGCGACCTTCTCCGCCGCGTCAACCGCACCGTTGAGGGTGGCAAAGCCGTCCTTGGCCTTATCGACCAGCTCGGTCACCTGGGAAATATGAGTATCGCCAATGCCCTGGATCTTCTCGTTGGCGCTCTTGAACACCTTCGAGCTGCTGGAAAGCGAATCGGCGACCGCCTGCAGCGCGGACACGTTAATCATGCCGTCCTGGAACAGCTTGCCGGGCGTAGCCTGCGAAAGGTTATCGGCCATGGGAACCAGCGCATTGCTCGAGACATCGGACAGGGCGTCAATCATGGTGCGGGCCGCATTGATATCGCTGCCATACACCGGGATAAACGAAGCCGCCGTCCACAGCGGGCTCGAGGTCTCCGCCTTCATGCTGTTACAGAGCTCATCGATCTTCTTCGCGTCGTCAGGCAGCGTCGAAAAATCGCCCGACGTGACCTTGTCCTTAAGGCCACCGACGATCTCGACAGCCTCCTTCGCTTCGCTCTTTACGGTCTTTGCCGAGTTAAGCAGCATAAAGCCACTTGCGCCAAGCGCAACGAGCAGCACCACGACTACGGCGGCAACAACCGCGCCAACATGGCGCTTCTTGCCCTCACCCTTGCGATGGCGATGACGGACCAGGCCATCCGAGGTCGAGCTCGTCGAAGCGTCGCTGCCATAGTTCAAGCCAAAATCGTAATAATCTTCCTTGGAACCGGAGCCCTTAAACTCGGCACCGTTGTCTTCCAAACGGGCGAACGTGCCGGTCTCGGAGGCACCCGTATAGATCGTGCCAAGGTTGCCCGTAAGCCCCGCGCCACCGGCAGAGGGAGTATTGTTGGCGGCATTGCCGGCATTAATGTTGCCGGCGGCATTCGCGGCGTTGGCAGCGCCTACGTTGTTCGCAGGTGTCGAAGGAGCCCCGCTCGGCTGCGACGTGGGGGTCGCACCGCCCGCAAAGACATTCCCTCTTGCGCGACCGGTCTTTTTAGCCTTCTGAGACTGCTCGTACAGAGCGGTAAACATCGCCGTCTCGCCCGGAGACGTGCGCTTACCGGCGCTGTTCTGACCAGCTCCGCTCGGCATGCCAGCTTTTCCGGCCCCGTTCGAACGCGGCGGAACTGCAGGACGGCCGCTGTCGCTGCCCTTAAAGTGATTACCAGCCATAAAGAAATCCTCGCAATTGAGTCGCAATAGAAAAGTCCATAACGCTATTAGTTTATGGCATATTGAGCATCGACAGCTAAACTCCAGACACGGCTATCAATTGGCGAAAATTTGGCGCAACACCTTATCTGTCTTGGCGGCGGCGCCAGCTACACCGTGAGGAACATCATCACGATGATCATGGCAAAGCCGATAAGGTCGGTCGGCAAAAATACCGTGCCCAGCATAACGGCGCTGGTGATGGTCGCCGAGACCGGCTCCACGGTTCCAATGAGGCTTGCACGAACCGAGCCAATGTCCTTAACGCCCTGCATATAGAGCATGTAGGCAAAAAACGAGCCGATAACCACGAACACCGCGAGCGCCTCGATACCGGCAGCGTCGAGCGCCGGCATATGCGCCCAAGGCTGAACCACGGCGCACGAAACGATGCCTGCCGTGAGCATAGCCGAACCCGTGACGATGGGGCTGCCATATTCGGGCAGAATCTTAGCGGGAATCACTGCCATGCAGGTGGCGCTGACCGCACACATGAGGCCCGCGATCAAGCCGAGCGGCGAGATGTTCAGGCTGGTGGGATCACCTCCGGTGGCGATTAAAAACGTGCCGCCAAGGGCCAGGCCAATGCCGATGACTTCGCGAGTACGCGGCATGCGGCGATCGATCGCGCAGGCGTAGCCCATGATGATAACGAGCTGCAGGCACTGGAGCACCGTCGCGGTTCCGGCGTTCGTCAGGCGCACGGCCGAAAGATAGCAAAACTGGTTGAACAGCAGGCCAAAGGCAGTAAAGAGCAGCAGCTGCTTGCGATCGGCGGGTGTGGTCCAGAGCTTAATCAGGCGCTCGCGGTCGCGCGTAACAACCACGGCCATAAAGAGTAGACCGGCGAGAATCTGACGCACGCTCATAAGCCACAAGGTGTCGACGTGGTAGGTATCGAACAGAAAGCTCGCACTGGTGCCCGAGAAGCCCCAAAACGAACCGCTCACCAGCGTAGCCAAGACGCCCGTGATCATCTTGCGCGTCGAAGCGCTGTTCAAGCGGTCGCGCCATGCGCGACGGGTGTCACGGCTGAGCTCGTCGGTGCCCTCGGGCACATCAATGTTCGATATATCGGTCATCGGCACCGAAGCCCCTGCGCCTTCGACCTGCTCGACACACTCTTTGCTCATTCCACTCCCCCGAAACAGCCTGGAAACAATTCGGCTTACCTTACCACGGCGAAGTCACCAGCTGGAGGCTTGTCCGCTTATCGGTGGGACAATTCCGCAGGCGTCTTTCCATAGCTCGATACCGCAATGGCCTTGCATTATGCGACAGCCAAATCGCGGCAGCAGGCTCTTTTGAAATGGATACGACAAAGCCCCCGAATTCCACAATGTAAGCGATTTTTAAAAATGTTCTTGCCACCGAGTTCAGGCTCCGTTATATTATCCCTTGCGCGCTTGCGCACCCTTGATCGGGCGTTTAGCTCAGGGGGAGAGCGCTTCCCTGACACGGAAGAGGTCAGAAGTTCAAATCTTCTAACGCCCACCAAATGTTCGCAGCTCAGAGGCTATGGAGGCTATGTCTTCTGGGCTGTTTTGTTTTATGTCGCCAAATCCGCTGGCAGCTCCAACCGTCATCGCAACGTAACATCAATTCACCTGACGAATGACAGCCGAACAAATTCAATACCCCAACATCAACAATAGCCGGGCACAAAACTGCGCCGCAAGCTGCTCCAGCCGCCCAAACAACCACCCTGCCCATACACAAAACCGCGTCAGCGACCCAGGTGCCTATCCCGGCTGACTCCGCAGTCAATCAAAACCGCCCCAATAGCCGCCGAGGCCAACGCGTCTCGAACCCATCCGAGCCGCAACTTCTCGGCAAAACGCCGCGATGTCTGCGCCCTGCGGTATCCTTGAGCCACTTGCACCTGCAGCACCAAGGAGCCGCCATGCGCACCGAGCTCGATGTCCCCTTTTCGCACAAAGAAGAAGCCAAGGCGCTGGGCGCCAAATGGGACCGGACCAAGAAGATCTGGTATGTACCCAGCGGCGTCAACCCCGAGCCCTTTGCCGAGTGGCTGCCCGGTGTTGACCGATCCGACCCCTCAGCGCCGTATATATATCTAGTACTGGGCAAGCGCGAGTGCTGGAAGTGTCACAAAGAGACCTCGGTCGCGGCCTTCGGCATTCCCTATCGAACCGATGACGACGAGAGCATCGCCATCGCGCACGCGCCCAACGAAGCCGGGCACATTGCCATCGACACGGCCAACGCCAACGCACTCGCCATCGTGCCCGCCCTTGGCTGCGTGCCAGGCGAGATCCGCGACTACCTTCATAAGCGCTGCGGCTACAAGCCCGTAGGCGCGCGAGCCTCCAAAGCCCCGTCGCTCGGCAACACGTGCACCAGTTGCGACGCGCTGCAAGGCAGCCGCTATCTGTTCGAGGAGCCCTCGTCCCCATTTGCCCTCACTGCCATCAACAAGCTGCCGGCACTGGAGTTTGTGCGCGTCGAAGTTGCCGGCGTCTTTGGCGTCCCGGCCGCGCGTACCGACTTTGACCAGGCGCTCTTTACCTGGGCACGCGACCATCACGCCGAGTTCCACAGGCAACTCGGTGAGGGGATTTATTTGTAGAGACGGAGAAGCCTTCACAGCCAGCTCCTCCGCATCACCTATCCCTCGTCGCCGGCGTCATACACGATATCGAGGCCACAAACAGGGCATTTCTCCGGATACACCGGCATATGAACGCCTGTCCGTTTTCTCACTTCGTCGCTGAGTCTGTCGCGCGCATCGATGAACCGAATGTCGAGACACGGTATTTGCGAGCCGCAGCAAGGGCAGGTGACGACAAACGACCCGCAATCAACCTCTACGCTCGGAAACATATTGTTGTCTATAAGGGCACACGGCAGTTTTCCGTACTTCCCCATCGCAATATCGCCTCGCCAGCTCATACACGCTCCCCTCTCGCTATACAAAACAGGAAGAGCATGCACCGGCGGGCGGGCGCGAGATTGCATCGCCACGCGATCCGATCAAACAACACGATCGTCAAAGAATGCCAAAGCCAAATACGCTAATACGGCAGAAGCCCCGCCTTTTCACGCTTCTTTTCCGAGCGATCGAACTCAATGCGATGGGCCTCAAGAAACACCGTATTGGGTCGCCACTGACGCTCATTCGGCTGCCTTAGCGTCGCACCCGCAAAGGAAGCGTAGCCGGTCTTATCCAGCAGGTACGATCCGCACAGCCGATATTCGCCGCAAACAGGCTCAAACGAAATCAGGTGAGCATCAAATAGGGAATGAAGATCGCGCCGAAGTAGAATGCCATTGCTGGCAACCTGCGATTTGGGTCCCGAGTAATTCTCGATATGTGCAGCCTCCAGAGCTTCGCTGACGCCGCAGTCCGACACCGCGCAACGTCCGTCATAGGCGGCAACGAGCTGCTTGCGGAACCATTGCTGCCCCAATCGCTCGCGCCTTAACGCATAGCGGACCTTTTCGTCGTCGGTCGCACCCTGTCCGGCAAACTCAATATCGACGGGCATGTGCTTCAGATAACTCATGTCGGGTGCAAAACGAGGGTCCGGTCCGCCTTTATGAACAGGACCGTGCAGAACAAACCATCCGTTTTCGGACTCGAACCGCTCAACAAACGCAAGGCCGAGCACCTTATAGCCCACCTCGGTTGCAAATATGACTCCGACCGGAACGCCACATTCCATGCAGTTGAGCATTTTACGGTTGTAATTCTGGTCTCGAAAACCAACGGTACCCGGCGCTTGAACCGAGTACTTAATGACCCACGTACCATCGTCCAAATAGAGCGGAGGCACATCGTTGATGCTCTCGGTTTGCCGCTGGCGCGTTTGTACCCCGCTGCCCCACTTCCCTGTATACTGATGTAGCACGTGTTTCATCCGGGCTTGTTGGGCCGGATTGTTCATGGGAGGTTCTTATGGCTGTTTCGAATCCGCCTAAGGGAAGCGTTTCTTCTTCGTCCATCAAGCCGGTTACGCGCAAGGCCGTGCGTTGCCAGCGCGAGGTCGCTTGGCTTGTCACGCAGGCAGCGGGCAGGCTTGTGGCGACCACTCAGGACGTCAATGCGCCTACGCCGAGCTTTGTGCTGGCAGTGGCGCTGGATCGAGTACGCCAGCTGGAACTCGCCGCACAAGAAGACGGCAACCATCTTGGCTACCAGGACGCTATGGCGCCCGACCTGCAAACGTTCTGCCGCATGGCCAAGCTGCCTACCGCACCCAACGCGCTTTCGGACGCAGGCTACATGTTTACGCTTTCGGGTGCGGACCTTATCCGCGACATCTATGCATACTGCAGCGAGCTCGCCGAGCGCCACGTCTTTGGCACGGCCGAAGTCAAACCGGGAAATGCCATCAAGCTGGTTCTTAGGCTGTTCTTGATAGACGGGTTCGGGGCCATGCCAGCGTAAGCCGAGTCTTTAGCATCACCGTCGACTGGACAACAACCGCTTTACCTTAATGGACGCCAATCGAGGGTCGATTATTGGGTCGCCTCGTCCACTAACGCATCTATCCCACGCGCTCCGACAGTCGATACTTGCGGTTGCGGCTCGTCGCCGGCGCCGTGGGCTCAAGCTCGCCTTGAGCAATGAGCGCGTTGACGCGCGACCTAACCTGGGAAATTGTGAGCCCTGTGTGCTCTGCCAGCTCGCGCGTCCCCAGCTCGCCGTAGTGTTTGAGTGCCGTCACAATTAAGCCCCCGCCATGATCGACCGGCTCGATCTTTGAACGGTAAAGTACGACCTTGAACCGATCGAATCCCAGGCAGAACAGGGGCTCGGCCAGACCATGCGCGCGCATGGCATCGATCATCATCGGGATGCCCGAGCCATTGCCCTCAGCCGGCGAACCTGCGCCATCCGGCAGCGGAACAATCGACATGAGCTTCACAAGCGTCGCGTTACGGCATCGGGAGCTGCCGTCAAACAAGTTCTCGCGAGTCTTTCCCCCGTAAAGGCCGCCAGGATTCGTCACCTCGACACGATCGTCAAAGACGTCGACGGCAATCGATTGTCCACAGAACCGATCCCCGTATTCTCGATGGATTACGGCGTTGGCGATTGCCTCGCGCAGAACCTCCTCGGGAATCTCAAGCGAGTCGACACGCGAGACGCCTTGGACGGTCGAGGTTCGCCGCAAATTCTTGGCGACGGCTGCGACGGCATCCGAGATCATCTCGCCCAACGTTCCCTCACAGATTGTGCGGTCCATGAATCTCAGCGACTCCGCCATGCCCTTCTGAGTTCCCGCATGGACAGCCACGTCAATGAAGAGCTTGGGATAGAACTGCTGAGGGTAGGTGCCCACAACTAGGAGTCCAGCCTTGGTGACATTGCCCTGGGAATCAAGGATATTTAGGCGCTCCAGTTTCGTTTGTTTGTCCGGCGCGCCGCGCATTGCCCGGGGCGTCAACGAGAAAGCCCGATCTATCGTACGGTCGACCAGCGTCTCGTCGAGATCGTCCGCGCCCGCACCCGCCACCGCGTCGCGATCGCTCGGAGTCGCTCGACCGTATGACGCCAATGCGAGCACCTCGGTCGATGAAAGCGGCACATCTTTGTCATCGATGCGCTTGTAGCTGCCGCCCTGGGCGCCCCGCTCTATGACATAGCAGGGCTTGCTCGACGGATCGAGCTCCTCAATCGTAATGACGAGAACGATGACGCCCTGAAGCTCCACTCGCTCGATCGTGTATTTGGGCGGATTGGCCAGCTTTCCGCGACCGCCGGCATCGCCCATGCCCGCCACGAATTGGTTGAGCACTTTCTCGGTCTCGAAGTTCTCAACCGGGACAAAACCTGCGCGCTCACTCACTCCGAGCACGATGGTTCCGCCGGCAGTGTTCGCGAATGCGCTCACCGTTTCCCACACGTCGCGGGAAAGCGTCGTGGCGCTCTCCTTCACTTCGACGTTAAGATCATCCGAGCCCATACGCCTTAAAGACTCAAGCAGACCGGTCAGCTCGTTTTCGTTCATCTGCACGTCCTTTCGCTCGGTCCCGCGGAGAATGCCGCGGATAGATTTCCCTCGTCTCTCAGTTATCTCTCGTAATCATCTCTCATTTATCTCTCTATCTCTCGGCTTAGAGATAAGAGATAGATAGAGATGGAATGTCTACCATTTGCTTCATTTATACATATTTTTGCTGGTAGAACAATCGGTATTGAGACAATACCATGATTACCTGTCTCTTTGCTGCTCAGTTATCTCTCATATTTTTCTCTCATCTTCCTGTCATCTCTCATATTAGAGACGAATGAGAGACGAGAGATACGCGAGTGATGGACGAGCGAGGATTTTCGGACGGTCGGATATCGAGAGTGGATATTTGGACGGTTTTTGGAGCTTTTGCGGCAAATTCCGTCCAAATATCCACTCTCGTTCGATAGGTATCCGGAAATCCTCGCTCGTCCGTCCGAATATCCACTCTCGTTTGGCGAGTGTCCAATTTTCCACGCTCGTGCGGCGGGCACGCGGGACCTATGCCCAATCCGCTGGCATCGTCTCCAGTTCGCCGCAGGGTCGCGGCCCCATATGGGTATACTCTCGAGGATTCGACTCGATTCGCCCCCGCTGGGGCGTCAAAGGAGACTGCATATGCCCACCACCCCAACCGACCCGCGCGCCGCTGCCGCCGCACTGCTGGTGCCCGGCACTACCTGCCACGGCTTTGCCGTCGAGCGCTGCGAGACCGTGCCCGAGCTCGACTCGGACGCCTACGTGCTGCGCCACACCGCCTCGGGCGCTCGCCTGCTGTACCTGGCGTGCGACGACGAAAACAAGGCCTTTGCCATTGGCTTTAAGACGCCGCCGGCCGATTCCACCGGCGTGTTCCATATTCTTGAGCACTCGGTGCTGTGCGGGTCGGCCAAGTTTCCCGTCAAGGAGCCGTTTGTCGATCTGATCAAGAGCTCCATGCAGACGTTCCTCAACGCCATGACCTACCCCGACAAGACCATCTACCCCGTTGCCACCACCAACGAGCAGGACCTGTACAACCTGATGGACGTGTACCTGGACGCGGTGTTTAACCCGGCCATCTACACCAAGCCCACCATTTTTGAGCAGGAGGGTTGGCACTACGAGCTGGATCTGCCGGAGGGCGACGCCGGCGAGGGCTACCCCGAGGACCTGCACGCGGGCACGCTGCGCTATAACGGCGTGGTCTTCAACGAGATGAAGGGCGCGCTGTCCGATCCCATGAGCGTGCTGGATGACGCCGTCAACGCCGCGCTCTATCCCGATACCGCCTATGCGCACGAGAGCGGCGGCGACCCGCGCGCGATTCCGGCGCTCACTTACGAGCAGTTCCTGGACACGCACGCTCGCCATTACAATCCTTCCAACTCTTATATAACGCTCTACGGCGACCTGGATGTGAACCGTGCGCTGGCATTTTTGGATGAGCGCTACCTGTCGCAGTCGAGCGCCGCGAGCCGCCGCATGGACGCCGCCGTTGCCGCCGGCGAGGATCCGTCCGCGCTGGCGCCCAATCCGTTGGACGTGCAGGCGCCTGTGACCTGCGAGTATGAGCGCGTCGAGATGGCCACCACGCCCGAGAATGCCCTGGTAGGCCTGGGCCTGGTGCTGGGTAACGCGCTCGACCGCAAGCGTACGATCGCGGCGGATATCCTGTTCGAGGCGCTGCTGGGCTCCAACGAGGCGCCGGTCAAAAAGGCTATTCTGGCCGCAGGCCTGGGCGGCAACGTAGTGAGCTACACCGCGGCCGAGTGCCTGCAGCCCTATGAGCTCATCATGCTGCAAAATGCCCAGCCCGGCGTGGCGCGCGAGCTGCGCCGCGTGTTCCAGGACGCCTGTCGTGACCTGTGTGAGCACGGCGTTCCGCGCGAGCGTCTGGAAGCCATCATCAGCAGCAACGAGTACGACCTGCGCCAGCGTGACTATGGCATCGCCGACGGCGTGGCCATTGCGTGCGACGCGCTGAGCACCTGGCTCTACGATGACGACGCCGCGACGCTGGCGCTCAAGTACGGCCCGGTGTACGAGGAGCTGCGTAGCGAGCTGGACGGCAGCTATTTTGAGGACCTGCTGCGCGAGCTGGTGCTGGAAAACGACCACATGGCTCTGGTCGAGCTGGTGCCGGTAGACGCCGCCGAGGGTGCGGAGGGTGCCGAAGCTGCCGAGCTGGCTGCCAAGCGCGACGCCATGACCGATGCCGAGCTGGCGGATGTGGTCGAGTGCACGGCCGCGCTGCGTGCCGCGCAGGAGGCCGAGGACACGCCCGAGGACAAGGCCACGCTACCGCGTCTGCGCGTATCCGACATTGGCGCGGCGCGCCCCGAGCCGCCGCTCGTTGTGGACACGACTGCGCCCATCCCCTGCCTGCGCCACAACATTCCCACCAACCGTCTTGCCTACGCCATGCAGTATTTCGACCTGAGCTGCGTCGCGTTTGAGGACCTGCCCTATGTGACACTGCTCTGCCGCCTGCTTAAGCAGCTGCCCACGCGCGAGCACTCGGCCGAGGAACTCGACAACTTGCTCGCTGGCAAGCTCGGCTTTTTGAGCTTTACGACCGAAGTCATGACGCAGCCCGAAGTGGACGGCGTGCGCCCCTACCTGCTGGTGAGCGCCGGCACCCTGTCCGAGAAGATCGATGCGCTGGCGAGTCTGCCGCGCGAGGTATGGTCGAGCACGCTTTTGCTCGATGCCGACGCCGGCCGAGTGCGCGACGTGCTCACGCAGATTCGCATTGGGCTTGAGCAGGGCTTTATCAACAACGGCCACTCGGCGGCACTCGGCCGCGCGATGAGCTACAGCTCGCCTTCGGCCGTGGTGCGCGAGCAGCTCTCGGGCGTAGACTTCTACCTGTTCTTGCGCGATCTGCTCGAGCACTTTGACGAGCGCGTGGACGGGCTGCGTACCAAGCTTGCCGAGCTGGCGGAGCGCATCTTTGTGGCCGATGGCTGCATGGCGAGCTTTACCGGCAGCGACGAGGACTTTGACGCATACTGGGCCGCCGCGGGTAACCTGGGGCTGGGCGCTGGCGACGGCACCGATGCCGGCCGCGACGCGCTCGTGGTGCCGGAGCCGCGCGACCGTCACGAGGCTTTCGTCATCCCCAGCGACATCTGCTTTGCGGCAAGCGCGTGCGATCCGCGTCGCCTGGGCATCGACGTGACGGGCGCCTGGGCCGTGGCTGCCAACGCGCTCTCCTACGACTACCTGTGGAACGAGATCCGCGTGAAGGGCGGTGCGTACGGCTGCGGATTTCGCGCGGCCGGTGAGCGTCAGACGGCGTTCTACACCTACCGCGACCCAGCAATCGACCCCTCGATTGAGCGTGTGGCGCGCGCGGGCGAATGGCTCGGCAGCTTTGAGCCCGACGAGGCCGCCTTCGAGGGCTTTATCGTGAGCTGCGTGAGCGGCATGGACGCGCCCGTGAAGCCGTACGCGCTCACCAAGCGCCGCAATACGACCTACCTGGCTGGGCTCGATCCGCACGCGCGCGAGGAGCGTCGCGCCCAGATGCTCGCGGCCACACCCGGTGAGCTGCGCTCGCTCGGCGCCGACGTGACGCGCATCGCAGCCGAGTCACCGACCTGCGTCTTCGGCGGCCGCGAAGTCATCGCCAAGAGCAACGCCGGCTTTAACGTCATCGACCTGCTGGGCTAGCCACAGCAAGCAAAACCACCACAAAGGGGACAGGCACCTTTGTGGTGGTTTCGACATTTGCCCAGATAAAGCCTGCCAAAATAAACCTGTCCCTTTTTGGTAGGTTTGGGAGAGGGGGCTGGGATGGATAAGGCTGAGTTGCGGCGGGCGGTAATTGCTCGGCGCGATGCTCTTGATTTGGATGTGCGGGCGGCAAAGTCTGCCGTTATCTGTGCGCGGCTGGTTGAGCTGTTTGATCGCTTGGGTGTCGCGGCGCCGCGTACCGTCGCCGTCTATGCCGCCATGGGTTCCGAGGCAAACCCAGCCGCGTTTGCCGCCGCGGCCGCCAAACGCGGCTGGCGCGTGGCCTATCCGTGCATGCTCTCGGCAATTGATGCCGCAGCTTGTGGCCAGCGCATGTGCATGAGGGCAGTTGCCGCCGACGATGCATCCGCGGCACCGTTTATCGCCCACCCCACGCGGGCCTTCGCGGCCACGGACATCGACAGCAGCCGCTTCCCTATCGTGCCCGTCGAAGCTCTCAACATGATCGTCGTGCCGCTCGTAGCCTTCGACCGCGCCGGCGCGCGTCTGGGCTACGGCGGCGGTTGCTACGACCGCTACCTGCCCACTATTTCGCCCGCATGCCACGTTATCGGCATTGCCTTTGACGAGCAGCGCGTCGACGACGTTCCCACCGACGCCCACGACCTGCCGCTGCCCAACATCATCAGCGCCTAACCGCTGGCGGGCTGCACCCCACAAAAATGAGCGTGGAAAATCTCCCACTTTGAGCCCCCTTACGAGCCAAAAACGGGAGATTATCCACGCTCATGTTGCAAACGTCCGTTTTTCCACGCTCGTCCGTCCAGATTTCCACGCTCATTCGGCAAGCGTCCGAAAATCCACGCTCATATGTCTGACAATCCACGCTCAATCAATGCGCGTCCAGATTTCCGCGCTCGTGTGTCCGATTATCCACGCTCGTCCAGCTTAACGCCCCGCGACCGCCTCAACATGCACGCGGCACGCCAGCAACCTTGAGCTTGCGATCGAGCTTTGTCGGATCCCTCAGGTCATCCCAGCACAAGCGCACAATCTTGCAGTTATCGAGCATCGAAAGCCTCGACTCGCGCTGGCGCTCGTCAAATTGCGCCTTTGCGAGCTTGCCCTCCTCCGCCGCCTTCTCGCTTTTAACGAATCCGTCGAACTCCCCAATAATCAACCGGTCACCCACGCGCCACAAATAGTCAACGCGATACGGCCTTCCCGGCTCAACCGGATCGAACAGCTCAACTTGCAGCTCCGGAACCTGCCATCCGCGCTCGATCATCAGCGCCCGCGCCTTGGACTCGCCGCCGCTTTCCGACAGGCCGTCGGCACGCCGTGCAACCCTGCGCGCCGTCACAACACCGCGGCGATTTAAGCCAAGCTTGTCGACTGCCTCAACGAGATGCTCCTTCGACAACAGCTGCTCATGGAGCGCCGAGTCCGCAATGATCAGCCCCTCGACAAACGACGCATCGACCAGGCAATCCGTAATCGTCTGATCGATATCGGTCACGGCAATATCCATCTGGCTGGCCCGCGTTCGATGAGCATAGCGATGGCGAATAATCTTAGAGCCCGGCGTCGTCGATTGCGCCGGCATCGCGGCGATATGAATGTGCGTCAAATTGGCATGCGAAACCGAAAGGCCATAGACAACGGCCGCCGTATAGGAGCAAAACGTCCAGTCGGGGTGCTTTTGCGCAAGCGCCCGCACCCGATGCAGATAACGCTGCCGAAACTTGAGCTCGGACCAGTATTCCGGACGCGCATACAGCCCCGGCATGACCACCTTGAGACTTCCCGCCGCCACCCGCCGCTCAATCTGCTTTGCCTCCGCCGTCGTGCGCGCGTACACGCAGCTCATCTGCTGCTCGCACGCTTTAATGTGGCCTGTGAGTCTTTGATACGCCGTCGCGTTTGCCATGTCGCCTCCCAACTCTTGGAACGGCGCCAACGTACCAGAAGGTTTCATGCGAAGTCTGACCAAATGCTGTCCAGCAGCTGACCAAATGCTTGACGGTTTTGGACGTTTTAGGTTAATAGCTTATATCTGCAGGTAGAACGGTTGTCGAGAGGTCCCTGTCTCCACATTTTGAGCCTCAAAAGCCGTCGATTTCATTGAAAGAAAATATGCCGTGGCTCAAAACTACCTAGTTTGTGACATGGTCCGTATGTACTCGACGCGTGATGGGGCCGCCGGTACGACGGCTGAAGAAAATTGAGCGTGGAAAATTTCCCGTTTTGAGCCCGTTCCTCGGCCAAAAATGGGAGATTATCCACGCTCGTTTTCAAACGTCCGAAAATCCACGCTCGTGTGTCCGATAATCCACGCTCGTGCAGAGCAACGCTCCGCAAGCGCCACAGTCGCAGCCTAATGCTCCTCGCCGGCGCGGGCCAGGTCGTAGGGCGTGGTCTGGTAGACGTAGTAGTTGAGCCAGTTGGTGTAGAACAGCTGAGCCTGGCTGCGCCAGACGTTACGCGGCTCGGCGGTGGGGTCGTCGCCCGGGAAGTAATGCGCCGGCACCTGAGGGTTGAGTCCGCGCTTCACGTCGCGCTCGTACTCCAGGCGCAACGTGTCGGTATCGTACTCGGGATGGCCAAAGACAAAGAAGCGACGGCTGTCGGTCGACTTGACGATGTACAGGCCCACCTCGTCGGACACGGCCACGACCTCAAGCTGCGGCTCGGCCTCCACATCCTCGCGGCGCACGTCGGTGTTGCGCGAATGTACGGCATAGAAGCGGTCATCGAAGCCGCGGACCAGCGGGCTTTGCGGCTTCACCAGATAATGCTCGAACACGCCACTTGCCTTGGCCGGCAGGTCGCACTTCTGGATACCGTAATGATGGTACAGGCCAGCCTGCGCGCCCCAGCAAATGTGCAGCGTAGAGTGCACGTGCGTGGTGGACCAGTCCATGATCTGGCAGAGCTCGGGCCAGTAGTCGACCTCTTCGAACGGCATCTGCTCCACCGGCGCGCCCGTGATAATCAGGCCGTCGTAGTGGATGTCGCGGATGTCGTCGAACGTGCGGTAGAACGTCTCCAGGTGGCCGGCGCTCACGTGCGTGGCCTCGTGCGTTTTGGTGCGCAGCAGGTCCACCTCCACCTGTAGCGGCGTGTTGGAGAGCTTGCGCATGATCTGCGTCTCGGTGGCAATCTTGGTGGGCATGAGGTTGAGGATGAGTACGCGCAGCGGACGGATGTCCTGGTGCAGCGCGCGGTACTCGGTCATGACAAAGATGTTCTCGCTCTCGAGCTGCGCGGCGGCAGGGAGGGCGTCTGGAATGCGAATGGGCATGGATGCTCCTTACGAGTCAGTTGCAGCTATGGTACAACGAGCGGCCCCATTCGCGCGAGCACATCGCCCAGCGATGCCGCCAACGGCCCAAAACGCCCCAAAAGTAGAAATTAAGGCATGTCTCTAAAATCTGCTGCACTTTAGCCTAGCAAAGTAACGGCAGGACGCTACAATGTTTCAACGCGAAAAACTCGGCCGAAAGGATACTCATATGTACCAGACGCGTAAGATCGGTGTGGTCGGCCAGGGCCACGTAGGAGCACATGTCGCCAACAGCCTGCTTATGCAGGGCATTGCCGATGAGCTGTACCTGTGCGATATCAACGAGGCCAAGGTGACGTCCGAGGTCCAGGACCTGCGCGACTCCCTTTCGTTTGTCCCGTATAACACCAAGATCGTCAACTGCTACGACCACTACGAGGAGCTGGCCTGCTGCGACGTCATCGTCAACGCCGCCGGTAAGGTCGCACTGGCCGCCGGTAACCGCGACGGTGAGCTGTTCTTTACCACCGACGCCGCCCGCACCTTTGCCAAGCGCATCGTCGACGCCGGCTTCGACGGCATCTTCGTGAGCATCTCCAACCCCTGCGACGTCGTGTGCACCGAGCTGTGGCACCTGACCGGCTACGATCCCAAGAAGATCATCGGCTCGGGCTGCGGTCTGGATTCCGCACGCCTGCGCACCGAGATCTCCAAGAAGGTCGGCGTGAGCCCCAAGTCCATCGACGCCTACATGATCGGCGAGCACGGCTTTAGCCAGCTGGCCGCCTTTAAGGCCGCGACCATCGCCGGCAAGAGCCTGACTGAGCTTCAGGCCGAGAACCCCGACAAGTACGCCTTCGACCACATGGAGGTCGAGGAGCTCGCGCGCAAGGGCGGCTATGTGACCTACCAGGGCAAGCAGTGCACCGAGTACGCCGTCGCCAACTCCGCCGCGCGCGCCTGCGCCGCCGTGCTGCACAACGAGCACGCCGTGCTTTCCGCCTCCACGCTCATGACCGGCCAGTATGGCGAGGAGGGCATCTTCACCTCCCTGCCGTGCGTGATCGGTGCCGAGGGCGTCGAGGAGGTCTACACACTCGACCTGTCCGAGCACGAGCTCGAGGGCTTCCACAAGAGTTGCCAGCACATCCGCGACAACATCGCCCAGCTCGACTGGTGGGATGCCGAAGCCTACGACGCAAAGTAGGGCACCGACTGCCGCAACCTTGTGAATCTAAGCGCGATCCCAAGCGGGCCGCGCCGGAAACCCCCGGCGCGGCCCGCTTTTTTGACTCATGCGGCACGCTTGCAAATTTAGGTCTAATACTTTTCCAACCGAACAAATTCGGCCGCCACAACGCAAAACGGGGCCCGCGCTCAGCGCAGACCCCGCCAAAAAAAGATAATTCCCGTTACTTAGTACTGCTCGACGCCCATGTAGCGGCGGAACTCGGGGCTGTGGTCGAAGACCTTGCCGCGGGCGGCGCGCAGCTCGCAGCTCATCGCATAGAAGAAGATCGGCTCTAGGAACGAACGCACGCTGGCAGGTACCTCGCCCACGCCGTACTCGAGCGCGTCGAGCACCATGATCGTGTCGGTGTGCGTGTTGAGGAACGCAAGCGCGCGCTCCTCCATGGGGCGGCACTCGCCCGCGCCGAGCTGCACAAAGTAGAACACGCCGGGCTCGGTGGCCTCGAAGGGGCCGTGGAAGTACTCGCCGGAGTGGATGTAGCAGCAGTGCTGCCACTGCATCTCCATAAGCGAGCAGATGGCCATGGCGTAGGTCTGGCTAAAGTTGGGGCCGGAACCCAGGATGTAGAAGAACTTGTGCTGCTGGCAGAGCTCGGCAAAGCGGGCGCCCAGCTCGGCGTTGACCTTCTCGCGGGCGGCAGGCAGCAGCGCGTCCATCTGCTTAAGACCCTCGTACATGTCAGCGAGCGCCTCGTAGCCCTCCTGCTGGTCGAGCAGCTCGGCGGCGATCAGAGCGCCGATGCCCTGCGGCACCTCGGCCTGCGGCACGCCCTCGCCCCACGGATAGACCCAGGTGGTCCACTTGCCGCTATCGATCTTGGAGCCCTCGCAGTCGGTCATGGCAACGACCTCGGCACCGGCAGCCAGCGCCATCTCGCAGCCGTCGACGACCTCCTGCGTGTTGCCGCTGTGGCTGCAGGCGATGACGAGCGACTTCTCGCCGAGGCTCTTGGGGGCCATCAGGCAGAACTCACGCGCGGTGTAGACCGTCGAGGTAAACGTGGTGGCCTCGCGCTTGAGCAGCTCGTTAGCCGGCATCAGGTCGATCATCGAACCGCCGCAGGCGATCCAAAAGACGTTCTCGATCTTGCCCTTGCGCTCTATGATTTCCTGAACCAGATCATGTGCGTTCATACTGATGTTCCTCCTTGTGTGGCAACTTTAGACGACAGCTCGTACCTGCGGTCGTTCTATATTGTCCTATTTATACCACGCAAGCTATCGCTCGGAAAGTCATTTCGGCAAATTTGTTCTATGTTGTTCTATCTATGAACGTTAGATGTCGAACACGTAGCGCGAGCCCACGATCTTTTGGCGACCGAGCAGCAGAGGTTGCTCATCAAAATCGGTAAAGTACGTCTCCATGTAGAAGAGCGGCTCGCCGATCGGAACCTCGAGCAGCGGGGCCGCCTGAGCATCGGCAAGCGCAATCTCCACCGTGCAGGGATCGGATTTGAGCGGCGAACGACCCGAATGCTCGGCAACAAGCGCAAAGATCGAATTGTCGGTAAGGTCATCGTCGGCCAGTGTTTGCAGATACGGATGGTCGGCAAGCACAAAGGCGTTGTTCTCGAGCATGACGGGGACGCCGTCGGCCGTACGCACGCGCTCGACCACGATAAGCTCGCAGCCGGGCTCCACGCCAAAGAATGCCGCATCCTCGTGCGTCGCCGCGACCACCGTGCGCGACACCAGGCGCGCGCCCGCCACCATATCGTTGGCGGCACAGCCCTCGGTAAAGCTCTGAACATCGCCTTTCTGGACAATCTTGCGCTTGAGCTTGGGAGCGCACACAAAGGTACCCCTCCCCTGCTGGCGGCTAAGATACCCCGCGCGCGACAGCTCCTCGATGGCGCGGCGCACGGTGATGCGCCCCACGCCGTAGGACTTCGCGAGCTCCATCTCGGATGGAATGCGCGAGCCGGTCGGATACACGCCACGCGCGATCTCGCCCTTTAGGTCATCCATAACCTGCTGGTACAGCGGCACAGCGGACACCTCAGTGCGCTCGGTTTTATCGTCGGATGCCATCGTTATGCTCCATTCCGTGCATGCTCGGACTCAAACTCTTCAATCGCCGCCATAAACTGCTCGCCAAAGGCATCGGCTTTTTTCTCGCCAATGCCGTTGACCTGGACCAGCTCCTCGCGCGTCTGTGGACGCAGGCGGCACAGGCCGCGCAGGGCTTTGTCGGAAAAGACCATATACGGCGCCATCTCCAGCTCCGTCGAGATCTCCTTGCGGAGGGCACGCAGGCGCTCGAACAGCTCGGCATCGTCGCCAACGCGCGGGCGCTGATCCAGCTCGGCCTCCTCGCGCAGCAGATCGACGGCGCGGCGGGCGCGGGCCGAGGCCTTGCGCCTGGACGCGCGACGCTTAACGGTAAAGGCGAACGCCTCGTCCTCGACCTCGCCGGCACGCGGACCCAGTCCCACGACCGGGTACTGCCCCTGCGAGGTGGCCAAATAACCGCGACCGCACAGCTGGCCGATGATGTCCTTGATGCGTCCGACCGATTCGCTCGACAGCTCACCGTAGCCGTGGTCCTCGTCCAGATGCATCTGGCGAATGCGCTCGGTGTTGCCGCCGTGAAGCACATCGGCGATCAGCGACTTGCCAAAGCGCATGGGTCGCGTGGCCACATAGCGCACGGCGGCGCGGGCCATGCCAGTGACGTCCTCGACCTCGAACTGCGTGAGGCAGTTGCTGCAGTTGCCGCAGCCCTCGGCGTCGTCTGCCGTGCCGCCCGCGGCGGCCGCCGCATGCTCGGCCGCGGCCTCGTCGCCAAAGTAGCGCAGCATGTATTCGCGCAGACAGCCGGTGGTATTGCAGTAGCCCTCCATCTGGCTGAGCAGGCGATAACGGTTCTGGAGCGCCCACGCGCGCTGCTCGTCGTCGAGCGCCTCGTCGGCAGCGTCGCCGCGGTCGATCAAAAAGCGGCGCATGCGAAAATCGTTGCCGTTCCACAGCAAGTAGCAGCTAGCCGGGTCGCCGTCGCGGCCGGCGCGCCCCGCCTCCTGATAGTAGGCCTCGATGCTCTCGGGCACGTTGTTGTGGATCACGTAGCGCACGTTGGGCTTGTCGATGCCCATGCCAAAGGCGTTGGTGGCAACCATCACCTGAATATCGTCGTCGATAAAGGCACGCTGGCTTTGCCTGCGGGCGTCGTTGCCCATGCCGGCGTGGTAGCGACCAACGTGAATACCGCTGGGTCCCAGCGCCTCGGCAAGCTCCGCGGCCAGCGCGTCGACCGTCTTGCGGGTCGAGCAATACACGATGCCGCTCTCGCTCGAATGCGCGATCACATAGTCGCGCACCCACGCGGCCTTGGCCTTGTCGCCCATCTCTTCGCAGCCAAAGTAGAGGTTCTTGCGATCGAAGCCCGTCACCACCGTCGCGGGGTTTTGCAGGCCGAGCATCTGCTGAATGTCCGCACGTACGCGCTCAGTCGCCGTAGCGGTAAAGGCCGCCACGATAGGGCGCTGCGGCAGGGAATCGATGAACTCGCGAATCTGCAGGTAAGCGGGGCGGAAATCCTGGCCCCATTGGCTCACACAGTGTGCCTCGTCAATGGCCACGAGCGGCACGCCAATGCCGGAGGAACCCGCGGCCTCCTGCGCAAAGGCTAAAAAGCGCGGCTCGAGCAGGCGCTCGGGCGCCACGTACATAAGCTGGTAGCGGCCCTCGCGCGCCCGCTTGAGCACGGTGTTTTGCTGGGCCGGAGTAAGACTGGAGTTGAGATAGCTGGGTCGTGCACCCGCCGCGAGCAACGCACGGGTCTGGTCTTCCATAAGCGACAGCAGCGGACTCACCACAAAGGTGATGCCGGGCAGCATGAGCGCGGGATCGCATCGACCATGCGGTCCTGCCCCGGGCGAAACGAGGTGTAGCCAAAATAGGCGCCGAGCGTGTCGAGCGCCATCTGCTGCATGCTATCGGTCATGGTTTCCTAACGTCCAAGTCATCTGCCGCCGATTATACGCCGCCACGCGGACCGGTGCCGCGCGGCTGCCGCCCAGACTAGTCGTTTAAGAACGCCCCCAACGGCTAAGGAGTGTCCCCAAGTGCCGGCAGAGACGATATGAGCAGGACATAAAAACATTGAGAGCCCCTGCTGCATGAAAGACCGCGGATTAGGCCGACAATGGT
>JAGZQF010000036.1 GCA_018382295.1 Collinsella sp.
TGTAGGCCTTCTGGGCCATGGCGACCACCCCTTCGACTCGAATTCTTGACGGCCTGAACAATCGTCAATATCGGCCGGAGGGGTGGCTTTGTAAAGCCGTTTGTCTCCACCCGCATAGCGGGTGGGTTGAAGCTGGCCGCTGCGCGCCCAGCAGACTAAAGTCTTGAACAAAAAACGCGGTTCGTTAGAACCGCGTAACATAGTTGGAGCGGACAACGGGGCTCGAACCCGCGACCCCAACCTTGGCAAGGTTGTGCTCTACCAACTGAGCCATGTCCGCATATGTAAAACAAAACGGGCGCCGGAGCGCCCGGATGTTGCTTGGAGGCGAAGCCCGGATTCGAACCGGGGGTAAAGGCTTTGCAGGCCTCTGCCTTACCACTTGGCCACTTCGCCGAAAAAGGACCGCCTAAACGGTCCGGAAATGCAATGGAGCGGACAACGGGGCTCGAACCCGCGACCCCAACCTTGGCAAGGTTGTGCTCTACCAACTGAGCCATGTCCGCTTGCGGGTTATTAATTTACGCGAGTTGTCCAAAAGACGCAAGTACTTTTTTCAAAAAACTTGTCTGCCGCATGTTCTTAGTAGCCAAACGCGCTAAAGCGATTGGCTAGGCACACGATTCCAGCGCTCCGCTAAACAGCTTCACCATCTGCACGCGCGTGCCGGCGCCGTCCGTACGACGAGCAACCTCCACGTTATCGACGAGCATACGCATAAGCTTGATACCACGGCCGCGCTCCTCTGATGCGACCGGTTCGCTCGTTTCATCGATAGAATAGCCGGCACCTCGATCAAGCACCTCAACCACAACGCGATCGCCATAGGCCTGAACCGTCAGGACGCACCCGATGCCGCCCGCATGGTCATAGGCATTACCCAGCGCCTCCCCCGACGCCAATGCGACATCATAGCGCTCGTCACGGCGCAACGGAAGCGATTCAAGGAGTTCGGCGATGCGATGTCGGTAGTATGGAAGATTCTCGATACCCTGACGGACCTCGACGCTCTTACTCCAGCGAGGCAGCTCCCCCACCGGAATGGCGGGAATAGACTCCCGTGCCGGCCCCGCGACATGAAGAATATCGACAAGACGTGCAATCTCCAAAAAGCGAACAACTTCACCTGATGCATTGACGAGCGAAAGCAGGCCTTCTCGCCTCATGAGCTCACGAGCGCGCGTAAGCAGGAATGCCAAGCCCGTCGAATCGATAAAGCTAACAGCCTGACAGTTGATGACGACACGACGCACGCCGCGGCCAATCAAAGCATCCAACCGCCGACGCAGCGCAGGCACCGTGGCGATGTCGATATCGCCTGGTGGCGTCAAAACCGCTATGTCATTCCACTCATTCATACGACCATGGTTCCCCAAAAAAGCCCACTCGATGCATTCGTTTCCCCAACCGTACGGATTCAGCCCGTCCAGCGTCGTCTATGAACGACCCCGTAAAAACTCAAGGGACACCAATGCAATGTCATCGTCCAGCGCCGATTCGGTAAATCGGTCGAGCTCGCCCAAGACCTTGCCGCAGATTCCCGACACGCCCTCCCCCGAAACAGAAAGCAGAAGGTCGCGCAAGCGCTGCTCGCCAAAGAACGCTCCGGTACGGTCGCGAGCCTCAATCGTTCCATCCGTATACATGAAGAGCATGTCGCCGGGGGCGAACGTAAACACGCCTGTCTCGTACACCATGCTCTCAAAGGCACCGATTACGCCCGATTGGCATCCAAGCAGCTCAACCTCTCCCCCACGGGCCTCGCCGCCACCCAGCGGCATCGACTCTGGCCTGATGACCATGGTCGGAGGATGGCCCGCCGAACAATACGTTGCGCGTCCGGCTTTAAGGTCAATCTTGGCGATAAAGGCCGTCACGAACGTCTCGACCCTCGAAAAGCCCATGAGCATGCTGTTAAGGGAGCGTGCCATGCGGGCCGGTCCAGCGCCCTCCCAGGCATATGCCGTCAGGGCCGTCTTGACGAGCGCGGACATCGATGCAGCCTCAATGCCTTTGCCAGACACATCGCCCAGAATCATGACGGCGCAGTCGTCGGGAAGACGGATGAGCGTATAGAAATCGCCGCCGACCAACGCCGAGTTCGTGGCCGACAGGTACACCGAATCGGTTGCGATACCCGGAACATCCCCCAGGGAATTTCTCATGCCAATCTGAAGGGTCTGAGCGATATGGCGCTCCTCGCGCTTTTGAGATTCGCCTTCGTAGATCAGTTCAAAGTCATGCGCCAAGTGCACCAAGTAGTCATATTCAAGATCATCAATCGGCTCTTGGCTACCATCACGAAGCAGCAGCGCGCGCGTCGTCGGGCTCTTCGCAACAGAAGCAGGAACAATCGCGTCGTTACTGTGCTTGCCATCACCCTCAGAGCGCGGGCGCCCCGCCTCGATGCCGGCGTCGACGTAGAGACCCTGGCAAGGCAGGCCATGTGCCCTAAGCCAGCCTCCCATAGGCATCGATTCGTCAACGCGAGTTATACGGACGTGTTTAAGGTCCTCGGCACTCGTGCCGCCCAAAACAGATGCCTCAAAGCCATCGGGGGCAGCCCCCAAACGTGCCGCTGGCGCCGTCGTGGAAAAGAAAAGCTTCTCGGGATCGTCCGGCAAAGCAACGCGACTGCCGCCTTCAAAATCTATGACGTAGGAATCCAGACTGGCGTCATACTCAATAGGGCAAAAATGGCAGTTGAGCATATTGCAGATCTCGGACGATACCGCCTGGGTAGCCGCGGCGGAATCGTCTAGAAAGGTAAACAACTCATCCCGCAAGACATTGAGCGAGCGGCCAAGCTCGGCCGTGCGACGGGAGCGAAGGCTCGATGCCATGCCGACCAGCTGGATAGACAGGTAATCGCAAATGACCTCGAGCACATTAACGTCATAGGAAAGCGGTGCCTGGGGGCGTTTCCAACCAACTTCCAGCACGCCAAGGATTTGCGTACCGTAAAAAACGGGAAGACAGATTTCACTGCGGTACGGAGGCATATCCTGCATGCGCAACAGGTGCTTAGAACGATTATCCAGGTCCATGAACATACCGGAGGCGGCCTTATCGCCCTCAAGGTCCTGTTGAATCGACAAGCGACAAGCACGCGACTCGCGAAGAACATACGTCGGAATGCCAGCGCCATACGGCAAAAACTCGGGCAGGTAGCTGTCGAGCAGCTCCTTGGAAACACCGCGAAGCTTAAAGCCGCCGCTCTCAGAAAAATAGATAGCGGCACCCGAAGCATCGAGCGTTCCTACAAGCTGGTTCAAAACGGTATCAAGCAGGCTGGGTAACTCATCGGATCCCACAGTGCTCATAATGACCGAGAGCGTGCCAGAGAGACGCTTGTTCGCCACTCTAAGCTCCGATAACGCACGCTTGAGTTGACGGTCGTGAGAATACTGTTCCTCGATACTGTGAAGTGCCACCAGGACACGTGGCGCGCGGCGCCCAAAGATGCGCGGAGGCGTTACGGAGCCCGCACGAACCAAGACGGGAATAAAAGAGCCGTCGCTCAACTTGAGCATAAGTTCGCTCTCGGAGCCATCAGTTTCAAATGGCAGACGATGTTCCGTCGCACGTTCAAAAGCGGACGAGTACAGGACGTCTTTAACATCTCCACCGATGACGTCGGCGCGTTCCTCGCACATCAAACCAAGTAAGCGATTATTCACATGCAGAATGGTTCCGTCGAGCTCGCAGATGATGACAGCATCGCTCGTGATCTCGACTAGTTGGGCAACGTCTGCCCACTCGTTGCGTTCAAGCGTTTCCATCGTGGACCCCACCGTCTATCGGTAACAAAAAAGCCTCCGAAGAGGCTTCTCAAATGCGATGGTGTCGGAGGCGGGACTTGAACCCGCATGACCAAAAAGCGGTCACTAGCACCTCAAGCTAGCGCGTCTGCCAATTCCGCCACTCCGACATGCTATGTTGTTGATTCACGGTTCGTTTTGTTCGACCCGCGCGTTCAACGAGGAAGATAATAACCTATGATTCGAGAACTGTGCAAGCACTTTTTTGAAAAAAGTTTACGAATTTGTAAATGAGCAGGTAGATCTATATGTCCGGTCCCGAATCGGTGTTGCCTCCCGGCGCGTCCTCGGGCATGAGCAATATTTTGCTACGCACTTCGTGCTGCAAAATATCGCTCCCCCTGCGGAATGCGCCGGGAGGCAACACCGATTCGGGACCTGCAAATACGTACTTCAGGCACAGTTCTCAAACATGTTCTGAGGGCTGATACAAATTTAGCGGCTCGGCTTTGCCGAGCCCTTATATAAGGAGGCCGGAGCTAAAGCTCCGGCCTCGCTTAATTTCTCATTAATTTAAGTGAGCGCTCAGGGAATCGCACTCCCCCTGCCGAGTTACCGCAGGGCCCGCCCTGTTGTTACTTTTCAGAACATCCCGCAGGACGGAGGAAGCCCCGCAGCGCATAGCGCGCAGCGGGGCTTCCGACATGTCCGAGGACGTTCTGAAAAGTAACAACAGGGCGGGCCCGGACAATAACAACCGACTACAGGTCGATGTGCGATTCCTTGATCGGGAACGGCTCCGCGAAGTGGCACGCGCAGCAGTGGCCCGGGGCAACTTCCTTAAACTCTGGAAGCTTCTCGGAGCAGATGCCCTGCGCGATCGGGCAGCGCGTGTGGAAACGGCAGCCGGTCGGCGGATCCAGCGGCGACGGCGGATCGCCAGCGAGGATGATACGCTTGCGGGTCTTCTGGATATCAGGATCGGGCACCGGCACGGCAGACAGCAGCGACTGCGTGTACGGATGGTGAGGCTCGCTGTAGAGCGTCTTCCAGTCCGAAACCTCGACCATCTTGCCCAGATACATAACGGCAACGCGATCAGAAATGTGCTGCACGACGGAGAGGTCGTGAGCAATGAAGAGATAAGCAGTACCGAACTTATCCTGAAGCTCCTTCAGCAGGTTCAAAACCTGGGCCTGAATGGAAACGTCAAGTGCAGAGACAGGCTCGTCGCAGATGATCAGCTTGGGCTTCAGAGCGAACGCGCGGGCAATGCCGACACGCTGACGCTGACCGCCGGAGAACTCGTGCGGATAGCGGTTGATGTGCTCGGGGTTCAGACCGACGACGTCCAGCAGCTCGCGGACACGCTCAATACGCTCCTCCTTGGTGCCCACGCCGTGAATGGTCATGGGCTCGGAGACGATCTCGCCAATGGTCATACGAGGGTTCAGCGAAGCATAAGGATCCTGGAAGATAAACTGCATCTCGCGACGCATGCCCTTGATCTCATGCTTGCTCATCTCGGCAACATCTTTACCCTGGAAGAACACCTTACCGGCGGTCGGCTTGGTCAGGCGCATGATGGTACGGCCCGTGGTGGACTTACCGCAACCAGACTCACCAACCAGACCAAAGGTCTCGCCCGGATAAATCTCGAACGAAATGTCGTTTACTGCAGAGACGACACGCTTGGAGAAGCGCTTGGCGAACATGCCGGACTCAGCGGGAAACTCCTTAGAGAGGTGCTCGACCTTCAGCAGCGGAGTACGCTCGTTGGTATCTGCCATTACGCCTCGCCTCCCTTCTTGGAATCCTTACGCGTACGGGACGTCTCAGGAGCGTTCTTGAGGAACTCGGGGTCACCGGAGTAGTGGCACGCAGAGTAATGACCAGACTCGGTGACAACGCGCTCGGGGCGCTGCTTGCGGCACTTATCGGTCGCATAGGGACAACGAGGCGAGAACACGCAGCCCTCGGGCAGGTTCATGAGCGAAGGCGGGTTGCCGTGAATCGGCGTCAGCGGCTTCTTCTCCTCGATGGCCTGCTCCGGGATGGAGCGGATAAGACCCCAGGTGTAGGGATGGCGGCTCTCGTAGAAGATTTCCTCAGCAGTACCGAACTCGACGGGACGGCCGGCGTACATAACCATGATCTTGTCGGCCATATCGGCAACGACGCCCAGGTCATGGGTGATCATGATAATGGCGTTGCCGTTCTTCTCCTGCATCTCCTGCATGAGCTCGATAATCTGAGCCTGAATGGTAACGTCCAGGGCCGTCGTGGGTTCGTCGGCAATCAGGATATCGGGGTCGCAGGCAAGAGCCATAGCGATCATGACGCGCTGACGCATACCGCCAGAGAACTGGTGCGGATACTCATTGACGCGCTTCTCGGGCTCGGGAATACCAACGAGGTCCAGAAGCTCGGTGGCACGCTTGAGCGCCTCCTGCTTGGAGTAACCACGGTGCAGACGAAGGCCCTCGCCCACCTGCTTGCCGATCTTATAGACCGGGTTCAAGGAGGTCATAGGATCCTGGAAGATCATCGCGATATCGTTACCGCGAATGTGCTGCATCTCTTCCTCAGTCATCTCGAGGATAGAACGACCGCGATAGCGAACGTCGCCGCCCTCAATCTTTCCCGGAGGCATCGAGATGAGGCCCATGATGGTCATGGCGGTCACGGACTTACCGGAGCCGGACTCACCGACGACGCCCAGGGTCTCGCCGCGATCGAGCGTGTAGGAGACACCGTCGACAGCGCGAACGACGCCATCCTCGGTGTGGAAATACATCTTTAGGTCATCGACCTCGAGCAGATGCTGGCCCTCGGGAACCGGCTGGTCCTTCAGGTCCACATAGTTCTTGTTCTTCTTCATCCTTATGCGTCCTTCATCTTGACGTCGAGGGCGTCGCGCAGACCGTCACCCAACAGGGTGAAGGCGAGCACCGTCGAGAGAATTGCCAGACCGGGCATGATCATCATCCACGGAGCAGTCAGAAGATACTGCTGACCGTCCTGAATCATGGAGCCCCACGAAGGCGTAGGCGGGATAACGCCCATGCCGAGGAAGGACAGAGCGGACTCGGTCAGGATGGCGCCACCAATGTTCATGGTCGCGTAGACCACGATGGAGGCGACGGAGTTCGGGAAGATGTGACGCACGACGATACGAGCATCAGATGCACCCATCGCGCGCGCAGCATCAACATAGTCGTTTTCCTTGACCGTCAAGATTGCAGAGCGGAAGACGCGCGCAATCGAAGGCCAGCCAAGAATGCCGATGGCGATAAAGACGTTCTGAAGACCACGGCCGATAACGGCGATCATGGCGACAACGAACAGCACGTACGGGAACGCCAGGAAGATGTCCGCACAGCGCATGATGATCGTATCCCAGATGCCGCCGTAGAAACCGGCCAGAGCACCCATGACCAGACCGATCAGCGTGGAGATCGCGGTGGCCATAATTCCGACGGACAGCGAAACGCGCGCACCGTAGATAACGCGGACGAGAATGTCACGACCAAGGGCGTCGGTGCCAAACGGGTGCTCGGCACACGGAGCCAGCAGCGACGTCTCGGCCATGGTGGTCGAGTCGGAAGCTGTCGGCGAACCGAGCCAGGGCTTAGCCCACAGATCTGCGGTCAGGGCAACCACAACGACGATGATGATCCAGCAGACACCGATAACGGCGAGCTTGTTCTTGCGAAGACGCTTAAAAGCGTCGCCCCACAGCGTGCGGGACTTGGCGGGAGCAGATGCGGCCTTGGTGGCGGTAGCCTGCTCCTGAGACTGAGAATCAGTTTCCTGCATGAGACGTACCTCCCTTAGGCCTTATCCGACGGACCGCCAAGGCGGATGCGCGGGTCGAGGAATGCATAGCTAATGTCGACGAGCAGGTTGATCACCATAACGACGACGACGATGAGCGTAACGCCGCCCATAACGATGGGCCAGTCACGCATGCTAATGGCGCGATAGACCTCATAGCCGATACCGGGCCAGTTAAAGACCGTCTCGGTCAGGATGGCGCCCGAAAGCATGCCACCAAAGTCGACACCAATATAGGTAACGACGGGGATGAGTGCATTCTTAAGCGCATGCTTGATGATGATCGCACGATTGGAGAGACCCTTGGCCTTTGCCGTACGGATGTAATCCTGATTCATGACGTCAAGCAGCTGCGAGCGCATAATGCGGGCAGCATAAGCGGTCGAAACCGAAGCCAGCGTAATGGTCGGAAGCACATAGTGCATCCAATCCTGATACTGAGAGCTGGAACCACCGGCACCCGAGATCGGCATGGAGAATGCACCGCCCGTGGCGTCCTTGAGGATGACGCCAAAGAACAGCTGCAGCAACATACCGAGCCAGAAGGCCGGGACCGCAACGAGGATCGACGTGGTGAGCGTTACCAAAATATCCCAGAAGGAATAACGCTTTACCGCCGAAATGATACCCGCACCGATACCCATGATTGCCTCAAGCACGATGGCGCACGCGGCAAGTTTGACCGTATACGGATACTTCTGGGCAAAGATTTCCGTAACCGGCAGCTTGCGCTGGTACGAATTGCCCAGATCGCCATGAAGCAGGCCGTTCATGTAATACAAGTAACGGTCCACGAGCGACGTTTGAACGGGGTCGCCGTTCTCGTCAAGGATCGCGTTGCCGTCCTCGTCCGTCTGGACCAGGTGATAGCGGACGCGAAGTTGAAGCTCCACCTCGGGGGACAGAGCCTTGTCTCCACCGATCAGTTTGATCGGATCTCCCGGCACGATATTCTGGAGGGCGAACAGAATCAGCGTAACGCCCAAAAACACCGGGATGAACTGAAGCACACGTTTAACGATGTACTTACCCATACCACTCCCCTATCTAGGGATTAACCTAAATGGGATGCCGATCGCCAGACCGGCATCCCAAAATTACCATCAGCCAGTTTACCCCAGGTTAGGGAGAACTGTATGTTTCCCATGAGGTCTACGTAAATACTTGACCCTCACGGAAGCTGCAAACTCTTAGGCGAGCTCAGCGGTACCCAGATCGGCGTGCTTCTGCGGATCGACATAGAGGTGCTTAATGCGATCGGAGCCGGCGATGGTGTGCGTGTAGAACATCACCGGGATGACCGGGCAGTCGGCAGCGACCATTGCGTCGGCCTCCTGCATCTTAGCGACGCGCTCCTCGTCGTCAACAATAGTACGAGCCTCGTCGACCTTGGCGTCGAACTCGGGGTTGTTGTAACCGGAGCGGTTGTCGCCACCGAGGGAGTCGGAGTGGAACAGCGGATACAGGAAGTTGTCCATGATCGGGTAGTCGGCAATCCAACCCAGACGACCGAACTGATAGTTAAAGTTCTGATACTGCTCGAGCAGGGCAGACCACTCAGGGGTATCGGAGACAGCGGTAACGCCAACCTTGGCGAGGTCGCCGATGATGGACTCCATGATCTCCTTGTGACCGCCGTCCTGGTTGTAGGACAGGGTCACGCTAATGCCACGATCCCCGTTAGCGCCAGCGGGAGCAACCTTGTCGAGGTACTCGTTAGCCTTGTCGACATCGTAGGCGCAGAACTCCCATGCGCCCTCCTTGTAGCCATCGATGCCCGGAGGAACAATGCCGTCGGCAGGGGTACGGGTACCCTTGAAGATGGTCTTGCAGATGGCCTCACGGTTGATGGCCAGGGAGATGCCCCTACGCAGGTCGGCGTTGTTGAACGGCTCGGCCGTGGTGTTGCAGGTCAGATAGTACGTGGAAGGCTCGGCGCCGAGCAGCATGCGCTCGCCGTCACCCATGGTGTAGCCGTCCTTGGACACGCCGCGATCCTTCTTGGCGGCATCGATCTGAGCGACGGGAACGTCGCAGACATCGAGGTTACCGGCCTGGAACTCCTTGTAAGCGGTCTCCATGTCCTTGATGACCTGGAAGTGGATGCCATCGATCTTGGCCTTGTCGCCATAGTAATCGTCGAACTTCTTGACGTTGATCTCCTGGCCATCCTCCCACTTGCCGTCCATCATGAACGGGCCGTTACCGACCGGGGCAAGGTAGAAGCTCTTGACATCGGACTCGGCGCACTCGGGAACCGGGGCCAGAGCCGGGTGAGAGGCGACGAAGGGGAAGTCGGCGTAAGCGGAAGCCAGCTTGACGACGAGGGTCTCATCGTCGGGGCAGGTAACACCGCTGAGCTCGGTAGCGTTACCGGCAAGCAGATCGTCATAGCCCTCGACCATGGAGAGGTGATAGGAGACCTCGGAAGGGCCGTACTCGGTAGCGACAGCCGACTTGGTGTTGACCAGACGCTCCCAACCGAGCTTGAAGGACTTGGAGGTAACGTCGTCACCGTTGTGGAACTTGGCCTTCTTGATCTTGAAGGTAAACTCGGTAGCGTCGTCGTTGGACTCAAAGGACTCGCAAGCCAGCGGAACGATCTCGCCCTTCTCGGCGTCGTAAGAGGTCAGAGCGTCAAAGAGCTGGTACTCGACCTGAGTGCCCTGGTCCTCCTGGACGTTGTAGGGGTCGATGCAGACCGGGTTGTTGATGTAGAAGTTCAGCGTCGAACCGGACTCAGAACCGGAAGCGTCGCCGCCCTTCTTGCCGCATGCGGCAAGAAAAGCCATGGAGCTCGCAGCGAGGGTGCCGCCAACAAAGGCGCGACGACCCATAACGGGCTGGTGGAACATAGAATCAGCCATGCCATCCTCCTTATGAGATAGGACAAAGAAATGTTCAGTCGGACACATGTCGAGACAATCCGATCCGAACCATCAAAACGCCGCCCGCTGCAATGGCTGGTTATGCACAACGGTCCAACGTTTTGCAATACATTAGCGCATTTTATGCACGATTTGGGGCTAATTCCGGTTAACGGTCAAGAATTTCTTTAGTTGGGCGAAGTATGTGAGGATATTTTGACTCTGTTACAAATATGTAAACAAAAAGGGTCCCGCACTTACGGGACCCTTTTTGAATATTTATGCGGCTCGTGCTTAGTAGCCGACGATGCCCTGCGGGAAGAAGAACATGCACAGGACGACGCACACGGCAAACACGACAGCCATGATTACCGTCAGGCGATCGAGGTTCTGCTCCATGACGCCCGTGGCAGAGCTGGAGTTATACAGCGAGCTAGCGATCATATCCGAAACGCCGGTGCCCTTACCGGAATGCATCAGGACGAGAATCGTCAGCGCCACGGCAGAGACAGCCCAAACGACAAACAGAAGAATCTGGAACGGACCCATAGATAAGCTCCTTAATAGAACAATTCAAACTCCAGTACTGTACCACAATCCCCCGCTCTTCCCCACCCGCCACTCGGGGACGGGGTGGAAATGGCAGAAATACCAAAAAGGGGGTTGTCCGGTTGTGGACAACCCCCTTACTAGAAAACGGTATTTGTTTTCTATTAGGCCTCGGTGGCGAGCACGCGGCCCGTCATCTCGGCGGAAGGCTCAATACCAGCCATGGTGAGCATGGTCGGAGCGATATCGGAAAGACGGCCGTCCTCGATACCGGTGAGCTTGGCCTTCTCATCAACGATGATGAACGGAACGCGGTTGGTGGTGTGAGCCGTAAACGGATGCTTGGAACCGTCGGAAGCAACGTCAAACATGTGATCGGCGTTGCCGTGGTCGGCGGTGATCAGCGCAAAGCCGCCCTTGGCGAGAATCGCCGGGACAACCTTAGACAGGGCATCGTCAACGGCCTCGACGGCCTTAACGGCGGCGTCGAAGACACCGGTGTGACCAACCATGTCGCAGTTCGCGAAGTTCACGATGTAGAAATCAGCGCGATCCTCGTTGATGGCGGCGACAAGCTTCTCGGTAACCTCGGGAGCGCTCATCTCGGGCTGCAGATCGTAGGTAGCGACCTTGGGGGAAGCGACGAGCACGCGCTCCTCGCCCTCCTTGGGCTCCTCGATGCCGCCGTTGAGGAAGAACGTCACGTGGGCGTACTTCTCGGTCTCGGCGGTGTGCAGCTGCTTCAGGCCGTTGGCGGCGATAACGTCGGCCAGGACGTTCTCGGGGAACGTCTTGGGGAAGGCGACCTCGACGTCAAACGTCGGATCGTACTCGGTCATCGTCACAAAGTGCGAAAGCTTGATCTGCTCGCGCTCAAAGCCGTCGAACTCCTTGTCCGTGAATACGCGGGTCATCTGACGAGCGCGGTCGGGACGGAAGTTGAAGAAGATGGCCGCGTCGCCCTCGTGGATGCCCTCGTTGTGGGCAGCGAAGGGCTCGACGAACTCGTCGCCGCGCGGATCCTTCTCGTAGTAGGCCTTGATACCGGCAACAGGGTCGACATCGGCATCGGACGCGTTGACCATAACGTCGTAGGCACGCTGGATGCGCTCCCAACGGTTGTCGCGGTCCATGGCCCAATAACGGCCCGAGACGGTGGCAACGCGAGCGTCGCAACCGGTCTCCTCGGAGATCTTAGCCAGGAAGGCGCAGAACTCACTCATGTAGCCAGCGCCGGACTGCGGGTCAACGTCGCGGCCATCCATGAAGGCGTGGACGCGAACGGTCTTGACACCGTGCTCGGCAGCCATCTTGACCAGAGCCTCGACGTGGTTCATGTGAGAATGAACACCGCCAGGACTCATAAGGCCCATGAGGTGAAGAGTCTTACCCTCGGCCTTGACGTCGTCCATAGCCTTGACGAAGACCTCGTTCTTGGCGATGGAGCCGTCCTTGATGGCGTTGTTGATGCGCGAAAGCTCCTGGAACACGATGCGGCCGGCACCGATGTTGAGGTGACCCACCTCGGAGTTGCCCATCTGGCCATCGGGAAGACCCACGTCCTCGCCCGAAGCGCCGAGCGTGGTGTGGGGGTACTTCTCATACAAGCTATCAAGGAAGGGCGTCTTGGCAGCGGCGACGGCGTTCTCGCCATCGGACGGAGCCAGGCCGCAGCCGTCCATGATGATCAGGAGTGCAGGAAGATGACGTTGTGCCATATGTCCTACTCGCCTGCCTTGACGACCATAGAGGCGAAGTCGGCAGCCTTGAGCGAAGCGCCGCCCACGAGGGCGCCGTCAACGTCGGGCTTGGCGACGAGCTCAGCGATGTTGCCGGGCTTGGCAGAGCCACCATAGAGAACGCGGATGCCGTTAGCGAGCTCCTCGCCGAACATCTCCTTGAGGGTCTCACGGATAGCGCCGCAGACCTCCTGAGCATCCTCGGCGGTAGCGGTCTTGCCGGTGCCAATGGCCCAGATGGGCTCGTAGGCGACGACGACCTGCTTGGGGCAGGTGATCTCAAGACCAGCAAGGCCAGCCTTGACCTGGTTCACGACGTGCTCGACATAGGTGCCAGCCTCGCGGACCTCAAGGGACTCGCCGCAGCAGAAGACGGGAACAAGACCGGCGGCAACGAGGGCCTTGGCCTTCTTGTTCTGATCCTCGTCGGTCTCGTGGAAGTAGTCGCGACGCTCGGAGTGACCGATGATGCAGTAGGTGCAGCCACCGGACTTGAGCATGTCGCAAGAGGACTCACCGGTGAAGGCACCCTTGGCCTCCCAGTACACGTTCTGTGCACCGAGGGCGATGGGGGCAGCCTGAATGCGGTCATGAACCGTGGTGATGTCGATGGTCGGAGGGCAGACGAGCACCTCGACGCCAGCCGGAACCTCGGGCAGAGCCTGAGCCAGCTCGTCGGCGAGTTTGGCGGCCTCGGCGACGTCGTTGTTCATCTTCCAGTTACCAGCGATGAGAAGGGTGCGATTAGGCATCGAGAAGCGCCTCCACTCCGGGCAGGGCCTTACCCTCGACGAGCTCCATGGAAGCGCCACCACCGGTGGAGATCCAGCTCATCTTGTCGGCCAGGTTGAACTTGTTGACAGCCGCGACAGAGTCGCCACCGCCGATGATCGAGGTGCAGTCGGCCTCGGCGACAGCCTCGGCGATAGCCTGGGTGCCGTGAGCGAAGTTGTCGAACTCGAAGACGCCCATGGGGCCATTCCAGAACACAGTCTTGGCGCCCTTGACGGCCTCGGCGTAGAGCTCCTCGGTCTTAGGACCGATGTCCATGCCCTCGCGGTCGTCAGGGATAGCGTCGGAAGCAACAACCTCGGGGACAGCGTCCTCGCCAAAGTGATCGGCAACACGGTTGTCGATGGGGAGCAGGATCTTGACGCCCTTCTCCTCAGCCTTCTTGAGCATCTCGCCGGCGCGCTCGACCCAGTCCTCTTCCTTGAGGGACTGACCGACGGACAGGCCCTGAGCCAGGAAGAAGGTGTAGGCCATGCCGCCACCGATGATCAGGGTGTCAGCAGAGTCGATGAGGTGATCGAGAACACCGATCTTGGAGGAAACCTTGGAACCGCCGACGATAGCGACGAAGGGACGCTCGGGCTCGGCGAAGATACCGGTCAGCGTGTCGACCTCCTTCTCGAGAAGGAAGCCGGCGACTGCGGGCAGGTAAGCGGCGGGGCCCACGACGGAACCCTGGGCGCGGTGAGCGGTGCCGAAGGCATCGAGAACGAAGACGTCACCATAGGAAGCGAGCTTCTTGGCGATCTCGGGGTCGTTCTTCTTCTCACGCTTATCGAAGCGGACGTTCTCGAGAACGAGAACCTTGCCCGGCTCGACGGCGGCGACAGCCTCGGCAGCCTTCTCGCCGTAAGTGTCGGCGACAAAGGCAACGTCGAGACCAGAGAGCTCGGCGAGCTTCTTGGCGACAGGCTCAAGGGAGAGCTCAGGCTGGAAGCCAGTGCCCTCGGGACGGCCGAGGTGGCTCATGAGGATGACGCGAGCGTTGTGCTCAACGAGATAGTTGATGGTGGGCAGGGCAGCCTTGATACGGGTGGTGTCGCCAACGACGCCATCCTTGATAGGCACGTTGAAGTCAACGCGGACGAGAACGCGCTTGCCGTCGACATCGATGTCGCGGACGGTCTTCTTGGTAAAGGCCATGTTTGCTTCTACCTTTCGTACGTGTCTGCCTCCCATTACGGCAGACGATTTCCTATAAAAAGGGCGCGACCCTAGGGTGTAAGCCCTATGAGGCCGCGCCCTTCTTTAGACGCTCAACGAGCTATTCGCTAAAAGCTAAATTAAGCAACGAACTTCTCGAAGTACTTGATGGTGCGGACCATCTGAGAGGTGTAGGAGTTCTCGTTGTCGTACCAAGAGGTGACCTGAACGAGGGTCTGGCCGTTGCCGAGGTCAGAGCACATGGTCTGAGTGGCGTCGAAGATGGAGCCGTGGGTCTCGCCGATGATGTCGGTGGAGACGATGTCGTCCTCGTTGTAACCGAAGGTCTCGGAGATGGTGGCAGCGTAGGCCTTCATAGCGGCGTTAACCTCGTCGACGGTGACCTTCTTGTCAACGACAGCGTAGAGGTTGGTGATAGAGCCGGTCGGCGTCGGGACGCGCTGGGCGGCACCGATGAGCTTACCGTTGAGCTCGGGGAGAACCAGGCCGATGGCCTTGGCAGCACCGGTGGTGTTGGGGACGATGTTGACGGCGCAGGCGCGGCTACGACGCTTGTTGCCCTTGCGCTGCGGGCCGTCGAGCGGCATCTGGTCGCCGGTCCAGGCGTGAATGGTGGTCATGATGCCGGACACGATGGGAGCGAAGTCGTTCAGACCCTTGGCCATCGGGGCGAGGCAGTTGGTGGTGCAGGAAGCAGCGGAGATGATGTTGTCCTCAGCGGTCAGCGTCTCGTGGTTGACGTTGTACACGATGGTGGGCAGATCGCTGCCGGCCGGAGCGGAGATGACGACCTTCTTGGCGCCAGCGTTGATGTGGGCCTGAGCCTTAGCCTTGCTGGTGTAGAAGCCGGTGCACTCGAGAACGACGTCGACGTCGAGGTCGCCCCAAGGCAGGTTGTTGGCGTCGGCCTCCTTGTAGATCTTGATCTCCTTGCCGTCAACGGTGATGGAATCCTCGCCAGCAACGACCTCGTGATCGCGAGCGTAGTTGCCCTGCGTGGAGTCGTACTTCAGCAGGTAAGCGAGCATATCGGGAGAGGTGAGGTCGTTGATAGCGACGATCTCGGAGCCCTCATGACCGAACATCTGACGGAAAGCCAGACGACCGATGCGACCGAAGCCGTTAATAGCAACCTTTACTGCCATTGTGTCTCCTTTCGTAAGGCCCCCGCGAGCTACAGCGCCCGCCGTTGAGGCCCACAAACTAACCACTCGCCTAATATACCTTTTTTTTGACTTGAATTTCACGAGAATGCTCGAAATTGAAAATCAAATTTACGTTCCTTGATTCTCATTTTCATTGCAACAGCCTCAGGACTCAGCGCAACGCGTTGCGCTGAGTCCTGAGGCGCGAATCCGGGTAGGCAACCCCAGAGGGGC
>JAGZQF010000076.1 GCA_018382295.1 Collinsella sp.
AGAAGGTCACCGTCACCAAGCCGAACGTGACCCCGATCGAGGCCACCGACAAGCCCGAAGCCGGCGAGTCCCTGCCGCGCTGATCACCCCACCAACGATGTCCCCACCTCTCCCCCGAGAGTCCTGAGAAAGGCACCACCATGAAGACGTTCACCACGAAGGCGTTCGTCGCCGCCGTGCTCGGCGGCATTGGTTCCATCCCGGGCGCCATGATCGGTGGTCTGGCCATCGGTCTGATCGAAAGCCTGACCAAGGCGTATATCGGCACCATCACGGCGGGCATCATCACCTCGGCGTTCTCCGACGCCATCGTGTTCGCCATCCTGATCATCGTGCTGCTCGTCAAACCGTCCGGCATTATGGGCAAGAACGAAGGGGAGAAGGTCTGATCAGATGAAGAAGACAATGCTTTCCACCAAACAGTCCTATCTGGTGTGCTTCATCGGCATCCTCGCCGCGTTCAGCATCGTGATGGCGCTGTGCGAATCCGGCTTGGCCGACTCCTACATCAAGGGCATCATGATGACCGCGTGCATCGCCATCATCATGACCACCTCCCTGAACCTCACCATCGGCGTGCTCGGCCAGCTGACGCTGGGCTGCTGCGGTTTCGAGGCCATCGGCGCCTACGTGGCCGCACTGACCTCCAAATACATGGTCGCCGCCGGCATTGCCATCGACCCCACCGCCCGCTTCCTGCTCACCACGCTGATCGGCGGCGTGGTGGCCTGCGTATTCGGCATCCTGATCGGCATTCCTGCCCTGCGACTGCACGGCGACTACCTGGCCATCATCACGCTGGGCTTCGGTGAGATCATCCGCGTGATCATCCAGAACCTCAAGGTAGCCGGCGGCATGGGCCTCGACAAGGGCGCCGCCGGACAGGCGCTGATCGGCATCGAACGCACCGCCAACCTGTACGTCGTGTTCTGGATCATGGTGGTCACCGTGGTCGTGCTCTTCATGTTCGGCCGCTCCCGTTACGGCCGTGCGGTCAAGGCCATCCGCGACGACGAGATCGCCGCCGGCGCCTCCGGACTCAACACCACGTACCTCAAGGTGCTCGTCTTCGCGATCTCCGCGTTCTTCGCGGGCATCGCCGGCGGTATCTTCGCCCAGTACATCGGCTCGCTCAACCCCACCATGGCCGGTTGGCTCAACTCCATCAACT
>JAGZQF010000037.1 GCA_018382295.1 Collinsella sp.
GGTCTTCGGCGTTCATGCTGCCCCCATCATCGCGGTCTACGGGGTCAAAGATATGGCACCGTGGGGACACATGTATGTCAATCCTGGTCTAACAGAGCCATAAAAAAACGCCTCTCATAAGCCAACGTCAATGTAGGAGTCTCATGCAGAGTTTTGCATAATGCCTATTCGTGCAGACTTTTGCATGTCATACTGATATGCAAAAGTCTGCACGTTAGGAGATAGCCGTGGATACCCTTCCCATCACCACACCGCGCCAAGCTGGCATCTACGTGCGCCAGGCACGCGAGGCTCAGGGTCTCACCCGTGCCGCCCTCGCCAAAAAGGCCGGTGTTTCGGAGCGCTTGCTCGCATCGCTCGAGCTAGGAGACGCCACCGGCATTCGACTCGACAAGTTGCTGACGATTTTCAATGCTCTTGGACTGGCACTCGCCGCTCAAGGGGATATCGGTGAAGCGAAAAACGAGCGACCAGTCGACGCCCCGCATCCTGATCAACCTTGCAGCACCTCCAGATGCCATCGCGCTCAACGTCTTCATCATCGCAACCGTCGCAGCACTACCATTCCGGCTCTTGCAGATACCCCCCTTACGTCCGAGCTCTACGACAGGGCCTTCGCCGATTTCGCCATGTCCAATCTCGGAGTCTCGATTGCCGCAAACGCATCTAGCCAAACCATGCCCGAAGGGAAATAGCCAATGGCCAGAACATCACTTCGGACCATTATTTGCGGCGTGCCTGCGGGAACGCTCACGCAAGATGAGAACGGTCTTATCAGCTTTACCTACGATCATGACTATGACGGGCCAGCCCTATCGACCAACATACCCGTATCGAATCGCACATACGGACAACAGGTCATGAATCCGTACCTGTTTGGCCTTCTACCCGACAGCGAGGACCAACGAAAAGCGATTGCCGCCGAATTCGACGTTAGGCCCAACAATCCCGTTGCGTTGCTCAGCCATATCGGACTCGACTGTCCGGGCGGAGTGCAGTTTTGTGCCGAAGAAGATGCCGACGCCGTCCTGCATCGCGCTGGCGAATACCGCCCTATAGACGACCACGAAATTGCTCTTCGTCTCAAGTCGATCAGAAATGACCGCGATGCATCGTGGATGGGTCTAGATGAAAGTTGGTCACTTGGAGGCAACCAGGGCAAGTTCGCGCTCGCGCTCATAAACGGCCGCTGGTGCGAATGCATGGGCTCCTCGCCCACGACGCATATTTTCAAAAATGGCGTTATCGGATTTAAACTCGAGGCTCTCAATGAGTTTGTCTGCATGAAAAGCGCCCAGCGTGTCGGTATCGCAACGGCAAACGTCGAATATCGTATGTTTGAGGACGAACCTGCCCTCATTGTTGAGCGCTATGACCGCGTAAAAGTCAAAGACGGAACAATCAGGCGTCTACATCAAGAAGACCTCTGTCAGGCACTTGGGGTGATGCCCGCCCAAAAGTACACGGCAGACGGCGGCCCGACCACACGCGACATTCAAGAGCTCCTCGTAAATACGAGTCACCATCAACTTAACCTGTATCTGTTTACGCAGATACTTTTCTTTAACGCCATCATCGGCGCACCGGATGCGCACGCGAAAAACTATTCCCTGCTCCTTGGAAACGACGGCGCAGCCATGATGGCTCGAATGTACGATGTCGCGTCGGGTTTGGCGTATGAGCGCATGCGCCGCCGGGCGCGCCTTGCCATGAGCGTTGGCGGCGAAAATCGTGTGGGGCGCATCGGTCCAGGCGCTATCCGCCGATACCACGGTATGGGCGACCCCGCGCTGGAGGCGGCACTCACCGATGCCGGGCTATCCGAGAAGTTTTGCTTTGCGACCATGATGGACCTCGCCTACGAGGTACCTATTTGCATGGAAGAGGTCATGGACGAATACGCCGACCTGCCCGGCATGACGGACCTGCGCGAGCATATGCTCGGCCCTGTCCGCGAAAACTGCCAGCGCGCCCTCGACCTCATCAGGGCAGAAATGGACTAGGTGGCCATAATTTCGCAATTATCAAACAAAAGAGAGGGGGCACCCGTCGCAAAAGCTCGGGTGCCCCCTCACGTAATGTCATTTGCAATCCGCTAGCACGTGGCTCGGACTGCTGCTAGCGCAACCTTTACGCGGCAAGGCGCTTGAGGACGTCGATGAGCAGCTCGTAGAAGCGCTCGGCAGAAGCGAGCTCCATGCTCTCGTCCGGGGTGTGGACATCAGAGAGCGTCGGGCCCACGGCGATGGCGTCCAGGCCGTGCAGGGCCTCGGCAAACAGGCCGCACTCAAGGCCGGCGTGAATGGACTCGATGCGCAGCTCGGAGCCAAAGAGCTCGCGATAGCTCTCGACAAAGATGTCGCGGACCGGCGAATGCTCGGCATAGCTCCAGCCGGGATACTCGAACTCAAACTTGGCGTCGAAGCCCAGGACATCGGCAAGCGTCTGCAGGCGGTCCTTGAACTCGTTCTGCAGCGAGGTGATCGAGGAGCGCGGGGACAGCATGATCTTGACTTGGTCGTCAGAGGTGGCAACCACGCCAATGTTGGAGGAAACCTCGACGGAGCCGTCGGTGGCGACATTGCGGCGGATCACACCGTTGGGGGCAAGACGCAGAGCGCGAATAAGGGCAAGTGCGGACTTTTCGTCCATGGCCTCGACCTCAGTGTTGTCGGCAATCTCAACCGTGCAGGTAAAGCCGGGGTCGAAGACCTCGAGCTCGGCGGTGACGTCGGCGATGATGCCCTTTGCGATCTGGGCCGCGGCCTCGGCGGCAGCGTGGTCGGCGTAGACCAGAACAGCCTTGCACTCACGGTTGATGGCGTTGTCCTTGGTGCCGCCGTTAAAGCTAACGATGGCGGGCTCGCCGGCAACCATCAGGCGGTCGATGATGCGGGCCATGATGAGGTTGCCGTTGCCGCGCTCCAGGTGGATATCGCTGCCGGAGTGGCCGCCCAGCAGGCCGGAGATGTCGAGCGTGAGGGTGCTACCGGTCTTGTGCTCGCGCGCGATCGGGCAGGTGTAGGTAACGACAACGCCGCCGGCGCAGCTAACGGTGGCAACGCCCTCTTCCTCGGAGTCGAGGTTAATCATGGTGCGGGCGCTAATCTGGGACTTGTCGAGCGTCTCGGCGCCGACCAGGCCAGTCTCCTCGTCGGTGGTGAATACGCACTCGAGGGCCGGATGGGCAATCGAATCGTCGTTGAGCACGGTAAGCATAAGCGCGACGGCGATACCGTTGTCGGCGCCCAGAGTGGTGCCGTTAGCGGTGAGGACGCCGTCCTTGACGACCAGATCGATACCATCGGTCGTAAAGTCGTGCTCGACGGAACCCAGCTTGTCGCACACCATATCGATATGGCCCTGCAGCATCACGGTCGGGGCATTCTCGGCACCGGCAGATGCGGGCTTGCGAATGATAACGTTGTAGACCTCGTCCTGGTACACATCGAGGCCGCGCTCCTTGGCAAACGCAACCAGGAAATCGCTGATGCCCTTCTCGTTGCCAGACCCACGGGGGATCGCGCTGACCTCCTCAAAGAAATGGAACAGCTGGGCGGGCTCGTAGCCGGTAATCTTGTAGTCCATGGTGCCTCCTTGGCGCAACTGGTTAGACAGTAAGACATGCGACTTGTATATTCCCAGACTTTGCGTGCATAAACCAGTCGAAAACGCCGAGCGCCCTCGCATCATCGGCTAACGGTGGACCGCATAGCGTAACGGTCACAACTTCGCAGTTCTACAAATCGAGGCGCCCTTGCCAGAGCGCCTCGATTGCGCGTATCAAATTGTCGCCACGCCCTACAGCGCGCCGGAACCGGCTTGCATCATGCCGCCGGGGCCCGAGGTCACGCCGCCGCTCACGGGCGCGGCGTTGCCGGTGTGCGGTGCCGCCGGAGCGGTATCGCCACCGAGCGTGCCCGCCGGACGCGGTGCCGGGATCTCACCCGTGCCGTGGCTAAAGACAAACCTGCCATCGGTCACGTCGCACAGGACGGTATCGCCCTCGCCCCACTCGCCGGCCAGAAGCTCCTCGGACAGCGGGTCCTCAATGAGCTTTTGGATGGCACGGCGCAGCGGACGCGCGCCATTGGTGAGGTCGGTGCCCTCGGCCACAATCTTGTCGTAGGCCGCATCGGTGAGCTTGATGTTCATGCCGTTGGCAATCAGGCGTTGACGCAGGTCGTCCACCAGCAGGTGCGCGATCTTGGTCAGATTCTCGCCCGAAAGCTTCTGGAACACCACGATATCGTCGATACGGTTGAGCAGCTCGGGGCGGAACAGGCGCTTAAGTTCGCCCATCGCACGGCCCTTAATCTCGCTCGAGGTAAGGCCCTGCTCACCGGTGGTGCCAAAACCGACGCTCGCATCCTGCGCGATCTCGCGGGCGCCCACGTTGGACGTCATGATAATCACGGTATTGCGGAAGTCGACCGTCTTGCCCTGGCTATCAGTCAGGCGACCCTCCTCCAGCACCTGCAACAAAATGTTGAAGATGTCGGGGTGCGCCTTCTCGATCTCGTCGAACAGCACGACCGAGTACGGGTGACGACGAACGGCCTTGGTAAGCTGACCGCCCTCGTCGTGGCCCACGTAACCCGGAGGGCTACCGATAAGCTTGGAGACCTCGAACTCGCTGCCGAACTCCGACATGTCGAAGCTGATGAGCGCGTCCTTACTGCCAAAGAGGTACTCGGCGAGCGTCTTGGCGAGCTCGGTCTTGCCTGTGCCGGTGGGACCAAGGAAGATAAAGCTACCACCGGGACGACGCGGGTCCTTGAGCGGCGAGCGGCTGCGGCGCACGGCCTTGGCGACGGCCTCGACGGCCTCGTCCTGGCCGATAATGCGGGTCTTGAGCACGCTTTCGGTCTGCAGCAGGCGACGGCTCTCGCTCTCGGTGAGCGAGGAAACCGGCACGCCAGAGGTCACGGACACGATGTCGGCAATCTGACTCACGTCGATGGTGAGCGGGCTGGCGTCGAGCTCGGCGGTCCAGGCGGCCTTGGCCTCGGCGAGCTCAATCTCGGCGGCCTTCTGCTGCTCGGTGATCTCGGCGGCCTTGTTCATGTCGTCGCTCTCGGTGGCCTCCTGCGCGGCGGCCTTGAGCTCCTCTATGCGATGCTCGGCCTCGCGCACCGGCTCGGGCGCACGATTCGCGGCGATGCGAGCGCGGGCACCGGCCTCGTCGATGAGGTCGATGGCCTTATCGGGCAGGAAGCGATCCTGGATGTAGCGGTTGGAAAGGTTCGCGGCAGCCTCGATAGCGCCCTGCGTGTAGCGCACATGGTGGTGCTCCTCGTAGCGCGGCTTAAGCGCGGTCAGGATCTTGACGGTGTCCTCGACGCTCGGCTCCTCGACATCGATAGTCTGGAAGCGACGCTCGAAGGCTGGGTCTTTGGTGAGGTACTTGCGGAATTCCTCGGCCGTGGTGGCGCCAATAATCTGGAAGGCACCGCGTGCAAGCACGGGCTTGAGCATGGAGCTCGCGTCGATGGAGCCCTCGGCAGAACCGGCACCGATGATGGTGTGCATCTCGTCAATAAACAGGATGACGTCGTCAGCCTCGGTGGCCTCCTGGATCACGTTCTTGAGGCGCTCCTCAAACTCACCGCGATACTTGGCGCCCGCAACGAGGCCCGGCAGGTCGAGCGTCCAGATGTTCTGGTTCATGAGGTTCTCGGGCACGTTGCCGGCAGCGATCTGCTGCGCCAGGCCCTCGACGATGGCCGTTTTGCCAACGCCGGGATCGCCCAGGATAAGCGGGTTGTTCTTGGTGCGGCGCGAAAGGATCTCCATCATGCGCTGGACTTCCTTTTCGCGGCCAATCACGGGATCGAGCTCGCCGTCGCGCGCTTTTTGAGTGAGGTTGGTGGCGAACTGCTTGAGCGTGTCGGTGCCGCTCCCCTTTTGCTGAGAGGCATCCGAGCCGCTAAAGAACGGCAGGCCCGCACCGGGACGACCAGCACCGGCGCCGGCGAGCGGACGCTTCTTGTCCTGGTCCTTGGCGGTGAGTTTCTCGATAGCCTTTTTGATGGAGGCGGACGACACACCCAGGCGCATGAGGATGTCCATGGCCATGCCGTTGCCCTCTTCGACGATACCGATGAGCAGGTGCTCGGTCGACACGTAGGTCTGGTTGTTCTCACGCGCCACGCGGAATGAACGCTCCATCACGCTAATGACGAGCGGCGTAAAGGCGAGCTTGGCCGCCTCGGTCTCCTCACTGGGCTCGGGAACCGTGGTCTGGACCTCTTTGAGGGTGTCCATGATGTCGTCGTAGGAGATATCGAGCGAGCGCAGCGCCTCGGCGGCAATGCCCTCGTCCTCCTTGGCAAGCGCGAGCAGCAGATGCTCGGTGCCCACCTTATTTGAATGAAGATCGAGCGCCTCTTGCTTGGCCATGGACATGACCTTACGCGCGCGATCGGTAAAACGGTCTAACATGCTAGTTCCTCTTAGACGAGCTAGTTTTTTCAAACGCAAAGCGCCGCCCCGCGGCAGCGCTTTGGTCTCTTTACCCATATGGAGTATATGTTAACAGCTGGAGGAATATCTATAAACCCGGCTCACATGAATGCAGGTTATGACCGCATCGCGGGACTCACCGCGCGATGCGCGACGGGCGCCCCGCAAGAGAAACCCTAGACGTCTTTCACCACGTCGGGACTCGTCGCACGCGATGCGCGATAGGCATCGGCCTCCTTGGAGACGCGTTCGAGCAGCTCGGATGTATCGACGCCCTCGACTTGCGCGACCGTTTCCACCGTCTGCATGGCGACCGCCCTCAGGTACGCGCACGCGCTGTCCCCCGGCTGCTCGAGGTCTATCTCCTCGCCGCCCTCCCGGGCAAAGCCGACCGCCATCACAAAGCCCATGATGCCCGAGACCAGAAAGCCCACCGCAAAGCTCGAATCTGCCTTGAGCTCTTCTCCGTCGGGGTGGACGATCTCTCTCACGCGGTCGATGATGATCGTATGGATGCCCTGCACGACCTGCTCGGCGGCACCCGCCCTCATGGTGATGACGATGCGCCGCAGCAGGCAGCGGACGTCGCGCCGGTCGAACGCCGAAAGGTCGCCCTCGCTCGAAAAATGCCAGAGGGCATCGGTGATGAGCTCGTTATCCTGCAGCAGCTGGGCTATGGCGATGGCGACGAGTTCATCGAAATCGTGAAAATAGTAGTAAAACGTTCCGCGATTGCACTGGGCGGCGCGGGTCACCTCGCCAACCGACAGCTCGAAGATGCTGTTGTTCTCGATGAGCTCCCAAAACGCCTCGATGATACGGGTGCGTGCATCGGGCGCATCGGCGTCCTTACGCGGTCTCGCCATGCGCCTCACCGCACCCCTGCGCCTTGGCGTTCATGATGAGCATCTGAAGACGGTTCTCCACGTTGGCGAAGCTCACGTCGGGATCGTAGTCGAGCGGCAGGAACTGCGCCGTGGGATACTGCTCCTTGAGCGCATGGATGAGCCCGCGCCCCACGACATGGTTGGGCAGACACCCGAACGGCTGCAGGATCACGAAGTTGCGGCAGCCGCGCTTGGCGTGCTCGAGAATCTCCGCCGGAATCAGCACGCCCTCGCCCGCATCGAACGTATGGTGCAGGATCTTATCGCTCGCGCGCACGAGCTCGGGCATGCGCGTCGGCGGCTCGTAGAGCGGGCTCGCCGCGCCCAGGCGGTCGCAACGGTCGTGCGCGAGCTCGAACAGGTTGTCCGCCGTGGCGTACCAGGCCTTTTCGGGCAGCGACAGGTCGACGTGGAACTCGCGCGACTGCGCATGCTTGTAGAAATAGGTCTTGCGGATCACGTCGGTCATGCGCGCCTCGATGACCTCGAGCCCGTTGTCCTCGAGGTAGCGCTCGATCTCGTGGTTGGCGCCGAGATGGAAATTGAGCAGGTACTCGCCCACGATGAGAACGGTCGGATGCGGGTTCGAGCGGTCGTACGGAACGGCGTCCATGATCGCAAGCGCGCGTTTGAAGCCCGTCGCCTGGCCTCTCAGCCCGGAGCGCTCCATGCCCTCGATAACCTCATCGAGCGCGCGGTCGAACGCAGCGTCCGCCGCGCCCTTCTCGAGCTCGTAGGGACGGATGCGCCTAAGCATGGCCTCGAGGGCATCGATCATGGGAAGACCGTAGGCGATCTGGATGCTCGGGCCAAGGCCGAGCTTGAAGCCCGGATGCGCATTGTGGGCATCGACGTCGTCGTTGGTGAGCACCGGGACATAGTCGTATCCCGCGTCGTCGAGCGCGCGGCGCAGCAGGGGCATGTAGTGCGTCAGGCGGCAGTCGCCGATATACTTGCCAGTCACCACGGCGACGTCGTGCGGGTCGTACTTACCGCTCTCGAGTGCCGCGAGCGCCTCGCCGATCACGATTTGCGCGGGGAAGCAGATGTCGTTGTGCACATAGCGTTTGCCCAGGCGGATGGCATCCTCGCGCCCGATATCAAGGGCCTCGGCGCGCACGCCCTGATTGCGCATCGCCGCGGTCATGAGCCTGCAGAACGCATGGGAGGTGTTGGGGACCAGCGCGATCTTGTCGTGCCGGTCGCGCTTGGTGTACTTGACCTTATACGGGTCGTCGAGCGGATGGACCGCGTGCACCCGGGCGCCCTCGGCACGCTCCTCCGCGCGACGACGGTTGACCGACTCGATAAACGAACGCACGCGAATGCCCATGGGACCGGCGACGTCGCTCTCATCGAGCTTGATCATCATCGGAACCTTAGAGCCCATCTCGCCCATCATGCGCGCGATCTCGTCGGTGAGATACGCATCGTGGCCGCAGCCGAAGCTGCCCATCTGCACGAGCTCGAGCTCGGGCGTCGATGCGACGATGACCGCGCACGACAGCATGCGCGCATGGTAGTTGTTCACGATGTCGATGCGGCTGTTGGAAAGATCGACGTTGCAGACCCCCGGCACCGCATCGGGCGTCAGCACGGGGATGCCGCGCTCAGAGAAGAGCTTGGGCAGCCCGTGGTTGACCAGCGGGTCGTTGTGGTACGGGCGCGATGCGATCACCACCGCGTAGCCGCCGTCCTCGCGCACGTTCTCGAGCACCTGCCTGCCGCGCAGTTGCAGCTGGTTCTCAAACGTCTGCTGCGCGCGGTCCGCCTGCTCGGTCGCCTTGGCAACCAGGTCGGCATCGATATCGAAGGTCTCCTTGCACCACGCCTTGAGCTGGCGGTTTCGGTCGCCCTCGTCGTACCAGTGGAACAGCGGCGTATCGAACGGAACGCCGAAACGCTCCTCCGGGTTATCGGAATTGCGCATCACGTAGGGGTATCCCTTTACGACGGCGCACATCCACTCGCTGGTAGAGGCGGTGTTTTCGGTGGGCACCGTCGTGATGATGGGCATGAAGATGCGGTCGACGCCGGCGTCGACGAGATTGCGGATGTGCCCGTGGACGAGCTTGGCCGGGAAGCACACGGTGTCGGATGTGACGTGCGCCAGACCGCGCTCGTACATCGCCTTGGTGCTGCGTCCCGAGACGCGCACCTTAAAGCCGAGCGTGCTGAAGAACGTCGACCAGAACGGCATGGTGTCCCAGAACTCGAGCACACGGGGAATGCCGATCGTGACATCGCGCCCCCCGCAGACGGGAACCGTGGGGTACGACTCGAACAGCAGCTTCTCGCGGTCGACAAAGAGATTGGGGGCAGCCGCGGTCCGGTCGCGCCCCGTGCCGGGTGCCTGTGCCTCGCAAGCACCCTGCGGACGCAGCTCCTCCGCCGCGGGAACCTCGCGCACGAGCTCATCCCATGAGATGGCGCCGCCGCGCGGGCAGCGATTGCCCGTGACGTAAAGCGAGCCGTCGCCAAATGCCACGACCGCGCGCTGGCAGCGGTTGTTGCACCGACGGCAGGTAACGCCGCCGAACTCGCGATGCTCGAAGCGCTCCACGGCATCGAGCCCGATAAACGACGTGCCGGCGTCGCCCTTGCGGCATTTCTCGCGCGCGAGCAGGGCGATACCGATAGCGCCCATCAGCCCCGGGTGAGGCGCACGCGTGACGGGTTTGCCCAGATACTGCTCGAATGCGCGCAGCACCGCGTCGTTTCGGAACGTGCCGCCCTGGACGACGACTTTGTCGCCCAGACGGTTGAGATTTGAAACGCGAATGACCTTGGTGAACACGTTCTCGATAATCGAACGGCAGAGACCGGCCATGATGTCGCCCGGACCCTTACCGCGCCGCTGCTCGGAAACGACGCTGCTGTTCATGAACACCGTGCAGCGGCTGCCGAGAACGGCGGGGGCTTTGGACGAAAATGCCTCGGTCGCGATATCCTCAACGGCTATTCCGAGGTTTTTGGCAAAACCCTCGAGGAACGAGCCGCAGCCCGCAGAGCACGCCTCGTTGACGACGATATCGGTCAGCACGCCGTGGTTGAGCCAGATGGCCTTCATATCCTGTCCGCCGATGTCGAGCACGAAGGTCGCATCGGGAACGCATGCGCACGCGGCGCGGGCGTGCGCGACCGTCTCGACCGTATGGTAGTCGGCGTGGAACGCGCGCGCGAAAAGCTCCTCGCCGTATCCCGTGGTGCCCACGGCATCGATCGCAAGCGTGACTCCCGCTGTCTCCCAGCGGTTCTTCAAGCTGACAAGACCCTGTTGGGCGACGTCGAGCGGTCTGCCGTTATTAGACGCGTAGAACGAATCGACAAGCTCGCCCGCCTCATCGACCAGGGCGAACTTGGTCGTCGTGCTCCCCGAATCGATACCGAGCGCCACACGCACCGTCTCTCCGGGCGCATACGCATCCGGACCCTTTGCCGGCGTCTCTTTGCCATGGCGTGCCATAAAATCCGCCTGCTCGGCAGGTGTGGCAAAAAAGGGCTGGGCAAGACGTCCCTCCCCGCTTGCGGGCGCGACCGTCTCGAGCTTATCCAGCCGGACAAAAGCGTCGGGAAGGTCGATCGGTTGGGACGATGCGAACATGTCGGTCAGCGACAGGGCGGCACCGCGCGCGACCATGATCTGCGGATCGCGCGGGACGATAACCTGATCGTCCGATAGATTCAGTTGCTCCCGGAACACGCGGACCAGCGTGGGGTTGTAGGCGAGCGTACCGCCCTCGAAGATTACCGGCGGCTCGATGTCGATACCCTGGGCCAGACCGCCGATCGTTTGGCGGGCGACCGCGTGAAGCGCCGAAAGCGCCAGGTCGGTGGTAGGAATGCCCTCGTTGAGCAGCGGCTGGATATCGGTCTTTGCGTACACGCCGCAGCGGCCCGAGACCTCGTGGACGGTCGTTCCCCGGCTTGCGAGCTGCTCGAACTCGCCCGATTCGGTGCCGACCCCCATGAGCTTTGCCATCTCGTCGATAAATGCACCGGTACCGCCTGCGCACGAGCCGTTCATGCGCATGTCGGCAACCTCGATGTCTCCCTTATCGTTGGTGCGGAAGAAGATCATCTTGGCGTCTTGGCCGCCCAGCTCGATGGCGCAGCGCGTCTGCGGATAGAACCTGCTGATCGCGAGCGCGTTGGCGACCACCTCCTGAACGTACGAGGCGCCCAGCGCGGTCGCGATATCGCGCGCACCCGAGCCGGTCACCGCAACGCGCAGCGACTCATGGGGAAAGCGCTCGGCGAGCTCGCCGAGCATGGCGCGCACGCTCGCTGTCTGACACGCCCCGTGGCGGCGATATCCCCACCACGCCTCGGTCATATCCTCGTGCATCGCGTAAACTTTGGTCGTCGTCGACCCTACGTCCAGTCCTACTAGCAACGCCATAATGCTCCGTCTCTCGCATTTTTCCCGCTAGAGATATACCACTCTACGTAATACAACAGACTGTTGTATTTAAACTCCGTATAAAAAGCGGCTGCCGAAACGCTTCAGCAGCCGCCGAATGCACCAACAGATTGTTCTGCGCGCTAGCACGTCGGGCAACGGAGCAGCACGGGCCCTCCGGTCATGCGCACCGCTCACGACCGCGATGTCGCCGAGAGAGCTATCCACGCTTAGGGCTCCAACCAAGCAAGTCGCCCGCGCTCAGCAGATCCCCAAGCGAGCTACTCGCACTCAGGAGCCATAGCCTGCTCCAAGAGCTCGGCATGCTCCTCCTCGAAAACCGTCCCCACAGGGAAGGCGCGACGGAAGACGAAGTGGGAAATCGGACCGGCTACCAAAAGGTTCCACGGCAGCGCCATCACAAAATTATGCGGGATGTTGATCATCCAGATCGCGGGCACGGAATACAGGTTCGCAAGGATGCCGCCGGGCATGTGCGTCAGACCCTCGCAGGCACCGTACAGCGACATGATGATGACCATGGGAACGACCATGCAGGAGCTGACGGCGAGCGTCATGGCAAGCGGCGAGCTCTTGCCCGGAGTGACCAAGTACTTAAAGGCGAAACCCTTGGCAAGCGGGCTGGCGACGAACCGGTCGCAGCACACGGCAAAGATATAGGCAACGGGGAAGCCGAGCCACGCAGCGGCAACGACCTCGCCGTTGATGGCCCCGTGCTGCAGGGCAACGTTGTAGATGCTCATCCAGAGCACCATGCAAAAGCACATGATAAAGGTGAACAGCAGGCTCTCTCGTTTGTTGATAGGCATGAAGGGCGAAATCCTTTCTGTGTTACGCCGCAATACCACGCAACAAAAACGGGCGGGCAAGATGGAGTTATTGGGACTTCATCTCGCCCGCCCGTGGTACGTGCGTCTGCGACTACTTATGTGGTGAAACCAGCCTAGCATGAAAGGCCTGCGCTTCGTAAGCGTTGAGTTTATGAAGATGCAGGGCACCTATAATCCCCCGACCCCATAAGTTGCGGTGGAATACGGACTGTTTTGACCCTTTAAGCAACAATTCAGTCCCTATTTCACCGCAACTCATTTGGTGCAAAGTAACCTGTCCCCCTTGCACCAATTAGCTGGTATGGCGCCAGCGAGGGTCGGTGAGGGTTCTCGCCACGCCCAAGCCAACGGGCAGAAACGCCACGATGAGCACTGCGCGCACAAACCAGCCGAGCATGTTGACCGTGTCGAAGGTGCACATGTAATACATAGAGCGATAGAGATACAGACCGGGCACCATAATGACAATCGAAGGCACCGTGAGGGCGATGCGCGGGTAGGTGAGCTTGACTTCGGCCAAGCTTGCCAGCAGACCCGATACCAGCGCGCCGATAAACGCTGCTGCCTCGGGAGGCATTCCCGTGCTGAGGCCCAGGAAGGGAATCATCGTCGGCGCATCGACAAGGGTCAGACGCAGGGTATTGGACACGGCGCCGATCAACCCAGCTGCCGCGGCCATCTTTACCGGGCTGTTGAACATCACCGAGAAGCCGAATACGCCAACGAAGCTCATCACCACGCGCAGGAGCGTAAGGGCAAGCGGCGAAAGGCCCAGTGGGGCAAAGTCGTCCGGCGCCAGGCCAACACACTCGGCAACCATCCAACCTACGAGGGTCGCCATCACAATAATCGATACGGCATATGAAAGGCGCTCGATACCGCTTCGCATGTCGAGCTTAGCGATGTCGAGGCCTGCCGTAATGAGTGGAAAGCCGGGAATCACAAAGAGCATGGCGCCGATATAGCCTTCTTGGTGCGACATTGCCCCCGGTATGACCTGGCCAAGGCCGAGCAATGCCAGCAGATACGAAACGCAAGCGAGCGCAACGCCGGTCGTCAGCGCGCTGAACTGACCAAGGCCTTGCTTGAGAATATGGGAGCGGGCAAAGTTGCCGACACCCGCGCCCACGAACGCGCAGGCCATCTCGATAGGGCCGCCGCCGAGCAAAAAAACGAAGGCGCCACAGGCGCAGGCCGCCGCAAGGCCCTGTTGCCAAGGCGCGTAATCAGGTTTTGAACTCTCAACGGTCTTGAGCATCTCGTGATACTCGTGCACCGTGAAGCGACGACCATAGGTCTCGATTTCCTTGAGGAAACTCTCCATCATCCAAATGCGATGGGTATTGACGCCCGTTGTGGGCAAGCTGACGACCTCATTAAAGCAGTGACCATCTTCGATGCAGGTGCACTCAAACGACAGAAGACTTAAGTCAACGTGGATGGTGACACCGAGTACGGCGGCAACACGATTCATGGTATCGCGCACGCGCCAGGCACCCGTTCCGCTTGCCAGCATAAGCATGCCGGTGCGGCAGATGATGGATGATTTATCGGTGAGCGGCGCATCGACGGCAAGCTCATCGCCTGCCGTCACGATCTGGTGCCAGTCAGTTTTCATATGGAGCGCGCCGGCACGAACGCCGTGGTGCATGGGGGCTCTCGAAAGCAGCGAGTTAAGGCGCGAAGGCTGTGAGGGCTCCGCCGATTCGCCCTCGTCCTCGTCGGGCTCTTCATCGACCAGATCAAAGGAATCAAGCGGCGCTGGCTCGCGACGGTCGATCAGCTCCTCGTCCTCATCATCAAAGTAGTTGAACTGATCGAGCATGTCCTCTTCGATTGCGCGCTCGCTCGCGTCGTCCATCCCGGTGCTCCCTTCCTATCGACTAACCCCCATCCTAGACAGCGACGGCTAAAGGAAACATAAAAGAGACGGCTGTCATGCGAACCATGCGCGCAATAGCCGTGGGCAGTCGTTTAAGAACGTCCCCAATGACTACCAGTAACTCGACAAGGACTGTCCCCAAGTGCCAGCAGAAAAGGAACGTCCCTAAGTGCCAACCAGGGCAACACCGCAGATAGAGGACGGACAGACACTATGACCCAATCCGAGGGCACTAAAAAGACAGGAGCCCCCGCTCGTGACCGCGGGTCGGGGCTGCGACAATGATGTTGAAGTGCCATAGG
>JAGZQF010000038.1 GCA_018382295.1 Collinsella sp.
GTTCATGCTGCCCCCATCATCGCGGTCTACGGGGTCAAAGATATGGCACCGTGGGGACACATGTATGTCAATCCTGGTCTAACAGAGCCTTAAAAAATCGTTCTTTAATCCGTTTTCGTCGCTGCTGCTTGCACTTGCCGGCTTGGCCTTTTTGGTCGACGTCGTACCGCAGGCGCAAGGCCAGACAGGAGTGTTCGCACCTGCCGTGCTGTTTTTGATGTGGCTGGTCGGCGGCCTGGTGCGCCTGTTCTACGAAAACGAAGCCAAGCGCAGCTTCGACCGGCACATGTTTAAGGCGAACCATGCGGCCGTTTGGAAACGTGTCGACGCTTGCTGGATTCAAGTCGATTCCGACCAGCTCGTGCCTGGCGATGTGATTCGCCTGTATGCCGGTATGCTCTGCCCGGTCGATGCGGTCCTTGCCAAGGGCGACCACATCCTTGTCTCCGAATCGTCGCTTACGGGCGAGAGCGGTCAGACCGTCAAGCGAGAAGGGGAGGCCGTCCGTGCTGGAACGACCATCATTGACGGAAAGGCTTCGGCAACCGTTCACGCTCGCGTTGCCGAGGAGCCGCCCACATCGCCGCGGCGCGCTCGGCTAGGCACGCAGTTTGGCGCTGGTGCCAGGAGCATCTGTGCCGCCCTGGTGAGGTGCATGCTCATCGTGCTGCCGTTTGTCATTATGATTCGAGGTTTTGTGCTGGGCGACTGGCCGCAGGCCCTGCTGTTTGCCCTGGGCACGGCCGTTGGCCTGGTCCCCGAGATGCTGCCAGTCGTCACAAGCGTGTGCCTTTCGGGCAGCGCGCATCGCCTTAAGAACAAACAGGTCATTGTTAAAAACGTTGACGCCATGGAATCACTGGGCTCCATGGACGTGGTGTGCGTGGACAAGACGGGCACGCTCACCGAGGACGCCGCGGTGCTCGAGTACTATACCGATATCCTGGGCAACGAAAGCGAGCAAACGCTCAACCTGGCGTATTTGGAGAGTACGAGCCAGGGGGCGGCCGCCAACCAGCTCAACCGGGCCATTGCCGACGCGTGCGCCGCGCCCGAGTTGCGTCTCGCCGCCAAAGACCTCGCAGGCGCATTTACCCTGCACGCATCTGATCCTTTCGACCACGTCACCAAGGCTTCGGGTGTTAAGCTCGATGCCATGCCTGGGGCGCTTGGTTGCCTGGGGCTGCAGACTCGCCCTGGCAATCACTTGACCATCGTAAAGGGCGAGGTCGAGAGTGTTTGCGCTCGTTGTGCCTGGGCCAACTTTAAAGGGGAACTCGTCCCCATGGACGCCGCGGGCCGCCAGAGCGCCTATGAGGTTGCCGAGGACATGCGTGCCGACGGCATCAAGGTCCTCGCCGTTGCCTACAGCACAACGTCTTCGGACTGGGGTGACCTGGTGCTCTGCGGCTTTTTGGGCTTTTTCGATCGGCCCAAGGCAAGCGCTCGCGCCGCCGTGCGCGCGCTGTCCGACCTTTCCGTTGAGGTGCGCGTGCTTACCGGCGACTCGGCTTCGGTTGCCCGGTCAACCTGTTCGCGCCTGGGCATTCCTGCCGATAGCGTTATCACCGGCAGCATGCTCGATGCCATGGAGGAGTCCGAGGCGCTTGTTCGCGTGGGGCGTACTCGTGTGTTTGCCGAGCTCACGCCCGCGCAAAAGGCTCATGTTGTCAGTCTCATTCGACTCTCTGGCCATACGGTCGGCTATATCGGCGATGGTGTGAACGATGTGCCGGCGCTTACGTCGGCAGATGTCGGCATCGTTGTGGACTCGGCGGCAGCGGAATCCAAAAAGGTTGCCGATCTGGTACTGCTCGAGCGCGACCTGGGCGTGGTCGCCGAGGGCGTCAGCGAAGGCAGGACTTCGTTCGCCAACGCTTCCAAGTACATTCGCATCGCGTCGAGTTCCAACTTTGGCAATATCTGCTCGGTTGCCGCCTCGAGTATCTTCCTGCCGTTTTTGCCGGCAACCGCCGCTCAGCTGCTTTTGCTCAACCTGTGCTATGACGCCACCTGCCTGGCGCTCTCGTGGGATAACGTCGACGATGCGGAGATCGCCCGTCCCAAGGCATGGTCGGGCAAGGGCCTCGGCAGCTTTATGCTTCACTTTGGCTTCGCGAGTTCGGCGTTTGACATCATCACGTTTGCCATTTTACTCCTGGGCGTTTGCCCCGCGGTGTGCGGTGGGTCCTTTGTCACGTTGAGTGCTGCGGGCCAGGCGGCCTTTATCGCGACCTTCCAGACCGGATGGTTACTGGAGTGCGCTTGGACCGAATCGCTCGTGCTCCTCGTCTTGCGAGCGCGGAACGTTCGCGACGGGGACCGGCCGTGTCGTCCGCTCGTGATAATGGTCGCCACCATGCTTATCGCCTCGGCCCTTCTCGCGCTGAGTCCTGCCGCGCAACTGCTCGGCCTTGTCACGCTGCCCATGTGGTATCTGGGCATCGTTGCACTGCTGAGCGTGTTGTATCTTGTTGTTGTTTCGACGATCAAGCGGGTTTACCTGTCCCGCTCGAGCAGTCTGTTCTAGGGCGGTTCTATGCGTACCAACAGAACCAACATAGCGATTACGCCGGCAGAGGCCGCCGAGCTCAGCAACGCGCTGTTCTCGTCCGGTAGCGCCGCCGCTCTCGAACTTGCACCCGTGTTTGCCGATATCGTATCGGGCGGGCTGACCGCCATAGAACTGACAGTTGCCGGCTCGCAGACAAGTGCCGCTGCGGAGCCCATCGTTATCGGCGATCTTTCCATCGATCTGGCTTCGCGCACCGTTAAAGTGTCGGGCGCGCCCGTTTCGCTCACGCCCAAAGAATTCGATATCCTGGCCTTTTTGGCGAGCAACCGGGGCACAGTCTTTAGCAAAGAGGAAATCTATCGCGCTGTATGGCAAGACGAATATCTGCTCGATGACAGTAACATCATGGCCTTTGTCCGCAAGATCCGAAAGAAGATTGAACCCGAGCCCGACAATCCCCGGTACCTGCTAACTGTTTGGGGTGTGGGCTATAAAATAGCCGAGTAACGCGTTGAATCGTCCGCTTCTATCGACCCCAAAAGCCACTCTGACAATCCTTGCCAAATCGCAAGAAAGCCGCAAGAAACCAGCCATGTGCCCGGTCTTGCGGCTTTTCTATTCTAAGGACAGTCGCAGACGCGAAGGGAAGGTGAGGACCGTGAGCGGCAGTGACAGTACCAGCAAGGCAGGGCGATGTCTGCCGGCGCAGGTCCACCTTAATGGCGGGCGTCGCGGCTAGACGGCTCTGCATCCGATCGACAGAACGGAGCAAGGCAATTGAAGAAGCTGAATATGCGCCATACGCCATCTGCAGTCCAGGCGCAAAACGAACTGATCAGGCATCGTGCAGAGGGCCGCATCCAGCATGCGGCAACTATCCCGCTGATGGACGCCATGTCCTGGGTGGGCTCGAACCTGGGTGGTCTGGACCGCGACGAGGTCGCGCACAGCGAGGCCGATAACGGACGCAACGTGGTCACGCGCGGCAAGAAAAAGTCGCTTGTCCGCAAGCTCGCGGATGCATTCGTCAATCCCTTTACGGCAATCCTGTTTTTCCTAGCCATTATCTCGGCAACGACGGACATGATATTCCCGGCGTTGTCGATGATGGGCAACACGCCGGAGGACTTTGACCCGCTGACGGTGATTATCATCACCACGATGGTGGTTCTTTCGGGCACGCTGCGCTATGTCCAGGAAGCGCGTAGCGGCAATGCGGCCGAAAAGCTGCTCGACATGATCACGACCACCGTGACGGTCACCCGCAAGGATGTCCCCAGGACCGAGATTCCCATCGACGACGTGGTGGTCGGCGACATCGTGCATCTGTCCGCCGGTGACATGATTCCCGCCGACGTGAGGATTATCGAGGCCAAGGACCTCTTTGTGGGCCAGGCCAGCCTGACGGGCGAGAGCGAGCCGGTCGAGAAGGTCCCCACGACCTGCACCGAGTCCGATTCGGCCACGTCGTTCGAGAACATTGCCCTCATGGGCAGCAGCGTGATATCGGGCAGCGCGACGGCGCTCGTCTTTAGCGTGGGCGAGCAGACCCTGTTTGGTTCCATGGCGTCGAGCCTGTCCGACGACGCTGCGGAGACGAGCTTTTCCAAGGGCGTCAACAGCGTCTCGTGGGTGCTCATCCGCTTTATGATGGTAATGGTTCCGTTTGTCTTTTTGATCAACGGCGTCACGAAGGGCAATTGGCTCGATGCCGGCCTGTTCGCCATCAGCATTGCCGTGGGTCTGACGCCCGAGATGCTGCCCATGATCGTTACCACGTGCCTTGCCAAGGGCGCGGTTGCCATGAGTAAAAAGCAGACGATCGTTAAGAACCTCAACTCGATTCAAAACTTTGGCGCGATGGACGTGCTGTGCACCGACAAGACCGGCACGCTTACGCAGGACCAGGTGGTGCTGGAGTATCACTGGAACATCGACGGCCAGGAGGATTCGCGCGTTTTGCGCCACGCCTACCTCAACAGCTATTTCCAGACGGGCTACAAGAATCTGATGGATCTGGCGATCATCAAGTGCACGGAGGAAGAGGAGCAAAACGACCCGAGTCTCACCGATCTTTCCGAGGCCTACGTGAAGGTCGATGAGGTGCCGTTCGACTTTACGCGCCGTCGCCTCACCACGGTGGTGCGCGATCGCAGCGGCAAGACCCAGATGGTTACCAAGGGCGCGGTCGAGGAAATGCTGTCGGTGTGCTCGCATGCCGAGATCGACGGCGGCGTTCATGTGCTGGACGACGAGGTGCGCGAGCGCATTCTGGCGACAGTTTCCGACCTTAATGACGACGGTTTCCGTGTGCTGGCGATTGCTCAAAAGTCCAACCCGTCACCCGCCGGTGCCTTTAGCGCCGAGGATGAGCGCGACATGGTCCTAATCGGCTACCTGGCCTTTTTGGATCCGCCCAAAGAGTCGACGGCCGATGCGATCGAGGCGCTGCGCAATCACGGCGTTGCCACCAAGATCCTGACTGGCGACAACGAGAAGGTTACGCGTACCATCTGCAAACAGGTGGGGCTGCAGGTCAACAACATGTTGCTCGGCAGTGACATCGCTGACATGGATGACGCCGAGCTCGCTCGCCGGGCCGAGGATGTGCAGGTCTTCGCCAAGCTCACGCCCGACCAAAAGTCGCGCGCCGTTTCCGTCCTGCGTGCGAACGGGCATGTGGTGGGCTATATGGGCGACGGTATCAACGACGCCTCAGCCATGAAGTCGTCTGACATCGGCATCTCGGTCGACACGGCCGTCGACGTTGCTAAGGAGTCCGCCGACATCATCTTGCTCGAGAAGGATCTGATGGTGCTCGAGGAGGGCATCGTCGAGGGGCGTAAGACCTACGCCAACATGATCAAGTACATCAAGATGACCGCGAGCTCCAACTTCGGCAACATGTTCAGCGTACTTGCCGCGTCTGCCCTGCTGCCGTTCTTGCCCATGATGAGCATTCAGCTGATCTTGCTCAATTTGATTTATGACTGCAGCTGCCTGGCGATTCCCTGGGACAACGTGGACGAGGAGTTCCTGCGCGTGCCACGTGCCTGGGATGCCTCGAGTGTCGGCAGGTTCATGATCTGGATTGGGCCCACCAGCTCCATCTTCGACTTTATGACCTACATCTTTATGTACTTTGTCTTCTGCCCCCTGTTTGTGAGCCACGGTGTACTGTTCAACGAGCTGGCGAGCGTCTACTCGGGTGCCGCGCTGGAGCAGATGCAGCTGGCCTACATCGCGCTGTTCCAGGCTGGTTGGTTCGTCGAATCCATGTGGAGCCAGACTTTGGTTATCCATATGATTCGCACGCCCAAGTTGCCGTTTATCCAGAGTCGTGCCTCGGCTCCGGTGATGCTGCTCACGATGACCGGCATTGCACTGCTCACGCTGATCCCGTTTAGCCCGCTTGGCCCCACGCTGGGTCTGGGAGCACTGCCCATCGAGTACTTCTTGTTCCTGATTCCGTGCATCTTGCTGTACATGGCGCTGGCGACGAGCCTTAAGAAGGCCTATGTCAAGCGTTACGGCGAGCTGCTGTAGTGACTTCGATGTAGAGAGGAGCGTTTACATGAACTGGGCTCAGATTTGGATCGATTTGTTTGGGACTACGGAGTGGCTTGGGCTCAACATGGGCTTTTGGGTGGCCAATGGTGTTGTCCTGGTGATTGTCATCATTATGAACGTCATCTTTTGGAGCATGAAGCCGCTGCCCAAGGACGAATAACATGCATGGGATTGCCTGCGCCGCTGTGCCAAAATAAACACTCGAATGATGTACAAATGTGACAAAGGGACGGTCCCTTTGTCACATTGATTTGAAAGTTGATGTTGATGATTCTATCGCTGGCCCCCATGGAGGGGATTACCGGGCATGTGTTCCGCCGCGTGCATGCAGAATGCTTTGGTGCGCTCGACTGCTACTACACGCCGTTTTTGCCGCCGCCGCGGGTGGGCAATCGCTTTGGCGGCAAGGCGTTTAAGGAGGTCGATCCTGCCAATAACCAGGGGCTTAACGTGGTGCCTCAGCTCATGTCCAAGAACGCGGATGAGTTTGTGTGGGCGGCACAGGTGCTCGCCGACATGGGATACCACGAGGTCAACCTCAACTTGGGATGTCCCTCGGGAACAGTCGTTGCCAAGGGCAAGGGTTCGGGTTTCTTGCGCAACCTGGATGAGCTCGAGGTGTTTTTGAGCGACGTGTGCGAGCGCTCACCACTGCCGGTGTCGGTAAAGACCAGGCTGGGGCTTGAGAGCGATGCTGAGTACGAGCGCGTGCTCGATCTCTACTGTCGTATGCCGCTTGCCGAGCTGATCGTGCATCCGCGCGTGCAAAAGGATCGCTATACGGGCTCGCCGCGCAAAGAGTATTATGGCGAGACGCTTGAGCGGGCGCCGTTCCCGGTAGCCTATAACGGCGACATTTTTGACCTCGAGGACATGGATGCGCTGGTTGCTGCCTATCCCGACACGCGCCATGTAATGCTGGGCCGCGGTCTGCTTGCAAACCCTGCGCTGGCACGCATGGTAAACGGCGGCCCTGCCGCCACCGTCGCCGAGCTGCAACGTTTCCATAACACGCTGTTCGCGGCCTATGCAGAAGAGATTGGCGGCAACGCGGTCTTTCGCATGAAGGAGTGGTGGTTCTACGCCAAGTGCGCTTTCGCCGATCCCGCCACCGTCCATAAGATCGTGCGCAAGACCAAGAAGGTCGACGAATACCGCGCCGCCGTCGACCGCGTCTTCCGCGAGCAACCGCTCGCATCCGCAGCCCGCTTCCGCGGCTAGTTAGACATCGGGGACGTTCTTTAGCGACTAGGCATTTAAGAACGTCCCCGATGACTACCCGCAAAAGCTGTACACCAGCATCCAAAGATGTCGAAAAATGTCGACTTTGGATGCTGGTGTACATGTTTGGGTCGTATGGGTTGGGGCCCTGGACGGACAGAGCGTGCGTACTAGAGCAGGTTTTCCTGCACCCACGCGATGATGTCGCTCGATTCGTAGAGTGGTTTGCCGTCGATGAACAGGCAGGGAACCTGGCGTTTTCCGCCGACGGCGATGAGTATCTGTTCGGCATCGGAATCGGTCGAGATATTGCGCTCGGGAATGGTCACGCCGTTATCGGCCAAAAAGTGCTTGACCTTTAAGCAATACGGGCAGCCGGTCATAACGTACAGCGCGAGCTCGTGATTAGTAGCCATAGGTCTCCAATCGGTTGAGGTTTTGATTGAAATACCCAAAGCCGCCGCGGTCTATGCGCGCGTCAACGAAGACTCGATGGCCTGGACCAGAAACGCCGTGGCTCCGGTGGCTCAGGGCTTGTCGTAGTAGTCAACAAAGCGCTGGTCGGCAAGATAACCGTGGGCGAGGCCCAGGTACGCCTCGTCTTGGGGCTCGCATCCCCAGTTGAGAGCAATCCAGCGACGATGCATCTCGACAAGCTTACGAGCCTCGTTGCTCTCTGGGTCGCCAATGCCCATGGCAATCGAGAGCTGGCCCAGAATAGCGCGTTCAAGTTCCTTCATGTCGTTCCATGTCTCGGGGTCCATGTCCAGCAACGCTTCGTTTGCTGCATCGATAGCCTCATCGCCGTAGCGCGCCCGCGCCTCGGCACCGTAGCGCGCCTCGTTTTCCTGCACGGTGCGCCAGCGCTCCAGTTGCGGCAGGACGGCGCCCATGAGCGAGACGGCTTCGTCGAGCGACATGCCGGTGTTTTGTGCCAGGCGCGGGGCACAATCCTCAATCATTGCCTCCATGGTGGTGTCATAGGTGTACTTGCCGTGGTCGTAGCACCACTTGCAGTAATGATCGGTCGCGGTGCCCGTGGCATCGGTGCCGCAGTCGTCGGGCGTGAGTATCATGCCGCAGCTCTGGCAATAGTGCTCAGGCATTTCGAGCAGGTGGGACAGCGGTTCTCCGGTTACGGCGGCGATGAGCTTCATCATGTCGATGCCCGGTGTGACCTCGCCGCGCTCCCACCGGCTGATGGCCTGGCGTGTGACGAAGAGCTTAGCGGCAAGCTGCTCTTGGGTAAGGTGATGGGCGCGACGGACAGCAATGAGCTTTTCTGCAAAGGCCATAGCGGCTCCTTTCTGCTGGTTGATGGCTTAAGCATACGCGGCGGCAGGCGCCCTTCCAAGCAACCGTTGGTTGCACGACGGGGGACCGCGGCGAAGAATTGCGCGCAACGCCCCACGCCTCCATGCCGTACAATGACCGGCATGGAACCTATCGCACGCATACATACCGACCTGCCGCAGAAGTTCGGCATTCCGCGCAACAGCTTTTTGGCGCCCCATCTGCAGGGACGAATCTTTTTTGAGCCGGAATTTGCCTCCAATGCAGCGGTTGAGGGCCTGGACTCCTTCTCTCACCTGTGGCTGCTGTGGCGCTTCGAAAACGGAACGCCCGGCGGCACGGCTAAGGATATTGCCGTCGACGCTAAAACGCAGGACAGGTCCGGCACCAACGCAAAATGGTCGAAAACCGTGCGCCCGCCGCGTCTGGGCGGAGCCGAACGTGTGGGAGTGTTTGCCACGCGCAGTCCGTTTCGCCCTAATCCCATCGGGCTCACCTGCGTCAAGCTTGATCGCGTGGAGCTTACCGACGATGGCCCCATCATCCATGTGTTGGGGGCCGACCTGCGCGATGGCACGCCCATCTACGATATCAAGCCTTACATTCCATTTGCCGACTGTCACCCGGATGCGACGGGCGGCTGGATTGAGGATGCTCCGTGGCAAGAGCTCGATGTTGAGTTCCCGCAAGCGCTGCAGGATATGGTCCCGCCCGCAAAGCTCCCCGGCTTGGTCGAGGTCCTTTGCCAAGATCCACGCCGCGCAGGCAGCAAGCACGAGCCAAACCGCGTTTATCACTTGGCTTACGCCGGGCTCGACATATCGTTTGCGGTCGATGAAACCCAGCTAACCGTAGTTGCCGTCAACGACGCGCAAGACTAACCAGCCATTCGTCCGTACCCGTCAAATTAAGCGCCAAACCCCGCGCCAAAACCGCCCACGCTGGTGGACAATAACGCCTACCAAAACAATCACTTTGCACGGGAGCTCAGCATGAAATACGACTTTAGCTCGCTTATCGACCGCCACGGCATGGACTCCATCGCCGTTGACTCTTGGGGTGAGATCCCCGGTATGGCTCCGAACGCACCCGACGAGGGCTTCGACCGCATCCCCATGTGGGTGGCCGACATGAATTTTGCCACGGTGCCCACGGTCCAGGAACACATCATTCAGCGTGCCCAGCACCCCATGTTTGGCTACTTTAACCCGCGCGCTGAGTACTTCGATCGCATCATCGAATGGCAGAACCGCCGCAATGGCGTCGAAGGTTTGAGCCCTGAACATATCGGCTACGAAAACGGCGTGCTGGGCGGCGTCGTGTCGACGCTGCGCGCGTATGTCCAGCCGGGCGATGCGGTGCTGGTCCACAGCCCTACCTACATCGGCTTTACCAAGTCCATTGAGGCCGCGGGCTATCACATTGTCCACAGCCCGCTTAAGCTTGACGACCAGGGCGTGTGGCGTATGGACTTTGAGGACATGGAGCACAAGCTCGCCCAAAACCACATCCATGCCGCGGTGTTCTGCTCGCCGCACAATCCCTGCGGCCGCGTATGGGAACGCGACGAGATCGAGCGCGCCATGGACATCTATCGCCAGCACGATTGCGTGGTGATTTCGGACGAGATTTGGTCCGATATCATCCTGCCGGGGCACAAGCACATCCCGACGCAGTCGGTGAGCGAGGATGCCCGCATGCGCACGGTTGCCCTCTATGCGCCGAGCAAGACGTTTAACCTGGCGGGCCTTGTCGGCAGCTACCACATTGTCTACAACGAGACGCTGCGTGACCGCATCTGCGCCGTGTCCAACAAGACCCACTACAACGAGATGAACGTCCTCTCCATGCATGCGCTTATCGGTGCCTACCAGCCGCAGGGCTATGAGTGGGTGGACGAGCTCAATCAGGTGCTTGCCGGCAATATCGAGTACTTCTGCAATTACGTGGACGAGCATTTTGAGGGCGTGTCCTATTCACGTCCGCAGGGCACGTACATGGTGTTTCTGGACTGCACCGAGTGGTGCCGAGAGCATGGCCGCGATATTCAGTGGTTGCTCGATGAGGGGGCACGCGTGGGCGTGGGGTATCAGGACGGCCGCCCGTTCCACGGACCCTGCCACATTCGCGTGAATCTGGCGCTGCCGCTTTCGCGCGTAAGGGAGGCGTGCGACCGCCTGGACCGCTACGTTTTTAATGCACGGTAAGTGAGCACTGCATGCGGGGCCTTCTGCCAAGTCGGCTGGAAGGTCCCACACGGTAAAGCGCCTGTAACAATTGGGCACTCGTGTGGTTTTGTTTGCTATTATCTTTAACCATTTCAGTCTGTAAACAGGATCGTATGGAGCTCGATGAAAAGATCCCGTCGCTCGGTTGCCATTTCGTTGTTTGTTGCGCTTGCAGTGGCGAGCGTCTTTGTCGTAGCGATAGCTGGCTGCTCCGGGTCGAATGACGGAGCCTCGACGTCTGCATTAGAAGGTCTGGACGCCTCGCAAGTCAAAGACGACGACCTTAAGACGCTCAACGTCGGAAGCGACCTCTATCCACCGTTTGTGTATACCGACGAGTACGGCGATATCGTTGGCCTGGATGTCGAGATATTGACCGAGGCTTTGGCTCGCATTGGTTACAAGCCAAAATACCAGCTGATCGACTGGGAAAAGAAGAAGGAGCTGCTGGCGAGCGGCGAACTCGATTGTGTCATGGGCAGCTTTAGTATGACGGGTCGCGAAAACGAATATCGTTGGGCCGGCCCGTACCTTGCGAGCCGCCAGGTGGTCGTGGTCGATCCCCAGAGCGATATCTACACGCTTGCCGATCTTGAGGATAAGATCGTGGCGGTTCAGTCCACCACCAAGCCCGAGGACATTTTGCTCAATCGCATAAATGAAAACGTTCCGCAGATCAAGGAACTCTACAGCTTTTCGGACGGTTCATACCTGAACCCGGCGCTCGTCGAGGGCCTGGTCGACGCTATCGCCGCGCATGAGTCCTCGTTCCTCACCTACGAAAAAGACTATGGTGTGACATATCGCATTTTGGATGAGCCGCTGCTAGAGGTCGGTTTGGGCACCGCTTTCGATATCAACGATACGCGTGGCATCGACGTCAAGCTCACTCATGCCTACCAAGAAATGCTTGCCGATGGCACCATGGAACGCCTGGTGTCAAAGTACTTCGATGACCCTTCGCCATTTTTGAATATGGAGGGCCTGTCATGATCGATGCGCCCGACCACGCTGCTCAGGAGCGGGGCAATCGTTCGGCAGGGGCATGGCTCCTTGTCGCTCTGCTGGGGATAGCGCTCTCGGTTGTTGCCGGCATGATGAGCTACGATTACACGACGGCCCAAGCCGAGCAGCGCTTTGCCGACGTTGTCGATTACGTGGCGACGCAGAGCCTTTCCTACGATGCATTCAACAGCGCCTATACGACCAAAAACCTGATTCGCGTTATGGAGATCGCCGGAGAGGCTGCCCGCGATATGGAGCGCGACGGTTCGGTGGATAACGCCATGCTGGAGCAATACGCCGACCAGTTCAACGTGAGCGCGCTGATCGTGACGGACGCATCGGGCAATTTGGTGTCCGAGTCCTCGACGGGCGATGTGGACTACGGGTCGCTCGCTACGTATCTCAAAGAATCACCCGTGCTTGAGGTGGCAACTCATCCGCTTAAGTCCTATACCGCCCGCATCACGCTTGCGGATGCTTCGGTCGCAGACATTGGCTGCGTGACTCGGCAGGATGCCGAGGGCATCGTTATCGCGGTAAGGCATCAGAGCGCGAAAGCGGTTGCAAGCAATACACTCAAACTGCAGAGCTTGCTTGATGGCTATGAAACCATCGATAGCGGCAATATCGTGATCGAAAGCGACGGCAAGGTCGTTGCGACCAATGCCGTTGAACCCACCGTATTGGGCGTGTTCGATCTGCCTGCGACGGATGTCTTTATTGTCGACGGTATTAAGGATCGATGCCTGGCTGGTAAGGTCAGATTGGTTAACGCCGACGGCGAGTGGTATTTGGGCACATTTGGAAAAGCGCACAAATTCTATGTGTACACCTATGCCTCGGCGCAGCGCTACTTTGAGGTCGCCGCGGCTGTTGCCGCCGGCGTGCTGGTGCTCTACGGCGGTGTTATAGCCGTTGTTGTGACGGTGCGTCGCCGCGCTGATCGTCGACGTTTGACGGACTTGCTGCAGCAGGAGCGCGACTATGGCGACAAGCTGGCAAAGGCGGCGCGTGAGGCCTCGTCTGCCAACTCGGCAAAGACGGAGTTTCTGCGTCGCATGAGCCACGATCTGCGCACGCCCATCAACGGCATTCGCGGCATGGTCGAGGTTGGCGATGCCAATGCGGACGATCTGCAAAAGCAGACCGAGTGCCGCTCAAAGATCTGGACGGCATCGGGACTGCTGCTCGACCTTGCCAACGAGGCCCTGGATATGAGTCGCCTGGAGAGCGGGCAAATCGATCTGGAGCTTGTTCCCACAAACTTGGTGACTCTCAACCACGAGGTGCGCGATATTCTGGAGCGCCAGGCCGAGGAGCGTCTGGTGACAATTATCTGCGACCAGCAGACGCTTAATCATCCCTATGCGCGGGTGAGCGTGACGCACCTCAAGCGCTTGTTGCTCAATATTGCCGGCAATGCCGTCAAGTACAACCGCCAGGGCGGCTATGTTCGCCTGGTGTGCCGCGAGGTGGAGCCAGCGGATGGCGTCCCCGTCTATGAATACACGATCGCCGACAACGGTATTGGCATGAGCGAGGAGTTCCAACAGCGCCTCTACGAGCCGTTTTGCCGTGAGGGGCAACAGGTGGAAGGCGCTTCATCGGGAACTGGCCTGGGCGCGCCTATCGCAAAACAGTTGGTCGAGCTTATGGGCGGAACCATGAGCTTTACGAGTGTCTTGGGGCAGGGGACGACGTTTACCATTCGCCTGCCGCTCGAGAAATGCAAGCGTTCCGAGATTCCTCGGGCAGTTCGCGCGGATGCGGGCGATGGCGATGCGCTTCAGGGCTTGCGCGTTTTGCTCGTAGAGGATAACGATCTGAATGCCGAGATCGCGCAGTTTACGCTCAGCCGTGCCGGTGCCGTCGTGACGCATGCTAAGGATGGCGAGTCTGCCGTTGAGGCGTTTGCCGCGAGCGCACCGCACGAGTGCGACGTGGTGTTGATGGACATCATGATGCCCGGTATCGATGGCCTTGAGGCCACGCGTCGAATTCGAGCACTCGATCGCGAGGATGCCGCGACCACGCCGATTATCGCCGTGAGTGCCAATGCCTTTGCCGACGACCGCAGGCTTTCGCGCGAGGCGGGCATGAACGCGCACCTGAGCAAGCCTGTGAGCTCGCAAGAGCTCGTCGAGGCGCTAGCGCACATAGCCGCCGACGCTTCATAAGCATATGGCCCGGTTCCAAGGTGGGTTGGAACCGGGCCATATTGTTATTGATGAGGCCTGCTGAGGGGCTTACTTTTCCTGAATCTGCTTACCGCAGAGATGCTCGATCGTAATCTCGTAGAGCTGGACGCCCTTGATGTCTTTGGCGATTTCCTCTTCGACTTCCTCGGCGGAAGGGTAGTACTTAAGGGCGAGCTGGCGGACTTTGTCTTCGATAAACGCGGGGGTGTCATTCGCCAGGCGACAGCGGCCAAAGACCACGGTACTCATAACGTAGGGAGCCCAGTCACCGTCCTGGTACCACTCGTTGCCGTAAACGGTAAAGCAGACCTTGTCATCGCGCTTGAGTGCGTCGACCTTGTGGCCAGCTTTGGCGCCATGGAAATAAATCTTGTCGTGCTCGGTGTCAAAGAAGTAGTTGACGGGAATGGCGTACGGGTAGCCGTCGTCGCCGTTGACGGCAAAGACGCCGCGCTTGCAGGTAGCGAGCAGTTCGCGCGCTTCCTCGTCGGTGATGGCGCGTTTCTTTCGACGTAAGGGCCTAAACATCGTTGGCTTCCTTTCTGGTCGTGCGTGGTGGTTGAGCACAAACTATAGCGAAACGGAGGTTGATTTTCAATCTCAACGCAACAGCCTGAACGGACCCCGCGTTTCCGCAGCTAGCGCAACGCGGAAATAGCTCCCGGCACCTGGCCATCACTTC
>JAGZQF010000039.1 GCA_018382295.1 Collinsella sp.
CATGCTGCCCCCATCATCGCGGTCTACGGGGTCAAAGATATGGCACCGTGGGGACACATGTATGTCAATCCTGGTCTAACAGAGCCTTAAAAAATCATCCCGCGAGGCTTGTGGCTCACGCGGGATGATGACGTCTTACTTTCTCTTGTCCTGCTCCAGCAAATCGGACGGTGAGCGATCGGGCTTGCCACCGCGGAAAATCTCGCGGCCATGCAGACGATGTTCCAGGTCACGCTCGGCCTTTTCCTCGTCAATCTTGGTCTGGCTCACCACCGGGTCCTCAATCAACGACGACACCGAGTTCACCTGCTTCTGAATGCGCTCGGCGATGGTGTCATCCATACTCACGATGCGCATCTTCCAGTCGATACTCGTGGCGTTGGATGAGCTCTTGGTCCACACGAACGTCAAAATGGCGCTCTGGTGGCCGCGCGCGGGGAACATGCCAAAGAAGGAATCGTGCTGAATGTTGCTATCCTCGTCGATATAGGCGTGAACGTTATACACCACGCGGTCGATCTTATCGTTGAGCAACGCGTTGGTCGCAAGCGCCGCGGCCTGAATCTGCCCGTTGGACAGCAGCTCGAGCTCGTTGGCAGACGATGTGTCCAACACCGTCACCTCGACCGTGCCCGTGCGTTCATCGGCTTCATCGACGGTGAAGTCGAGCGGGAACTGCGTAAAGCCGTTGCCCCATTCAAGTCCACCCTTCAGCGCCGTCGAAACGGTATCGACCGAAACGCTCTCGGACAGGTTGGCGGTGTTCAGACGACGCATCACGCCGTAGCCAATCTGCATGCCCACGATCAGCACCAAAATACCGATGACCACGGCCATCGCGGTCTTCGTAATGGTATGGCTCACCTGCGAGCCCGAAGGATCGTCCTCGGACAGCGGGTCGATATGTTTTGCCTGGCTCGCGCGGTCCTCGCTGCGCAGCTGCGCTAGCGCCGCTTTGTCACCGCGCTTGGCCGCAGCCTCCTTCTCACGCATGCGCTCGGTACGCTTTTTGGCGAGCGTGGGATCCAAGACGCCGGATGCATCGATTTCGGAGAATAACTCCGTCACTTCTTCCGGAGTCAAAGGGTTCTTGTCAGCCATAAACTTCCTGTCATATCAATCAGTCGAGCTCGTGCGCACGCGCACCTTCGAACTGCATTCGATAGTAACGGGCATAGGTGCCGCCACGGGCGAGAAGCTCCTCGTGCGTGCCACGCTCCACAACGCGACCATGCTCAACGGTCGCAATCTCATCGGCGTGTTTAATGGTCGAGAGACGGTGGGCGATGATGATTGTGGTACGGCCGCGTGCCAGCTCTTCGAGCGACTCCTGCACCGCCTCCTCGCTCTCGTTATCCAAAGCACTCGTCGCCTCGTCCAAGATCAAGATTTTGGGATTCTTGAGAAACACACGCGCGATGGCAACGCGCTGCTTCTGTCCGCCCGAAAGACGGCTGCCGCGCTCGCCCACGACCGTGTCATAGCCCTGTGGAAGCGACTCGATAAAGGCATCGATGTTGGCACGACGGGCCGCCTCGGCGATCTCTTCCGCCGTAGCGCCCGGCTTGCCGTAGGCGATGTTCTCGCCAATCGTACCGTCAAACAGATAGACATCCTGCTGCACCAGGCCGATGGCGCGACGCAGGCTCTGCTGCGTCACATCACGCACGTCCTGGCCGTCGATGCTAATGGAGCCGGCAGCCACGTCATAAAAGCGCGGCAGCAGCGAACAGGTCGTGGACTTGCCGCCGCCCGAAGGGCCAACCAAAGCGATGGTCTGCCCGGGCTTGATGGACAGATCCATATGGTCGATAACGGGACGCTCGTCGGCATCGCCCTCGCCCAGCTCGACATCCTCGTAGTTAAAGCACACGTCGTGATACTCCACGGCGCCGGCGGTCACCTGCAGATCCGTGGCGCCCGGCTTGTCCCGGATATCCGGCGCGGTCGAGAGCACCTCGTCCATACGCTTAAAGCCGGCAATAGCCTTCTGATACGTTTCGGCCGAATTGACGAGTGTCTCGAGCGGCGTGCAGAACAGCGAAATGTAGAGAGCGAAGGTTGCCATATCGACCGCCTGCAGCTGACCCTGGGCAACGAGCCAACCACCCAGCAGCACCACGATCACATAGAGCACACCCGAGAGCAGGCCATACGTCGCGGTATAGACGCCCATGGCGTGATACATGTTCTCCTTGGACGAAAGATAGCGATTGTTGGAGGCGCGGAACTTGAAGCGTTCGGTCTCCTCGTTGGCAAAGCTCTTGACCACGCGCATGCCCGCCAGCGAATCCTGCAGCTGCGCATTGATGCCGCTGATCTTTTTGCGGTTGTCGCTAAAGACCTCGCGCATACGCATGTTTTGCCAAAACATGATGACCGCAAACGCCGCCGTCACCACGGCCATGGCGAGCGCCAGCACCGGGGCGATGGTAAAGAGGATCACAAACGAGCCGATAATCTCGATGCCGCAGATGATGATCCACTCGGGCACGTGGTGCGCCGCCTCGCAGATATCGAACAGGTCGTTGACCACGCGGCTCATCATGTCGCCGGAGCTGTTGCGGTCGAAGTACGCAAAGCTAAAGCGCTCATACTGGTCGAACAGGTCCTCGCGCATTTTGGACTCCATGCGCGCACCCATCACGTGACCCCAATAGCTCACAAAGTAGCGGCAGGCGCAGCGGACGGCATACATCAGCACCAAGCCCACCGCGATCATGCCGAGCGCCTGCATAATGGCAGCCTGACCCTGAGTAAATAGCCCACCGGTCAAATTGCGCAGGATAATGGGGAACGCCAGGTCAATGGCGGCAAGCACCAGAGCACAAACAGTATCAGCAACAAAAAGCCCCATCTGGGGCTTGTAGTACGAAAGAAACCTCTTCAGCATGTGATCCTCAAAGAAATATCAGCAACGTAAGGCCCTGGGACAAAGCAATCAGTAGTACTTGTCCCAGGGCTATCCCCACTCGTTAAAGCTCCGTGCCCCCAAGGCGGTGCGCGATGCTGTCGCAGGCAAGCGCGCCTACGACGGTCTTGGCGTCTTCGATCTTGCCGTCGAGCACGGCGTCGATCAGCTCGTGCAGCGGCACGAGGTCCACGTTGACAAACTCGTCATCATCGGGGTTGGGTGCATCGAACTCGAGCTTGGTGGCCAGGTAGATGTGAATGATCTCATCGCAGAAGCCGCAGGACGTGACAATCGACGTCAAAAAGCGAATGCGACCGGCCCTAAAGCCCGTCTCCTCATGCAGCTCGCGCTTGGCGCAATCGAGCGGGTCCTCGCCTGGATCGAGCTTGCCGGCGGGAATCTCGACCGTCACGCGGTCGATGGCGGTGCGGTACTGGCGCACCAGTACGATCTTGCCGCTCTCGGTCAGTGCCACAACAGCCGCCGCACCCGGATGGCGAACGATATCGCGGGCGCTACGGCGACCGTTGGGCAGCTCAACCTCAAGACGGTGGACGTCGAGGATCTTGCCCTTCCAGGCGCACTCCTCCGAAAGAATCTTCTCGTGCAGCTCGGCATCGTGCGGGTCGTCATCGCCCAGCACCAGCGCCGGCTCGTCAGCGACCTCGCCACCAGGCTCGCCCTCGGCGTGCCCATACACGCGGCTGTCCTCTTCGACGATCTGCGCGTCCACGAGCTCTTCGTTCTTCTCGTCCATCCGTCTCATTCCTCTCGGATTTTAGGCATCCCAGGCGTCGCGGCCGCGCAGCGCGCGCAGGCCGATGTCGTGACGCAGGGTCTTGCCCTCAAAATCAATCTTCTCGCAGGCCTCGTAGGCAAGGTTGCGAGCGTTCTCGAACGTGTCGCCCAGAGCGGTCACGGCAAGCACGCGGCCGCCATTGGTCACGAGCTGACCGTCCACCACGGCAGTTCCCGCATGGTACACGGTCACGTTCTCCATGGCCTCGGCATCCTCAATACCGGTGATGACCTTTCCTTTCTCGTAGCTGCCGGGGTAGCCCGCGCTCGTCAGGACAACGGCCACGGCCCACTCGTCACGCCAGTCGAGCTCAATCTGATCGAGCTCGCAGTTGGCACAAGCCAGCATGACCTCGACCAGGTCGTTCTTAAGGCGCGGCAGCACGACCTGCGTCTCGGGGTCGCCAAAGCGGGCATTGAACTCCAGCACCTTGGGACCGGCGGGGGTGAGCATAAAGCCGCCGTACAGGCAGCCGCGGTAGTCGATACCCTCGGCAGCGAGCTCGGCCACGGTCTGCTCCATGACCGCCACCATGGTGGCGTGCTCCTCGTCAGTCACGATGGGCACCGGGCTGTAGACGCCCATGCCGCCGGTGTTGGGACCAAGGTCGCCCTCAAGCGCGCGCTTGTGGTCCTGCGAGGTAGCCATGGGGCGCACGGTCTTGCCGTCGGTAAAGGCCAGCAGCGAGCACTCGGGGCCGGTCAGCATCTCCTCGATGACCACGGTGTTGCCGGCATCGCCAAAGGTGCCGCCAAAGCACTCGCGCACGGCTTCCTCGGCCTGCTCAAGTTCGGTCGCCACGATAACGCCCTTGCCGGCGGCAAGGCCGTCAGCCTTCACGACCAGCGGGGCGCCCTGCTCGCGTACGTAGGCGAGAGCCGAAGCCTCGTCGGTAAACGAACCATAGGCTGCCGTCGGAATACCGGCGCGCTCCATGAGCTGCTTGGAGAACAGCTTGGAGCCCTCCATCTGGGCACCCTCGGCACCCGGGCCAAAGCAGGGAATACCCGCCGCGCGCACGGCGTCGGCCACGCCCGCCACAAGCGGAGCCTCGGGGCCAATTACCACGAGTCCGCATCCGTGGCTCTGCGCAAACGCCGCCACGGCCGCAGGATCGCAGTCGTCGAGAACAACGTTCTCGCCGCAGCTCGCGGTGCCGCCGTTGCCCGGCGCGATGTAGAGCTTGCCGGCGCGCGGTGATGCTGCGAGCTTAGCTGCCAAAGCATGCTCACGGCCGCCGCTGCCCAACAACAGGATGTCGATGGTTTGAGTGTCCGCCTTCAAGGGTGCCTCCTCTATGGATGAATGGCCCGCTCCGCGCGAGCCCTTTGCAAGCAAATATACCCCTCGGCCGCCCGTCCGGGCTGCAAAGGGGTATATCGCAATAACCAAATAGTCCCGATTACTTCCAGAATCGGTTGATGATCTGCTCGCGACCAGCGCCAACGCCAATGAACGTCACGCGGGTGTGTGCCAGATCCTCGATAAACGCCACGTAGTCCTGAGCCTCCTGCGGCAGCTCCTCAAAGCTGCGGCAGCCGGTGATATCGCACTTCCAGCCAGGAAGCTCCTCGTAGATGGGCTTGGCGTGCTCAAAGCGAACCTGATGCTCGGGCACGCTGGTATAGCGCTCGCCATCGACGTCGTAGGCCACGCACACCTTGATGGTGTCGAAAGCCGAAAGCACGTCGAGCTTGGTCATGGCGATATCGGTGAGGCCGTTGACGCGCGAGGCGTAGTTGGCGATGGGGCCGTCGAACCAGCCGCAGCGACGACGGCGACCGGTGGTCACGCCGTACTCGTAGCCCTCCTCGGTCAGCGTGTGACCGGCCTCGGACTCATAGGAAAGCTCGGTGGGCATGGGGCCCGAACCGACGCGGGTGATATAGGCCTTCATGACGCCCAGCACGCGGTCGACATTCTTCATACCGACGCCGGATCCGGTGATGGCACCGCCGGCGGTGCAGTTGGAGGACGTCACGTACGGATAGGTGCCGTGGTCGATGTCGAGCAGCGTCGCCTGGGCGCCCTCAAACAGCAGGTCCTTGCCCTCGTCGATCATGTTGTTGAGCAGCAGGCTCGTCTCGGTGATGTAGGGACGCAGGCGCTCGGCCATCGGCAGGTACTCGTCGCAAATCTGGTCCACGGTGTAGGTGGGCAGGTTGTAGATGAGCTCGAGCTCGGGGTTCACGCGGGCGAGAGCGGTCTCCAGCTTGTCGCGGAACAGTGCCTCGTCCAGCATGTCCTGCATGCGCAGGCCGATGCGAGCCATCTTGTCCTGATAGCACGGACCGATGCCGCGCTTGGTGGTACCGATGTTCTTCTTGCCGAGCTTCTGCTCAAAGGCGCCATCCAGATCGATGTGGTACGGCATGATGACATGCGCGTTGCCGCTAATCTTGAGGTTCTTGGTGGTGATGCCGTCGGCCTCGAACATATCGATCTCCTCAAGGACAACCTTGGGGTTGACGACGCAGCCGTTACCGATCACCGACACGTGGTCGGAATACATGATGCCGGAGGGCACCTGGTGCAGGCCGTACTTCTTGCCGTTGACGACGATGGTGTGGCCGGCGTTATTACCGCCCGAATAGCGCACGACGGCATCGAAGTCGCCGGCGACCAGGTCGCAGATCTTACCCTTGCCCTCATCGCCCCACTGGGCACCGACCAAAACGGTTGACGGCATGTTTACTCCTTACATTCATGGACTGTCTACGCGCCACGCTGGCACGCAGAAGCACAAAACATTCCCAGTATACCCGTGCAACGGGCGCCTGTCCTACTCCTCGGTATGCGCCCCATCAAGCTCATAGAACTTGGTGGATGCCGGCAGGAACATCAGGTCGACGTCACCGATCGGGCCCGAACGGTTCTTGGCCACGACGATACGCGTGACGCCCTCGTCGGGTCGATCGTCACGCGAGGCCTCGGCCTCATCGGCGGAGCGGTCCAAGAACATAACGATGTCGGCGTCCTGCTCGATGGAGCCCGATTCACGCAGGTCGGACAGCTGCGGGCGCTTCCCGGTACGGGACTCGACCTGACGCGACAGCTGCGACAGTGCAATGAGCGGGATCTTGAGCTCCTTGGCCATGATCTTTAAACCACGCGACATCTCGGAGACCTCGACGGTACGGCTCTCGGAGCGACGCCCCGGCGGAGGACTCACCAGCTGCAGGTAGTCCAGGATGATGATTGCCTTCTCCTTGTTATGGAGCATACGGCGGCTCTTGGCGCGAATCTCGGTCACTGTGGTGCCGGGCGTATCGTCAATCAGAATATCCAGCTTGGACAAGGTCTGCGTGGCCTCGTTGATATTGGCCCACTGCTCGGGGCTAATGCGACCCATGCGGAAGTCACTGATCGAGATCATGGCATAGGCGCAAATCAGACGCTGGGCAATTTCCTTACCCGACATCTCCAGCGAGAAGAAGCCGACGGTATAACCAGCAGCGGCAGCGTTAAGTGCCAGGTTCAGGGCGAACGACGTCTTACCCACAGCAGGGCGGGCGCCGATGATGATGAGCTGACCCTCGCGAAAACCCATGAGCATGCGGTCGAGTGACGGGAAGCCGGTGGGCACGCCCGCCGCCTGACCACCGGCCTGGCACACTTCCTCGGCCTCGTTATAGGCCTCGACCATAAACTCGGTCAGTGTCTTGTAGCTCGACTTGACCTCGCGTGCCGTAACCTTGAGCAGTTTGCTCTCGGCCAGCTCCACGACCTCTTTGGTGTCGGTGGGGGCGTTATAGGCCAGCGCGTTAATCTCGTTGGTAGCGCCGATCAGCTCGCGCAGCATCGAGTCGCGACGGACGATGGCGGCATGGTGCTGCCAGTTCACGAGCGACAGGGTCTGACCCATCAACTCCAAAATGTACGCTTCGCCACCCACGGCATCGAGCTTGTTGATGCTTCGCAGGTAATCAATCAGCGAGATGGAGTCGATGGGAATGCGGCTGTTGTACATATCGACCATCGCGGTATAGATGGTCTTATGAATGGGCCGGTAGAAGTCATCGGGCTGCAGCTCGACCTGGGCCTCTTCGACCACCTCGGGCGATAGCAGCATAGCGGCCAGTACATTGGCCTCTGCATCTTGGTTTTGGGGAAGACCCAACTTTGAGCCGCGGTCCTCAACCGTCAGCCCGGTCTCCCTATCGTCATATGCCATGAGCATCCTCATTCATATCGCTTGCGAGCATCCATAGTATCAGCCATGGTCCCAAAACGCGCCGCGCGCCGCCAATCATCACCGAACCAAACGGATGAACGGTCCTGTATATAGGACTTCGGCGCAACGTTCACCATGACACTCACTCAGCGCAAAAAACAAAAGGGCGCCCTGGTTTCCCAGAGCGCCCTTCTTAGAACAAGATTGTTGCGTTGCAGCAAATGCTACTCGGCAGCAGCCTCAGTCTCGACCTCGGCGGTCTCGGCCTCGGCGACCTCAGCGGCCTCCTCGACCTCAGCCTCGGCAGCGAGCTCCTCGGCGGTAACGCCGACGAGAACGACAACCTCGGCCTTGATCTCGCGGTACAGCGAGATGGCAACGGTGTGGGCACCGGCAACCTTGATGGGCTTACCGAGCTCGACGCGCTTGCGGTCGATGTCCATACCGAGCTGAGCCTTGATGGCATCAGCGATCATAGCGGCGGTAACGGAGCCAAAGAGGATGCCCTCGTCGCCGACCTTGACGTCAACGGTGACCGTCTTGCCCTCGAAGGCAGCCTTGGTCTCGTTGGCGGTAGCCAGACGGACGGCCTCGCGCTTGGCGATGTTGTTGCGACGCTCGTCAAGCTGCTTAAGGTTGCCCTTGGTGGCGGCAACAGCGAGCTTCTTGGGGAACAGGAAGTTCTCAGCGTAACCCTGAGCGACCTCTACGACGTCACCCTCGCCGCCCTTGCCCTTGATCTCATCGAGAAGAATAACCTTCATGATGCGTCTCCCTTCTTAGCCGCGGTCGCGGTTGCCACGAGAGGAAACCACGGGGACGGTGTACGGCAGGAGAGCCATCTCGCGGGCGCGCTTGATGGCGTTGGCGATGTCATGCTGATGCTGCGTGCAAGCGCCAGTGACGCGACGGGGCTTGATCTTGCCACGGTCGGTCATGTACTTACGGAGAAGCTGAGTGTCCTTATAGTCGATGAACTCAGTGTTCTCCTTGCAGAACTGGCAGTACTTACGACGCGGCTGACGTGCAGAAAAATCATTAGCCATGTCAAAATACCTTTCATTTGGCAACTTCGGCGAACCGAAGCCGCCTCTCACTCAAAAATAGGTGAACAACCCTTAGAACGGGATGTCCTCATCGTAGACGTCGACCGCAGGCGGCGTAGCCACCGGTGCGGCAGGACGTGCTGCGGGCGCGGGGGCTGCGGGGGCGTAACCGCCCTGATCGTAGCCACCCTGGCCACCACGGGAGCTCATAAACTCGATCTCATCGACGATGACCTCAAGCTTGCTCCGGCGCTGGCCGTCGCGCTCCCAAGAGCTGTAGCGCAGCTTGCCCTCGATCGCGACCTTGTTTCCCTTTGCCAGGAAACGGCTCACGGCCTCGGCGCGGGTGCCGAACATGGTGCAGTCGACAAAGTTGGGATAGTCCTCCCACTCGCCAGTCTGCGCGTTGCGGCGACGATCGTTCACGGCGACGCCAAAGGACAGAACCTGGGTTCCGCCGGCGGTGGCGCGCAGCTCGGGATCGCGGGTGAGGTTACCGGTGATGTTCACTCGATTGATGCTCATAACTCACTACTTCCTCTTGGGGCACAAGCCCAGTCCAAAACGACAGTCTTACTCCTGGTCGTCGCGACGGACGATCATGTGGCGGACCACAGCGTCGGTGATGCGCAGGACGCGATCAAGCTCGGCGATCTGGGTAGGATCTGCGTGGAAGTTGATGAGGGTGTAGTCACCATCGGTGAGGTCGTTGATCTCGTAGGCGAGCTTGCGCTTGCCCCACTCGTCAACGGAGTCGACCTTGCCAGCGCCCTCAGCGATCGTGGTATCGATACGCTTCATAACAGCGAGACGAGTCTCGGGGTCGAGCGACGGGTCAACAAAGAACAGCAGTTCATAAGCCTTCATATTGTCACCTCCTCTGGGCAAATGTGGCTTCAGGTCGTGAAGGTGCGCCTGAAGCAGGAAAAGACTTGGTAATAATATCTTTCAACCTCCTAGGCTGCAAGAATATGCAGCTACAACCTCATGACCTCCACATATGCCCATACTCGCACGGTGTTTCATGCGCATTCCAACCAAATGCCGACCAAATGCTTGACGGATTTGTGGACAAGATACGGTGCCGCGGGGACAAGCTGAGCCAAGCCGCAGGTCAACGGGCACAAGGCTGTGGTCGCAAAATGCATACCAGTGGCCCACAGCACCAATCAAAGATTTTTAAATTCATTGCCAAGTCGCTTATGAATACCCTTTTGAACAATTGAGTTGATCAACCACGCTGGTCGGAAGCCGTTTTTTGGCACCTCAAACCCCACTGCAACGCCAAGTGCGGCCAAGCGTTTTAAAAAATGCTAAGTTTTCGGCTTGCACCTTGCGATTCCTCGTGTATACTAACTTTCGCATTTAACGGAGAGTTGTCCGAGTGGCCGAAGGAGCACGATTGGAAATCGTGTAGGCGTCAAAAGCGTCTCCAGGGTTCAAATCCCTGACTCTCCGCCAGTTAATTCCAAAGCAGGCCTTCGAGCCTGCTTTGTTTTTACCCCACGCGGAGGGGTGGCAGAGTGGTTGAATGCGGCGGTCTCGAAAACCGTTTGGCCTGTATAAGGTCACGAGGGTTCGAATCCCTCCTCCTCCGCCATTTTGGTTGAGAAAGCTCCCAGATCGGGGGCTTTTTTCTTTTAAGTCCCTTACAAGCAAATACGGCGGAGGAGGAGGGATTCGAACCCGCCAGGGCGCAAAGCGTAAAGAAAACGCGCCAGTGGCGCGTTTTTAGCGCAGCGCGGTCGGCGTAAGCCGACCGGATAAATTTTGAGCAAAGCTCAAAATTTGGACATCCCTCCTATTCGACCACGCCCCCATCGCGTTCAGCATCAACCCGGATCCCCAAACATGGAACCTATGACCGTACCCAGTCCCGACCGTTTGCCGAGCAATAGGGTCGCAATCGGCGCCGAACATGTACTATGTACGGGCATTGTCTAAACCCGTAACTCAAAGGACCCCATCTTGCCCGTTGCCGCCGCTATGATCGTTACCGCACACGCCTCGGATGCCATGGTTGCCATCCCGTTTTGGCTCGAGATGTTCGCCGTCGTCGCGGCATCGATCTCGGGCGTGTTGGTCGCACGCGAGCACAAACTCGACCTGGTGGGCGCCGTCGCGCTCGCCGTGGTCTGTGGACTGGGCGGCGGTCTTTTGCGCGATATGACGCTGCAGGTGGGCAACGTCTACATCCTCAACCAACCGATGGCGCTCCCGCTCTCCATCGCCACCGCGACCATCATCTACATCTTCCCGGCAATCGTCGACAAGCCCGAAAAGCTCATTCCCCTGCTCGATATCATCTCGGTGGGTATTTATGCGGCAACCGGCGCAGACAAGGCGCTGGTCTACGGCTTTGCGCCGGCGGTGTGCATCATGATGGGCTTTTTTACCGCGGTGGGCGGCGGCATGCTGCGAGATGGTTTTATGGGTGTGGTGCCGGGTATCTTCCAGCGCACCAACTTCTATGCCATCGCGGCCATCGCCGGATCGGCAAGCTATGTTTGCCTTGTCATGAGCGGCTTGGTCAGCAATGTCGTCGCACTGGTCGTTTGCGTCGTGGTGACCATGGGACTACGCTGGCTGTCGCTGCGCTTTGATATCAAAAGCCCCACCGAGGATGACATCGCACGCTTTTTGCATCGCAAAAAGTAGGTAGCGCGGGCTCATCCTTCGAAATGCAACCGAGAGGTTCTTTTAGAGCGCCCACGCGTTGGGTACCCTGTTAGGTATATGCCGAGTATCTAACGAAGGATTCACTATGCCCTGCAATCAACTCCCGTTGACCCAGCGCCGTAAAGCATGGGGCCGCATCACCATCCTATTCGCGCTCATCGCGCTGGCGATCACCGTGCTTCCCACGGCGTCGTTCGCCGGCACGGACACCGCAGGAAACGTACTTGCGACCGACAATGACGCCAATCCGTCCGGCGTCGAAGGTGACCTGTACTGGGCAGGTCAGGCCCTCAACTTGGATGATGTGTCCATCGGCCGCGATATCATCGCCGCGGGCGATACCCTCTCGATCCGTGACTGCACAGTGGGCGGCGCCGTCCGTCTGGCGGCACGCACCATCGACATTGCCAAGACCACGGTTGATGGCAGCGTGACCGTCGCTGGCCAGCATGTCGTGCTCAATTCCGACAGCACCGCCAACTGTTTCTACGCGATAGGCGAGACGGTTGCCCTGCGAGGCTCCACCAAGTCGGCAGCGCTTGCGGGCGACACGGTGACCATCGATGGCACCGTCAAGGGCGATGTCGAGGTTTGGGCCGACAAGCTCATCCTGGGCAAGAACGCCCACATCACCGGCACCGTGAACGCGCACGTCTCCGAGGACCCCGAGCGCGCCGCGGGAGCCGAGGTCGGTGCGCTCAAGATCGACCGCACCGAGAACGAGGATACTTCCACCGTTAACGATGTCATCGGCGGTATCGTCGCCGCGGCACTCTCGACCTGCTTTGTCGCTCTGCTGCTCGAGCTCATCTTTCCGCGCGCGACCGCCAGCGCCGCCGGCATGCTCCACCAGCGCTCCATGCCCCTGTGGGTGAGCGGTCTTCTGGGCACGATTGCTATCGTCCCCGCCGTCCTACTGCTGATTATCTCTATCGCTGGTCTGTCGCTTGCCGGAACCCTCTTGTGCGGCGTTATCGGCATCGCGTTGATGTCGAGTGCCTTTGCGGGGTGCGCGATCGCCCGCATGGTTGGACACAACCAAAACCGCTACGCCATGGCAGCCGTGGGCGGCGTAATCGCAGGCGCCCTCACGGGGCTTCCCCTCGTAGGTGACTTCATCAGCGGCGTGGCCTTTGTCTTTATGCTCGGTTACATCATCCAAATCATCTGGCGCAACGCCCGCGTCAAGCCGCAGCAGCCGGCTAACACGCCAGGACTCCCCACCGCTTAGCCGCCAACCACCACAAAGGGACCAGGCACCTTTGTGGTGGTGCAGACCAGCTCAGTCCCTATGCACAAAAAGGGCGCCGACCATTACGGTCGACGCCCTTTCTTGTTAGACGCTATAAAGTCCAGCGCTTATTTGTTGACCTGGCCGGCGCGGACGGCGGCCTTCTTGCGGTCGGTGGCGTTGAGCAGACGCTTGCGCAGGCGAATGTTCTTGGGAGTGATCTCCACCAGCTCATCGTCGGCGATGTACTCCAGCGCTTCCTCCAGCGAGAAGGTGCGGGGCGGCACCAGCTGGACGGAGATATCGGAGGTCGAGGAACGCTGGTTGCCCAGGTTCTTGGTACGGGCGATGTTGACGACCATGTCGCCCGCCTTGCTGCGCTCGCCCACGATCATGCCCTCGTAGCACTCGGTGCCCGGCTCAACGAACAGCTGGCCGCGCTCCTGCAGCGTACCCAGAGCGTAGGCGACGGCCTTCTCGGTGGTCATGGAGATCATGGCGCCGTTCTGGCGGTTGCCGATCTCGCCGGCATAGGGGCCGTACTCCAGGAAGGTGTGGTAGAACACGCCCTCGCCGTGGGTGACGTTCATGATGCGGTTCTTAAGGCCCATGATGCCGCGGGTCGGGATCTTAAACTCGAGGTGCGTCACGATGCCCGAGGTATCCATGCTCGTCATGATGCCGCCGGAGGTACCGAAGACCTCAACGACCTTGCCCGAGTACTCGTCCGGGCACTCGACGACGGCCTGCTCGACAGGCTCCATCTTGTTGCCGTTCTCGTCCTTCTTAAACAGAACGCGGGGACGGCCGACCTGGAACTCAAAGCCCTCGCGGCGCATGGACTCCATCAGGACGGACAGGTGCAGAATGCCGCGACCCGAGACCTCGACGCCGCTCTTGTCCTCGAGCTCCTCGATCTTCATGGTCACGTTGTTCTCGGCCTCGTTGAACAGGCGCTCCTTGAGCTGACGGGCGCCCACGATGTCGCCGTCGCGGCCGACGAGCGGGGAGGTCGATGCCTCAAAGACGATGGACAGGGTCGGCGGGTCGATCTCGATGGGCTCGAGCTCGACGGGGTTCTCGGGATCGGTGTAGACATCGCCGATATCGGTGCGGTCGATACCCACGACAGCGGCGATGTCGCCTGCGCCGACTTCCTGGCACTCGGTGCGGCCCAGGTAGTCGAAGGTAAAGAGCTGCTTGACGGTAGCGGTGGCGCTGGAGCCGTCGTTCTTGACGACCAGAATCTGGTCGCCCTGGTGGATGGTGCCGGAGTACACGCGGCCGATACCGATGCGACCGACGAAGTTGGAGTGGTCGATGGTCACGCACTGCATGGCCAGCGGGGCGTTCTCGTCAACCTCGGGCGCAGGCATGTCGTCGATGATCATGTCGAGCAGCGGGTACATGTCCATGTTGCCGTCGTTGGGGTCAAGGCGGGCAAAGCCGTTCATGGCGCTGGCGTAGACCACGTGCTCCATGGCGAACTCAAGCTGGTCGTCGGTGGCGCCCAGGTCGGCCATGAGGTCCAGGCAGTCGTTGTAGGCCTTCTCGGGGTTGGCGCCCGGACGGTCGATCTTGTTGATGACGATCATGATCTTGAGGCCGGTGTCCGACCTCGCCGCCAAAGTCGGCGTGGCCCGGGGTGTCAATGACGTTGATCTTAACGTCCTTGTACTCGATAGAGATGTTCTTGGCGAGAATCGTGATGCCGCGCTCGCGCTCCTGGTCGTTAGAGTCCAGGACGCGGTCCTCGACCTGCTGGTTGGCACGGAAGGCGTCCGTGGCACGCAGGAGCTTATCAACCATCGTCGTCTTGCCGTGGTCGACGTGGGCGATGATGGCGATGTTCCTCAGATTGTCTACGCGCATGTAGTTCCCCTATCTTCTATCCATATACAAACGGCACGCGTATGCGACCCGCCCAGCGATGTAACGCTCAGCGGGAATATTGAGCCTTTTACCGAAAACTCGTTTATTTTAGCGATTTTAGATGAGAGGGGTTTCCTCACCTGCAGGTTCAGGGTCGCTCCACATAAAACCATCGCCGGCACCCATGCCCTCATACAGCACATACGCCGAAAAGCCGCTCTCGAGCGTCGTCTCAAAGAAGCTCACGAGCAGAGCGTCATGGTAGCCGCCGTCAATCTCGACGCAGCCGGTATAGCCGATGGCATAGCGGGCGATACGGCCCAGGCCCTCGTCCTTAAGGCCCATCTTGTGCTCGGAGATAAAGTTGGTGGCAGCCTCGAGGCACGCCTCTTCGCCGTCCTCGTCGAGCGCCGCCAGATATCGGTTGGAAGCAGCGTCCTCGATCGCCACGACTACGCCCGGATTCTCGCCGGCGGCAAGGTCGTCCAAGAACGCGCCAATCAGGTCACACACCATGGCGTCGAGCTCGGCGGAGACGTTACCGGCGTCCTGCATATCCTGTGCCATCTCTAGACCTTCCCATCGAATCCGGCATCGTTACAGTTCTTGTGCCTCGGCAGCGATCTTGGCGGCAGCGTCGCGGGCGCGCGTCATATCCATCGCGCGCTTGTCGAGTACCTTGATCTGGTTGGTCAGCATTACCGCATCGACCACACCCCAGATTACCAAGCCTGTTGAAATCGAAAACCCAAGCGCACCAACTGTACCACGAAGACGAGAACAGATTACCGCGACAAGGGCGGAGATGATAACCATCTTGATATAGGAGCCGCGGCGCTCGCGAAGCGTGCGGGCCTGCGTCACATAGGCGATGCGAGCCGCCTCGGATGCCTCCGAGCGCATCTGGGCCTCACGCGCGATGGCGGACGCTTCAGCCGATACGCGGGTACCCATCAGCGACCTCTCCGCTCGCGTGCCAGACATTTAGAAATCATCAGGGGAGAGCGTATGGACGAACTCGTCGAACTTCTCGAACTCCTGCTCGTCGTCAACTTCCTCGGCATGGGCAGAAACGGTACCCAGGCGATTCATGATGTCGTCCTCCACAAACATGGGGGCATTACTGCGCACGGCAAGGGCAATGGCGTCACTGGGGCGGGCGTCAATCTTGCGCTCGTCACCATCGACCAGCACGACAATCGTCGCATAGAACACCGGCGGCTCGGCACGAACGATCTCGATGCGCTCGAGCTTGGCGCCCAGGGCATCGACGGTGTCAAGCAGCAGGTCATGCGTTATCGGGCGCTCGGCGCGACCGCTATCGATACCACGGCTAATGGCCGCGGCCTCAAACGAGCCGGTCTGAATGGAAAGCGAACGCAGGGGCGCCGTCGAATCCGACTTGCCGCAGCGCTCACGAAGCACGATAAGCGATGGCACGGGACCGGCGGCCATGACGATGGTCTCTATGTCGACACGAACCATGGAACACCTCCGGTACGTAGCGGTTAAAACACGGCAGGGTCGCCGCATTGAATAGCTATACTACCCAATCTTTCGCCCAGCACACAAAATCAAAGTAGTTAATTTGGGACGGGGCTATTTTGACTACTTTCGTTGGATAAGAAAAGGCTCTGTTAGACCAGGATTGACATGCCGACCTGCCGGCTAACTCGCCGTCTCCCCGTCGGGCGCCGGCATCTTGACCCTCATCTCGAACGGCAT
>JAGZQF010000077.1 GCA_018382295.1 Collinsella sp.
AGCAATGTACGGCGTTATCCAAACGGCTGGGGCGAAGCGGCTCCCCTCACAGGCTTGCTCTATTGTGCCGATTGTGGCGGCAAGATGTATGTCCACCGCACCAACAATGGAAAGCGGATTTCTCAATATACCTGTTCCAATTATACCAAAATTCCGTGTGGGACACTATGTCCCACTCAACACCGTATCAATGAGAGTGCTGTTCTGACATTGGTTTCCGACACGCTCCGGGCTATCGCTGAATATTCCAGAAATGACCGGACGGAATTTATTCACACCGTTCAGGAGACGCAGGTTGCTCAACAGAGTGCCGATATATCGAAAAAGCGCAGGCGTCTGGCCGCTGCTCAAAAGAGAGCCGGAGAACTGGAAAAACTGATTTGCAAAATCTATGAGGACAACGCCCTCGGCAAGTTGCCGGACGCACGATATAGGGCGCTTGATGCACAGTATGCCAAAGAGCAGGACACACTTGAGATTGAAATTGCGGAGTTGGAAAAGGCTGTTACCGGCTACGAACAGAGCCAGAAATCAGCAGAGAAATTTATAGCTCTGATTGATAAGTACGAGAATTTTGACACTCTGACAAACACCATGCTCAACGAGTTTGTAGAGAAAATCCTTGTCCACGAACGCGCCCGAAAAGGCAGTCAGGACACCACGCAGGAAATTGAAATCTACTTCAATTTTTTAGGACGCTATATCCCCCCATCCTTACAGCCGGTTCCTTTAACCCCGGAGGAACAGGAAGAACTGCGGAAAAAAGAAGAACGCAAGGACAGGCTCCATCAGAACTATTTGAAGCGGAAAGCCAGCGGCGCACAGAAACGGTATGAGGACAAAATCAAGGCGAAGAAAAAAGCGGAAATGGACGCTAAGAAAGCCCTGATCCGGGCTGAGGATATGAAAAAAGGCGTTTTTTCTACTGTCGGACAGCTGCCGAAAGAAGAACCACGCAAAGGCAGCATAGCAGCCAGCGCAGCAGTCTAATCATCACGAAGCAAAGGAGAATGAATATGAGTAAGTTGACTTACATTCGTTGTGGAGATTATG
>JAGZQF010000040.1 GCA_018382295.1 Collinsella sp.
TCGCCATCCTTATCGGCAACCTCACCTATGTCCAGGTCATCAAGGCCAAGGACTATCAGGACATGCCGACCAACAACCACACCATCGCCCGCTCCAAGTACATCCAGCGCGGTTCCATCATCACGTCCGACGGCGTGACGCTGGCCGAGTCGCTGCAGCAGGAGGACGGCACCTACGTACGCTCCTACCCCAACGGTAACCTAGCAGCGCACGTGGTTGGCTACGTGAGCCAGCAGTATGGCACCACCGCCATCGAGAGCGTCATGAACGACACGCTCACCGGCTCTAAGGATTACTCCAGCTGGAACAACGCCATCGCGTCGCTCGCGGGCCAGACCCAGCCGGGCAACACCGCCAAGCTCACCATCGACTCGCGTATCCAGACGGCTGCTGAGCAGGCGCTCAAGGGCTTTAAGGGCGCTGTAGTGGTCATCGACCCGCGTACCGGCGCGGTGCTCGCATGTGCCAGCTCGCCCACCTACGACAACACCAACATCGATGCCCTGCTGCAGACGGGCGGCGGCGAGGACGGCTCCATGTACAATCGCGCCATGGACGCGCTGTACACGCCGGGCTCAACGTTTAAGGTCGTTACGCTTTCCGCGGCACTCGAGACCGGTACCGCCAGCCTTACCAGCACCTACCAGGCGCCCGGCTCCATGGACATCGGCAACGCACCGGTCACCAACTATGCCAACGAGAGCTACGGCACCATCAGCCTGCAGCAGGCCTTTGCCGTGTCCTCCAACGTCGTCTTTGGCCAGGTGGCAAACGAAGTTGGCGCAAACACGCTCGTGCAGTTTGCCAACGCCTTTGGCTACGGCCAAAAGCTCGGCCAGGACCTGACCTCCGCGGCCTCCATCATGGCCGACCCGTCGCTCATGACCGAATGGGAGACCGCCTGGGCCGGTGCCGGCCAGCCTGTCGGCATGGACCACACGCCCGGCCCGCAAACCACCGTCATGCAAAACGCCGTGATTGCCGCTGCCATCGCTAACAGTGGCGTAGTCATGGACCCGTACTTTGTAGCCCAGGTACTTGCCCCGGACGGAACCGTGGTCAAGACCACGCAGTCCCGCTCGCTGGGGCAGGCCGTCAGCTCCGCCACGGCCGACCAGGTCAAGCAGGCCATGCTTGCCGTCGTCCAGTCCGGCACCGGCACCGATGCCCAGATCCCCGGCGTCAAGGTCGCCGGCAAGACCGGCTCGGCCGAGACCGGCGGCACCAACGTCAACTCGATGTTCGTTGGCTTTGCACCTTACGATTCACCCACGGTCGCCATCTCGGTGGCCTTGGAGGATTTCGACAAGCATGACGTCAAGGCCGCCAAGATCGCCGGTATCGTCCTGACCGCGGCGCTTGCCGCACAGGGAGCGTGATGCCCATGATCGAATCGGACACCCGAGGCGCGCCGCGGCCGAAGAGTTAGCGGCAACGCGCCACACGGCCCCAGCGGCCACATCATAGGTACTACACACATCGTTGAGCGAATAGTTATGTTAGGAGCAGGAATGGAACAGAGGGTCCTCGGGGGAAGATACCTCCTCAAGGATAAGGTGGGAACAGGCGGCATGGCGACCGTCTACCGTGCACAGGACCAGGTCCTCGACCGCACGGTTGCCGTCAAGATCATGCTGCCGCAGTATGCTGGCGACGCAACCTTCGCCGCACGCTTTAAGCAGGAGGCCCAGGCAGCAGCCGGTCTCTCCTCCCCCTATATCGTGGGCGTCTACGATTGGGGCAAGGACGGCGACACCTATTACATCGTCATGGAGTACCTGCGCGGCACCGACCTTAAGAGCGGCATCAAGAGCCACGGCGCCCTCGACCCCAAGAAGGTCGCCCAGATCGGCTCGCAGATCAGCTCCGCGCTTTCGGTCGCCCACAAGCACGAAATCATCCACCGCGACATTAAGCCGCAGAACATCATGGTGCTGCCCGACGGCAACATCAAGGTGATGGACTTTGGCATCGCGCGCGCCAAGAACAGCCACCTCACGCAAGACAACAACGTGCTGGGAACCGCCCACTACGTCAGCCCCGAGCAGACCCGCGGTCAGGACCTCGGCCCCACCTCGGATATCTACTCGCTGGGCGTCGTGATGTACGAGTGCGCCACCGGCCGCGTTCCCTTTGACGGTGACGACGCCATCTCGGTCGCACTCAAGCAAGTCAACGAGTTGCCTATTCCGCCGAGCCAGATCAACTCCGGTGTCGACGCCGACCTTGAGCGCATCATCCTCAAGTGCATGGAGAAGGACCCGGAAAACCGCTTCCAGACCGCCGACGAGCTTCGTCAGGTGCTCAACAGCTACCTGTCGGGCCGTGCCGTCAACGTCTCGGAGCCCACGCGCATCATCGGTGCCCCCGGTGAGCTGGGCGCCACCAAGACTCGCGAGCTTTCCGATCAGACGCGCGCCATGGTGCGTCCCGTCTCGGGCGTGAGCGGCCAGAATACCGCCCGTAGCTCGGTTTCGGGCTCCACCGGCTCCTACGAGGTCGAAAAGCCCAAATCCAACAAGAACAAGATCATCGCCGCCGTGGTGGCAGCCGTTGCCGTCATCGGCATCGTGGTGGCCTTTGCCACAGGACTCTTTGGCGGCGAGCAGGTCACCGTGCCCGATGTGCTGGGCAAGGACCAGCAGACTGCCGTCGAGCTGATCAAGGAAGCCGGCCTCGAGGTCGGCACCATCGACCAAAGCTACAACGACGATGTCGACGAGGGCAAGGTCGCCGAGCAGACGCCCAACGGCAACACCAAGAAGGCCAAGGGCACCAAGGTGAACCTGGTAATCTCCAAGGGCCCCAAGCCCTCCGAGAAGGTTGAGGTTCCCCGGCTTGTCGGCCTGACCAAGGACCAGGCAGAAGCCGCGCTGGCAAGCGTTGGCCTGAAGGGCAACGCCTCCGAGGAGGCCAACGAGGCCGATGAGGGCCAGGTCTTTGAGCAGGGCACCGAAGCCGGTAAGGAAGTCGAGAAAGGCACGACCATCTCGTACAAGGTCTCGGGCGGCCCGGATACCACGTCCGTCCCCGACCTGACCGACATGACCGAGGCCCAGGCGCGCAACGCCCTCGATATGGCAGGCTTTGGCGTCGACGTGAGCTACCAGGAGAACGACTCGGTTACCGAGGGCACCGTGATCAGCTGGAACCCCAGTGGCAAGCAGAAGCCCGGCGCCACGATTACCGTCGTCATTGCCAAGAAGTCCGGCAAGGCCAGTGTTCCGGGCAACCTGTACGGCAAGAGCATCTCCGCCGCCGTCACCGCGCTCAACAACGCCGGTTTCTATAACATCGGCTTCTGTGACCAGAACGGCAATCCCGTAAGCGGTAACGAGGATGCCACCGTTACGGGCGTCTCCCCCACCGGCAAGCAGTCCACCGACAGCACGATCACGCTAACAGTCACACTTTCTGGCTCGGGCTCTGACTCTGGCTCGGGCACGGGTGACGATTCCGGTACGAACAACTAGTCGCCACCCCACCGCTCATCACGGCTTTCGCCGCAAACATATTCGCTCACAGGCGCCCGCTTGCTCCCCCAGCAAGCGGGCGCCTCGTTTTTGACATGGCATGAACCAGAAGAGCCCGGCACCGTAGCGGTACCGGGCTCGATATTCCTCTGGTGCCCCCGGGCGGATTCGAAAACTCCCCCCGCGGGGAAATTGGTGACGCGGGTGTCGACGGCTCGAATCCTGCCCTTAGACCAGAAGAGCCCGGCACCGTAGCGTACCGGGCTCGATATTCCTCTGGTGCCCCCGGGCGGATTCGAACCGTCGACACCCGCTTTAGGAGAGCGGTGCTCTATCCCCTGAGCTACGGAGGCATGTTGTACTAGTGTAGCAGATTTACTGCATCGCAATACGTCGCATGACTAGACTTCGAAGTTGCGGTGGAATAGTTCCTGTCTGAAGCATCTAAAGCCGTATTTAGGAACTATTTCACCGCAACTTATGAGGAGCTAGTTACCTTTGTGGAAGAGGTTTTTGATAACGGAGGGGATGCTCTTGGCGCCCTTGGCCGTCACATCGATAAAGTCGGGCGAACGCACGAGCTTATCCTCGTCGACGTACTTGCGGACAGCACGAAGCGTCTCTTTGTCGTCGCGCGTCGAAAACGTAAAGTGACCGTTGTCCTTGGTGAAGATGGCAAAACGCGTGATCTTCTTGGTGCCGCGTAAAACCTCGGCGGCAATATAGTCGACCTCGTCCCACGGGATTTGAATATAATCCTCGGGATTGCGCTCGTTATAGTACTCAAACGCCTTATTGCCCACCATCACGTTACCGTGGCTGGTAAGCCCCATCAGGCAGGTTGCCGGCGTTGCCAGATCGACCGTGCTGTTCTGAGATTGCGCCATACGCGCCTCGCCCTCCAATAAAAACAATCGGACCGCATCCAGTGTACCCACCGGGTGCGGTCCGTTTCAATGGCTCAAAAGCCCTTGCCTAGCAACTCTCGGTCTTAAGCCGAAGCGTGCTTACATGAAGCCGCAGACGCGACCGATGATGCCGACGGCGAAGAGAGCCAGGATGATGACGATCGGGCTGACCTTCTTCTTGAGGAGCTTGCAGACCAGCAGGGTCAGGCACACAGCGGCAAGGCCGGGGATGAGCTGATCGAGGTTAGCCTGAAGCGTGGTGACCTTAACCTGATCAAGGGCGGTAGCACCGATGGAGTTGTACATCGTCAGCGCTTCCTTGACGCCCTCGGAGCCGGAGGGCAGGCTAGCCCAGTCGATAAAGGCGCCAGCAGACTGCGTGACCTTGGAGACGACCGGGGTGAAGGAGATGGACACCCAGCGCTCGACCAGGGCGCCGATGATGAACATACCCAGGATGGAAGCACCCTCGGTGACCTTGCCCATCAGACCGCCGGAGAGGTCCTTGGCGATGGAGGAGCCGACCTTGTAGCCAAACTCCTGCGTGTACCACAGGAAAGCGTAACGGATGATGTTCCACGCAAAGAAGAACAGCAGCGGACCGGCGATGCTACCGGACAGGGCCATGGAAGCGCCCAGAGCGCCCAAAATCGGGCGAAGGGTGAACCAGAAGGCGGGGTCGCCGACGCCGGCGAGCGGGCCCATCATACCGACCTTGACGCCCTGGATGGCGACGTCGTCGATCGGAGCACCGTTGGCGCGCTCCTCCTCGAGAGCGAGGGTAACGCCAATGACGGGGGCGGAAACATAGGGGTGGGTGTTATAGAACTCCAGGTGGCGCTTAAGAGCGGCAATCTGGTCATCCTTGCTGGTGTAGAGCTTCTTGATCGCAGGGATCATTGCGAAGCACCAGCCGCCGTTCTGCATACGCTCGTAGTTCCACGAGCCCTGAAGGAACTGATGACGGAAGCAAACCTTCTTGCGGTCAGCCTTGGTGAGCTGAATCTTGTTCTCTGCCATATGTATCACTCCCCTCCTACTCGTAATCGTTCAGAATGTCGCCGAGCGGGTCACCGGAGCCACCGCCCATGCCGCCACCCTGCTTGGCCAGATCCTTAAGGCCAAGGTAGATGAGGGCAAGGGAGATGCCGATGAGGCCAAGGGCGATCAGCGTGAGCTGAGGGATGGCAGCAAGGACAAAGCCGAGGATGAAGAACGGCCAGGTCTCCTTGGTGGCCATCATGTTGATGACCATGGCGTAACCGACGGAAGCGACCATGCCGCCGCCGACAGCCATGCCGCCGGACAGCCAGTCGGGCATAGCGTTAAGCGCGTTGGTAACAGCCTCGGCCGGGATGATGCACAGAAGTACTGCCGGGATGGCGATACGAAGGCCCTGCATAAGGATGGCAATGTACTGCCAACGCTCGATGCCGGCGAAGTCGCCCTTCTCGGCGCAACCGTCCATGGCGTGAGCGATAGCGGTAGCCAGGGTACGGCAGATCATGGTCAGGAACAGACCAGCGACCGACAGCGGGACAGCGACGGCGATAGCGGCGGTAACGGCCTTCGACGGATCGGTAGCGCCGCCGTTGAGGGCGAGCACCATGATGATCGAAGAGGCGACCGAGGCCAGAGCGGCGTCAGGCGCGACGGCGGCGCCGACGTTAGCCCAGCCAAGGGCCATCATCTGGAGCGAACCGCCCAGGAGGATGCCCTCCTGAAGGTGACCGGTTACGAGACCGATAAGCGTGCATGCCACGAGCGGCTGATGGAACTGGAACTCATCCAGAATGCCTTCCATACCGGCAAGCAACGCGACAATCGCAACAAGCAGAATAGTGATTGCAGACATGTATCGGACCCTCCTTTACTATGCTTGAGCGGCCAGTTCGGCCTTAGCTTTCTTCAACATGGCGTCGAGATCCTCGGAGGAATCCGAAGGAACCTTGCGGACCTCGAACTTGACGCCCTTGGCCTTGAGGGCCTCGAGAGTCTTGACGTCGTCATCGCCCATAGCGACGGCGTTGGTGACGACGACCTTGCCCTTGGAGTGAGCCATGGAACCGATGTTGACTTCCTTGATGTCGACGCCGGCCTCGATGGCCTTGAGCAGATCCTGCGGGTTCTCGAAGAGCAGCATGGCCTTGGTGTCACCAAAACGCGTGTCCTTGACGACCTCGGCCATCTTCTTGATGGGCACGACGTTGGCATGGACTCCCGGAGGGGCAGCCTGCTCGATCATCGTCTTGCGAAGCTCGTCGTGAGCAACGCCGTCGGAAACCACGATGATGCGGTTGGGGTTAATCTGCTTGGTCCACGTGGTGGCCACCTGACCATGCAGCAGACGGGTGTCGATACGGACGTGGGCAATCTTGATGTGCCCGTCGCCGATGACCGTTCCCGGAGGGATGGCGCCTGCAGGAGCAGCAGCGGCCGCAGCCGGCTTCTTCTCCTCGGGCTCCAGAGACTCGGGCTTGACGCGCACGCCAGCCTTAGCCTCAGTCACGAGATGTTTTGCGATCGCATGTGCAGTGTTCTTTGCATCAAAGCGCTGCGAATATGCCTCGATGAGCATAGGCAGGTTGACACCGGTGACGATAGCCCAGGAATCGTGGCCCTCGATGAGCCCGCTGATCTGGTTGAACGGCGTGCCGCCCCACAGATCAACGAGGAAGAGCACCTGCTCCTGGTCCTCGAAGGAAGCGACTGCTTCCTCGACCTTGGCACGGAAATCGTCGGGGCCCATGCTCGGCTCGAGCGAGACCACGGCAACAGACGGCTGATCGCCAAAGACCATCGAGCCCGTCTGCTTGATTCCAGCTGCCAAGTCCCCGTGGCTAGCAAGAACAATACTTACCATCACATAACCTCCTTTTTGTCTACGTATTTCCTACACGACATGAAAGGAGTATACCTGTTTGGATTGTGGAATTATAGCTAAATCCGCAAAAGGTTGGATTATTTGTTTAAACGTCTAGGTTTGTTACAAGTTGATTACGTTGCCGGTTTACAGCTTATTGCCTGCTAAAACGTGATTTGCTGATTGCTTTCAAAGACATATAAAGGTGCACTGTTCGTTAAGACCGCTTTTAGGTGGATCCCAATGCGTCTGCGTGCCACCATTTTGTTTAAACAGACATGACTTGACTAACCGAAGCAAATATGTTTAGAACTCTAGCCCATGTAGTCATTGGATGTTAGGCGATGTGGAGAGGGTTGGCGGCGTCGACGGCATCGGGGGCGTCGGAAGGACCGTCGGGGACAGCGTCTGCCGGGTCCTCGTCGGGGGTCTCGATCTGTTTGATCATGACCTCTTGGCCCTGCAGCAAATAGGTCTCGCCGCTACCGCAATGGGGACAGGTCTTGCCGTGCTCGACCGTCGCGTAGTCGCGGCCGCACGCCTCGCAATGCGTCACGGCCTCGACAGGCTCCACGATAAGCTCCGCGCCCTGCGTGATAGGCTTTTTATCCGCCGCCCAGCGCCAAGCGTCGAGTAGTAGATCGGGGACGACGCCCGAGACCTCGCCCAGCAGCAGCGTGACGCTCGAAACGCGACGCACGCCATGAGCGCGCGCCACATTCTCAACATCGCGAATGATGTGATAGACGATTCCGAGCTCGTGCACTTTTAATTCCTTCCGCCGTTCTACCGAACGGCGGTCGGCTTGACGCTGCGCGAGCCCCAGACGGGCGATCTGCCTTTCAATCGTCGGGCATGGGCAAAAGCCCTATGCCCTCCTCTTTCAAGGCACCTCGCCACGCCTGGGACTCGCTCGCTGTCCAACCGCTCTCTGCGCCGTTCTCCTGCTTGTTGCGTTTCTTACTTCTTCCCGAATTTAATCTTGATGGCGCGCTTGAGCGCGTACTTGCCCAGGCTTGGAAGCTTTTGCTCGTATTTGACCATCGTGGAGCACTCGGGGCGGTCGCGATCCAGATGGATGGCGTCGAACGCGCACTTGGTGGTGCACAGGCCGCAGCCGATGCACTTGTTAGGGTCGACGATCGAGGCGCCGCAGCCCAGGCAGCGGGCGGTCTCGGCGCGCACCTGCTCCTCGGTAAAGGTCTCAACATACTCGCTAAACGGCGCAGCCTTCTCGCGTTCGCGGTCCACGTGGGCAACCTCGCGGCTCGCGTTGTCGTAGCTCTCGAGCACAACGTCGTCGCGGTCGAGCGCGGTGTAGCGGCGCTGGTTGCGGCCGATGGTGAGCGTGGAGCCCGGCTGCACAAAGCGATGGATGGACACCGCGGCCTCGTGACCGGCGGCAATGGCGTCGATGGCAAAGCTCGGACCGGTGTAGACGTCGCCGCCTACAAAGATGTCGGGCTCGGCGGTCTGATAGGTCTGAGGATCGGCAAGGGCACCCTGGCCGCGGCCGAGCTCCACCTTGGAGCCAGCTAGCAAGTCGCCCCACACAATGGACTGGCCAATCGACATGACGACACGGTCGGCATCGACACGGCGCAGATCGTTCTCGTCGTACTCGGGCGCAAAACGGCCCTCGTCGTCAAAGACACGCGTGCAGCGCTTGAAGGTGATGCCGCACACACGACCGGCCTCGTCCAGGTGAACTTCCTTGGGGCCCCAACCGCAGCTGATGTGCGCGCCGTCCTCAACGGCCTCGCGACGCTCCTCCTCGCTGGCGGGCATCTGGGCCTCGCTCTCCAGGCAGAACATCTCAACGTGCTCGGAGCCCAGACGGCAGGCATTGCGCGCGACGTCGATAGCCACGTTGCCGCCGCCCACCACGATGGTGCGGCCGGGCAGCGCGTCGATCTTGCCACTGTTGACCTCGCGCAAAAAGTCGACGGCCACGGCCACGTCCTCGGCATCCTCACCCGGAATACCGGCGAGGCGGCCGCCCTGGCAGCCAATGGCAACATAAAAGGCCTTAAAGCCCTGCTCGCGCAGCTCGTCGAGCGTCACATCGCGACCGACCTCCACGCCATAGCGGAACTCGGCACCCATCAGGCGAATAACCTCGACTTCGGCCTCAATGACGTCCTTCTGCAGCTTAAAGCTGGGAATGCCGTAGGTGAGCATGCCGCCCGGGCGCTCGTTCTTCTCGAACACGACGGGCTTGTAGCCCTTCTCGGCCAGATAGAAGGCACAGGACAGACCGGCCGGGCCGGCACCGATGATGGCGATCTTCTGATCGAAGCCGCCAGCACGCGTCGGCGTCACCACAGGCGGGACGTAGCGGGTCGCGGCGTCCAGATCGCGCTGGGCGATAAACTTCTTGACCTCGTCGATGGCCACGGCCTCGTCCACGCGGCCGCGGGTGCAGGCATCCTCGCAGCGGCGATTGCACACACGGCCGCAGATAGCGGGCAGCGGGTTCTCGCGCTTGATGAGCGCCAGCGCCTCGTCATAGCGGCCCTGCGCTGCGAGCTTCAAGTAGCCCTGAACGGCAACGTGAGCGGGGCAGGCCGTCTTGCAGGGCGCGGTGCCGGACTCGTGCGTCTCGATGCGGTTGTCGTTGCGGTAGTTGGGCGACCACTTGGTATGATCCCACTTGGTGGCATCGGGCAGCTCCTGGCGCGGATACTCGGGCACCTGTCCGCCGGCCTTTTTGCTGCAGAGCTTCTGGCCCAGCTTGGCGGCGCCGGCCGGACATACCTCAACGCAGCGACCGCAGGCCACGCACTTGTCCTTCTCGACCTTGGCGACATAGGCCGAGCGCGACAGGTTGGGCGTGTTGAACAGCTGCGAGGTGCGCAGAGCGTAGCACACGTTGACGTTGCAGTTGCAGATGGCGAAGATCTTGTTCTCGCCGTCGATATTAGTGATCTGGTGCACAAAGCCGTTGTCCTCGGCCTGGCGCAAGATGTCGTAAACCTCGTCGCGGGTCACGTAATGGCCACGATCGGTCTCAACCACGTAGTCGGCCATATCGCCCACGGCGATGCACCAATCGGCCGGGTCGTCGGCGCAGCCCTCACCCATCACGCGACGGCTCGCGCGGCAGCTGCAGGTGCTGGCGGCATATTTGCCATCGTATTTGTCGAGCCAATGCTCGATATGCTCGATCGGCACCGAGGTGCTCGCGGCGTCGATGGCCTTCTCGACCGGAATGACGTGCATGCCGATGCCGGCGCCTCCGGGCGGCACCATCGGCGTGGCCTTGGACAGCGGTCCCTTGGACGCCTGCTCAAAGAACTTGGCATAGACCGGGTGCTCCTCGAGCTGGCTCACGCGCATGTTGAGGAACTCGGCAGAACCCGGCACCAGCATGGGCAACACCCATTGCTTGGCGCGCTCGGGGTTTTCCCAGTTGTACTCGAGCAGACCCGTGTAGCTCATGTCGTCGAGCATCTTCTCGATCTGGGTCTCGGGCATGCCGGTGAGCTTGGCCATCTCGGGCAGCGTATAGGGACGGCGCATCTTCATCTTGCAGAGCACTTCGGCCTGCTCGTCGGTCGCGGCCTCGGCAAACGACCAGTACTCGTAGCCCAACAGCTCGTCGCGATGCAGCAGACGGTTGGTGCAGTGCTCGCACAGCTTGACGATGGCCTCGCGCGGATGCTCCGGCAGCGGCGGCACGAACTCCGAACCGATGTCGGGCTCGGTGTAGCTAATCCCCGGTCCGTTGAGAATCATGGTTGTCCCTTCTCTTGCCACAGCCCGACGAAGCCGCAGCGCCCCTCTTTTTTTGCAGGCCGGGCATGCCCCATGCCGTTCACCCGCCATTGTTGACATTGTGTCAAAAATAGTATTGACGAACCGTCAACAATATTCAAGACTGTTAGGCGAACGGTCAGGCAAAAGAGGATGAAAGGCGGCAAAACATGGGCAACAACACAGCAGGTACCTCTGTGGTCGATGCCGTCCCCGCATCCGATAGCGCGGCAAAGCGCCTGACGGGCGACGAACGCCGTCGCGAGATCCTCGATGCCGTGCGCACCGTAAGCTCCGAGCTGGGCGTGTCCCACCTATCGGTATCGGCCGTGACCAAGCGAGCCGGCTGCACGCGTTCATTGTTCTACCACTACTTCGCCGACATGGACGCCGCCGTCACCGCTGTTATGGACGAGGCGATCGACGGCTTTATCTCCGAACTCGAGCGGTGGAACGCCGACCGCACCGTCGGTGATATCGAGGGCGCGCTCGACACCGTCGCCCCGCTCTTTAAGCGCCTGGTCGCCAGCGGCCACGAGCTGCCGAGCACGCTTACCTCGAGCAGCGGCGCGCTCTACGGCGGCTTTTTGCACAACGTGGTCCAGCGCGTGGCGCAGTATATCTGCGACACCACCGTAGTGGATTTTGTCGCCCATCATGAGCTACGCATCGACCATGTCTACGAGACGTTCTACACCCTCATCATGGGCCTTTTGATGTATATCCGCACGCACCCCGATGTGCCCGACGAAACGGTCAAGGAAATCATCGCCTCGACACTCCGCATCGAGGGCTATACCGCCAAGTATCCGGAGCGCAAGCCCCAGAACTGACGACATTTGGCCAAACTGCCCGCGATCAGAAGAGGGGCCGCGGGCGTGTGAAAGGAGAGCAGCATGCTGTTCGATGTTTGGGGTAGCGACACCCTTATCCACTGGGCCGGCTGGGCCATGGTCTTTATCGGCCTGATCGTGCTCAACGAGGTCGGCCGCCACACCAAGCTCGGCGCGGCCATCATCTTTGGCGTGGCTCCGCTGGCCATGACCATCTACTGCGTCGCCATCGCCGTGGGCGTTTCGCAGGGTGCCGAGTGGGCGCTCACCAACCCCACCCATGTGTACCAGAACAGCTGGTTCCACTACGCCAAGGTATACGCGGCGCTCGCCGGCTGCTGGGGCTTCATTGCCATTAAGTACCAGTGGGGCAAGATCGGCAAGGCGCATTGGTTCCGCGCGTGGCCGTTTGTGATCGTCGCCATCAACATCATGATCGCCGTCGTGTCCGACTTCGAGAGCGCCTATCACTTCTTTGTCCTGGGCGAGTCCACCTGGGTCACCTCCGAGGGCGCCACGCAGCTGGCCGGCTGGAACAACGTGTTCAACGGCATCGCGGGCATCATCAACATCTTCTGCATGACCGGTTGGTGGAGCGTCTACGCCTCCGAGGATCAGACCGACATGCTGTGGCCCGATATGACCTGGGTCTACATTATCGCCTACGATATCTGGAACTTCTGCTACACCTACAACTGCCTGCCCACCCACTCCTGGTTCTGCGGCTTTGCGCTGCTGCTGGCGCCCACCGTCGCCGCCTTTATCTGGAACAAGGGCGGCTGGATCCAGAACCGCGCCTTTACGCTGGCCATTTGGTGCATGTTTGCCCAGGTGTTCCCGTACTTCCAGGAGGAGTCCATCTTTGTGACCCACTCCACACTCGACCCCGGCGCCGCTACCGCGGTCTCGATCGCCGCACTGGTCGCCAACGTCGCCGCGATCATCTACATCGCCTACCGTGCCAAGAAGCTCGGCCGCAATCCCTACAAGCAGGATGTCTTTGAGGGCACCAGCGATTGGGAGAAGGCTACCGCCCGCCGCGCCAAGGTTGATTACGCTCACGCCGAGTAACGCGCCTGACGCAGACATCGCTTGGGCGCGAAGCAGCATAGCCGGCTCCGCGCAACTCAACGCATTGCAGAGCCCCCGGAATGTGATTCGTTCGCGTTCCGGGGGCCTTTTGCTGCCGCGAGGATGCGGCCGAACGATGCGCTCGAGTTAAATCGGATCTTATATTTCGCACGCGCTTTATATGGCTCCATTTTTGGGTACAGTGTTGTCCCGATATTGAGCTTGGGGGATAGCTTAGACCGGATTTCACTTGATGAGATTGCGTTTGACGATTCGGGCGTTGATGTGCAGGATGAGTCGGAAGCCGAGGCGCAGTCCGATGATCAGGATGCAGACGACGTTGAGCCTGCCGAAGATGAGGCAGATCACGAAGACACCGAATGCGAGGCCGATGACCAGCCCGAATCCGACACGAGCGAGGAAACCATCTTGCTCGACAGCTTGCCGGCCGAAGATTCGCTGACCCGCGAGCTTCCCGGCCTGGGCTCCGCTCCTGCCGTGGACGAGACCATCGCCATGGGCGATATTCCCCTGCCGTCCGTTCCCTCGGCACGCGAGGCCGAGGTCCGCCATCGCAAGATGTCGCCCAAGCGCCGCTCGTCGCCGGCGGTGCAGGCTATGCTGCCTGGAACGGATATCAGCAAGAGCAGGCTGCCGTGCTTGCCGCAAACGCCCATACCATGATGTCGGTGCAGATTGGCGTGCATGCCGCGGGCCTCGACTGCTCAACTGGCTCCAAGATTCCCGTGCAGGTGAGCGGACAAGATTCCGACGGTTCTTCCGTGAGCGAAACGCTCTACGTTGACGAGCACGGCCGCGGCATCAAACTGCTGCCCGGCGATTACACGCTCTCCATCGCTGCCTCCCCCATCGCGGCCGACGGCACCATCTATACCGTCCCGACCACCAAGACGCAGGTCACCGTTAAGAGCGATGGACAGGATTTAAGTGCCCAGGCCACCTTTAAGCTCAAGGTGCCTTCGGCCGACACGGTGACTGACGACCAGATCGATGCCGCCGCCAAGTATGCCGAGGAGGGCGGTGCGAGCTCCGCCGCGGCTGCCAAAGTGCTCCAGCAGGCAGCAACCGCGCGGCGCGACGCCGCCGTCAATGCCGTGAGCGCGCAAAAGGCACAGGCGTCCCGTGATGCTGACGCTCGCCACAAGGCAACCGACCTCTACCAGCTCGATATTCCCGTCGCTATGCATCTATCTGGGCGACGACGCCAATACGCCGCTCGTGACGCTCGTCGCGGTGCGCGAGGGCGAGAGCTTTACGCCCGATGAAGGCGATACGGTTTTGGGCGCGGCCAATCTAGGCAACGGTTATACCGTCTACGCCAGCGGCCCCGTCTATCCGTACGTGGTGCCCCAGACCATCAACGGACAGACGCAGAACCCCGTGTCAACCTACCCCATGGACACGGCCATTGAGCTTGTCGAGCTTACGACCGGCAACCGCTATACCTATAGCCAGATCAAGAACGTGCTGGTCGGCAAAGACGGCAAGGCCGACGCCGCCGCCAAACTCGAGACCGACTACCTCGCCCAGATTCTGATGCCGAGTATCAAAGCCCAGGACTAGCCTGGCGCAGCAAGGTGCTCCCCAACCGTGATGAGGGAGCCAGGAGGTCCTGACCCCACAGGTCCATAGATGATTAGGCAAGGAGCCACTTCCATGCGGGCACAACGTGGACCACACCGTGCTCGCATGAAATATCGGTCTGTTCATCCATGGTAACGATTGCCGACTCGCCAAGATCGAACTGGGCCATCGAGGCATCAAGCGCGGCAATTTCGCGCTCGCGCGTTTTCTCACGTGCCATATCCGCACTCACCTGAATCAGGCTATAAGCCCGCATGAGAAGCGCGTCCCCAGCCACAAAGTCCACCTCATGGCTTTTGCTCTTCTCTTTGATCAGCAGGCGGCAGACCGAGCCGGTCCTCACCGCGGGAGTCTTTCTTCTTAGCGCATTGAACACTGCGGTCTCGAGCCTCTGGCCCTGGTCCAATGCTGATGCGGGAGAGAATGCTCCAAACATCGCAGGGTCGACAGCGTAGACCTTAGACGCAGACCGCGTGTTATTTGCCAGTGAACGCGTGAACTCCGGCACAGAAAATAACAGGTAGGCGTCCTCATAATACTCAAGTAAATCGCTGAGCGAATTACGACTGGCGGGTATCTGTCTGCTCTTGAACTCGTTGTACACTTTGTTCACTGACAGCTCTCGTCCCGAAGATGCCATACACCGCGTCAAGAACAGCGATGCCAGGCGAGGGTTCTTGACGTCGTAACGCTCAACGACGTCCATGGCGACCATTCGCGAAGCATATTCCTGTAGCAGCTGAATCGCGTCTGCAGGCGTCTGCTCAAGTGTCGCAATGAATCCCCCTCGTTCAAGATACCCGATCAGATGATGTCGAAGCAGCGCTGCATCGCTCGGGGAAAAGGTCGCATCTGGCTCGAGAACGCTCCCCGTCTTATATCGAACGTATTCCGAAAAACTCAACGGAAAAAGCTCTCGCACAAGAGAACGACCCCTGAACTCGCTCTTAAGTTCTGAGGACAGCATCTTGGAAGAAGATCCCGTCACATAGACGGTCGCTTTCTCCGTATCGACTACACGCCGCAGAAACGCACCCCATTCGGGAATTTCCTGGATCTCGTCAAAGAAAATGTAAGCGCCCTCGGTTCGAGCAGCAGGATACAGCGCATAGAACGTGTCGATCACGTCCGCCAGCAGCGATGGCTCATACGGGCGCAAGCGCTCATCCTCAAAATTGAAGTAAAGCATCCGGTCAAGCTCGACGCCCCGGCTCTGAAGCCGCCGCATCTCCTGATACAGGCGATACGTCTTTCCACAACGGCGGGCCCCCACAATCACATTTACGATGTTGTCGCGCTTTGGCTCCTGTGGGTTTCCTAGATCAAGGTCTCGCTCAAAGACCTGCGGAACCCCCTGCTGTTCAAAGTCCTTTATTTTCTGGGCGATCAAGTCGTTGAATGCCATGATTCTCCAATCTTGCTCTCTAGCTAATCAAAATTATACCGATTCTTGATTAATTAGAGAGCAAGATTTTGTCTGACTTGATTAACACTTAAGCAAGTTTTTTCACTATTACTGCTCGAAGGATGCCGAGTGGCTGAGAGGACAACCAAGCCCGAATGCGACTCCCTGGACAGTCGATTTGGGACGGGGCTTTTTTGACTACCGTCCCCCTGTAGAAAAATCCCTAACGCAGTTGCGGTGAAATAGGGATTGTTTTTGCTGGTCAAACCGCAAAACAGTCCCTATTTCACCGCAACTTTTTGGTGGCCTTTTTGGTGGCACTCAGCGCCAGGGGTCGGCTTCGAACATTGGCTCGCGCTCGGGGCGGCGATCGCTGTAGGGATCGTAACCGTCATCGTCCTCGTTCTCGGCACGGATGTAGGGGTCGCGCGGCTTGGGTGCCGGTTTCGGCGCGGGCTTTGGTGCGGCGGACGCTATCTCAGCCGCCGGTGCGTTCGTCTTGTTCTCGTCTTTCATCTGCATAGCTCCTTGCATCGCATCCGCTCAACATCATCGATGTCGATGATGGCCGCCGCGATGGCATCGACAACCTCACGCTGAACCAGACGTTTGAGCGGACGGGCACCAAAGACCGGGTCCAGGCCGCCCACGGCGAGCATCTGCTTGGCCGCCGGGGTGATGGCAAGCGTCATGCGCTCCTTGGCCAGACGCGCGCGGACGTCGGCGAGCTGGATGTCGACGATCTTCTCGATCTGCGCCATACCGAGCGGATGGAACACCACGATATCGTCGATACGGTTGAGGAACTCGGGACGGAAGGTCTGAGCCATGGCCGCGTCGACCTGGTGACGCATCTCCTCCTCGTCCTTGCCGGAAAGCTCGGCGATAGCCTTGGAGCCCACGTTAGACGTCATGATGATGATCGTGTTCTTGAAGGACACCTGGCGACCCTGACCGTCGGTCAGGCGGCCGTCGTCGAGCACCTGCAGCAGCACGTTAAAGACATCCGGATGAGCCTTCTCCATCTCGTCGAGCAAGATCACAGAGTACGGACGACGGCGCACGGCCTCGGTGAGCTGACCGCCCTCGTCGTAGCCCACGTATCCCGGGGGCGCACCAATCAGACGCTGGACGCTGAACTTCTCCATATACTCGGACATGTCGATACGCACGAGCGCGCGCTCGTCATCGAACAGGCACTCGGCCAGCGCCTTGGCGAGCTCGGTCTTGCCCACGCCGGTGGGGCCCAGGAAGAAGAAGCTGCCGATGGGCTTGTCCGGATCGGAGAGGATCTCATCGGAGGTCACCTGCTCGTTGAGGCCCTCGCCGTCCTGCTGCTTTTGCGCCTCGAGCGCGGCCTCGGAATCCTGAATCTGCTGCTGCAGGCCCGGAATCACGGAGTAGCGCAGCTCGGACGCACGGCCCAGGTCGCCGTTGCGCGTCGCACGTTCCTCCTCGCTCTTGGCCTCGTCGAGCTGTCCCTTGAGCTCCTGCACGTGGTCGATGGCGTTCTTTTGGTTGAGCCAGCCGGCCTTTTGCACATTGAGCTTTTCCTGGACCTCGGCAATCTCTTGGCGCAGGGCCTCCAGACGCTCCTTGGAGGCGTCGTCGGTCTCCTTCATGAGCGCCTGCTCCTCGATCTGCAGCTGGGTGAGCTGACGCGTGGTAGCGTCGATCTCGACCGGCATACTGTCGAGCTCCATGCGTAGGCGGCTTGCCGCCTCATCGACCAGATCGATGGCCTTGTCGGGCAGGAAGCGGTCGGCGATGTAGCGATCGGAGAGGTCGGCAGCTGCCACGAGCGCGCTATCGGTGATATGCACGCCGTGGAAGATCTCGTACTTCTCCTTCAGGCCACGCAGGATCGAAATGGTGTCCTCGACGGAGGGCTCGGAGACCATAACGGTCTGGAAACGACGGGCGAGCGCCGCATCCTTCTCGATGTACTTGCGGTATTCGTCGAGCGTGGTCGCGCCGATCGCGTGCAGGTCGCCACGGGCGAGCGCCGGCTTGAGGATGTTGCCGGCGTCCATGGAGCCCTCGGTGGCACCCGCGCCCACGATGGTGTGGAGCTCATCGATGAACAGGATGACCTTGCCCTCGGACTTTTGCACTTCCTTGAGCACGGCCTTCAAGCGGTCCTCGAACTCGCCGCGGTACTTGGCGCCGGCGACCAGCGCGCTCATGTCGAGCTCGATGAGGTCGCGGTCGCGCAGGGTGCTCGGC
>JAGZQF010000041.1 GCA_018382295.1 Collinsella sp.
GGCGGACCGGGACGGGTTAACGGCAGGCCCCGCCGACCGATTGCAAGCGGTCGGCGGGGCCATTGCGGCTCTTGACAGCGGATTGGGTCATATGAGCGAAAGCCCGCCAGAGCGAGCAAGGTGCCTTCAAGAAAAATGGCGCCGCAGGTTGAGCATAAGTCAGCGAGCGGGTCGCATTTGTGACAAGGTGACGTGAAACGAAAGGGCGCTGACCTTTTGGTCGCGCCCTTGAAGTTGAACGTCAGATTGTCCAAATGCGGCCCGCGCAGCGTCGAGCCGTTACGCGGTTCGTAGAACCGCGTAACTAGTTAGTACATCTTTGCGCCGGCGGGGATGGAGGCGTCGAGCTGGATCAGGTTGAGGCGCTCCTCACCATCCTCCTCGTGGATGGCACTGATGAGCATGCCGCAGCTGGGGATGCCCATCATCTTGCGCGGAGGCAGGTTGGTGATGGCGAGCAAGGTCTTGCCGACCAGGTCCTCGGGCTCGTAATAAGCGTGAATACCGGAGAGGATGGTGCGGTCGGTACCGGTACCGTCGTCGAGCGTAAAGTTCAGCAGCTTCTTGGACTTCTTGACGGCCTCGCATGCCTTGACCTTCACAGCGCGGAAATCGCTCTTGGAGAAGGTATCAAAGTCGACGAACTCCTCAAACAGCGGCTCAACGGCGATCTTGGAGTAATCGAGCGTGGGCTTAAGCGACGTAACGAATGGGCTCGCGGCGTTGCCGGCCTCTGCAGCCTTGGCGGCAGCGGCACCGGACTGGAAACCCTTCTCGGGCTTCATGTGCGGGAACAGCAGGACGTCGCGGATAGAAGCCTGGTTAGTAAGCAGCATGACCACGCGGTCGATACCAATGCCAATGCCGCCCGCGGGAGGCATACCGTACTCGAGGGCGCGCACGTAGTCCTCGTCATACTCCATAGCCTCATCGTCGCCGCCGGCCTTCTCGGCCATCTGGGCAGCAAAGCGCTCAGCCTGGTCGACCGGGTCGTTGAGCTCGGAGAATGCGTTGGCGTACTCGTGGCCGGCGATGACCAGCTCAAAGCGGTGAGTCAAACGCGGGTCGTCCTCAAAACGCTTAGCGAGCGGGCTGACCTCGATGGGGTAATCGCACACGAAGGTCGGGTTGACGATGGTGTCCTCGCCCAGCTCATCGTAAATCTCGGCGATGATCTTGCCGGCAGTCCACTCGGGCTTGATCTCCAGGCCCTTCTCGCGCGCGGCGGCAGCAAGCTCCTCGACCGGCGTGTCGATGGTGACCTGCTTGCCGAGCACGTCGGAGACGATGTCGGTCATGGGACGGCTGGCCCACTCACCAGAAAGGTCGATGGTCTGGCCCTGGTACTCGATGACCTCGGGGTTGCCGATGGCCTTGTTAGCCGCCTTAATGACACCCTGGGCGAGCGCCTTCATGCCCTCGAGGTCTGAGAAGGCACGGTAGGCCTCCATCGTGGTGAACTCGGGGTTGTGGGTAAGGTCCATGCCCTCGTTACGGAAGATGCGGCCAATCTCGAACACGCGCTCAAAACCACCGACGATGCAGCGCTTGAGATGGAGCTCGGTGGCAATACGCAGGTAGCACTCCTGATCGAGCGCGTTGAAGTGGGTAATGAACGGCTTGGCGGTAGCGCCGCCCTGGATGGTCTGCAGGATGGGGGTCTCGACCTCCATGTAACCGTCGGACTCCATAAAGCGACGGAAGGTAGAGAGAATCTGCGAACGCTTACGGAAGGTCTCGCGAACGTCGTCGTTGGCGATCAGGTCGACATAGCGCTGGCGATAGCGGGTCTCCTTGTCGGAAAGACCGTGGAACTTCTCGGGCAGCGGACGAACGGCCTTGGAAAGCAGGGTCGCGCTCTTAGGGGCAACGGAAAGCTGGCCGCGCTGGGTGCGCACGACCACGCCGGTCACGCCCAGGATGTCGCCCAGGTCGAGGGCCTTGAGCGTATTCCAGGCAGCCTCGTCCATGTCGTTGATGCGGCAGAACAGTTGAATCTCGGCAGTCGCATCGCGCACAACGATGAACATGATCTTGCCCTGACCGCGCTTGGCGACCACACGGCCGGCAATCTTCACGACATCCTCGGTGTCCTCACCATCGGCAAGATCGGCGTACTTAGCCTCGATATCGGCGACGTAGTCCTCAAGCTCAGAGTGCTCGGGATAGGGGTTCTGGCCCGCCTCGAACAGGGCGGCGCGCTTGGCCAGGCGGGTGGCGCGCTCGTCGTTGAGCGTCGATGCCTGATCGGCGGCGTTCTGGTTCTCTGCCATAAGTTAGCTCCTCAAACTAAAACGCTCCCCAGGATTCGGTCCCAGGGAGCGAAAACATACCTTTACGCGGGACCGTGGTCTAGCGTGCGATCTTGGCGATGGTGTAGACGCGAGTCTTGCCGGAAGGCGTAACGACCTCGACGGAATCACCCTCGCCGTGACCGATGATGGCGTGACCGACCGGAGACTCGTTGGAGATCTTGTGCTCGAGCGAGTTGGTCTCGGTGGTACCAACGAGCGTGACTTCCATGACCTCGCCGTTGGGATCAATCAGCGAAACGGTGGAACCGATGGAGACGGTCAGGTCGCCCGTGGTGGCAGCAACCTGAGCGTTGGCGAGGATGGCCTGGATCTCGGCAATACGAGCGGCGTTCTGGGCCTGCTTGTCCTTAGCGGCGTCGTACTCGGAGTTCTCCGAAAGGTCGCCGAACGCGCGGGCTTCCTTGATGTCCTCGACGATCTCCTTGGCGTAATCGCCCTCACGCCAAGCGAGCTCCTCGACGAGCTTCTGGCGGCCCTCAGCGGTCAGTACGATCTGGCTTGCGTCCATACGGATATCTCCCCAACTCTGATCAACAATCAACTGTCAACAAAACGAAAAAGACCGGCTAGCCTGCGGGCAAGCCGGTCAGGTGCTCACCCCAAAGGGATGGGACTACTCTGCGTCCGCGTCGCTGTCCTCTGCCTGCTTCTTCTTGGCAGCAGCGAGCTTGGCCTCGAGCTCAGCGATCTCCTTGTCCTCCTCGGACTGCTCGACCACGACCTCCTCGGCCTGCTTGGTCTCGGCCTTATCGTCGCCCTCCATACCCTCACGGATATTCTTGACGGTAGAGCCGAGGGACTTGCCGAGCTTCGGCAGGTTCTTGGGCCCGAAGATAATCAGGACAACGACGAGAATAATGATGAGCTCAGGAGCCCTCAGTCCAAACATGTAGACCTCCACAATACAGCGAGACAAGCTCGAATGAGTATACCGCGGGTATCGCGGTATCACAACACTAGCTAAAAAAAGGGACCGCAAGAAGCGGTCCCTCCTCATGCTCTGGTCGGGTTGACTGGATTTGAACCAGCGACCCCTGCGTCCCGAACGCAGTGCTCTACCAAACTGAGCCACAACCCGTTAGCTCGACTATAGTAACAAAGATTTTCGCCGCGTGCTAGAGAAATTTTTATTTCTTTGAAGCGTCGATTTGAACCGTGTTGGGAATAAGCTCAGTCGCGCAGGCCCACCAGCCATTTTGCTGGGCAGCATCGGCAAGCCTTTCGGCCGTGGCAGCGGTGTCGCAAATGGCAAACGAGCAGGCACCCGATCCGCACACATCTACAGCAACGGTTCCGTCCTGTTTACGCAGCCAGTCGAGGACCGTTTGAATCTGTGGCTCCATCTGTGCGGAAATGACACCAAGGTTGTTATGGATGAGTGCATATGCCGTCTCGGCATCACCGGCACGCAAGGCAGAAGCTATCGCGCCGGGCTTGTCCGCAGGCACCGGGGCCTCGTCAAAACGTCGATAGGCTTCAATTGTCGAAACGCTCGCCTCCCGCGGCTTAACCAGTACGACGGGCGTCGCGGGCAGCGCGAGGTACTCAGTTGCCAGCACGTCTCCCCCACCTACGTAAAACGCAGGGCTCGCGTGCAAAAAGAACGGGACGTCGGCACCAATGCCCCGCGCAATATCGTCGAGCGCTGGGTCGGTGCGATCAATGCCCCAGAGCTCCGCCAAGGCGACAATGACCGCGGCCGCATCCGTCGAGGGGCCGCCCAAGCCGGCGCACAATGGAATGCGCTTCTCAATCGTCACGCAGATGTTTGCCTCGCGACCATAATGCTCGGCCATAGCAACCGCAGCCCGATACGCCGTATTCTTTTGCATGGGAAAATCTGATGCTGGAACCGTCTGGACGGTCAGCGCCTGCGCCGGCGTGACCGTCACGGTATCGGAAAGACCGACGGCTGCCATCAGGGAATCGACCCTGTGGTAGCCGCGGTCATCGCGCTCGGTATGAACCCCCAGGTAGAGGTTGATCTTTGCCGGCGCGGAAAGAGTCAGGGACCGATCGGTCACCGTTAATGCTCCTCGAGCTGATTGCCGAGCGGGGTAAAGATATGCTCGCCGCTCTCGGGGTCGAACAGCTCGACCTGGCCGGTGAGGACATCGATGTACTGGTAGGACTGACGCGACTTGCGGCCGCGACGCTCGTCAACCTCGACAATGAAGACGGCCGGGTGGACGCTCTTGATGGTGCCCATGCGCTCGACGACGCGGGTACGGCCCATGTTGGCCTTAACCTTGACGCGATCGCCCACCATATCGGTCAGCTTCTCGTGGATGTCGTCGACGTGATTGACTTCCATCTCTTCCATGAACAGGGCCTCCAGAAGGTGCAATTCAAAAAGGGGATAATACCCCTAAGATAGACAAAACTCTAATACTATAGCACCCTGTTGTGGCCATACGCAAGTAGCTAAATAAGCCCCGTCCCAAATACGCACCAGACGACAACCTCGCATGACCAGTTGTTACGCGGTTTGGTAAAACCGCGTAACCTAAAGGTTGTCGGTATCGAGGACGATGGTGAATGGACCGTCGTTGACCAAGTCGACTTTCATATCGGCGCCAAAGATGCCGTGCGCCACATGTTCGACATCTTGACGAACGAGCGTCAGGAAGTACTCGTAAAGCTCGTTGGCAACATCGGGCGCGCCTGCATCGGTAAACGACGGACGGCGACCGTGGCGGCAGTCAGCGAACAGTGTGAACTGCGACACCACGAGCACCTCGCCGTCGACATCGGCAAGCGCCAGATTGGTCTTGCCGTTCTCGTCCTCGTTGATGCGCAGGCCGCGGAGCTTGCCCCACAGCTTGTCGGCCTCGGCACGCGTATCGCCATGGCCCACACCCAGCAGCACCAGGTAGCCGCGTCCAATGCGGCCCACGCACTCGCCGTCGACCGTCACGCCGGCGTTGAGTACGCGCTGCACCACCGCACGCATGGTCTACTCCTCGCCCGTCAGCTTGGTGGACAGATGCTCGAGCGCGTGGAAACGATGGCTGATGGCGTTCTTCTCGTCAGCCGTCAGCTCGGCCATGGTCTTGCCCGGCGTGTCGACCGGCAGGAACAGCGGGTCGTAGCCAAAGCCGTGATCGCCGCGGCCCTCGTGCGCGATAACGCCCTCGCAGGCGCCCTCGCCATAGGTAACCAGACCATCCGTGTCGATGAGCGCAACGACGCTCATAAAGCGCGCGGTGCGATCCTCGTCGGCCACGCCATCCAGGTTAACGAGGAGTTTGGCGTTGTTGGCGGCATCGTCGCCGTGCACGCCCGCATAGCGCGCGCTATACACGCCAGGCTCGCCGTCCAGGGCATCAACGACCAAGCCCGAATCGTCGGCAATGGCCATAAGGCCCGTCTCCTCAACCGCGGCTTGGGCCTTGATGATGGCGTTCTCCAAAAACGTCGTGCCGTTTTCCTCGGGATCCTCAAAATCACCCAGCTGGCCGAGCGCCACAAAGCGCACCTCGGGCATGACCTTGCCCAAAATGGCCTCGATCTCGGTGAGCTTATGAGCGTTTCCGGTTGCCACGACGATGGTCGCCGCCGGGTCGAGGGTGTCGATGTCAATCTTCTCAAGTGCCATGACTGGCCTCCTTGTCTCTATAGCAAGCCGCGTGAGGGGCGTTTGGGCACTTGACCCCTCCCCTCTCAGGCGATCGGACCTTTCAACGCAGCATTTCAGCAGATAAAACCTACCAAAATAAACCTGTCCCTTTTTGGCAGGTTAGGCGATGGCTTGGCGCTGAAGCTCGATGAGCTCGGCGATACCCTTGTCGCCCAGGTCGAGCAGGGCGTTGAGGCGCTTGCGGTCAAAGGGCGCCTGCTCGCCGGTGCCCTGGAGCTCGATCATCTCGCCGGTGTCGGTGGCGACGAGGTTCATGTCGACCTCGGCGTGACTGTCCTCGGAATAATCGAGGTCAAGCAGCGTATTGCCGTCGACAACGCCCATGGAGATGGCAGCCACCTGGCCGATAAGCGGGATGCGCTCGATCTTGCCCGCCTCGACCCACATGGCGAGGGCGTCGTGCAGCGCCACCCAGGCGCCGGTGATGCTCGCTGTACGCGTGCCGCCATCGGCCTGAATCACATCGCAGTCGACGGTGACGGTGTACTCGCCGAGCGCCTTCATGTTGACAACGGTACGCAGGCTGCGGCCAATGAGGCGCTCGATCTCCATGGAGCGACCCTTGCGGTTGGCGTGCTCGCGCTTGCAGCGCTTGCCGGTCGACGCCGGCAGCATGGCGTATTCCGCGGTCACCCAGCCGGCCTTAGCTCCCTTTCGCCAGCCCGGCACGCCCTCCTCGATAGTGGCGGCGCACAGCACGCGCGTGTCACCGAACTCGGCCAGACACGAGCCGTGAGCGTGCTTCATGACGCCACGGGTGAGCTTAACGGGGCGCAACTCGTTGGCGGCGCGACCGTTGGCGCGGTTGACCTGCATGTACTCCATAGAAATTTCCTTTCGGCAAAAGATGTGGCGAAGGCTCTGGCAGCTGCCTTACATCTATTTCAGCTCATCGATATCGATATGTTCGATGCTCTTGAGCGGCTGACCAAAGATAAAGCTGCCCGCCACCGCAAACTCGGCAATGTTATCGGCCGTCGTGGCAAAACGATGCTGCGGCTCGGCGGCGTCGCCCGCCAGCTGCTCGCGGCGCGTGAGGATATCGGTCAGCTCGCGCGTGGTCTCCTCGGCGGAACTCACGACGCGCACCCCAGGCCCCAGCGCATGGCGGATAGGTCCCACCAACAGCGGAAAATGCGTACAGCCGAGCACCACGGTATCGATGCCGTGGTCGCGCAGCGGCTCAACCGTGGCACCCACCAGCGCACGCACGGCAGGCGTATCGAAGATGTCCTCGTTCTCAAGCCACTGTTCCTGCAGATGTGCACCCGAGGCGAGCTCGTGTTCGACAACCTCGACAAAGCTCGAGGCAGGACAGCCGTATACATCGACACCGGCATCCAGGTCCTGAATGGCGCGCGTGTAGGCGCCCGAGCGAATAGTGAGGTTGGTGGCGAGCACGCCCACGCGACGCGTACGCGTGCTGTTGATTGCCGCACGGGCACCCGGCGCGATCACACCGATCACGGGAACGTCGAACACCTGCTGGGCCAGACGCAAGGCCGCAGCGGTCGCCGTGTTGCAGGCGATGACCATAATCTTGACGTCGTGCTTCGAAAGCCAACGACCCGCCTGCAACGCAAACGAGCGCACTTCATCCTCGGTGCGGGTGCCGTAGGGGCAGCGCTTGGTGTCGCCAAAGTAGTAGACGGACTCGTGCGGCAGCGCCGTCGCAATCGCGCGCGCAACCGTCAGACCGCCCAAACCAGAATCGAACACGCCAATCGGGCGCGTGTCGCCTGCCGGATTCTCGATATCGGACATTACCTCACCAGTCTCTCTCGAAAAGACATGTCCAAGTGCGGCGGCGCCGCGCTACGAACGCGCCGCGACCAGCAGCTCTGCCGTCGCCGCCCAACCGTCGACAATTTTGCCGCGCGTAACGAAAGCGTTCTCGCAAGCAGCCAGGAACTCGGGCGCGCCGGCGCTCGTCAGGCCATTCTCGACCAGGCAGAACGTGCCCACGTGATCGGCCATGTAGAAGTCGGACTCGGAATCGCCGAGCGCGAGCGTCTCCTCGCGCTCGATCCCCAGGTGCTCGCAGAAGCGCGCAATGGCGACGCCTTTGTTGAGGCCCGCGGGGTTGATGTTGAATGCGCGACCGTCCTCGATGCGATGGAGCTCGAGCGTCGTCGGCTTGGACAGATGCGTCAGGTGACCGTTGCAAGCCCAGATCAGACCGCAGCCGGCCTCGTCCAGGATGGCCTGGACCTCATCGTCGGGCACATCGCCGCGCATGCCGACGGTGACCTCACGGTACTTGTAGCCGGTCGACATGTCGTTGTGGTACTCGATCTTGTGCGGCCAGCGGGCAAGGATCTTCTCGCACACGCCGGTCTGCTCGATCACCTGGTGCGGCGTGAGGCCGCAAGAGGGGTCGTAGGGCATGTCGCCGGTCAGATACTCCCAATCGTTGGCTTTGAGGTCGTACATGACCAGGCCGCCCATCTCGCCGATGTAGGAGTTGAGGCCGAGCACGCGCGCGTCCTCGTGGATCATGGTACGGTTGCGGCCCGAGGTGGGAACCACCTGAATACCAGCGCGAGCGAGCGCCACGACGGCCTCAACGAGTTTGGTCGAGGGGTTGCCGTCGTTGTCGCGCAGCACGCACGAGCCGGGTGCGAGCATCGTGGCATCCAGGTCGGTAAAGACGTACTTGACCTTGGCCAAGCGCTCGCGCATCTCGCCCGAAAGCTCAGCGACGGTCGGCAGGGTATTGTGGAACATGATTACTCCGTTTACGTAGAAGGGTTTGGACTTGGACGGCATGTTTTGATTGAGGGAACACGCTTATGGCGACAGCGCACTCAGGGCGCCGCCGTCATCATGGTTCATTAGTCGAACTGGGTAACATCGATCAGGCGATTGGCCAGCGAAAGGTCGCTCTCGATGGGCACGAACTCGTCGCCCACGTGCATGAGCTCCTCGTCACCCTTTGCCAGCAGCAAGACAATGGTGGGAGCATCGGGGTTGACGTACTCCTCGCGCGCCGCCTTGAACGCCGCGTACACAGCGGCTTCGCGATCGAGGATGATCTTGTTCGGCGTATCGTCGGGAACATGTTCGGCAAGCTCGCGACAGACCTTCATCGGGTCCTCGTGAGCCGGGTCCTCATTGGCAAAAATCATCAGGTCGGAATATGGTGCGGCCTCGCGCGGAAGCTGCTCGCGGCGCTCCTGCGCCTTGCCGCCGGCAGCGCCAAACACTGCGATGACCGGGCTGGCGGGAAACGCGCGCTTGACCGACGAGAAAAGCGAACGGAACGAAAGCTGGTTGTGCGCATAGTCAACGACGCAGATCACGCGGCCGTCCTTCGACTCCACGACCTCCATACGGCCCGGCACACGCAGTTTGGAGAGGCCCTTCTTGATGGCATCGATACCGATGCCGATCTCGCGCGCAGCGGCGATAGCGACCAGCGCGTTCTCCACGTTAAAGTCTCCCGCGATACCCAGCAGGACCTTCTCCCCCACCTCGGACTCGTCGGCACACAGGCCATGCAAGTTGAACTCGATGCTAAAGCCGACCATGCGTACGTCGCTCGCCCACAGGCTTGCCTCGGGATGCTCGACGCCAACGGTCACCAAGCGCTCGGCCGTCGACGCTGCCTCCAGCACACGGTCGACCTCTTCGGTGCCCAGATTCACCACGGCGGTCTTTGCCTGGTCAAAGATCCTGAGTTTGCTCTCAAAATAATCCTCGAAGGTCGGGTGCTCGATCGGCGAGATGTGGTCGCGGCCGATGTTGAGGAAGCACGCCACGTCAAACGGCAGATTCTCGACGCGTTGGTACTTGAGCGCCTGGCTCGAGACCTCCATGACCATGGACTGGCGACCGGACATGCGGCAGTTGGCGATATGGCGCCAGACCTCGGGGGCCTCGGGCGTAGTATTGGTGCTCTCGTAGCACTCGATGCCATCGTCGGTACTCACCGAGCCGATCATGCCGCAGGACTCGCCCGCCGCTTTGATGATGGACTGGAGCATAAAAGCGGCCGTGGTCTTTCCCTTGGTGCCGGTGATGCCCACGATCTTGACGTCGTGGTCGGGACGGTCGTAGACCTCCGGCGGCAACAGGGCCATGGCCGTGCGAACACTATCAACAACCAGCATCGCAGCACCGCTCTCCTTCGCCAGCGGCTCCAGAGACTCGACCAGCGACTCCTCGCACACGAATGCGACGGCGCCCGCATCGAGCGCCATGCTCAAAAACGCGGGCTTAAAGGCAGCACCTTTGCAAAAGAATACGTCACCTGCCGAGACCGCGCGCGAATCAAACGAGCAGCCGGTCACGGCACGCTCGTCAACCTGCTCTGATGCGCGCAGCTCGCCGCACACATCGAGAAGCTTGGCAAGCGTATCGACCGTGGTCACGGTCGCGGAATCCGAATGGTGCATCTTTCACCTTTCTCAGCCATTTGGCAGGGACGATTTTCATAGTAACTGAAACGTGCTCGCGCAAAAACGGCTCCCGGAGGAGCCGTTACGCGCAGGCATTCGTAGGCCGAGGCTAGGCAGCCTGAACAGAAGGCTGGCCCTCGTCGATAAAGAAGCGCTTGTACCACACTAGGAACACGAGCGGCGTATAGATCTTGCGCTGGAAATCGCCCTTGCCCGCAAAGTGCAGATCGAGCAGGTGCATGAGCTCGTCGGTATTGAAGAACTCACTTGCCCACGGCGCGGTGAAGTACTCCTTGACATAGTCGTACCACTTTTGCTCGCGCAGCCAGTAGACAATCGGCACCGGGAAGCCCACCTTGGGACGGGTGGCCCACTCATCGGGCAGCGACTTGTTGGCAGCGTGGCGGAGTACCTGTTTGTTGCCGTTCTCGTTGATGCGGTAGCGGTCGGGAATGTGCTCGGCGAACTCCATGACTTTGCGGTCCAGGAAGGGCACGCGCAGCTCCAGCGAGTGCGCCATGCACATCTTGTCGGCCTTGAGCAGAATGTCGCCCGGGAGCCACATGTTCATGTCCAGGTACTGCTTCTTGACCAGTTCGGGCTGACCCTTCACGCGTGCGTAGATGGGTGCAGCGAGCTCGAAGGCGCCGTCGCCGGTGTTGTACTCGGGCTTGAGCACGCCGTCGACCTCGCGCTCCGGCCATACCAAAGCCTGTCCCAGGAACGACTTCTCGGGAATCTCGGCACCCTTGACCAGGAAGTTATGTCCCTTGAAGTACGGCATATGCAGCGCCAGGTTACCGAGCGCGCGACGGATGGGCAGCGGCACCATCTTTTTGTACTTGCGCACCGGGACCGTATCCTCGTAGTAGGCGTAGCCGCCAAAGAGTTCGTCGGCGCCTTCGCCCGAAAGCACCACGGTGACGTCTTTGCGGGCCATCTCGGCCAAGAACCACAGCGGCACGGAAGACAGGTTGGACTGCGGCTCGTCCATGTGATACTGGATATCCTCAAGCGCACCGAAGAACTCGTCGGCGGTAATCATCTTGCGAACGTTCTCGACGCCGAGCTTATCGGAAAGCTCCTTGGCGTAGTTGGTCTCGTTGAAGTTCTTGTAGTCAAAGCCCACCGAGAAGGTCTTGTCGGGCATAAGGCAAGCGGCGATGTAGCTGGAGTCGACGCCACCGGAGAGGAACGACGCGACCTTGACGTCGGCGATGCGATGGGCCTCGACGCTCTCGTGCACGACCTCGTCCAGCTCGTCGACATACTCTTCGAACGGCTTCTCGACGGCAGAGTAATCGCAATCCCAGTAGCGCTCGATGTTCATCTTGCCGGTCGGGATATCGACGGTAAAGTAGTGCGCCGGCGGCAGCTTGTAGACGCCCTCGAAGAAGGTCTCCTCGGTTGCCGAATACTGCAGCGTCATGTACGGACGCAGGGCCTTTTTGTTGACCGCCTTGTGGAAGTGCGGGTAGTCTAGGAAGCTCTTGATCTCGGAGCCAAAGAGCACGCCCGGAGCGCCGTCGCCCGCATCGGCCATGGGATAGTAGTAAAGCGGCTTGATGCCAAAGATGTCGCGGGCGCCAAAAAGCTTGTTCTTCTTTTTGTCCCAGATGACGAAGGCGTACATACCGCGCAGGCGATCGAGGACGGCCTCGCCCCACTCCTCGTAGCCGTGCAGGAGGCTCTCGGTGTCGGCGCCGCAATGGAACTTGTAGCCCTTGGCTTCGAGCTCGGAACGGAGTTCTTGGAAGTTGTAGATCTCGCCGTTAAAGACGATAACGACGCTACCGTCCTCGTTGGCCATAGGTTGGGCGCCAGCCTCGGTCAGGTCGAGGATCGACAGGCGGCGGAAGCCGAGGGCAACGCGGCCGTCGATAAACTGACCGCCCATGTCGGGACCGCGATGGACGATGCGGTCCATCATCTTGGTGAGCACCTCGGATTGGTTATCCGTCCCACCGACAAAACCGACAAAACCGCACATATACTATCCCCTCTGCTGTTGCTGGGCATCAAATCGAATCAGTAGCTTTTGAGTATACCCGAGGGCGTAAAGAGGGGCGGAATGTTCAGGCAATCTCAACTGAATCAGCTCCGCTGTGACACGCGCGAGTTACCTTTAATGGATATGAGGTGAATGAGGCGATTGTTTTGCTATACTCTCTCCGCACGGGCGATTGGCGCAACGGTTAGCGCAGGTGCTTTACACGCACAAGGCTGGGGGTTCGAATCCCTCATCGCCCACCACTGATTTGATAGGCTCCCAGCAATGGGGGCCTTTCTTTTTTGGACCCATCGCAGAGGGATTCGAACCCGACAGGGTGCGAAGCTGAGGAAACGCGAAGCGTTTTCCAGCGCAGCACGCGAGGAGCGGAGCGACGAAGCGGATGCGGGCGGCGCCAGCCGCACGCGGACATCCCTCATCGCCCACCACTGATTTGATAGGCTCCCAGCAATGGGAGCCTTTCTTTTTTGGGCCCAGCGCATGGGATTCGAACCCGCCAGCACGTCTGTCACAAAGGCCGTGGCCAAATAATGGCAAAAATGAGTACTGCTACTTTGCTTGCAACATATAAACAGATAGTGTTTGCTTAGGTTACGCAACATATGTCCATTATAAGGACTAACAGTCAGATCAAAATCGTGTATTCATCGCCATTTCGACGGTCGCGCGCGCAGACGTGGTGTAAGAGTGTCCTGAGGTCCGTCGCTGCAAGTCCCGATGTTACTCCTTCTTGAGGCCGTGCTTCTCGACTATCTCGT
>JAGZQF010000042.1 GCA_018382295.1 Collinsella sp.
CCGTGGGAGGCCAGGGCGCCGCTGACCGGTGGACGGCACCGAGCCGTGCGCTTGAACTTGGAAGGGGGAGGCCTCGCGGCCTCCCCCTTTTTTGCGTTTACGGGCTTTTGTCTCACATAGTAGCTGTGTTTTATAACCCTCGTTTGTCGCATCTTCTGTGAACGGGCTACAATAACTTAGTCTGTGCGATATGGAGGTGAACATGGCTGAAGCTGGTATCGGCGTTGATATCGTCGAGATTTCCCGCATGAAATCAATTCTTGAAAAGACGCCGTCGTTTGCTCGGCGTGTGTTTACCGAAGAAGAGCGTGCGTATTGCGATGCATCATCGCGTCCCGCTGCTCACTATGCGAGCCGCTTTGCTTCGCGCGAGGCGGTACTTAAAGCTCTCGGCACGGGTTTTAGTCAAGGCGTGGGTCGCAAGGATGTTTCGGTTACGCGTGATAAACTCGGCAAACCGAAGGCGCTGCTTTCGGGCCGTGCTCTCGAGATCGCTCAAGAACTGGGTGTTGTTGAGGTCGCTCTTTCCATTACGCTTACAGGAGACTTGGCCGTTGCGAATGCCATCGCGATTACCGAAGATGCTCGGCCTAAGCCAAAAGAGGAAAAGGTGAACACCAAGAAACGCGTAGCGCAGACATTTAAAGAGGCTCGCTCTGTTTTAGATGAGCTTGAGCAGCTGCAGAATTCAGCATTGACGGAGCACCTGGGCGATGCTTCGCAAGATACGCTAGGAGCATAGATGAAACCGGTTTTGAGTACCGAAGAAGTCGTTCGTCTCGAGGATATCATCGAACGCGAAGGGACTTCGAAGGCCGAGCTTATGGAGCTAGCGGGTGAGTTTGCCGCCAACGAGGTCTTGAAGCTCAATCCCGATCGGGTTCTCGTTCTGGTCGGTTTTGGTAATAATGGCGGCGACGGTTGGGTTGCCGCCGATATTCTGAGCCATAAGGGTGTGGACGTCGATATCGTTTCTCCGGTTGAGCCGGATGAGATTCCTGCTGCTCTGGCACGTCATGTTGCTCGTCGTACCGCCGGCCGCGATGTGCACGTTTGCGTCGGCCCCTCGCGTGACGAACTCGAGGTTTTGATCGATAAGGCCGATGTTGTTGTCGATGCCATTTTTGGTACCGGTTTCCACGGGAATCTGCGTGCGCCGTTCTCCATCTGGATTCCTACGGTCAATGAATGCGCCGATTGTGTCATATCCATTGATGTCCCCTCGGGCCTGAATGCCGAGACGGGCGTTGTTGATGACGACTGCATTCGTGCCGAGCATACGGTGACGATGATTGCGCCCAAGATTGGTCTGTATAGCGCTGATGGTCCTGAGTATGCTGGCGATTTGATCTGCGGCAATCTTTACGACCGTCTTGACGAGGTCATCGATGATGTCGACCACGCCGCCGAGATTGTCGAGCCCGGTGACTTAGTTGATTACTTTGCCCCACTACCTACGAATATCGATAAGTATTCCCGTGGCTCTGTGCTTATTGTCGCCGGATCTGCGCAATATCCTGGTGCTGCCATTATGGCGGCCAAGTCTGCAGCTCGCGCGGGTGCTGGTTACGTGGCAGTCGCGGCTCCTGACGCCTGCGCCAATCTTATTCGCATGGCACTTCCTTCGATTCCCGTCTTTGCTATTCCGTCTGATTCCCGCGGCTCCTTTGGCGCCGCTGCGCGCATGACTGTGTGCGAGATTGCAAAGAAGTACAGCTGTGTACTGTGCGGTCCCGGTATGACTACATCTGCCGGCGCTATGCAGGTGGTTTCGGGCTTGCTCGAGCTTGATGTGCCGCTTATCTTGGACGCCGATGCACTCAACTGCCTTGCTAAGATTGCCATTGACGGTATTGATAGTAATCCCGAGATGTATCGTCGCGAGCAGCCGTTGGTTATGACGCCGCACTATCGTGAACTTTCGCGTCTGGTTGCCGGTGACGAGGTGAACGACCTTGGTACTGCGATTGCAGCCGCGCAGAAGGTTGTCTGGGCTGCAGGCTCTGACAATCTGGTGGTCATTGCCAAGGGGCCGACGACGGCTATCTGTGGCGTTGAGCGTGTGCTGCTGCCGCTCTCGGGTCCGGCTTCTCTGGCAACTGCCGGTTCGGGTGATGTTCTCGCGGGTATTTTGGCCGGCACGCTTGCCACCATGCGCGACGAGATGGATCGTTGGGAGTTGCTGTATTCGTACGCCGTCGCACTTCACAGCTACGCCGGTTTTGCCGCGGCGACGGAGTATGGTGAGAAGAGCGTCATCGCGACCGATCTTATCGACTTGATCGGTCCGGCCATGGAACTGGCGGCAAAGGATGCGCTCGAAGATCTGGGAATCATGGACGAAGGGTCGGATGACTAATCATGAATAAAGCCGATTTGACGCGCTGGTCCTGGGTCGAGATCGACCGCGGGGCGCTCCGTCGCAACACGAGGGCCTATAAGAACTTGCTGAATCCACGTCAGCGCCTGTGCTGCGTGGTCAAGGCCGATGCTTATGGTCATGGAGCTGTTGAGTGCGCCAAGATCATGTATTCGGCCGGTGCCGACATGTTTGCCGTGGCGACGGTCAACGAGGGCGTTGGGCTCCGTCAGGGCGGAATTACTAAGCCCATCCTGATTCTAAGCGAGCCGCCCATCGAGGCCATTCCGACGTTGCTCGAGTTTGATATCATGCCTTCGGTCTATACGTCTGACTTTGCTCTTGCGTATGGCGAATGTGCCGTCGCGGCGGGCAAAGTGGGCAAGTATCATCTCGCCATCGAGACGGGCATGAATCGTATCGGCGTTCACTACACGCAGGTGCTCGACTTTGTCCGCGGTATAAATTTCCATCGCGGTATTCAGTGCGACGGCGTATTTACGCACTTCGCCACGGCCGATGAACCTTCGGGCTGGGACTACAAGCTGCAGTGTCAGCGCTTTACCGAGGCCGTTCAGGCCATTAAGGGTGCGGGTTTTGAGTGCGGTATCGTGCACTGCGCCAACACGCCGTCCTCGATGCTCGACCCCTCGATGCATTTTGATATGATCCGCGCCGGCGTTGGCTTGTATGGCATGCAGCCGTGCGAGCTGAGTGGCCGCGTGATGCAGCTTGATCCCGTTATGAGCGTCCATGCGCGTGTGACGCGCGTGGCACACCCTGCGATGGGTGAGGGCGTGGGCTACGGTTTTACCTACCGCGTACCGCGTACGCGCGTTCAGATCTGCACGCTGCCGATCGGTTATGCCGATGGCCTATCGCGTACGCTTTCCAATCGTATGGATGTGCTGTATCGCGGCGAGCGTGTGCATCAGGTTGGCAATATCTGCATGGACCAGTTTATGGTCGCCATTCAGTCCAACCCGGCACACGAGATTCCCGAGGCCGAGTATGGTGACGAGATGATCATTGTCGGCCGCGATGGCGATGCCGAGATCACTATGGACGAGATGGCCCGACTGCGCGGAACGATTAACTACGAGGTCGCCTGCGGCTTTGGCATGCGTCTCGACAAGGTCTACGTGTAGGAGCCGCTATGGGCGTCATGCACATCCCCGGCCATACCCATCAGGCACCACGTGAGGTCGCACTCGAGGAAATTGAGGCCGTTCTGGGCGATTGCCACCTCTGCCAGCTCTACCAGTCGCGTCACAATATCGTGTTTGGCGTGGGAAACCCCCGCGCTCGCGTGATGTTTATTGGTGAGGCGCCGGGCCGCAATGAGGATTTGCAGGGCGAGCCCTTTGTGGGGGCGGCAGGCGAGGACCTCAACGGCATTTTGTCGCTGGCGGGCCTCAAACGCGAAGACGTCTACATTGCCAACGTGCTTAAGTGCCGCCCGCCGGGAAACCGCAATCCGCGTCCCGAGGAAGTGCTGGCTTGCTCGCCGTTTTTGCGTGAGCAGATTCGAAGCATCTGGCCCGATATTATCGTGACGCTCGGCAACCCCGCGACGCACTTTGTGCTTAAGACCGAGATTGGCATTACTAAGCTGCGCGGCAGGTTCCACCAGATGGGGCATTTTGTAGTAATGCCCACGTTCCATCCGGCAGCAGCGCTGCGCAATCCGGCGTGGCAGGAGCTGCTGGAGGAAGACTTTAAGATGCTGGGCGACTATCTGGAGCGACATCCCGCACCAGAGGACGCCTCGGAATAATAAGGAGCATATATGTCCCTGGAGCGCCTGGGGGTAGGTACTTACAAAACGACTTGCGCTGCCGATACGGAGTACTTTGGCGAGCTAATTGCACCGTGCCTTGAGGACGGCGATGTGCTCATCCTGACCGGTGGCCTGGGAGTGGGCAAAACTCACTTTACCAAGGGCGTCTCGCGCGGGCTGGGCGATGAGCATATGGTTACGAGCCCTACGTTTGCGCTCATGGCCGTTCACGATCAAGGTCGTATTCCGCTGTTTCACTTTGATCTATACCGCCTGGAGCATGCCTACGAGCTCGAGGATACGGGCATTTTCGATGTGCTGGGCTATGAGGGTGCTTGCTTGCTGGAATGGGGCGAACAATTCCAGGACGAGCTGACGGATGAGTATCTTTCGGTGACGCTCAAGCGTGATGAGGGCGACAGCGATGTGCGAACGATAACGCTCGAGGCACACGGTGACCGCGCAATGGAGCTTTCCCATTTGATTGATAAGGCTGTACAAGATGAGCTTGCATAACGACAACGCGCTGGTGGTGGCGCTCGATACCTCGACCGACATGCTTGCCTGCGCGGCAAGCTGGATTGATGGGCAGACGGGCGAGACGAAGCTCGTGAGTGGCGACCACATGTGTCGCCGTCACGCCAACGTTGAGCTCGTGAATACCGTTGATGGCGTGCTGGCTCAAGCCGGTCTGGATCGCAGCGATGTTGGTTACTACGTGGTCGGCCGCGGCCCGGGGTCGTTTACGGGTGTGCGCATCGGCATCTCCACTGCCAAGGGCCTCGCGCGCGGTGCCAATGTTCCACTGCTGGGCGTGTCGACGCTCGACGCTTGCGCTTGGACGGCGTGGAAGGCTGGCGTGCGCGGCAAGCTTGGTATCTTGGCCGATGCCATGCGCGGTGAGGTATATCCGGCACTATATATGCTGGGCGATGAGGGTCCCGAGCGTCAATTTGAGCGCGAACACGTGGTCAAGGCCGCCGTGGCGCTCGATGAGTGGCGCCGAGCAGCGGACTGGGACCAGGTTCAGCTGACCGGTGACGGTCTCGTGCGCTATGGCAAGCTGCTGGGTGAGGACGAGACCGCCCGCTGCGTGGAGCGCGACCTGTGGTGGCCTTCGGGCGAGGGCTTGCTGCTCGTGCACGCTGCGGGTGACGGCGATCCGGCTCGCGTCCTGCCGATTTACACGCGCCTTTCGGATGCCGAGGAAAACGAGCGCAAGCGTCTTGGTCTTGCCGAGAGTGCGCAGAGCGAAATTACGGGCGTTGCCGATGAGCTCGCCGGTCGTCATCTGCAGTTCCGTCCCATGGGCGCGGCGGATGCCGAGGGCGCGAGCGCGCTAGAGGCTGCCTGCTTTGAAGGTGCCGGACACGAGGCGTGGACGCCGGGCATGTTCCTGTCCGAACTGGGCGAGGACGTCGCTGCGCCGCGCAGTTGGTGGGTGGCACACGACGACGGCAATCTGCTGGGCCTTGCCGGCGGTATGGTCGTGGACGGTGATGTGCAGATTCTGGATGTCGCCGTCGACTCGGCACATCGCCGTGAGGGCATTGCCCGCAAGCTGCTGTCGCATGTGAGCTATGATGCCCAGATGCTCGGCTGCACCACGGCTTCGCTCGAGGTCGAGGACGGCAACGAGGGCGCGATTGCGCTCTATGCCGCTCTGGGCTTTACCGAGGTGGGTCGTCGTCGTGGCTACTACGGTGTCGGCAAAGACGCCATCGTCATGACGGCCCCACTTCCCCTCGTACTTCCGGTCGATAACGCCTCGCCCGAGCCGACGGCAGCCGAGCAACGCGTATGGCCGCTGCCTGCGCCTGGGCGCTCCGAGGGGGAGCGCGCCGAAATTGAGCGCCGCCGCCTGGTGCTCGCTATCGAGAGTTCCTGCGACGAGACGGCCGTGGCGATTATCGATGCGGATGGCAATATGCTGGCCAACCAGGTGTCGACACAGATTGATTTTCATGCCCGCTTTGGCGGCGTGGTGCCCGAGATCGCCTCGCGCAAACACGTTGAGGTGATTGTGAGTGTCGTGGATGCGGCGCTCGAGGATGCCGCAGCATCGCTTGGTCTTGAGGGTGGAGCCATTGCTCCCAGCGAGCTTGCCGCCGTGGGCGTGACACAGGGTCCGGGCCTGGTGGGCGCCCTCGTGGTGGGCGTTGCCTTTGCCAAAGGCTTTGCCTACGCTGCCGGTAAGCCGCTCGTATGCGTCAACCATCTGGAGGGGCATCTGTTTGCCAACCTGCTGGCGCAACCCGACCTCAAACCGCCGTTTATCTTCACGCTTGTCTCGGGTGGGCACACCATGCTCGTGCACGTGAAGGCGTGGGGCGACTACGAGGTGCTCGGTGAGACGCTCGACGACGCTGTGGGCGAGTCCTTCGACAAGGTAGCCAAGGCGTTGGGTCTGGGCTATCCCGGTGGCCCCATCATTTCCAAGCTGGCCGAGACGGGCAACCCCAAGGCGATCGATTTCCCCCGTGCGCTTAACAGCAGGGGAGACTATCGCTTCTCGCTTTCGGGCCTTAAAACCGCTGTGACGCTCTACATTGAACAGGAGACCAAGGCCGGGCGCACGATTCACCTGCCCGATCTGGCAGCTTCGTTTGAGGCAGCTGTCTTTGACGTGCAGTACAAGAAGGCCAAAAACGCATTGCACGCTACCGGATGCAAGGAATACTGCATCGGTGGCGGCGTTTCGGCTAACCCGCATCTGCGCGAGATGATGATCAAGAAGCTTGGGCGTCAGGGGATTCGCGTAACGGTGCCGCCCTTGTCTGCCTGTACCGATAACGCAGCCATGATCGCGGAGGTCGCTCGCCGTAAATTCGACCGAGGCGAAATCTCGCCGTTCGATGTCGACGCCGATCCGAACATGACGCTGTAGCTGGTACGGCGCGGTCCCCGGACGGAGGGGCCGGATATAAGGTTTCCTGCTCTACAGTCCTGCGCAAGACGAAGGCCACATTAAGTGGCCTTCTTTGCGTGCGGAACTCGCGATAAAGTTCATATGCGCCGCCCGGCTCCCGCGGCTCTCAGGGGCATCTCTCATGCAAAAACTGTCGTGGGGTAAAGTCCGAGGTCAGTGGCGTTTTATACCGAGAAATCCAAAAAAGTTGAAAATTCATTACAAATTTGCGTTGACTTTAGGTAACTAAAGTTTCATACTCCTTTTCAACCACTGGGGGATGTGAACACGCACGGATCGTTCGCATCATGATTGAAGAGGATTTCTTAGACATGTTCACGCATCAGCTAAACATTATCAGCGTAGTAATTATCTGATGCGGGTTAGCACATACAGCTAGCCCGTACGATAACGGGCGGCTGATGAAGATGAGGGCCGTCGAGCGCAACCGACGGCCCTCATTTTTTATGTCTGGGAAGTTCTTTTTAGAGGAGGAAATGTAATGAACGGAGTTTTGCTCATGGTTGTGGCCGCGGCGGTGCTCGCCTGCGGCTATCTGGGCTATGGCCGATGGCTGGCCAACAAGTGGGGCGTTGACAAAGAGGCCCTCACGCCGGCCAAGCGCATGAAGGACGGCAACAGCTTCTCGCCCGTCTCCGCCTTCACCGCGTTCTCGCACCAGTTCAGCTCGATCTGCGGTGCTGGCCCTGTCACGGGTACGATCGTCGCCATGGCCTTTGGCTGGCTGCCCGTCGTGCTCTGGGTCCTCGTCGGCGGCATCTTCTTTGGCGCCGTCCACGACTTTGGTGCCCTGTACGCTTCGATGAAGAACAACGGCAAGTCCCTGGCTCAGCTCATCGAGAAGTACATCGGCAAGACCGGTCGTCGCCTGTTCCTGCTGTTCTGCTGGCTGTTCTGCATCATCGTCATCGCCGCCTTCACCGACATGGTCTGCAAGACGTTCATGTTCACCCCGGCCGTTGACGCTTCTGGTGCTGCTACCGGTGCCATCGACTTCACCAAGTCCTATGCCGCCGGCTGCGCTGGTACCATCTCCATCCTGTTCACCTTCGTCGCTATCGCCTTTGGTTGGGCCCAGAAGAAGTTCAACCTCACCGGCGCTGCCGAGTTCGTCACCGGCGTTATCCTCATGGTTCTCATGTTCGCCGTCGGTATGCAGTTCCCGGTCTACCTGGATAAGTTCCAGTGGTTCGCCGTCGTCATGGTCTACCTGGTCTTCGCTGGCGCTATGCCCATCCAGATGCTCAAGACCCCGCGTGACTACCTCACTTCCATCATGATGATCGTCATGATCGTCTGCGCTGTCCTCGGCATCGTCGTCCTGGGCGTCAACGGTCAGGCCACTATCACCGCTCCGGTCTTCACCGGCTTCTCCACTGCCTCCGGCATGATGTTCCCGGTCCTGTTCGTCTCCGTCGCTTGCGGTGCTCTCTCCGGTTTCCACAGCCTCGTTTCTTCCGGCACCTCTTCTAAGCAGGTCGAGAAGGAGCAGGATGCCGTCAAGGTCGGTTACGGCGCCATGATCGTCGAGTCCTTCGTCGGCATCCTTGCCATCATCGTCGCCGGCATCATGTTCTCCGATATGAACACCGCCGGTACCGGCGCCCTCAACGCCGGTGTCGCTTCCACCCCGTTCCAGATCTTCGCCGCTGGCATCTCCCGCGGTATGCAGGCCTTCGGCGTTGACGGCACGCTCGCTACCGTCTTCATGACCATGAACGTCTCCGCTCTGGCCCTGACCTCGCTCGACGCCGTCGCTCGTATCGCCCGCACCTCGTTCTCCGAGTTCTTTGCCCAGACCAACGACGCCCTGGCCATCGAGTCCAAGGCCGGCTACATGAAAGTCCTCGGCAACCCCTGGTTTGCCACGGTCGTTACCCTGCTTCCCGGTCTCGCCCTCGCCTTTGGTGGCTATGCCAACATCTGGCCGCTCTTTGGTGCTTCTAACCAGCTGCTCGGCGGCATGACCATGATCACCCTCGCCGTGTTCTGCAAGTGCACCGGCCGCAAGGGTTGGATGCTTTACGTGCCCGTCGCCTTCCTGCTCTGCTGCACCTTCACCTCGCTGGTCCAGAGCGCCATGGGCTGCATGACCGCCGTCCAGGCCTACGGCTTCTTCGGTACCATCCCGGCTACCGCCACCACGGCCGCTGTCTCCGTCGCCGCTACCAAGGGCCTGCAGCTCGTCTTCGCCGTCCTGCTGATGGTCCTGGGCCTCATCGTTGCCGTCAACTGCCTCAAGGAGTTCTTCGGCAAGGAGGCCGGTTCCATGCCCGACGAGGAGCCCGAGTGGTCCGATATGGGCAAGGCCGAGTACGGTCGCGCCGCTGCCGCTGAGGCTCCTGCCGACGCCGAGGCCGCCAAGGCCTAGTCGGTCGGACGGGTTGAATCTCCCATCCATTTGACTCGGAAAGACCGGGTCCGCAATCAAGCGGACCCGGTCTTTTTTCTTGTGAGAACAGGTGATGCAAGGGCGTTCTCGCAGATGTTTTGCGTGGATAGGCTCGTGCGTTGTACCATATAGACGTATATGTGTGCATATGAAAGGGGCCCCGTGGCCAAGACGGTATATTCCGATAACCAACAAAATGTCGATGCTCTGGCTAAGCGTCTGAGCGGACAAACGTCGCTTTCTGCCGAGCGGGCAAAGCTGGTTGCCTACGACCTGCTTTGCCGCAAGGCACTCAAGATCAAGTCGAGCGCGCTGGCGCAGATTTTCCGCTCCGTCGATAAGGAATGTGACACCAAGGCGATGCGCGATGAGCTTATCGCGGCAAATATCGTGACCAAGATCGAGGGTAGCGGCATTAACGGGCGCCCGGCGTTTTATACCATCAATGCCGAGATCCGCGATGCCCAGGAGCAGCCTGCCGAGTCCGTCGAGGATTTTGTCGTCGAGGATTCCGTTGACGTGCCTGCTGTGGAAGAAGTTGCCCCGCGTGAGCATGTCGATACCGATGAGTTGCTCGATGAGAACGTCGTGCGCGCCTTTACGGCCAAGGCAGGACGCGGCGGTTTTGGCGGGGGTGGCAAGCGCGATGCGCAGCGCCGCGCCCAGCAGGAGCGCTTCCGTCGCGCCGTTGCTCAAAAGGGTGAGACGGATGCTGAGGCTGTTGAGACCGAGGTTGCTGTCGAGTCGCAGAAGCCCGCGAAGGAGCAAAAGCCCGTGGAGGCCCAAGAGCCCAAGCGTCGTCGCGGTGCTCACTTTAAGGCTGCAGCGCAGGATGCCGCGCGTGAGGTTGAAGAGTCTTCTGAGGTTGCAGACGATGTTGAGGAGTCTGCCAAGAGGGCTCCGGGTTCGTGTCGTCCCGGCCGCGGTTTTGCGGGACGCGCGTATCCTGTAAGGCGTCAGGAGAAGAGCGAGCCGGCTTCGACCACTCAGGGCGAGAAGGACGAGAAGGCCGTTGAGCCGGCGGCTCGCGAACAGAAGCCTGTTGAGCCGCAGCTTGAGGTTGATGCCGAGGCCAAGGGCCAGCAGCCTACTGATGAGCAGACGGAGCGGGGCGCGTCGAGCAAGCCTCGCCGCCGTCGCCATCGTGGGGGCCGCAGTTCCCATGCCGAGACTGCGGCCGAGAAGACCACGCCGCAGGACGAAGATGCGAAGGCCGAGGTTTCTTCGGGGCAGCCTAAGCGCCAGCCGGCGAAGGAGAGCAAGTCCGATCGTCCGCAGAAGCAGACGTCTATGCCGAAGCGCGAGCGCAATCCCCAAGGCGATTCTAAGCGCAAGTCTCAGAAGAAGCCGGAGTCTGCCGCAGCAGATACTGCTGCCCAGCAGCCCAAGTCGGCCGTTCACGGCGAGGTCTCGGCGTTTGCCCTTGCCCGCGTTTTAGGCAGGCAGCTGCTCAAAGTTGTCCCTACGCCCATGGCGCTCTCTAAGATCAAGGAGCAGCAGACACAGATCGTAAAGGTCGAGGGCAAGGACGGCAAAAAGGCTCCGCAGCGCACTCAGCACAACGAGATGTCCAACCGCAAGATTGCCGAGGAGATTGCGATCATCCAGGCTTGGATTGAGCAGAATCGCGGTGCCGACACGCCGGTCGCTTCGCGTCGCCAGCGCGCCTACCAGATTTTTAACGATGAGAAGGCCTTTGACGGCAAGCACGGCGAGCGCCTGATCAGGCGTATGACCGAAAAGGGCATCAGTATGCAGGCGATTAAGGTCGCCCCCAATCGCCCCGTGCACTTTACGGGTTTCTTTACGCTGGGCGCCGACAAGCCGTTCATTATGGTCGAGAACCTGGACACCTACGACGAGATCGTCAAGCTGCTGCGTGGCCGCAAGCACGCCAAGCTCTTTGGCATCAAGGTGGGCGGCGTGATTTTTGGCGGCGGATGCAAGGCGAGCGTCTCGCATGCCCTGGACGATTATCTGGCCGAGATTGGCTATCGCTTTAACTACGTCTACTACGTAGGCGATATCGATCGCGAGGGCGCGCGCATCGTCGAGCAGACTCGCAATGCCAACGTGGTTGAGATTCGCCTGCATGCCGGCATGTACCGCGCCATGCTCGCCGAGCATAAGCGTCGCGTGAAGGCCGGCGGCGAGTGCGAGCCCGCGGCTGCCAACCAGGGTGTGCCGCAGAACCTGGCAGCGACGATCAAAGATCTGCCCATGGTTACGCGCGTGCAGTTCCGCAACGTGCTGCGCGAGGGCGGACGAATTCCGCAGGAGATTCTGATGACCGCCGACTATCGGGATGGCGACTCGGGAAGCTTCGACCGCATGCTCAACAACTAGGGCGTTCGGCCCCGGGAGAGCGGGGACACCGGCTTAGGTTTCCTGCTCTACAGTCCTGCTCACGACGGAGGCCACATTAAGTGGCCTCCTGTTCGTGCGGAACTCGCGATAAACCTAAGCCGGTGTCCCCGCTCTCCCGGGGCTTGTGGTTACTTGGTTGTTGCATGCGGCTCGCTTTTCGGAACTGGGCTGATATTTCTTGATGTAAGGCGCTCTTGGTCCTAATGGGCTTGGGGCGCCTGTCTTTTGAAGGTAGATTATCCCGTGCTGGACGAGAAGTTGTGTTGCCTTGCGGGTTCGAATCCCTTCGCTTGCCCACAAGAAAGCGCCCCGGGCTGATGAAAGCCCGGGGCGCTCAGTTACCTTGGCTGGGACGGAGGGATTCGAACCCCCAACAGCCGGCACCAAAAACCGGAGTTCTACCGTTGAACTACGTCCCAATGTGTGGTGTTGCCCAAAAGCAACCTAATCTGCGAGGGCATCGCAAACGCCATCAAGCAGGCGTACCGCGAGCGTCTGGGCGTCGCTGGCAGTGAAGGTGCCGTTGTAGCGCGTCATGCCGGTGAGCTCAATGCGAATGCGAGCCGGCTTCTGCTGCGCGGCGACATTAGCAGTGCGGATGCGCTGGGCCAGGTTGTGGCACTCGGCGAGAGCAATCGTGGCGCGCGGTGCGGCGTCGGCGGGCAGCTCGTCGCTTGCGATCTCGAGCACCAAGTCAACGTCGGTTGGGACCTCGGAGTCGCAGAGCATCATGCCGCTGTTGTCGGTCGTTGCCGTGGCGATATTCCACATGCGCGACGCAACGCTGCGTGCGATGGGGTCCTCGCCGATAACGGCAATCTGGAAGCGCTCGAGCACGTTGGCGGCGCGAGCAAAACCGATGCGGGACTCGGCTTCGGTGACCGAGGGCTTGCCCTCCCACACATGGTGCAGGCGGTTGATGTAGGCGTAGGTGTCCTGGAAGGCCATGCCGTCGGCAAACAGGCCAACATTTTCCTGGAACTGCTGCAGGGCGGCCTCGGTATGCGGACCAAAGTAGCCGTCGTCTTCGCCACAGGCAAAGCCCAAAACGTTGAGAGCGCGCTGCAGGGCCTGCACATCGGCGCCATGGAAATTGGGCATGCGCAGATAGAGAGTGCGGTCGCCCAGCTTATACGAAGCGTCTACAAGGGCGCTCCAGCAGGGGATATCGACGGCATGACCGGCAGCAAGGCCGCTGTCGAGCCTGAAGGTGCTGACGGCCTGCTCAGTGGTGGCTCCAAAGTACTTGTCGGTGACTTCGGCGGCATCAATCGTGTAGCCGAGCTGCAGGAGACGAGACTGCACGTCCTCGACGGCTGCTCCTTGCATGCCCGTTGTAATAGGTTCCATGAACGAACCCCTTTCGGCGTACCATTCGTACTATTTGAGCGTCTGTCGGATAGACAACGCAAAGGGATGCATAAACATGCACTCAACAGTGTAGCAAGTTGTGCCTAAATACGCTGCTGACAGGTTTTATAACCCCCGTTAGTTAAGGCGCTCCACAAAGAAATCTGCCATGGAGAGGAACAGCTCGCGTGCGTGCGGATCAAGCTCAACGTTCTCGATGGCCGCTTTGGCCTTAGCGGTCAGGTCGAGCGCGTAAGTGTGGGCGTAATCGATGGAGCCGGTCTCCTGGAAGATCTCCACGGCGCGTGCGAGCTGCGCGGGATCATCGGTGCCCGAGGAAAGAATCGCCTCGACCTCGTCGTGGTGGCGCTCATCAGAGAGGGCGTGTACGGCGACAAGCGTGCGCTTGCCCTCGGTGATGTCGGTGCGGAAGTCCTTGTTGGCGGCTTCCTTAGTGCCGACAAGGTTGAGCAGGTCGTCCTGAATCTGAAAGGCAAGGCCCGTATGCAGGCCAAAGGCGCGCAGCGCTTCGATTTGCTCATCGCTGCCGCCGCCGATAATGGCTCCGGCGGCAAGCGGCGTGGCTCCGCTGTAAAACGCGGTCTTGTGCGTCGCCATGTCCAGGTAGTCATCAACCGAGATATCAAAGCGCCCGTCACGGACCCAACCCAGGTCGAGCGCTTGACCCTCGATGGTGCGGACGATCATCTCGGTAAGCTCGTGGAGCACACGCAGCTTCACGTCGGACTCCAGCGTGGGGTCGTCGAGAACCGTCTTGGTGACCATGGTGAGCGCCAGGTCGCCACAATTGATGGCAAGGCCCGTGCCCTCGGTAAGGTGCATACAGGGCTTGCCTCGACGAAGCTGTCCGTTGTCGGCGATGTCGTCGTGGATCAGTGCGCCCGACTGGAAATGCTCGATAGCTGCCGCGGCGCTGCGGGCGCTCTCAAAGCTACCGCCCACTGCGGTTGCGGCGAGCATACAGATAAGCGGGCGGTGGCGCTTGCCGGCGTTGGCCGTAAAAGCCGAGAGCGGCGCGTACAGGTAGCGCTCGATATCGGCAGAGGTCGCCTGTCCGTCAAAGAACGTGGCCAGATAGTCGTTAATCTGGTCAAAGTGCTGGGCTAAAAAGCTAGTAAACGGACTGGACACGGGTTCTCGCATTCTTTCTTGGGTTACATCGTTGCGGTGTGCAGATACCATATTGCCACATTGGAGTTGCCGGCGCGTCTGTTTTGGCGATTTGGAGAAACGGGACGCGTGCGCGTGCCGGCTGCTTATATAAGCCTAAAGTGCTCGAGCGCCTTGACGACGCCATCTTTGTCGACCGAGTCGGTGATGTAGTCGGCGCGCTTTTTGAGATAGTTCGGCGCATTGCCCATGGCGATACCGACATCGACGGCGTTCATCAGCGAGACGTCATTGCTGGCGTCGCCGATGCCGTATACGGTTCCGTGGTGGGGATCGAGGGCGTCGAGTACAGACTGGATGCCCCCGCGCTTCGTGCATTCGCGGGGCGAGATTTCGGTTACCTCGAGTTCGAGCTCGTTAAAGCACAGCAGCGGCTCAAGTGCCTTATCTTGAGCGATGTGGTTGGCGAGCGATGTAGACATCAAGATCTTGTAGACACTGTAATGTTGCAGCTGCGTGACTGCGTCGCCCAGGGTGCGCGCGTATCCGGGAGCATCGGGGGCATCGGCACTCATGCGCACGACGCCGTTGAGGCCCTCAAAGCGGATGACCTCGCCCGATTGCTCAAGGTAGGGGGCAAGACGCTGCAGCATACTGGGCGTCATCGACAGATCGCGAATTGCGTGTCCGTTGATCTCGGCGTAACCGCCCGCAAGACAGACGATGCCGGTCCAGGGCAGCTCAAGAAGTTTGGGGTGGATGCAGCTGAGGGTGCGTCCTGTGCAGATAAAGGCCATGTTGCCGTTTGCAACGAAATCGCGGATGGCCTGCGAGACCGCCTCGTTGGGATAAGGGGACAGGTCACGCTCGTCTTCGGGAAGGTCTTGGGCGAGCCTGGGGTCTTGCCAGGCGAGCGTTCCGTCGATATCGAAGAAGCAGATATCGCCGCGCTTATGGGCTGCGCTGGCGGCAGGGGAGGCCGAGGTGGTGGGCACAAATCCCGGCTCGAGGCCCATGATCTGGTCAAAATGCTCTTTAACGCGGGGAACGGAGATGCCGATGATCACCTGGGCGGTCTTGCCCGTAATGATGAGGCCCTTGGCGCCCACCGCGACAAACGACGCGTTATCTGCAACGATGGAAGGGTCTGCGACCTCGACGCGCAGGCGCGTGGCGCAGTTGGTTGCGCCCGCAATATTGCCAACGCCACCTAAAAGCTGAATTACCCGCTCAGCGAGGACGTGATCTTGATCGGATTGACTATTGGCCTCGTCATTGGGAGATTGCTCTTTGGCAAAGCCGCTTCCCGTTAAATGATCGATTGCCGCGCGATTGGCGACATGATCCTCGCGGCCCGGCGTCTTAAGGTCATAGATCAAGATGAGTGCTCGAAAACTCACAAAAAAGATGAGGCTAAAGGCAAGGCCGATACCGAGCGCCAAAAGATAGGCACCGGCATGCATGCGCATGAGCGGAATAAAGTTGAAGGCTGCCATCTCCATGAGGCCGCCCGAGAAGATGCCGACGATGCCAAAGAGATTCATGGTTGTGGCAAGGCAAGACGATAAGACGGCGTAGAGAAAAAAGAGCCCGGGGTGGGTGAACATAAAGAGAAACTCGAGTGGCTCGGTAACGCCGCAAACCACCGAGGCGATGATGGCGGGAACAAGGATGACCCTGAGGCCGGCGCGGCGCTCGGGTTTTGCGGTGGAGTAGAATGCGGCTGCGATGGCGGGAAGGCCAAAGAGCTTGACCCAGCCGGTGGCGGTAAAACCGGCCCACGGCGCAAGCTCATTAAGGGGGCGCGTGCTATGGGAGAGGATGGGGAGCAAGCTGCTCCACGTGGCGTAGATGCCGTCGTTAATGACCAGGTTGTCGTAGTAGATCGGCATGTAGAGCAGATGGTGCAGCCCCATGGGCTCGAGTGCTCGCTCCAAAAACACAAAGATACCCACGCCGAAGGGGCCGACGCCCGCAAGTGCGTGGCGCAGCGTTTCGGTCGCTGCGTATACGAAGGGCACGATGGCGGCCGAGATGGCGGCAAGGGCGAACACGGCAAAAAAGCTGATGAGGTAGACCAGCGAGGAACCCGAGAAGGTACCGAGCCAATCGGGAACCTTGGCATCGTAGAAGCGGTCATGGATGGCGACGACGGTTGCCGACACCGCCAGCGGGCCGATAATGCCGGTGTCGAGTGTCTTGATGCCGTCGATGATGGTGATGCCGCTAGCGGAGGTCAAAGACGACGGGTACTTAAGTCCAAGGTTGTCTCCGCTCAGCTTGATGATCTCGCTCAAAATGAAGCAATAGGCAAAATAGGCCACGAGCGCCTCGAGGCAACAACGAGCTGGTTGCTTTTGGGCAAGGCCGATGGGCAGCGCTACGGCAAAAAGGAGCGGAAGTCGTTTAAAGACCGTCCACGAGCCGCGCTGGATGATAGTCCAAAAAACGTACCAAGGGGTTCCGTATACGGCGAGGTCGCCGACGATATCCGCAGACGTTGCGAGGGCGGAGACGCCGACCATAAGACCCGATATGGAAAACAACATGGCGGGCGCGAACATTGCCCCGCCAAAGCGTTGGATTTTCTGCAGCATAATATGCCTTCCGGATGCAACATGCTGTGCGAGCAAGAACGTTTAAACAATGAACTCATTGTAGAGGACTGACTGCTTGCCGCATTGACGGTTTTGATTCGATCCGATCTGGGTGTCGGGGGAACCGTCGACGGTAAATAATCGGTGCTTTGCCGATAGACGGTTTAAACAACCCAAAGAAATGCTATCGTGCCTAGCCATACATATTCATTAGAGGTGAAGTCATGCCAAAAGCGATTTACGAAGGAATCTACCGCGAGATCCGTTCGCGCATCATTAACGGGACCTATGCGTTTCAGGAGATGCTGCCAACCGAAGCCGAGCTGACCGCGGAGTTTGGCTGCACGCGCAATACCGTTCGACGCGCCTTGAGCATGCTGGCCGATCAGATGTTTGTGCAGCCTATACACGGCAAGGGCGTGCGCGTTATTTGGCTCAAGGGCGAAACCGACATGCTGGGCGCACTCGAGGAAGTCGAGTCGTTTGGCGAATTTGCAAAGCGCAACAATGCCGTTGCATCGACGGACGTTAAGTCTTTTGAACATTTGATTTGCACTGAGCAACTTTCTCGTCGCCTGGGCTTTAAGGTGGGCGAGGAGCTGATTCGTGTAGTGCGTGTCCGAAGCCTCAACGGCAATGCTCGCCAGGTGGACCACGGCTACTTTTTGGAGTCGATCGCCAAGGGTCTGACGCCCGAGATCGCCGCAAAGTCAATTTACGACTATCTGGAGCACAAACGCGGCGTCAAGGTGATGGCGAGTCGCCGTACGGTGAGCGTCGAGCTTGCCAACGATGAGGACTGCAGTTATCTTGACCTCGGCAAATACAACTGCGTTGCCGTCATGGAGAGCCAGTCGTACACCTCGGACGGCATCTTGTTCGAGGTCACGCATGCCCGCACGCATCCCGAGATCTTCCACTACCGCGTCAACTCCAAGCGATAGCCGGCTAGCTCGCAGCCTGACGAGACTCATGCCATCAAAGCGAAAACGCCCGGTCAAACCGACGATACATCGGCTTGACCGGGCGTTTTCTCTGCATTAGATAACAAATAATTGTTTATACAAAACTTGTCAAGTATCAAGTTGAAATTACCGTTCACCGAAGTTTTTCTACCGCTCTAGTAATACTTGTTCAAACAACTAGCCAAATAGCGTATTGTACAAATCAGCAAAAGGGGCAAAGTCCCCGAGCCAATCTCCGAAGGCGGCGGCAAAGGGTGCCGCCACGGTGTGAAAGGGTGGATTGTAATGAAGAACGAAATGAGCAGAAGGCAGTTCCTGGGCTTTGCTGGTTCCGCGGCTGCGGTTCTTGGTCTGGGTCTCGTGGGCTGCGGTGGCTCCGCCGGCTCCGGCTCCTCTGCTTCTGGTGACGCTGCCGAGGTCTACTTCCTCCAATTCAAGCCCGAGGTCGACAAGGAGTGGAAGGAGATCGCCAAGGCGTACAAGAAGGAGAAGGGCGTCGAGGTCAAGATCGTGACCGCCGCCTCCAACACCTACGAGGAGAAGCTCAAGTCCGAGATGTCCAAGAGCTCCGCTCCGACCCTGTTCCAGGTCAACGGCCCCACCGGTCTTAAGAACTGGAAGGATTACTGCGCCGACCTGTCCGATACCAAGCTCCGCGGTGAGCTCATTGACGACTCCCTGGCTCTGCAGTCCGACGGCAAGGATGTGTGCATCGACTGGGTTCAGGAGAGCTTCGGCATTATTTACAACAAGCAGCTGCTCGAGAAGGCTGGCTACAAGGCCGAGGACATCAACTCCTTCGACAAGCTGAAGGCTTGTGCCGACGACATCCAGGCCCGCAAGGACGAGCTTGGTGTCGAGGGTGCCTTCACTTCCGCCGGCATGGACGACTCCTCCAGCTGGCGCTACACCACCCACCTTGCCAACATGCCGCTCTACTACGAGTTTGAGAAGGAGCACAACCAGGAGGACGACGAGATCAAGGGTGAGTTCCTCGACAACTACAAGCAGATCTTCGACCTGTACATCACCGACTCCACCTGCGATCCTTCGCAGCTTGCTTCCAAGACCGGCGACGACGCCACCAACGAGTTCGCAACCGGCAAGGCCGTCTTCTACCAGAACGGCTCTTGGGCCTACTCTGACCTCGTCAAGGCCGGCATGACCGACGATCAGATTGGCATGATGCCCATCTACATCGGTGTTGACGGCGAGGAGAACCAGGGCCTGTGCTCCGGCGGCGAGAACTACTGGTGCGTCAGTTCCCAGGCTTCCGAGGATGCCCAGAAGGCCACCGAGGACTTCATGTATTGGTGCGTCACCGCTGACACCCCGACCAGCATCATCGCCGACAAGATGGGTCTGACCGCTCCGTTCAAGAGCGCCAAGGAGACCACCAACGTCTTCTCGCAGCAGGCCGTTGCCATGGCCAAGGACGGCAAGAAGACCGTCGCTTGGGACTTCGTCTACATTCCCTCCGAGGAGTGGAAGAAGAACCTCAAGCAGGCTCTGATTGCCTACGCTGCCGATAACAGCAAGTGGGACGGCGTCAAGAACGCCTTCGTCGATGGCTGGAAGACCGAGAAGGCCGCTTCCGAGTAAGCAGTTGCTGCCCAAGCTATCTGATTAGCGACAGGGGGCGGGCAGACGTTGGTTTGCCCGCCCCCTGCATATTGAAAGGACCCTTTTATGGGCAAAGCACTCAAGCGCTGGTGGCCGCTCTTTATGCTGCCCACGTGTCTGGCGTTTATGATCGGGTTCGTGATCCCTTTTATCCAGGGCTTCTATCTCTCGTTCTGCCAGTTTATTATCATTAGTAACGCGCACTTTGTCGGTATCGAGAACTACGTACGCGCGCTGTCCGATCCGCAGTTTGCCACGTCGTTCTTCTTTACGGTGGCGTTTGCCTTCCTGTCGACGGTGCTCATCAACGTGATCGCCCTCGCCATCGCGCAGGCGCTCACCCGCAAGGCACTCAAGGGCACCAACATCTTCCGTACGATCTTCTTTATGCCGAACCTGATCGGCGGCATCGTGCTGGGCTACATTTGGCAGATTCTGATCAACTGCCTGCTCTCCAACATCGGCGCCGACCTTATCGCCCTTAACTCTGCTGCTGGCTTCTGGGGCCTTATCATCCTGACCCTGTGGCAGCAGGTCGGCTACATGATGATCATCTACATCGCTGGTCTGCAGTCCATTCCGTCCGACTACATCGAGGCCGCCAAGGTCGACGGCGCCACGGCATGGCAGACGTTTTGGAAGGTTAAGATCCCCAATCTGATGCCGACGATCACCATCTGCCTGTTCCTGTCCATCACCAACGGCTTTAAGCTGTTCGACCAGAACCTCGCCCTTACCGGCGGCGCCCCTGCGCACTCCACCGAGATGCTCGCCCTGAACATCTACAACACGTTCTATTCGCGTGCCGGTATCGCATGGCAGGGCATCGGTCAGGCCAAGGCGGTTATCTTCTGCATCCTGGTCGTAGCAATCTCCATGATCCAACTTAAGGCCACGAGGTCCAAGGAGGTGCAGCAGTAATGAAACGCGATAAGGCTATTAACCGCGCGCTCTCGATTTTCTTTACGATTCTGTCGCTCGCGTGGATCTACCCCGTGTTCATGATTGCGCTCAATTCCTTTAAAAAGGGAACTGCAATCAGCACCACCACGGCGTTCGATTTGCTTACGCCTGAGACGTTCAACGGCCTTGCAAACTACGTGCACGCTCTTAACGAGCAGGGCTTTGCCTCGGCGTTTATGTACTCGCTCATCATCACGGTCACGTCGGTCGTTCTGATTTTGGTGTGCTGCTCCATGTGCGCTTGGTACGTAGTGCGCGTCAACAGCAAGATTTCGAACTTCTTCTATTACCTGTTCGTGTTCTCGATGGTCGTGCCCTTCCAGATGCTCATGTTCACGCTGTCCAATTTGGCGGACCGCATCGGCTTCAACACGCCGTTCAACATCTGCTTTATCTACCTTGGCTTTGGCGCGGGCCTGGCGGTCTTTATGTTCGCCGGCTTTGTAAAGAACATCCCGCTCGAGATCGAAGAGGCGGCCATGATTGATGGCTGCAACCCGGTCCAGGTGTTCTTTAAGATCGTCCTCCCCATCATGAAGCCCACCTATCTTTCGGTCGGCATCCTCGAGACCATGTGGGTCTGGAACGACTACCTGCTGCCCTACCTTACGCTCGACTCCACCAAGTACAAGACCATTCCTATCTTGATTCAGTACTTCCGCGGCGGCTACGGCCACGTCGAGCTCGGCCCCATGATGGCCTGCATCATGATGGTCGTTATCCCCATCGTCATCATGTACATCCTCTGCCAGAAGTACATCATCGACGGCGTGGTGGCAGGTGCCGTCAAGGGCTGATGCCGTAACTGTTTTGCAAGTTTCTGCGGCGCCCCTCAGCGCGGCGCCGCGTATCGAAAGGTAGAGACATGGCCGAGATCGTTCTCAAACATGTTCAGAAGGTGTATCCCAACAACGAGTCAAAAAAGAAGGGCTTCTTTGGCAAAAAGAAGAAGACCGAGGAGAAGAAGCACAATCTCAAGGTTACCGAGGACGGTGTGCTCGCTGTAGAGGACTTCAACCTCACCGTTCACGACCAGGAGTTCATCGTCCTCGTTGGCCCCTCTGGCTGCGGTAAGTCCACGACGATGCGCATGGTCGCCGGCCTAGAGGACATCACCTCCGGCGATGTGTTCATCGACGGCAAGCGCGTCAACGACGTGGCGCCCAAGGACCGCGACATCGCCATGGTGTTCCAGAGCTACGCTCTGTACCCCAATATGACGGTGTACGAGAACATGGCGTTTACGCTTGAGCTCAAGAAGGTCCCCAAGGACGAGATCGACCGCAAGGTTCGCTCCGCTGCCGAGAT
>JAGZQF010000043.1 GCA_018382295.1 Collinsella sp.
GACAGACACTATGACCCAATCCGAGGGCACTAAAAAGACAGGAGCCCCCGCTCGTGACCGCGGGTCGGGGCTGCGACAATGATGTTGAAGTGCCATAGGCGCAGCCGCGCCGCAACGAGGTTGGGAGGCTCCCATGCCAAAGTATTCTACCGCGTTCGGGATGGACGTCCACCTGAGGTCGACCACCGTCTGCGCCCTCGACGCGGACACCGGCGAGGCCGTGACGAGGAGGTTCCCCGGCAACCCCTGGGGCGAGATCGCCGGGTGGATGGATGGGTTCCCCGGGCCGTCGCTCGCGGCCTACGAGAGCGGCTACCTCGGCTTCGCCCCGCAAAGGGAGCTCGCCGGGCTCGGCGTCGAGTGCGTCGTCGCCGCGGTCTCGAAGATCCCCAGGTCGGCCGCCGACTCGGCCTCCAAGAACGACAGGAACGACGCCGCCAGGATGGCCAAGGCGATACTCGCCCACGACATCTCCCCCGTATGGGTCCCCTCCCCCGAGGTCGAAGGCATCAGGGACCTCGCCGGCGCCTACGACGGGGCGACCGCGCGCCTGGCGACCGCCAAGCAGCGGCTGCTCGCCTTCCTCGCAAGGCGGGGGTTCGTCTACGGCGGCACCACGCCCGCCGGCAACCCGAGGAAGTACTGGACCTACGACTTCCTGAGGTGGCTCGACAAGGTCAGGCCGGAGGACGATGGCGGGGTTCGGGCGCTCGCCGCCCTGAGGAACGAGGTCGAGGCCGCGGCGGAGGCCCGGGCGGACCTGCTCTCCGAGTACAGGGCCGCCGTGGATGCCAGCCCGATCGCCGCGGAGGTGGCCGCCCTCCAGTCGATCAAGGGCTGCGCCTTCGCGCTGGCCGCGGCCTTCTCGGCCGAGGTCGGCGACTTCACGAGGTTCCGTTCCGGAAGGCAGGTCACGGCCTATTTCGGCCTCGCGCCGAGTCAGAGGTCGAGTGGCGACTCCGTGCGGCTCGGAGGCATCAGCGGTGCGGGCAACGCGCTCGTGAGGAAGCTGGCCGTTGAGGGCTCATGGTGCTACGCCGCGGCGCGGCACCAGCCGAAGCTCATGCCGAGGGACACGGGCGTGCCCCTCGAGATAAGGATGCACGGGAGGAAGGGGTCCGAGCGGCTCCTGCGGCGGCGCGAGGAGATGCTCGCCCGCGGCATGCCCGCGGCGAAGGCCAACGCGGCCACCGCGGCCGAGCTCGTGAGGTGGCTCTGGGCCCTCGGCATGATGTGCCGGGAGGGCGCGGAATAGACATAGCCCCCGTCCCGGCGAGCCGGGCGGCCTTCGGGGATACCCCCTATTTCGCTGTGCGCGCGGAGCCCTCCGCATGCGCCTCGACAGACTTGGGGAACCCCGCCGAAGGAATGGAGTGCGGGCCGACAGAACGGTATCCGCGGATATGAGACTGAGCCGAAGGCGTCGACGACATGCCGGGGGCGGACCGGGACGGGTTCGGCCCGCGCAGCGTCGAGCAGTTACGCGGTTCGTAGAACCGCGTAACTAACAAATGAGCATCGCGTCGCCAAAGCTGAAGAAGCGGTAGCGCTCCTCGATGGCAGCGGCGTAGGCATCCATGATCTGGTCGCGGGTGGCAAGCGCGCTCACGAGCATCATGAGCGTGGAGCGCGGCACATGGAAGTTCGTGATCAGCGCGTCGACCACGTGATAGGTCGAGCCGGGCATGAGGTAAAGCTGCGTCGTGGCGTTCTCGCGCACCACGATGTCACCGCGGCCAAGCGTATCGGCCCCGTCCTCGCGGCCTTCAAAATAGCGCGCCGTCACGGCCGGATCGGACACCGGCGCGTCCGTGTCAAACGCGCTCTCGAGCGAGCGCACCGCGGTAGTGCCGACGGCGATCACACGATGACCCTCGGCCTTGGCCTTATGCACGGCGTCGACAACCTCCTGCGACACGTGGTAGCGCTCGGTGTGCATGACGTGCTGCGTGGGGTCGTCCTCCTCCACCAAGCGGAAGGTATCGATGCCCACCTCGAGCTCGACGGCGGCAAACTTGGCACCCTTGGCCTCGATAGCGGCCATGAGCTCAGGAGTAAAATGCAGGCCCGCCGTGGGAGCGGCAGCCGAGTGCTCCTCCTTCATGGCGTACACGGTCTGATATTTCTCGGGATCGCCCTCGTAATCGGTAATGTAGGGCGGCAGCGGCACGTGACCGGCAGCATGGATGGCCTCGTCAAGCGTGCGCGGCTCGCCGGCGGCATTGCAACCGGCCGGCTCAAAACGCACCAGGCGGCCGCCGCGACTATCGGTGACAAAGTCGACGACCTCGGCCGTCAGCACCACGGGAGCCCCCTCGGGCGCATGAGCGCCACCGGCGCGATACTCAATCTGAGCACCGGGCTTCAGGCGCTTACCCGGCTTGACCAAGCACTCCCAAACATGGCCCAGCGGGTCAACATCCTCGCGGCGCTTGAGCAGCAACGTCTCGACCACGCCGCCCGAGCCCGTCTTGCGACCGATAAGACGGGCCGGCATCACGCGCGTCTGGTTGATGACGAGCACGTCGCCCGGCTCGATATAGTCGATGATGTCACGGAAGATGCGGTGCTCGACGGTGCCGCCATGCCCTAACGGCGTTCCTGTCTCGGAGCCTTTGCGATCAACCACCAGCAGGCGGCAGGAGTCGCGCGGCTCGGCAGGCGCCTGGGCGATGAGCTCTTCGGGCAGGTTATAGTCAAAATCATCGGTACGCATAGACACGTCGGATTCTCCTTATATAGCTAAAGTCCGCTCTACATCCTAGCAGGCTGACGTCCCAAGTGAACTACTTTTTGGCGGCTTTGCGCTCGTCGCGGATGCGGGCGCGGTCCATGGCCGCCTCGACGGCCGAGAAACGGCAGCCGCAGTAGTTCTGCCGATACATGCCCAGCTCGCGCGAACGACGTGTCGCCTCGGGGTAATACGTGCGAAAATCGCGAATCACCGGAGTGAGACCGCGGGCAGCAGCCAGACGCTCCAACACATCATTGCAGGTTTCGAACAACTGGTACGGCGAGACGGCGAGCGTCGTGCCCACAAACTCAAACCCGCGCTCCTGGGCCACACGGCACGCCTCGGCCAGACGCAGGGCATAGCATGAGCGACAGCGACGGGCTCGATCGGCGCCCAGCGGGGCCACGCCGGCCTCCCAGCGCTCCCGGTCCTCCCCCGCCTCGATAAGCTCGATGTCGCCATCGGCACACCACCGGCGCAGCTCGTCCAAACGCCGCTGCCATTCATCGTGCGGCTGAATATTGGGGTTTGTCCAGCAGATTGTGGGCTCAAACCCTTCCTCGCGCAGCAGGCGGACCGGCTCAAGAGAGCACGGCGCACAGCACGCATGCAGCAACAACGGCTTCATCGACATCTCCTCACCCGAAAAAGCGCACGCCAAAGGACGTATCCTCGCAGGCGACAATGCGGCGGTCGCGCAAAATGGTCCGCACGTAATACCAGTCGCCCACACAGCCCGACAAATGCAAGCCGGCCGCCAGGTAGCACAGCAGCGGATAGCCCGAAAACGCAAACCCCAGGGCAAGCGCCGCCGTCACAACAACCGTCGGCGCCAGGCAAACCGCCATGTACCGCCGGCGCGAATACACAACGCCCTCGGCGCAGGCATAGATCATCGCCGTCTCGCGATTCGCCCCAAAGGTCACCTTCGCGCCCGCAGGCGCCAGCAGCTTAAAAAACACACCGTGCACCAGCTCGTGCACGGCGAACGACGCCATTGAGATCGCAGCCAAGCCGACTATCCAGCCCACGACAGCCATCCAGCCGCCCGCGTCAGCCGCATCCAAGTCTGCAGGCCCACCCAGCAACATAAACACCGGCACCAAGCACACGGCAAACACGCCGACTACGACCATCCCCCACACAAAGCAAGCGTGCAGAAAATCCTCGTCTTCAAACGCATGTATGTTGGAAATCTCATTCATAGCATCTTAGGATAGCGCCCCTGCCACGTACCCGTCCGCATGTGCGATAATGTCGAACGATATGCACGAATTGACCACCGCGTCGCCAGGCCTTGCGCCCGGCCGCGCTCTCACCATATGCGAAGGAGTCCCATGGCATCCAAATACTCCATGAACGACCGTCCCAGCTGGCCTCGCCGCGCCATCGTTACCGCCGGCGAGCCCTACGGCAACAAGGGCCTTCACTTTGGCCACGTCGGCGGCGTCTTTGTCCCTGCCGACTTCTTCGCCCGCTTCCTGCGCGACCGCCTGGGCCGCGAGAACGTCATCTTCACCTCGGGCACCGACTGCTATGGCTCGCCCATCATGGAGAGCTACCGCAAGCTCAAGGAGAACGAGGGCTACGACAAGTCCATTAGCGAGTATGTCGAGTCCAATCACTCCCGCCAGGCCGCGACCCTCAACAACTACAATATCAGCTGCGATATCTACGGCGGCTCGGGCCTTGAGCCGGCTGCGCAGATTCACAACGAGGTGACCGCCGAGATTATCAAGCGCCTGCACGAGCAGGGCACCATCTCCAAGCGCTCCACGCTGCAGTTCTACGATGCCAAGGCCGGCACGTTCCTCAACGGCCGTCAGGTGATCGGCCGCTGCCCCATCCAGGGCTGCAAGTCCGAGAAGGCTTATGCCGACGAGTGCGATCTGGGCCACCAGTTTGAGCCCGAGGAGCTCATCGCACCCAAGAGCCAGCTCACCGGCGAGGTGCCCGAGCTGCGCCCGGTCGACAACCTCTACTTCGACCTGCCGGCCTACCTCGACTTTATGAAGACCTACACCGCCAAGCTCGCCCAGAACCCGCAGGTTCGCTCCGTGGTCTCCAAGACCATGGAGGAGTGGCTGCTGCCGGCCCAGCTCTACATCCAGAACAAGTTCCGCGAGGCCTTCGATGCCGTCGAGGATCAGCTTCCCGAGCACACCGTGCTGGAGCCCGAGGGCAACAAGAGCAGCTTTACCGTCACCTTCCCCAGCTGGAAGGAGCGCGACGATGCCCACGCGGTGCTCGCCAACGGCGGCGTGCGCTTCCGCAGCGGCAAGGCGCTCGTACCCTTCCGCATCACCGGCAACATCGACTGGGGCGTCCCGGTGCCCCAGGTCGACGGCGTCTCCGACGTCACCTGTTGGTGCTGGCCCGAGAGCCTGTGGGCTCCCATCAGCTATACGCGCACCGTGCTCGCACGCGATGCCAAGGCCGCCGGCGTGACCGAGGGCATCGCCGCCCAGGATGCCGCCCTCATGGGCGAGCCCGCCGCCGATTCCACGCAGGTCCCCGCGCCCACCTACCAGCACAGCTCGCTCGACTGGCGCGACTGGTGGTGCTCTGACGACGCTCAGATCTACCAGTTTATCGGTCAGGACAACATCTACTTCTACTGCATCGCGCAGACCGCCATGTGGGAGGCCCTGGGCTGGGACCTCACGCAGAGCACCGTCAGCGCCTGCTACCACCTGCTCTACATGGGCAAAAAGGCCAGCTCGTCCTCGCAGACGCCTCCCCCACCGGCAGACGACCTGCTCAACCACTACACCTGCGAGCAGATGCGCGCGCACTGGCTGTCGCTCGGCCTGTCCGAGAAGCCGGTGAGCTTTAGCCCCAAGGCATACGACACGCGCGTGACCGGCAAGGACAAGGACGGCAACGAGGTGCGTGCCTGCGACGACAAGCGCGTTATCGACCCGGCCCTTAAGGAAAGCGCCCTTTTGACCGGCGTGTTCAACCGCCTGGCCCGCAGTTGCTTCTACGGCGTCGCCATCAAGGAGGGCGACGAGAGCCCCTATCGCAACGGCTGCATCCCCGCCGGTGACGCCTCTGCCGCCGTGGTCGAGGCTGCCGAGCAGGCAACTCTTGCCTTTGAGCAGGCCATGTACAAGTTCGAGACGCACCGCGCGCTTGCCGTGTGCGACGACTACCTGCGCGCCGCCAACAAGCGCTGGAGCGACGCCTCCAAGGCCGCCAACAAGCTCGAGGGCGAGCCAGCAAACGCCGCCATGACGCAGGCCCTCGTCGACGCCTTTACCGAGCTGCGCGTGGCCACCGTCCTGATGCACGGCATCGTTCCGGCCGGCTGCGAGCTCATCTGCGAGTACTTCAACGTTGACCCGGTCGCCTTCTTTAGCTGGGATAACATCTTTGCCTCCACGGACGAGTTCGTGGAGAGCCTGGGCGAGAAGCCCGGCGAGCACCGCGTGAAGCCGCTGCCCCCGCGCTTCGACTTCTTCAGCAAGCACGAGAGCCAGTACTAAAACACTCGACATGTAATGGAATGGGAAGGAAAGACGGATGTCCAAGCCGCGTCGTCGTAAGCAGAAAAAGCAGGTCAAGCCCGAGCTCAAGCTCAGGCAATTTGCCGCCACCGAGCTTTCCGACCAGCTTGCCGCCCTTCCCTGCGCCGCCGACCTGCCGCGCTTTATGGTCGACACGGTCGCCGGCGCCTATGCGCCCGCCGATGCCGAGCTCATGATCGAGGGCTTCGGCGCCGCGGTCACACGCCCGGTCACACTGCGCGCCAACACGCTCAAGGCAACCGCCGAGGACATCGCTGCGGCGCTCGATGCCGCTGGCATCGCCCACAACCCCGTCGCCTGGTACCCGGACGCCTTTATCCTGCCCGAGGCCCAGGTTTCCGATCTGTGGGATCTCGACATCTACCGCGACGGCAAGATCTATCTGCAGAGCCTGTCGTCCATGATGCCGCCGTTGGTCCTGGGCGCCCAGGCAGGCGAGGACATCCTGGACATGTGCGCAGCCCCTGGCGGCAAGACGACGCAGATCGCCGCCCTCACCCAGGGCCAGGCACACCTCACGGCCTGCGAGATGAGCATTCCCCGCGCCGAAAAGCTTGAGTCCAACCTCCACCGCCAAGGTGCCAAAAACGTGCCCGTCATGCGCATCGACGCACGCGAGCTCGACGAGTTCTTCCGCTTTGACCGCATCCTGCTCGACGCTCCTTGCACCGGCACGGGCACCGTCATCAGTGGCAACGAGAAAAGCCTGCGCGGCCTCACCGAGCAGTTGCTGAGCAAGTGCGCCCGCTCGCAGCGAGCACTTCTGGACCGCGCCATGGGTGCCCTCAAACCGGGCGGCACGCTCGTCTATTCGACCTGTTCGATCTTGCCGCAGGAAAACGAGGACGCCCTGCAAGAGGCCCTCGACAAGCATATGGACTGCGAGCTTATCCCCCTCGACGGCACGCCGAGCGAAAGCGAAGCGCACCGTGCCCAGGAAGCTGGCGAAGAGCCACGCATCGAGTGCAACGCCCTCACCGAGGCCATCGCCGCCGGCCACGTCTCGTCCGTCGCCAACGGCCTGCCCGGCACGCTGACCATTCCGCCTAGCCGCGACTTTGAGGGCTTCTACATTGCCCTGATCCGAAAACGCAGCTAGCGCACGGATCCAAAACTCAACAAGCTATTTCTGTGCGCGTTTGCCCTGCTGGTCGCGATGCTGTTTAAGCATCGCGCGCTCCTTGCGCTCGGCCCTTTTGCCCTTAATGGCCGTGACCACAAAGTAGATGACCGCGGCGGCAACGATTGCGCCCACACACAGGCCAATCGAGCCCAACATTGCCGAAAATTCCATACCGCGTCACCTCTCTTGAAAACGGGACTTTCAAGATAGCACCTCGATCCCCGCCACCACAGCTCCTTCACGTTCGCCTGCTCTTCGGTCTAACGGATGGCGCGGCGGGGAAAAATCAACTCGTCAAACGATTTAGCATTCGCAATTCCGGCTGCATCGCGCCGGCCACCATCGCATAGAATCGAGCCTCCATGGATACCCTCAACGACCTAAACGAGCGCGTCGACGCCTTTGTCGGCACCAGCTCCTTCGACACGCCTGCCGCGGCAAACGACCAAGCTCCCATCGATGTACCCGCCGAGGTTCACGAGGACATCGTCGCCTCGGTCGATTTCTCCGAGGTCGAGCTCGCAGACGAGTTCAACGAGCCCCAGGTAGCCGTGACCCCCAACGGACTGCTCCCCATGGAGCCACTGCCCATCGACGGACGTTTGCGCAAGGCGGCCCTTCGCATGCCCGACGAGATCGAGGAGGCCAGCGGCTTTACGCTCTTCGGCCGACGCATCAAGTCGCTCATTTACACCACCGACGTGGCCGTCATCCGCAACTCCAATGCCGATGCCGTCTTTGCCGTTTACCCCTTCACGCCGCAGCCCGCCATTACGCAAGCGCTGCTGACCGTCGCCGAGTGCCCGGTCTTCGTAGGCGTGGGCGGCGGAACTACGACCGGTAAGCGCTCCGTGCAGATGGCAGCCGTCTCCGAGATGCAGGGCGCGGCGGGCTGCGTGGTCAACTCCCCCGCTACTGCCGAGATGGTCGAGCACATCACCAACATCGCCGACATCCCCGTCATCGCCACGGTCGTTCGCTGCGACGACGATGCCCACGCCACGGTGCGCGCTGGAGCCAAGATTCTCAACATCGCCGCCGGCAAGAACACGCCCCAGGTCCTACGCGAGCTGCGCGAGCACTATCCCAACCTGCCGCTTATCGCACCGGGCGGCAAGACGCCCGAGAGCATCCGCGAAACCATCGCCGCCGGCGCCAACGCCATCATCTGGACGCCGCCTTCGGCCCAGCAGCTACAGGCCGACATGATGCAGCGTTATCGCAAGATGAAGGAAGACGCCACACCTGTCATCTCGCGCGACGATGTGCCCATTATCGACCAGGTCGCCGCCGCCGAAGTCAGCCAGGTCGAGAACATGAATCCCGACGTGCCGATTCCCGACGAAGTCATCGAGCGCGTTGCCTCGATCCACGAGCGCGTCGAGGAGCATCGCGCCAACCGCGGCCTCAAGCCGTCACTGCATGGCTTCTTCTTCCGCGGAAAGAAACACTAACCCCAACAGCAAGGCCCGCCCCACAAACGTGAGGCGGGCCGTTTTCGTTTGAGCAATCGTGCGCGACGTGATGGGCCAAGTTAATCCATGCGTTTGTCGCCCATAAAGAAGAGCGCCACCGTACCAGGTCCGGTATGCGAGCCAATCAGAGTACCGATGTCATTGATCTCAATCTTGCCTTTAAGCTGCGGAACCTGTTCCTCAATCAGCGCCGCAACTGCCTCGGCATCCTCGCGGCACGCCGAGTGCGACATGATGCACTTACCCGAATAATCCGCACCGTCCTGCACGTGTGCCATCATGGTCTTGGCCATCTCGGAAATCGCGCGCTTCTTAGTGCGAATCTTCTCACGTGGCGACAGCTTGCCGTCGCAATCGACCGTCATAAGCGGGCAAATCTTAAGCGCCGTGCCGATGATCGCGCTCGCAGCCGAAATGCGACCGCCGCGCAGGTAGCTCGACAGATCGGTCGAGAAGAACCAGTGGTGCAGGTTGAGTTTGTGCTCCTCGATCCAGGCAGCCGTCTCGTCGAGTGAAGCCCCGCTATCGCGCACGTCGGCGGCATATTCCAGCAACAGGCCAAAGCCCGAAGACGCCGCCAGCGAATCGATGACGCGCACCTTGCCGCCCTGGGGATAGCGATCCGCGAGCATCTGCGCCGCAACGCAGGCCGATCCATACGTGCCCGAAATACCCGACGACAACGTCAGGTGCAGCACGTCTTTACCCTCGGCAACAAACGGCTCCCAAAACTCCTCGTACTCACCCACGCTCACCTGAGACGTCTTGGGCATGGCGCCCGAGGCAATCTGGGCAAAAAACTTGTCCGGCGTAATCGACTGATACAGATCGTCCGTATAGACAACATCGTCGATCTCGTAATGAAAACACACGACAGGGATATTGCGCGACGCAAAGAACTCACGGGTTCGGTCGGCGGCGGATTCACAGGTCAGGACAAAATCACTCATATGAGGCTCCTTACTCATTGCTGCGCAAATTATCGCACAGTGAGCCTACATGCGGTACATATGTCCACTATTTACCAAATCGAACCAAAAATAGTGAACATCTTTACCACCATCGTCTCCACCGGCCCCACGTATAAATATCTGAGAAAACACCTTCTGTCGTCTCCACCCAACCAACACATCTACCTTCACTAAATCGATTTACCAAACCATTCAGCCGACAATTCAGCCGCTGGCGCAAAATCGAAACAAAAGCGGCGCATACTGATAAACGTTTGACGCTGTTTATCAGTTTTACCAGCCCCATCGGAAGGTGTTTCATGGTCGCATTCGATCGCAACCCGCAAGACTTCAAGTATCTGCGCCTGCTGTCGAGACAGTTTCCCACCGAACAATCCGCATTTACCGAAATTATCAACCTCTCGGCCATCCTCAACCTACCCAAGGGCACCGAGCATTTTATGAGCGACGTGCACGGCGAGTACGAAGCCTTTATGCACATCCTCAACAACTGCTCGGGCGTCGTGCGCGAGCATGTCGACGAGATCTTTGGCGACAGGCTCACCTTTGACGAAAAGGGCGAGCTGTGTACGCTCATCTACTACCCGCGCGAGAAGATCGAGCTGGTCCGCAGCCAGCGCGAGGACTCGCCCACCTGGTACAAGACGATGCTTGACCAGCTCATCATGGTCGCTCGCTCGCTTTCAAGCCGCTACACGCGCTCCAAGGTGCGTAAGGCCATCCCGCGCGACTACGCCTATATCATCGACGAGTTGTTGCACACGCACCCGGACGAGAACAACTATCGCGTGCGCTATCACGAGCGCATCGTGGAGTCCATCCTGGAGACCGCCAGCGCCGACGACTTTATCGAGTCGCTCGCTTCGCTCATCAAGCGCCTGGCCGTCGACCACCTGCACCTGGTGGGCGATATCTTCGACCGCGGCGGCGGCGCGGCCAAGATTATGGACCGCCTGCTCACCTACCATTCGCTCGACATCCAGTGGGGCAACCACGACCTGCTGTGGATGGGCGCTGCGGCCGGTGAGCCCGCCTGCATCGCCACGGTATTGCGCAACAACCTACGCTACGACAACTACGAGATCCTGGAGAACGACTACGGCATCTCGCTGCGTGAGCTTGTCGCCTTTGCCGATGCCACCTATACCGCCGGTGAGTCCATCACCCCGCTGATCAAGGCCATCAACGTGCTGCTCTTTAAGCTCGAGGGCCAGATTATCCAGCGCCACCCCGAGTTCGATATGACCAACCGCCTGTTACTCGACAAGATCGAACACGACACCGGCACGGTCACGCTCGCCGACGGCAGCGTGTGGCCGCTCACGACCTGGCCGCTCACGACCAACGACTTCCCCACCGTCGACCCGGCGGACCCCTATACGCTCACGCCCCAGGAGCAACACATCATCGACAAGCTCGTGTCCGAGTTTGTCACCGCCGATCACCTGCATCGCCATATCGATTTCCTCTATTCCCACGGCTCGATGTACAAGGTCGCCAACGGCAACCTGCTCTTCCACGGCTGCGTTCCGCTCAACGAAGACGGCACCTTTAGCAGCATGAACTGTCTGGGCACCTGGCACGCTGGCCGCGATTATCTCGATTTTTGCGACCACATCGCCCGCCGCGCCTGGCGCGTGGGCGACCGCGACGCTCTCGACTGGATGTGGTACCTGTGGATTGGCTTTAACTCACCCGCCAGCGGACGCCTGGTGCGTACCTTTGAGCGCGCCTATATCGCCGATAAGAGCACCTGGGTCGAGCCAATGGATCCGTACTTTACGCTTACCAAGTCGCCCTCGGTCTGCGATGACATCATGCGCGAGTTTGGCGTCGCGCCCATGGCATGCTCGCCGACCGGCCACATCATCAACGGCCACACGCCCGTTAAAACTACCAAGGGCGAGCAGCCCATCCGCGCCGAGGGCAAGCTGCTGGTCATCGATGGCGGCTTCTGCCGCGCTTACCATCCCAAGACGGGCATCGCCGGCTATACGCTCATCTCGAGCTCGCGCGGCTGCCGCCTCAAGTCGCACCGGGCCTTTACGACGGTTGCCGAGGCACTCACGCGCAACGTGGACATCGAAAGCGAGACCAACCGTTTTGACCAAGCAGACCGTCGCCGCATGGTAAGCGACACCGATACTGGCGCCAAGATCCGCAGCCAAATCCAGGACCTGCGCCAGCTCCTCGATGCATATAGAAACGGTGCTATCGAGGAGCGCGCCTAGCACCACCCGCGGGGATTGGCTAAACTTGCTAAGTTTGTCATCCCCACGGCGCCCCGGCGCCGGCTTAAGGCAGGTACCATGCAAAAGCTCCTTGCGCAGATCATGAAATTTGGCGTCGTCGGTGTCATTGCCACGGTTATCGACTTTGGCATTATGAATCTGCTCCACTACGGTCTGGGCCTCAACATCCTAATCGCCAACACCAGCGGCTTTATCATCTCACTCATCTTTAACTACCTCGCAAGCATGAAGTACGTGTTTGCGCACAAGGAAGGCATGAGCCGCCGCCGCGAGTTCATCATCTTTGTCGTGCTTTCCGTGATCGGCTTGGCTCTCAACGACGGCATCGTGCTGGCGCTCAACGCCGGCCTGGGACTCGAGGCCAATATCGCCAAGATTTGCGCCACCGCGCTTGTCATGGTCTACAACTTTGTGACCCGAAAGATCTTCCTGGAGGGCGACGAGACCAAGTAGCTCGACACCCCTGCAGCATTACGGCGCCCACGGATGACGCGCACTCAGCGCAGTATCTTCCGTGGGCGCCGCTCGTTTACGGGCAAATTATCAACGTTTACGGATTAGCTCTTGAAAATTTGGCGAGTTCGTATAGTTCTTGGCAAAGACCTTACGTTTCCCTTGCAAAAGATCTAAAGTATCCCCTGCTCGATTCATCAACGCATTGGATGTGATTACGTGCGCAAGGCGCTGGCACAACCTCATACCAAGCAGTTCCTCAAGTTTGCTGTCGTGGGTCTTATCTCCTTTGGCATCGACTGGGGCATGCTCATTGCGCTCGTCGAGCTGTTTCACCTCGACTTTTTGATGAGCACCACGGTTTCGTTTATCACATCCGTCGTGGTCAACTACTGGCTCAGCATGAAGTACGTGTTCGACCACCGCGAAGGCATGAGCCGCAAGCGCGAGTTCACGATCTTCACCATCCTGTCGGTGATCGGCCTGGGCCTCAACGACCTGTACATGTTTGTGGGCGTCACGTTTTTGAGCATCGGCTACCAGGCCATGAAGGCCATCGCCACGTTCCTCGTCACCTGGTACAACTACTTCAGCCGCCGCTTTTTCCTCGAGGGCGCACGGTCGTAGTCGATTCGCTATTTGCTTGAATGTATAACCGGTTGGAATTCCCGTTCCAACCGGTTTTTTGTTTGCCGAGAGACCCGGCGACCCAGTCCCATTCGCATGAAAAACGGGCGGTCCGGATGTTGGTCCGAACCGCCCGTCTGGCGCGCTATGTCGAGGCCTCTAGCCCGTTACGTAATACCAAACGACGTTGTCACCATTGGAGAGAACGTAGTTACTGCAGGCCGTCATGGGCGTTGTGCCGTTGACGGAGTACATCCAGCCGCTCGTGCCGCCGTACTGTTTCTCGGCCAAACCACCAATCGCGGAGACATACGTACCGTACGACGAGCCATGTGCGTTGACAGAAAGGCCCAGCGCGCACAGGGCATCGTAGACGGTAGCGCCTTCGTTAAAGGTAAAGGTGCCACCAGAGGACACAGGATTGCCCACAGAGCTCGATGTGACCGAAACCGTCACCGTAACGTAGTTGGACTCCTGCGAGCCGCTCTGGCCGCCCGAGGAGGCGTTTCCACCATTAGAGGATGAGGCTCCATTAGACGACTGGCCACCGCCCGAAGAAGCACCACCAGACACCTTGGAAGTATCGCCGGCTCCCGTATTCTGGACAGCGGATTTATCGCCAGACTTCTTGCCGTCCTGGTCCTCGGACTTCTTGCTATCCGAGTTTTTGTCCGATTCCTTGTCCGAAGACTCGGAATCGTCCTTGCCGTCGTTCGAACCCTTGAACTCATCTTTTGCGTCATTCGATGACTTGGAATCCTTGGAACTGGCCTCGCCCGAAGTCGTAGTCGAGCCAGACGCCTTGGTGTCCTTGGTGACGACGCTCTCCCCCGTCACGGTCTGAATGATCCAGTCGATGGACCAGGCACCGCTTGTGGAAGGATGGACGAAACCCAGCGAGACGACGATCAGAATGGTGCATGCAGCAGTCAGAACGCCGAGGAGCGCCTTGCGACGAGAGGTGGACGCCGCCGAAGCGGCGCCCTTTTGCTTTGGATCATCGAGCTGGATAAACGAGGAGTCGGGCTGTTGCCCGCTGGTCTCCTTGGGCTTATCGGGCATTACCGTCACCCTTGCCGCGCTTGGTCAGCACGAAGACGGCGATGAGCGCGAGGCCAATCACGCCGGCGGCGATGCCAACGATGGCGAGCGGATTGGTGCCAGTCTCCTGCTCGGAAGCACTAGAGGACTTCTTAGCAGTGGTCGTGGAAACAGCACCCGTATCGGACTTGGAATCGGACTTCTTGTCGGACTTGCCGTCCTTCCTGTCAGACTTCTTGTCAGACTTCTTCTCGTCCTTCTTATCGGACTTATCGGAGTCCTTCTTGTCGGACTTGTTGTCCCTGGTCTCGGTCTTGGTCGACACCGTCGTCTTGGTCACCGGCTTCTGGCCCGGGGCAATAACGCCGCCCTTCGAGCCGGAGCCAGAACCAGCGCCAGCGCCAGTGCCGGAACCAGTACCGGTACTAGAACCGCCGCCGCCATTCGAACCAACGCCGCCATTGCCGCCATTGGAGCCTGAACCGCCATTGCCGCCAGGGTTAACGGCATTCTTGGTCCACTTGGCATACAACGTCAGGTCGGCCGTCACCGGCGTGCTGAAATCATACGCCTGCACGCAAGCCTCATCGGTGAACCAACCGCCGAAAGTGTAGCCATCGCGCGTCGGATCGGCCGGCTTAACCAGCTTGCCATCGGCCGTAGCAACAAACTTAGTATTGCAAGCAGACCCGCCGTTGGAATTAAAGACAACCGTCCAAGACTCAACGGCCCCAAGCTTGAACAGCGTGCCCGAGTCATTGATGTAGTACAGGTTGCCAGATGCATCGGCAATGACCGGAGAGTCACAGTACTGGTAATGGCCAGCCGCATCATAAATCTGCGTCGCCTCTGCATCGCCGAGTGTATAGCGATACACGCCACCACCAGCAGAGTAGTTGACGTAATCCTTGCTATCCGCGCTGTTAACGGTAAAGTACACATAGGTCTTGCCGCCCTGAACACTCACCAGCGGAGTAGCAGCAATACCGTTAAATCCGGCCGGTAGCTCTTTACCGTCAGCAGCGGTGACCATCGTGGTCTTACCAGTCTTCAGATTATAGAGAACCAGAGCAGATCCAGTAGCCGTCTGCCCACCGACAATCAAGTTGTCGCCAGACATCGCCGGGGCGCTCATGTTATTCGTAAGACCCAGGTCGACCGTCTTCTGCTCGCTCAGCACGCCCTTCGCCGAAAGCGAAATCACATGGAGCTTTCCGTCGTGCGTCATCTGATAGAAGGTCGAGCCATTGGACGGATCGGCGACGCAGTCAGCGTTCGCAAGGGTGCCGAGCTTCATGGTCGAAACGACATCGCCCGTCGTCTTATCAATGCACTTAAGCGTACCTGCGCTCGTGGGGACGATGGCGTACTTATCCGTCAGGGCAGCGCCAGTCCAATAATAGCCCTCAGCTGCGTCGATGTTCTGCCAAGAGACTTCGCCTGTGGTGATCTTGATGCGCGTAAAGGAACCGTTGACGTATTTCTTCCCATCAGCCGTGCCTACATAGACGTACTCGCCGTCCGAAACGACGGTGCAGGAGCTCTGCGTCAAGTCCGTCAAACCGGGCGTCAGCCACTTGCAGATCAGCTTGTCTGCAGTAATCGCCTGGACCGCACCGCCGTTGAGCGGAACGATGATAAGGCCATTGGTGTAGATCGGACGAGAGGTATAACTCACCTTGGAGGCAAGCGGCGCAGAGGCAACCTTTTTGCCCGTGGACGAATCGATCTTAATGAGCTCGTTCTCGGTCGCGATGTACACAAAGCCGTTAGCGATGACAGGCTCGCTGCAGTTGGCATACTGCTGGCCAGACTCGGCCTTCCAATCGAAGGCCCACTTAAGACCGGCGGCCTGCGCAGGCGTCTTGGCATCCGTTACGGTCGAACCGTTGCCACTGTTGCCGTAGCCGGCCCACTCGGCATCCCAATTAGGAGTCGTCGCACTCGGGTCCACGACAATCTTGTCGGGATCGGGCATGGGCGATTTTTCGGTGGTGTAGGCAAATGTAACCTTGTCGCCGCTCTTGAGCGTGACCTGGTTGGCACAGAGAGATGAGGACTCTCCGTTGATATACAGATGCCAGTATTTACCGGTCGCACCATCATAGCCGTAAGACTTGTCTTCGAACGGCGAAGTAATGGACCAGTATGCACCACTCTGGGAGGCCTTGTAATCAATGCCCTTCGCCTTCAGAACCGTCTCAATAAGGTCCTGAGCCGTAGAGCCTTCGGGCAGGGAAACATTGCTTGCCGAGCCCCAGCGAGTATTGTTGCCGTTGACATCGGGGCCGATGATATCGGCGGATCCAAGCACCTGACCAGGGAGGGCATCGCTGTCGCCAGCATACATAAAGGTGACGGCGTCACCCTCATGGAGCTCGTAGGCACCAGCGCCAACGTCGGCGAACTTGTACTTTGCGTCGGACTTGCCCTTTACGTAGAAGCGCCAATAGCTATTGGTCGCAGCATCAGAGCCACAATAGGTCTTACCGTCAAGCGGCGAGGTAATGCCCCTAAGGTACCAACCCCAAGACTCTTCTGTAGCTTTGAGTTTAAGACCAGTCTGCTCCAACAGGTCCTTAGCAGTAGAGCCCGCCTTGAGACTCGTCTGGCCCGTCGAAGCCCAAACCTGCTGCTTGCCGTCCTTGTCCTTGCCAAGCACCTGAACGGAAGCATGGACAGAATCGGACGGCAACTGGTCTCCCCAGCCACCGTAGAACCACGTGACGGTATCGCCAGCATGGATGGTGACATTGTCCGCCGTATAGTCACTCGACTTGCCGTTGATAAACAGCTGCCAATAGGTCGAATAATCTTGGGGCGTACCCAGCTCAACACCGTTGTACTTAAGGCTCAGAATGAAGGAGCCCGCAGCAACGGCGTCAATATCATTCGCCTCAAGCGCGACCTTCGTAAGATCAAGCGCGCTCGAACCGGACGTCACCACATACTGCGCGTTGTCGACCCAGGTCTGAGTCTTGCCCTGGGCATCGCGACCAATGACGGTCACATTCGCAGCAAGCTGGTCCTTAACGACAGGGGACGCGCTACCAGCCGTATAGGCAAACTCAATCTTCTGCCCCTGGGTGAGTTTGACGCTGCTCGCGCCAACCGAGGAAGACGCGCCGTCGACGAACAGCTGCCAGTAGGCATGAGTCGTCGGATCGTAGGCAAGCCTGCGGCCATCGCTCGGGGAGGTGATGCTTTCGAGGTAGAAACCGTATGCCGTGTTCGGATCGTACTTCGCCTTGAAGCCCGTCTTCTCCTGCAGCTTAATGAAGGCATCCGCAGCCGTCGCGCCCTCGTCGAGCTTGAGCTGCGTAGGCGCCACCCAGGTCTGAGCCTTGCCGTCGGCATCGGTGCCGATAATCGAGAACGAGACCTCGATTTGCTTCTTGACGACATCGCCAGTTTCTGTCGGGTTCTCTGTCTGGACGGCAGCCGCGGCGGCAGATCCTGCTTGGCCAGCGGATGCCGTCGAAGACTGCTCGCTCGTGGCAGGGCTCTCCCCCGTCGCCGAGCCTTCGTCGCCAGTTGCTGCCTCTGTAGTGGCGGCACTAGCTGCAGGCGCGCTCCCGGAATCCGAAACCTCGGCCTTGCCCTGGTCGGCAGTACCGTCCGCGGCCCCCGTGCCCTCACTCGGCGTCGCAGCCTGAGCCACAGCCTCGGCAATGCCCTCGGCGCCCTCGGCCCACAGCTGAGCCGGCGTGGTGCCAAAGGCCATCGCGAAGGCCAGGAATGCCACCAGGCAGCGCTTCGCCACGCCGCGCGCGATTACGCCACGGCGACGAAGCGAGGCACGCTGGCACTCGTCCTCAAACATATCCATTTGTCTCCTACTGTCTGTACTTGGAGCGTTGCCTTGAAGCTGCCCCACGTCATCGCGCATGTTGCGCTCGAGTTCCCCCATCGGGGTCCCCCTTCCCTCCAGAGCCCTATGCACACCGGCGGCATACGCCGCAGCCGCATGCAAGATGGGAGGCGATCCGACTTAACCTTAACGACTCGGGCGCGCCGTCCGATCTGCGACGCGAACATCCCGAGCCAAGAGGAATTACGGTTACTGGTACAGCCGGGGACTTGCACCCCGATTCTCCCAAACGCGCAGGAAAACCGCGCATTCGTGCGTCTCCGCACCACCATCTAGGCCATCGATTAAAACCGTCAATATGCTATCACGCAAAAGGGCCTCGCACGCAGGCGAAGCCCAAGGTAAAAGCTATTGTTTGCGATAGGAAAATGCGGTGACGGCCGCAGCCTCTAGTGCTTGCCGCCGTGACTGTTGAGCCAGATATTGCGACCCAGCATAAGCGCCAGCACCAGCGCGCTCACGTAGCCCATAAAGCCAATGACTGGGATACCAAACACAACCGGCTCGATGCGCGCGTAGTACACCACCGACGACCCGATAAACAGACCGGCAATCACAATTGCCATCGACATGCGGTCGATAATTCCACCCAGCTGTCGCAGCGCTTTATCGCTGCTCATGATCTGCGTGTTCACCTTAAGCTGGCCGCGCGTGAGCATGCGCGAAGCCAAGCCCAGATACTCGGCCGCCTCGAGCGAACCTTTTGCCGCTCGATAGCTGCTCGCCGCAAGATCGCGCCCCATATCGCGCACGCGCGCATAGGTGCTTTTCTCGTTTTTGATGTGCGTCTGGATGATCTGGATCATGTTGACGTTGGGCATGTACTCGGTCAGCAGACCCTCGAGCGTCACCATGCCACGCGCAAACATTGTCACCACGCTCGGCAGCTCAACATCGTTTTTGCGCGCCAGGTTTAGCAGCGAGGTCAAAAACTCGCCGATATCCAGGTCTTTAAGGTCAAGGCCCGCAAAGTCGGCGACGATAAAGTCCAAGTCGGACAAAAAGGCCGAATGGTCGAGCTCGGCCGAGTCGCCGCGCGTCACGGCAAAGCGCATAAGCGAATCCTTGAGCTTGGGCACGTCGCCCTCGGCCACGGCAAAAATCATATCCTTGACGATACCGCGGTCGTGGCTCGACATGCGCCCGACCATGCCCAGGTCGATAAAGTAGACGATGCCGTCCTTGAGAATGATGTTTCCCGCATGCGGGTCGGCATGGAAAAAGCCGTCGTCGAGCACCTGCGTCGAATAGTCCTCGACAATCGCCGAGCCGATCTTTTCCAGGTCATAGCCCTCGGCCACCAGGCGCTCGGGATCGGCAATCGAGATGCCGTCGATGTAGTCCATGACCACGACGTGTTCGGTGCAAAGGTCCAAGTAGGATTTGGGACACGACACGCCATGCACGCTCTTATGGAACTCATAGAAATCGTTGAGGTTTTTGGCCTCGGCCAAAAAGTTGGTCTCCTCGCGAAACGAGGCCCACAGCTCCTCGACGACGGCGTGTAGGTCAACAAACTGGTCGGTGTTGACGAACTTTGAGACGATGCGCACCACCGAGCGAATGATGTCGATGTCCTGCGCCATGACCTGCTGCGCGCCGGGGCGTTGCACCTTAACGGCCACATCCTCGCCGGTCACCAGGCGGGCACGGTGTACCTGCGCGAGCGACGCGCTTCCGAGCGGGTTGGGGTCGATCGCGTCGAACATCTGCCCCAGACGCTGGCCGTACTCCTCTTCCAGACAGCGGAGCACTACCTCATACGGCACCGGCTCTACGTCGGAGCGCAGGCGACGGAGCTCGTCGCAAAACCGCTGCGGCAAAATCTCGGAGCGGTTAGCCAGAATCTGCCCCATCTTGACGAACATGGGGCCGAGTTCTTCGAGCAGACGACGCAGGCGCACCGGCGTGAGGTTATCCCATACGCGGTACTTTTTGACCAGGCGAACGATTTGCCCGATGCGTTCGCGACGACCCGCCGGCGTGAGCTGGTATTCCTCGTCCGGCGCCATCGCGTCGGGCTCCTCGGGGACCATATCGACGGCGCGCGGCTTCTTGCGAGCGCCCGAGACGGCGGCCTCGACCTCATCGACAACCGCCGTCTCGTCGCCCAAGGGATCTAGATTGTTGTAATCGGTGGTGGAATCTGCCATCTGCGCTGCTACTCGGCCTCTTCGGCGTCCTCTGCGTCGTCGGGCTCAACGGACTCGACGGGCACCGAAGTCACGTTGTCCTCGACCGAATCGACGATGTCGCGCACGTGGGCTAGGAAGGCCGTGCGCTCGTGGGCGGTCATAACGCGGACGCGGGCCAGGATGAGCTCGTCGAGCACACGCTGTGCCGCGGTCTCGCCCTGCATGCCCAGGCGCTCGGTCAAGTCGGAGATGGTGCCACCCGCCTGCTCGAACATATCGGACACGCTGCGGGCGATATCGGGGGTGCCGGCATCCTTGCGGACCTGCTCGCCCTTGGTATTGAGGTCGTCGAGGACCTTCTTGCCGCCCTCGACGGCAACGGCGGCGGCGCCGAAGCCCACGTTGATGGCACCGTTAACAAGCTGATCGAATTTCATAACCATGGTTGGCTCCAATCATGAACAACTGCATTGGCGTTCTTGTACCCAAGATTGGGCGAACGACACAAAATCGTTTTACCGACAAGATAGGAATCGAGCGGGGCAAAGCCTTCGACGGCGTTTGCCCCGCTCGCTCGTTGCAAGGTCGTCTTTACCTTACGTTATCGTTCATCGCGAAGGAATTCTTCATGGCACAGCTCGTGGTGTAGAGTACCTTGCCCAGCAGAGCATCGGTCTCCACCCGCACGCGCTCGGCAAACTCCTCGTTGGCGCGGGCAAGCTCGGCGGGCACCTCGGCCTCGGGCAGCGCGGCCACGGCGGCATCGATGTCGTGGATCTGTTTGTGGCCCATGCCGCCGACCTTTTCCTGATAATCCTCGACCGCGCGACCGCACTCGTGGAAGCGAACATCGGCCAAAGCACCGATCAGACGATTTGCCCAATAGAAATTCTCGGACGTCACACGAGCCTGCGTGTCGGCATAGTACTTGGGCATGGTCTCGACGTTGGCGTACAGCGGCACAAGCGCGTTAAACGAGTTGGAGCCAAACGCCATCCACTGCACGGCGCGATACGCCGGCTGCGCATAGGGGCGCAGCTGCAGCACGGCGAGCTGGCTGTTGCGATTGATGCCGATGGGTCGATAGGCGCCGCGCGTGGCGGGCGTGCCCTTGCTGCCGTAGCAGTCGTACTCCGTGCCCTGGTAGTGGCTCGAAAGCACGTACTTGATGTCCTCGATGGTCACCTTGCGCTCGGGCACGCGGCTCCAAGGGATGTCGTCGCTCTCGGGCGTGTAGTCGGCATCGGGGCCGTCCCACACATCGCTGGGGTTGAGGCAGCGCTGCATGTACCAGGCGCGCGGCGTGTTGTAGACGTGGTCGCTGTCGCTGTGCGAGCCAAAGGCCTCACGCGGGTTAAAGACCGCGGCGGGACCGTCGCCCTTAACACCCAGCGTCAGGTCCAGATGCCACTCGGCCATCCAGGAGCGCAGATCGGCGGAGCACATATGATCTGCCTGGGCGCCCTCGGCGTCGTCCAGGTCAAAGCTATCGATACCCAGCTGGTTGGGCATGGTCACATAGGCGTCGTCGGGCACGCGCTTGGCGATCCAGTGGTGGCCGCCGATGGTCTCGAGCCACCAGATCTCGTCCACGTCACTCAAGGCGATGCCATTGTTCTCATAGGTGCCGTAGCGCTCGAGGAGGTCGCCCAGAATGCGCACACCGTCGCGGGCAGACTTGGCGTACGGCAGGACCAGGGTCACCATGTCCTCCTCACCCAGACCGCCGGGTTGCGCCGGAACGTAGCCGCCCTCGCCCTCGTTACCCTTGGCGGGCACGTAGTCCACGAGCGGATCGGCGCCGCGGACGCGCTCGTTGGTGGTGAGCGTCTCGGTTGCGGACATGCCAACGTTGAGCTCGTTGAAACCGGCCTCGGCCCAGATGCCGTGACCCGGGATAACGTCGGGGACGCTCGTGTAGCGCATGGGATTGTCGGGCAGCTCAACGGTCAAGTGGCTCAGGACACTCGTGTAGGCACGCGGCTGCTCGTCGGGATGCACCACGCGCATGCGCTTGGACTCAAACACCCCGTTGGACGAGTCCTCGTTGCGGGCGACAAGCGTCGAGCCGTCGTAGCTCGCGTTCTTACCAACCAAAATCGTTGTGCACGGCATGCGCATCCTCCTTGAGCGAAGAAATCAAACGGCAACAGTGTATCGCTTCGGCGCAAAAAGGGCGAAACCGCGACCCGTCGAGCCCCCTCGAGACCCCTGTGGTCAAAAAATGCCAAATATGAGTACTGTCACCAATTTAGTAGCAGCAATTTCGCTGGACACAGGTGCCAATAATCTACATTTGTTCAAAAGCTGGACGATGTAATTCCTCATTGGTCCAATAAAATTGGCTCTCTATCGATAATAAATACCGATAGAGAGCCAAAATGACCTAAAATATATGTGACCATCTTTGCAACAGTACTCATATTTGGCATTTTTTGACCACGCGGTAGGTCGCGCGCGCAGACGTGGTGTAAGAGTGTCCTGAGGTCCGTCGCTGCAAGTCCCGATGTTACTCCTTCTTGAGGCCGTGCTTCTCGACTATCTCGTC
>JAGZQF010000004.1 GCA_018382295.1 Collinsella sp.
CCGTTCGAGATGAGGGTCAGGACGCCGGCGCCCGACGGGGAGACGGCGAGTTAGCCGGCAGGTCGGCATGTCAATCCTGGTCTAACAGAGCCTTTTTTATATCGCGAGGATCCCCAGATGCTCAAGTAAGATCTTAAGCCCGATGAGGATGAGCACGACGCCGCCCACGATGGTGGCGGGCTTTTCGTAGCGCGCGCCAAAGGTGTGGCCGATCGCCACGCCGGCAACGGAGAAGACAAAGGTCGTGATGCCAATGAGCGACACGGCGGGGACGATGTCGACCGAAAGCGCGGCGAACGAGATGCCCACGGCCAGGGCGTCGATTGAGGTGGCGATGGCGAGGATCAGGTACTCGCCCAGGTCAATCTTCTCGGCATCCTTGCCGTCGCCTTCGTTCTCGTCCTCAGTAAAGGCTTCCCACAGCATCTTGCCGCCGATGAAGGCCAAAAGGATGAAGGCGATCCAATGGTCGATGGGTCCGATGATGCCCATGAACTGGCTGCCAAGCGCCCATCCGATTACGGGCATGCCGGCCTGAAAGCCGCCAAAGAACAGGCCGAGCACCACGGCGACTTTAAGGTTGATCTTTTTCATGCCGAGACCTTTGCAGATGGAAACGGCAAAGGCGTCCATTGAAAGGCCAACGGCGAGCAGCACGAGCTCGGTGAGTCCCATAGTCTGGCTCCCTCTCTGCGGGCGGGCCCGCGTGTACCTCTTGGGGGAGTAACAAAAAAGACCCGTGGCGTACGCGTTGCGCGCACAGCCACGAGTCTCGTTCATTAAGGCAAGCCAGGCCGCATCGGCCAGTGTGTTGACTTGCCGCGCCACCGGAGGCGAACCCGATCACGCGACTACTCCCTCATTTATGCGAATCCCGATGCTACCACATAAGCGGCTCATTTGGATTGGGGCTCTCAGCTGTGTTCGCTCATTCTGTAAGCATCGGATTTTGCGGGCGTCACAGGGGCAAACCGTGAGAAACTTATTGACGTTTATGGAGCGTATACGATGGGAGCGATGCCTTGGATAAGAACGAGCTGCAAAAGCGTATGGAACAGGCCATCCGCCTGACGGCACCTGGTCAGCCGATCCGCACCGCCCTCGACATGATTATCGCCGGTCACCTGGGCGCCCTTATCTGCGTCGGCGACACCGAAAACGTGCTCGCTGCCGGTAACGACGGCTTCCCGCTCAACATTTCGTTCACCTCGAATCGTCTGTTCGAGCTCTCCAAGATGGACGGTGCCATCGTCATCGACGGCGACCTCACCCAGATCCTGCGCGCCAACTTCCACCTCAATCCCGATCCCTCGCTTGCCACGAGCGAGACGGGCATGCGTCACCGCACCGCCGCTCGCATGTCGGTGCTCACCGATGCCATCGTGATCTCGGTTTCGGCTCGTCGTGCCGTCGTTAACGTGTACGTCCACGGCAAGAGCTACGAGATCCAGCCCGTTACCACCATCATGAGCTCGGTCAACCAGCTCGTCGCCACGCTCCAGACTACCCGTCAGTCGCTCGATCGCTCCCTGCTGCGCCTGACGGCCCTCGAGCTCGACGACTACGTTACGCTCGCCGACATTACCGGTATTTTTTCGAGCTTCGAGATCATGCAGCAGGCAAAGACCGAGCTTAAGGATTGCATTGTCAAGCTGGGCAACCAGGGCAAGCTCGTGCAGATGCAGCTCGAGCAGCTCGCCGGCTCCAGCATGGATACCGAGTACGACCTGATGATTCGCGACTACGCGAGCGATTCCTCCGAGGCAAACGCCGAGAAGATTCGCACTGAGCTTGCCCGTATGACGCCTAAGGACCTGTCCGACCCACAGCATGTGGCGGCGGTTCTGGGTTACGACGACCTGGACGAGGACTCCGTCATGACACCGCTAGGCCTGCGCACGCTTTCGCGCGTGTCCGTCGTGCGCGACGGCGTGGCCGAGAAAATCGTCGACGAGTATGGCTCGCTGCAGGAGCTCATGGACGACATCAGCGAGGATCCGGAGCGCCTGGGCGACTTTGGCGTCAACAACCCTGCCATTCTTGCGGACTCCCTGTACCGCATGAAGGGCACCAAACAGGGGAACGCATAATGGCGCCCGTATGCGCCGTGGTCGTTGCCGGCGGCAGCGGCCAGCGCTTTGGAAATCCCGGCGGCAAGCAGCTCGTTAACGTGGCGGGCCGTCCGCTCATGAGCTGGTCCATCCGCGCGTTCGATCGGAGCGACAAGGTCGGCCACATCGTCGTAGTTTGCCCTGCCGAGCGTCGTGCCGAGATGCGACGCCTGGCCATCGACCCGTTTGACTATGACACGCCCATCAGCTTTGCCGATGCCGGCGATACCCGTCAGGATTCCACCCGTGCCGGCGTGCATGCGGTTCCGGCGGGTTTCGAATATGTCGCCATTCACGACGGCGCTCGTCCGCTCATTACCACCGAGGCCATCGATCACGCTATCGACGTGCTTGTGGGCGACCGTTCGCTCGACGGTGTCGTGTGCGGTCAGCCCGCGATCGACACGCTCAAAATCGTCGACGGCGATAATATCGTCGAGACGCCGCCGCGCGAGCTCTATTGGGCCGCACAGACGCCGCAGATCTTTAGCGTCGACGCCATGAAGCGTGCTCACGCCGCAGCTATCGCCGAGGGTTTTATCGGCACTGACGATTCGTCGCTGGTCGAGCGCATGGGCGGACGCGTACGTTGCGTTCAGAGTCCGCGCGATAACCTTAAGGTGACGGTGCCCGAGGACCTGCGTCCCGTAACCGCGATTCTGCTCGGCCGCATGGCCGAGGGAGAGGACCTTCCCCATGTTCAGTAACCTGCGCATTGGCCACGGCTACGACGTCCACCGTCTGGTGGAGGGGCGTCGATGTATCATCGGCGGGGTCGACATCCCCTACGAGCGTGGCCTGCTGGGCCACTCGGATGCCGATGTGCTCGCGCACGCCTTGGCCGACGCCATTCTGGGCGCCTGCCGCGGGGGAGACATCGGCAAGCTATTTCCCGACACCGATCCCGCCTACGAGGGCGCCGATTCGATGGTGCTGCTCGCTCGCGTGATGGACTATGCGCGTGAGCTGGGCTTTGAGTTTGTCGATGCCGATTGCACCATTGCCTGTCAGCAACCCAAGATCACCCCGCACCGCGATGCCATGCGCGCCAACCTTGCCCATGCCCTGGGCGTTGACGTCGAAAACGTGGGTGTCGCCGCCACTACGACCGAAAAGCTCGGTTGGGAAGGCCAGGGCGAGGGGATCGGCGCCTGGGCCGTCTGCCTGCTACAGAAAACCGTTAAGGAGTAACGAATGCGTATCTACAACAGCGCTACCCATAAAAAAGAAGAGTTCCAGCCCATCGAGTCCGGCAAGGTCCGCATGTACGTGTGCGGCCCCACGGTCTACGACAACATCCACATCGGCAATGCCCGCACGTTCATCAGCTTCGATGTGATTCGTCGCTGGCTCATCGCGAGCGGCTACGAGGTCACGTTCGCCCAGAACCTCACCGATGTCGATGACAAGATCATCAAGCGCGCCAACGAGCAGGGCCGTACGGCTGCCGAGGTCGCGACGGAGTTCTCCGATAAGTTCATCGGCGTCATGCGCGCCGCCAACGTGCTCGATCCCGATGTGCGCCCCCGCGCCACCAAGGAGATCGGCCCCATGATCGCCATGATCAAGACGCTTATCGAGCAGGGCCACGCTTACGCCGCCGATAACGGCGACGTGTATTTTGCCGTGCGCAGCGATCCCAACTATGGTCAGGTCTCGGGCCGCAACATCGATGACCTTATGGTTGGTGCACGTATCGAGGAGAACGAGGACAAGAACGACCCGCTCGACTTTGCCCTGTGGAAGGCCGCCAAGCCCGGCGAGCCCAGCTGGCCGAGCCCCTGGGGCGAGGGCCGTCCCGGGTGGCACACCGAGTGCGCCGCCATGGTGCATCGCTACCTTGGCACTCCGATCGACATCCACGGCGGTGGCTCCGACCTTGCCTTCCCGCATCACGAGAACGAGTGCGCCCAGGCCACCTGCGCCTGGCACCAGGGCTTCTCCAACACTTGGATGCACACGGGCATGCTGCTGGTAGACGGCGAGAAGATGTCCAAGTCGCTCGGCAACTTCTTTACGCTGGCCGAGGTTCTCGAGCAGCACTCCGCTGCCGCCCTGCGTCTGCTGATGCTGCAGACGAGCTATCGCTCGCCGCTCGACTTTTCTTGGGAGCGCCTGGAGGGTGCCGAGAACTCGCTCACGCGTATCGCCGGTACGGTCGAGAACCTGCGCTGGGCCGCGAACCATGCGACGGCCGATGCCGATGAGGCAGCATCTGAGGCGTTTGCCGCCAAGGCCGCCGAGACCCGTGCCACCTTTAAGGAGTGCATGGACGACGACTTTAACACCGCTGGTGCTATGGGTGCCGTCTTTGGCTTTGTGACCGAGTGCAACCAGTACCTGGAGCAGGCGGGCGACGCTGCCGACAAGGCCGCCGCGCTTGCCGCCGCCGACACGCTGGCCGAGCTGCTCGATACGCTTGGCGTTGAGCTCCCCGAGCCCAAGGTCGAGCTGCCGCTGGGTCTGCTGGGCGTTGCCGCCGGTTTGGTCGCCTATACGGGTGACGACGTGGACGAGGCCGCTGCCAAGATTCTCGAGGCCCGCGCCGAGGCTCGTGCCGCCAAGAACTGGGATCTGGCCGACGCCATCCGCGACCAGCTCAAGGACCTGGGCCTCACCATTGAGGATGCGGCCGCGGGCACTCGTATTAAGAGTCTCTAGTATTTGTCGACCGTTCGAGGTGCGGCAGATTGCCTTGAAAGAGAAGGGCATAGACCTGGTGGTCATGCCCGACGATTGAAAGGCAAGGTGCCGTGGCTCGAACGGTCGATTCTTGTTCGTTATCTATTTAAGGAGGTCGTCCTATGGCCGACAATCGCAAGCGTGCGCCTCGTGGTGGCAAGCAGGCCGCTTCTGGCTCGCGTCCGATTCGCCGCAATGACCGCGCTGTCGCTCCCAAGGGCCAGCACGATCGCACCCAGGCCGCACGTCCGCAGCGCGATCGCAACCGCGATGCTGTCCAGGTTCCCAAGGGCGAGTTTATCGAAGGCCGCCGTGCCGCCGCCGAGGCGCTGCGTACCGGCTTTCCCGTCAAGTGCGCGCTCATTGCCGAGGGCGGGGAGCGCGATGCCGCCCTGTCTCGTCTGGTCGATGACCTCAACGCCGCGGGCGTCCGCATTAAGTATGTGCCGCGCGCGCAGCTCGATGCGCTGTCGAGCCATGGCGCTCACCAGGGCATTGCGCTCGAGGTTGGCAACTTCCCCTATGCCGATGTTGCCGATATCCTCGACCGTGCGGGTGACGGACCGGCGCTCGTCGTCGTGCTCGACCATGTGACCGACGATGGCAACTTTGGCGCCATCGTGCGCTCTGCCGAGGTCGTGGGCGCGGCGGGCGTCATCATTGCCAACAAGCGCGCCGCCGGTGTAACCGTCGGCAGCTACAAGACTTCTGCCGGCGCCGTCATGCATCTGCCCATCGCACAGGTTCCCAATATCGCCCGTGCGCTCGATGACCTCAAGGCCGCTGGCTTTTGGGTGGGCGGCGCCTCCGAGCACGCCGAAGGCAGTTGCTGGGATGCTCCCTTCGAGGGTCGCGTTGCGCTCGTCATGGGTTCCGAGGGCGACGGCATCTCGCGTCTTGTGCTCGAGAAATGCGACTTTTTGACTAAGCTTCCCCAGCGCGGCATGACCGAGAGCCTCAATGTTGCCCAGGCGACCACGGCGCTATGCTTTGAGTGGCTGCGTCGCAACGCCGGCGAGCTCATGGGGGAGGAGTAGCGCATGTCCAAGAAGAACCGCGCCAAGTCCAAGGCCAAGCGCTTTGGCGAGGGCTCGGCCAAGCCGATTGTTTCGGCCGCGACCTATGGCGTGGGCGGCAATGCGTTTGCGCAGGCTATCGCCGACCCGGTCTCGACAGTGCACTCCAATAAGCCCGAGCTGCTGGTGGTCGACGGCTACAACGTGATTCACTGCACGCCGCGCTACGAAAAGCTCATCTACGACCATTCCGACGATCCATATTCCAGCGACGTCCACGATATGGCGCGCACCGCGCTCATCAACGATGTTGCCGCGTTTGCCCAGGGCCGCTACGAGGCCGTGATCGTGTTCGACGGCGCGGGAAACATCTCCAGCGAGCGCCCTAATCTGCCTGCCCGCGGCGTGCGCATCGAGTTCTCGCCGACGGGCGTATCGGCCGATACCGTGGTGCAGAAGCTCTGCATCGAGGCGCGCGAGGAGGGCCGCGCGTGCTCCGTGGTGTCGAGCGACGGCACGATCCAGGCCGTCGTCATGGGCAAGGGCGTCACGCGCATCTCGAGCCGTATGCTGGTGGACGAGATCAAACAGATCGATAACGACGTTCACGAGGCAGAGGAAGCTCCGCAAATCAAGATGACTCTGGGCAGCCGCCTGAGTCCCGATGCCCTGGCCAAGCTCAAGGCCCTGCGCGGACGGTAGGGGAGTTGGCGGGGCAATGCTGCCTTGCTAACTCCATTCAGCGATGTCGATCATTCTTTCGAGGCGCCACGTTAACGCCTCTTTTAGATAAGGCAGTCTCGCTGCTAGGGCATCGTTTTTAGACAGAATCTCGATTGCCTCGTCGACAAAACCATCGAGTTTGCCCCCGTCAAACCAGCTCATATCCTCAACAAGCAACATTTGTTTCGCGGGACTTGAATGGAACTGCGCGCTGGCAAAACTGTGCTCTCCTGCCCTAAGCTCCTCTAGAGATATGTTGCACCAGAGCGATGAGCCCGAATCGAAGATGGGGGCTGGTCTGCAGGCCAGTGAGTTGACGTTTCGCACGAGGCCGAAGTTGCGCCAATGACGATCGTAGTTGGCGATGATGTCGTCGCACGCGATCATGCGGTCAAGGGCATCCTTGACGCCTGCCACCCCGAGCTCCTCGCAGTTTGCTACGTATCGCTCGTAGTCGGTTAGTCGTTCATCTGCGTTTGCGTGCTGGTTTACATAGAACGCAGGGACATACTCTTCTTCATCAGTTAAGAAGACATCGCATATGCTCAGGGCGGAAGTGCCCGTGCCCTCGAGTGAGTAAGGCACATAATCGCAGGCGTTTAGGATGCGACGGTGGAGCGCGGTCGCCACCAGCTCGTTATAAGGTTCCTGGTTCAGGTGCGCTCCTGCCTTATGCAGAATTCGACGCCCGCCCTCGCACGTCCAGTACTTTTGAAGATTGCCGTCCGACGTGTTATCGGGCTTTGCGGCAGCCGCTTTTCCCTCTGGGGCAAAGGTCGCAATGGACAGCGAGACGTCATCAAAGGCGTTATTGAAGAAGTTAATATCTTCCCACGCGAGACCGGAACCTTGGGGTCTAATCCAATACTGGTCGGATAGGGAGAGGCCAAGATTTCGCTGTACGAGTTCATCGGGAACATCGACTGCGGCTTCTGCAAGCAGGGAGGCTAGCCCTATGCGTGCGAGCGGAATACCGCGGCCGCGCCACCAGATGCGGAAGGAGTCGAGCGATATGGGGCTATTAGGGCCAAATACTCCAATAGGGGCGTGGGCGTAATCGATGTCGGCGCCGATGTGGGTAAAGTCTTTTCGCGATGTGCTGTAGACCAGCTGAGCGACTTCGTACGTGCGGTTCATGAGGGTGAACGCGATCTCGCTCTTACCGTGGCCGCGGCGGGGACGTCCCCCCGTTTTGGTCACAGAGCGGAGTCGCGTGTCGACGCTGTCTTTGTCGATGAGCCATACACCAGAAGCCTTGCGGGCCTCAAGTGCTCCGTTTTTTATGAGCTCCTGCACCCTGCGCGGAGTGATGCCGAGCAGCTCGGCGGCTTCTTTGGTAGTAAGCATCGCGAAACCCTTCGCCAGAACGAATAGTTTTATATATAGCAATTGTAATTAAAACTATTCGTTCTGGCGAATGGTTTTAAGATTGAGGGCGCACTGACAGAAATGAACGGGCCTGGTACGCGTTGTTGCTGGATTTTGCATATTTGTATAACGCCGTGCGGCCTGTTGCGCCCCGTCCGCAATTCCTTTATTCTTAACTCGCTTCGCGTGAAAGCGCCAAGTGTGCCAGTGTGGCGCAACGGTAGCGCAACTGATTTGTAATCAGTGGGTTGCAGGTTCGATTCCTGTCACTGGCTCCATGAGAGTTTCGGGCTCTGTTTCCTTGTGGGACAGGGCCCGTTTCTATTTATGTCGATAAGTCAGCGTGTTTGGCGCCAACCAAGCTTCAGGTTTGTCTCGATCCGTAACACGAGTGGGCTGAAGACCCTCCTTATAGTTACAGATCGAAACATTGCCAAGGGAAGGCCGATAACATCTCGATCCGTAACACGAAGAGGCTGAAAACCGTTCTTACTGTTACAGAATGAGACGTAAGCGGGGGTTTCTGCGAAACATCTCGATCTGTAACAGATAGGGGAGGAATAACCCTCTTACTGTTACAGGTCGAGACATAGGCCGGGGCGAGGTTGGTCATCGTCATCGAGCGTGGATTATCGGACACACGAGCGTGGAAAATCTTCCGCCTAGTGAATGAGCGTGGATAATCTGCCACTTTGGATTCGATGGCACGGCAAAGTGGGAGATTATCCACGCTCGATTTCAAACGGAAGAAAATCCACGCTCGATTTTGCCTGGGAAGAGCAATCTTCTGTCTGGGCAGCCCCGATCTCGACCTATATATAGGTGCAAATAAGCTGGTATCGAAGTTTGATACTGAAGGTGTACTCCACTACAGCAAAGTGTTACCTTGGGAAACGTCACCTCAGTATCCAAAACCACTGTCCTTCATATCCAAACTCAATAAAACCGCAGGTCACGGCTATATAGATACGCCCGGCACCGTGTATCTAGAGGTTTTCGTTGACAGCCCCCAAGGTGGCATCGTATTATCTTCTTCGTTCGCGGGGGCGGCGGTCCAAAAGACCAAAGGACCTGCGGATACTTGAACGATTGGGAGTTTGCCCGAGTGGTTAATGGGGACGGGCTGTAAACCCGTTGGCTCTGCCTACATAGGTTCGAATCCTATAGCTCCCACCCGTCAAGTGCCTGTATAGCTCAGTCGGTAGAGCACTTCGTTGGTAACGAAGAGGTCACCAGTTCAAGTCTGGTTGCAGGCTCCATCCGGCGGTGTAGCTCAGTTGGTTAGAGCACACGGTTCATACCCGTGGCGTCACTGGTTCGAATCCAGTCACCGCTACCATAGGTAACACGGTGGCTTCTCAATAGTATGTTGAGAGGCCACTATGGTATAAAGGCAAAGTCCCGTCCGGGGACGACCTGTTAAGAGGAGGGCTTTATGGCCAAAGAGAAGTTTGAGCGCACTAAGCCGCATGTTAACATCGGCACCATTGGTCACGTCGACCACGGCAAGACCACGCTGACCGCTGCCATCACCAAGGTTCTCTCCGAGACCGAGGGCTGCAAGGCTGACTTCACTGCGTTCGAGAACATCGACAAGGCTCCCGAGGAGCGCGAGCGCGGCATTACGATTTCCGTCTCCCACGTTGAGTACGAGACCGCTGCCCGTCACTACGCTCACGTTGACTGCCCGGGCCACGCTGACTACGTCAAGAACATGATCTCCGGCGCTGCTCAGATGGACGGCGCTATCCTGGTTATCGCTGCTACCGACGGCCCCATGGCTCAGACCCGCGAGCACATCCTGCTCGCCCGTCAGGTCGGCGTTCCCTACATCGTCGTCTTCCTGAACAAGTGCGACATGGTCGACGATGACGAGCTCATCGACCTCGTCGAGATGGAGACCCGTGAGCTCCTCTCCGAGTACGATTTCCCCGGCGACGACATCCCCGTCATCCGTGGCTCCGCTCTGGGCGCTCTCGAGGGCGACGCCAAGTGGATGGACGCCATTCGCGAGCTCATGAAGGCCGTCGACGAGTACATCCCGACGCCTGCTCGTAACAACGACCTCCCGTTCCTGATGGCCGTTGAGGACGTTATGACCATCTCCGGCCGTGGTACCGTTGCTACTGGCCGTGTCGAGCGCGGTGAGCTCAAGCTCAACGAGCCCGTCGAGATCGTCGGCATCAAGGATACCCAGAACACCGTCGTTACCGGTATCGAGATGTTCCGTAAGTCCATGGACTTCTGCGAGGCTGGCGACAACGTCGGTCTGCTGCTCCGCGGCATCAAGCGTGAGGACATCGAGCGCGGCCAGGTTCTCTGCAAGCCCGGTTCGGTTACCCCGCACACCAAGTTCACCGGCGAGATCTACGTTCTGACCAAGGAGGAGGGCGGCCGTCACACCCCGTTCTTCGATGGTTATCGTCCTCAGTTCTACTTCCGTACCACCGACGTTACCGGTACGGTCAAGCTCCCCGAGGGCACCGAGATGGCTATGCCTGGTGACCACATCACCATCGAGGGCGACCTCATCCACCCGATCGCCATGGAGGAGGGCCTGCGCTTCGCTATCCGCGAGGGTGGCCACACCGTCGGTTCGGGCATCGTCTCCACGATCATTGAGTAAATTAGCTCTTTGATATAGCTGACTTAGAGAACCCGGCACTTATATGGGTGCCGGGTTCTTTTCTGCAATGGATATTGAGCCGTTGCTGGTGTCGAGAGGATCGATAATGGTCCTGGATGCACCGTCGATTAGCTCTCGATGGCTTCATTGATGTGTTCCAAATATGAATGGATCCACCGAGAACCAATTGACTCGAGGTTTTCATTGACAGCACTTACGTGGAGCTGATAAAGTAACAACTCGTGCCCGTACGGGGCGGAAATGAAAGGTTCAGGATACATGCGTACTCTAGTTACTCTTGCGTGCACTGAGTGCAAGCGCCGCAACTATACGACCACCAAGAACAAGTCGACCATGCCTGATCGTATGGAGATCAAGAAGTATTGCCCCTGGTGCCGTCACCACACGCTGCACAAAGAGACTCGCTAGTCTCTAGTCACATACGCCAGTAGTTCAATTGGTAGAGCATCGGTCTCCAAAACCGAGTGTTGAGGGTTCGAGTCCTTCCTGGCGTGCCAGTCATTATTCCGTAAGCTCCCACTTGGGGGCTTACGGTTTACTCATGTATAAGCGCATTGCGCGGAGGTAACCCAAATGGCCAACAAGAAGAACAAGAAGAAGGCTCAGCAGCCGGCACCTGCCAACAAAGCTGCCGCCAACTCCAAGGTTGAGGCCAAGAAGGCCGTTGCCAAGAAGAACGAGAAGGCTGCGAAGTCCAAGAAGAACGAGAAGCCTGGTTTCTTCGCCCGCACCAAGAAGTATTTCGCTTCGGTCAAGTCCGAGATGAAGCGTGTCACGTGGCCCGATAAGAAGGAGCTCGTGAACTACTCGGTTGTTGTTTGCGCTTCTCTGATCGTCGTCGGCGTCGTCATCGCTCTGCTCGATGCTGGCTTTGGCGAGGCTCTTGCTCTGTTCTCTGGATTGAGGGGCTAAACCATGTCTAAGCGTTGGTACGTCGTTCACACTTACTCTGGATACGAGAACCGCGTTAAGTCCGATCTCGAGCATCGCATCGAGACTATGGGCATGCAGGACCGTATCTTTGATATCGAGATTCCTATGGAGCGCGTCACCGAGATTAAAGAAGGTGGCAAGCGTGAGACCAAGGATTCCAAGATCTTCCCGGGTTATGTCCTGGTCCGCATGGAGATGGATGACGATGCTTGGACGTGTGTTCGTAACACGCCTGGCGTCACCGGTTTCCTAGGCGGCAACGGCAAGCCCGCTCCGCTTTCCCGCGACGAGTACAACAAGATGACTCGTCGTCCCGGTAAGGGCGATTCGCCCAAGCGCACCTCGGTTGATATTGAGGTCGGTACGTCCGTCCGCGTCACCGATGGCCCGCTTACCGACTTTGATGGCAAGGTCTCCGAGGTTAACACCGAGGCTGGCAAGCTCAAGGTCACGCTGATGATCTTTGGCCGCGAGACGCCGGTCGAGCTCGACTTTAACCAGGTCGCTGTCATCGCTTAAGTTTTCGTCCGTTCGCGCGAGCGTGCTTCTTCTGTGACTGCTCATCTCAGGAGTGCTTCTAACACGTGCGTGCTTACGATATAGCAAGTACTTCACACTCGTGATTCGAAAGGAATGACCATGGCTGAGAAGAAGGTTGCCAACGTCATTAAGCTCCAGATTCCTGCTGGTGCAGCAAACCCCGCTCCTCCCGTCGGCCCCGCCCTGGGCGCTGCTGGCGTGAACATCATGCAGTTCTGCCAGGCCTTTAACGCCGAGACGCAGGACAAGAAGGGTGACATCATCCCCGTTGAGATCTCTGTCTACGAGGACAAGTCCTTCTCCTTCATCACCAAGACCCCGCCGGCGGCTCACCTTATCAAGAAGGAGCTGAACCTCATGTCTGGTTCCGCTAAGCCCCAGGCTGACAAGGTTGGTCAGCTCTCCCAGGAGCAGCTCACCAAGATCGCCGAGATCAAGATGCCGGACCTCAATGCCAACGACATTGACGCCGCCAAGAAGATCATCGCCGGTACCGCCCGTTCCATGGGCGTCACCATCGCTGAGTAGCGATTTCTTATGGTAACGGCGGGTGCTCCGACCGGGGCGCCCGTTAAATGTGTGCAATAGGGCACACGATACGATGTGGGAGGGCTCACGCCCGTTTAACCACAGGAGGTAATGCACATGGCTAAGCATGGTAAGAGCTATAACGCCGCTGCCGAGAAGATCGACCGCGCCACGCTCTACACCCCCCTTCAGGCTGCCAAGCTCATCAAGGAGCTCGACACCGCCAAGTTCGACGAGACCGTCGAGGCTCACTTCCGTCTGGGCATCGATACTCGTAAGGCTGACCAGAACATCCGTGGTTCCATCTCCCTGCCCCACGGCACCGGCAAGACCGTTCGTGTTGCCGTCTTCGCCGAGGGCGAGAAGGCCCGTGAGGCTGAGGCTGCCGGCGCCGACATCATCGGTTCCGACGAGCTCGTCGCCCAGATTCAGAAGGGCGAGATCAACTTCGACGCCGCTATCGCTACGCCGAACATGATGGCCAAGGTTGGCCGCATCGGTAAGATCCTTGGTCCCCGTGGCCTCATGCCGAACCCCAAGCTCGGCACCGTGACCATGGACGTCGCCAAGATGGTCTCCGAGCTCAAGGCTGGCCGCGTTGAGTACCGCGCCGACCGCTACGGCATCTGCCACGTGCCCCTGGGCAAGAAGTCCTTCTCTGAGCAGCAGCTCGTCGAGAACTACGCTGCCCTGTACACTGAGATTCTGCGCGTCAAGCCCTCTTCTGCTAAGGGCAAGTACGTCAAGTCCATCTCCGTGTCTTCCACCATGGGCCCTGGCGTCAAGGTCGATCCCGCTGTCCAGCGTGACTTCCTGGCTGAGTAACTGCTAGTTACTGCCTGAGTACAGCAAGCATTGCTAAAGAAACCCGGTTCTGCCTTGTGCAGGACCGGGTTTCTTGCTATCGCGTCAAAAGCACCATAAAGGGGACAGTGTCCCCTTTATGGTGGTTACCAGGGTGTTCTGGCTGTTGAAGACTCGATGGCTTCGTGGCGTTTGAGCTCGCGGCGCATGGTTTGTGAGTTGAGCCAAGCTGCTTGCCAGCCGCGGATGGGGTAGTGCGTCTGGTCGAGCTCAAACTGCGTATAGCCGCAGGCGTTGATGATCGTCGTTCCACACACATGCTGACGCTCGCGCTGAAAATCGCAACCGTAGCTTTGGTGCACATGCCCGTGCACCATGTAGTCGGGATTCCAGGATTCGAGTGCTGTGTTAAAACACTCGAATCCTCGATGCGGCAGATCGTCCAGATCACCCATACCGGCGGCGGGTGCATGGGTAAGCAGAATGTCGCACCCGCCGACCATCCTAACCTTACGCGACAGCTTACGCATGCGCTTGGACATCTCGCGTTCGGTGTACATGTTGGCGCCGTCGCGATAACGCATGGACCCGCCAAGGCCCGCAATGCGAATCCCTCGGTACGTGTACACGCTGTCCTCTACGCAGATACATCCACCCGGTGCATGACGTGCGTAGCGGTCATCGTGATTGCCGCGCACGTAGATGAGCGGTTTGTTGATGACCGTAACCAAAAACTCAAGATAGTCCGGGTCCAGATCGCCGGCGGACAAAATCAGGTCGACGCGCTCAAAGCGTTCCTTGCGAAAGCACTCCCAAAGGCATCGTTCTTCGGTATCGGCTATGGCAAGGATTTTCATAGGGCAGGGACTTTCGGCTCATCGTCGAGCTGCGGAATGGTGCCTACCACGTTATCCGCCAGCCAATTCATCTCGACAATCTGAGTGCTCGGCAGCGGAGGGAAGCCTTCGATCTGTACCACGCCGTTCTGACTGTGGAGCTCGCCGCCAAAGGGGTTGATGGATCCCTCGACAATGCCGTTGCGGAGCAACTGCACGAGTTTGCGCGTCTGGTAGGGTAGGCCCGGAGCGTAACGGATGTCGATAACGCCGGAGCTCATGCCGTACCAGTAGTTGACGGCGCGCACTTGGTTGTCATCGCTGGTCTCGTCCCACGTGCCGTGCAGAAGGCTGCGAACGATGAGCTCGTAGTAACGGCCCCAGTTCCATACCGGCATGGCGATGCCGGTAACCTTGCCATCGACCAGGCGGTGGAGTCCGTAGGCCGTAGGGTCTTCGAGCGACTTTGACATGTCAGCGCCGGTCATGACGCTCACGCCTTCGCGGCACATGGCCTCGGCGAGACCGCCGGCGGGCACATCGCCCCAGGTGAGGATAATTTGCGCGCGGGGGTCGAGCAGCGAGGCACCGATGGCAAAGGCATTGATCTCGCTGAGCGCGCCGGATGCGAAGACCGACGCGTGGTAGCCGATGCGATGGTTGTCCGCCATGCTGGCGGCAAGGGCGCCCAGGAGGAACTTGGCCTCGTACATCTTGCCAAAGTACGAACGGACGCTTTGGTGAGGAAGGCCGATAGAGCAGTTAAGGAACCGAACCTGGGGATACTCAACGGCAGCTCTGAGCGTGTATTCCATCAGGCGGTGCGAGGTCGAGAAGATGACGTTGTCTCCATGTTTGACAGCCGTTTCCACGGCGGCGTAGAACACGTCCGGATCGTGACAGTCTTCGAACGCCTCGGTGCGCACGATACCGTCAAAGTGCTCATCGAGATACTGACGTCCTTGGTCGTGCAGACTGTCCCAGCTCGACGCCGCACAGGGGAACTCATGGATAAAGGCGATACGCAGGGGGTTGGCCGCCGAATAGACAGTCTTGCCCATAAAGAAGTTGAGCACGCCGGAGGTGGACTTGGCGGGCGACTCCTCCTCATCGACGCTCGGCGCTTCGACAAGATCGACCTTGTCCTCGTCGTTTTTGCCGGCAATGACCAGCTCGCGCCAAATCTTGCACAGGCGGTTTACGACGATATCCGTCGGCGTATCCAGCAGGCGGTCCTGGTTGTACACATTGAGGTAGACGAGCATGGCGTCGGCGGGCGTAATGTCCAGGTGGTCGCCGCCTGCGCGAAGGTAGGCGCGCTTAAAGAGCAGGAAGGTGTGGCGCAGGTAGTCGACCTTTTTCTGCGGCCATTTTTCGATAAGGTTCCGACCGAGCATCTTGGCGAGCGTCTCGTAGCTTCCCTCACGCGAGAACTCGATTTCGTATAGGGGGCAGACGCGCCAAAACGCGCAGAATTCACCGTACAGGCGGCTTTCGACGGAATCCCATGTGCCGGGGTAGAGACGGGTGACCCTGGCCGAAACCGTTGGAGCGTCCAGGAATTTGAGGACACTGACGCGTTTGTTGCCTTCCTGGACATAGAACCGATGCATGAACTCGGTGACGATGATGGGATCGCGATAGCCCTCGGTTACCTGGATGTCGTAGAGGTTGGACCACTTGCGGGCGAACTCAGTGTTAAACGGCAGCAGGGGCATAAAGTTGCATGAAAAGGCGGACTGACGGCCTTTGGTGACTGTGCCGACGACCATTTCGAGCGGAATATCCCTTAGGCCGACATTCTCTCGCTGACCTAAGGGGAGCTGGGCAACGAGGCTGTCGAGGTCCGTAAGGTACGGGTGCTCGCTTTGGCTGATGGCGCGACGGCGTCCCTGCTCGCCGCGCTTGCGTGCTTGACGATAGGCCTCTTCCATGATGTTGCTCCCTTAGTCGTTTAAACAACTATATGAACCATGGTACCACGAATGAAAACCACCACAAAGGTGCCTGTCCCTTTTTGGCGGGTTAGGCGATGATGGGGGCGATGGCACGGATGCAGGCGTCGGCTGCCGTGAAAGTAGTGCTGTCGTCGCTGACGATAAAGATGATCTTTCCTTTGATGCCAAAGTCGCCGATTTCGCTAAAGAGTACGTAGGGCTCCTTGTCAAAGCCCGAGATGGGAAGCACGGCGGCCTTGGTGGCGCTGGTCAGCTCGTCTGCCAGCACGTCAAGGGAAGCCCACTTGGACGTGTCCTTTACGGCAACGGGCACGGCCACGCGCCCAAAGGGCATCAAATGCACGAGTGTGTTCTTGGAAATGTTGGAGTTGGGCACAATGATGGTCTGTCCACAGGCATCCTCAATCGTTGTATGGCGCCAAGTGATGTCTTGGACCACGCCGGATACGCCGCCGACCTCGATATTGTCGCCGGGCTTGATGATGCCCATAAAGGTCACCTGCATGCCGCCGATAAGGTTTGACAGCGTGTCCTGAAAGCCGAGCGAAATGGCGATGCCGCCGACGCCAAGAGCGGCAACGAGGGCGTTTGCGTTAATGCCAAAGCAGTTGTCGAGGATAAAGCTGCCGCCGATCATCCAGATGACGGCGCGCGCGATGTTGATGAAGATACTCGATGCCGGAAGCGGGTTATCGTCTCGGTTAAGCAGATGGTTCAGGGTCTTGGATACGACCTTGGCGGCGACGGCGGTGCCTATCGCCAAGATGACGGCCCAGATGATGTTGTGGACCCACCGTTGCTCAAAGAAATGAAGAATCGGCTCAAACAATTCCATGTAGGGAAAACCTCCTAATGATCGTCCAACCATGATACCCACCAAGAAGCCCGTCCGATCACATCGGACGGGCTTCTGTGCTCGATATAAGGTTTACGCGGCGGGGCTGTAAGGCCCGGCGGTGTAGCTTAGCGTCGACGCTTCCAGATAATGCCGAGCATGATGACGATGATGCCGCCGATAAGGCACGCGCCAACTACTGCCAGCGTGCGGTCTCCCGTTGCGGCAAGCTTACCGGTCGTCTTCTTGGTGATGACCTTCGTGGTCGCCGTGTCCGTCTTAGACGAGGGCTTAGGCGTCGGGGCCGGTGAGGGCGTGGGGTCCACGGCTGCGGAGCCGAAGCCGATGGTGCCGGCGAGCCCGGCCATCTTGCTCTCCCAGCCGTTCTGCCCGATCAGCGCCCTTAGCGCTGACTCGCAGGTACCCCACTCGGTGTGCTTGGTGGCGTTTGCGAAGGTGGGGAAGTCGGTCGTGTTGGTAATGATGTAGTTGTTGGTGGCGACGGTGTAGTTCTTGGCGGGATCGAGCGTGCTGCCATCCTTGGTGAGCGTGGCGCTCACAATGCGCTTGCCTTCGGGCTGCGTCCAATCAATCGTCACGTTAATGCCGCCAAAGGAGAGAACGCTGCCAGAGTCATCGCGCCACTTGTACTTGTCTTGCGCCTCCTGCTCGGTGTGGCCGGCTGCCACATAGGCTTGCTGAAGCTCGTAGCTGTCGTTGCAATCGTCGCTGATCTGCAGTGAGTGCTCAAGCGCTGCGAGGAAGTTTGCGCCGGTCATGCCCCAGGTCTCCACGGTGTTGCCATAGGGCGAGATGGCGACGACGTTGCCGGCGGTCACATCGCCCGCCGCGATGCCGCCGCGGATGCCGCCCGCGTTTTCGATGGCGAGGTCTGCCCCCGTCAGGGCAAGATAGGAGCCGCAGATAACATGCCCGATGGTCTGGGCTTTGGTGGCGTCGCCCGCTTTACTGGGACGCAGATCGGTGGTGCGCACCATCTCCCAGCCATGCGTACCCGCGGCGTCCTCGCCGTAGAAATAGTTGGTGGAGGATGTGCCGAGCACCTTGTTCGATTCGCTTTCAAAGGCATCGTCGAGTGGCTTGATTTTGTTGTTGCGAACCTCGTCAAGGATGTTCTGGTTGTTAGGGTCTGCCAAAAGGTCGTCGACGTCCTTGGCGGTGTAGAGCTTCTCGTCGCTGTCGCCTGCGGAGACCGTCACCATGTCGTCGTTGGTGGTTTCGGTACCCCTGGTGTCGTACTCATAGGGAATGGAAAGCAGACCAACCTCGGTAAAGGCGCTGCCCGCCTCGACGACGCGGACCGGCTTGCCGTCGGTCCCCGTCACGTTTTCGTCTAAGTTGATGTGCTCGTGGCCCGCGACCAGTGCATCGACCCCAACGAGCTTTGCAGCAAAGGTCTTGGCGTCGAGCGTGTGCGCGATGCAGACGATAACGTTGCAGCCCTCATCCTCGCGCAGTCGCTTGGCCTCGGCATTGATGGCGTCCGCCGCACCCGAGAACGACGTGCCCGCGACCAGGTCCGCGCGTAGCGAGGAGCCCAGCGACTCATCCATGGCTCCGACGACGCCGACCTTAATCTTGTAGTTAAACGTGGGACTGCCCTCGCCGTCCTTCCAAGTGCGATTGAGCGTCTTGGTGATGCTCGAGCTCCATACGCCGTTCGAGGACGTTGCATTCGCGCAGAGCATGGCGAAAGGTGTACTGGTGGCACCATTGCCGGCCATCGTGCGAAGCTTGTCCGCGCCGTAGCTCCAGTCATGGTTGCCCGGTGTGGTTGCGTCGTAGCCGTTTGCGTAGAAGGTGTTCATGAGTTCGGCGATGCTCTTGCCCTCGCTCATGGTGGCAAAGGACTGCCCGTGGAAGGTGTCGCCTGCATCGAGCAGAAAGTCGGGGGCGTTGCTTTGAGCGCTATAGAGAACCGCCAGCCCGTCAAAGCCAATGGTGCCCGTGCCCTTGCTTGCGTTGTAGCCGTACTTGTAGCTGCCGTGGATGTCGTTGGTGTGCATGACGGTTACGGCGCCGTCAATAGCGGCGGGCAGGTTCCCCGCGAAAGCGAGGCTTGGGATGCCTGTGAGCGCGCCGGCAAACAACGCGGCAGCTAACGCAAGGCGGGGGAGTCTTTTCATGGCTGTCTCCTTACTCTTTAACAAAAACCACCACAAAGGTGCCTGTCCCCTTTGTGGTGGTTTTCTAGGTCGTTAGCTTAGCAGCATGCGGTCGTTGGCGAGCTCGCCGCCCGAGACCTCCTCGAATTTCTGCAGCAGGTCGGCTACGGTGAGCGACTTCTTCTCATCGCCCGCCACGTCGTAGATCACGTGGCCTTCGTGCATCATGATCAGACGGTTGCCCAGACGGATGGCGTCGTTCATGTTGTGCGTGACCATGAGCGTGGTCAGGTGGTTCTCGTCGACGATCTCCTCGGTCAGGTTGAGCACCTTTGATGCCGTCTTGGGGTCGAGGGCCGCCGTGTGCTCGTCGAGCAGCAGCAGGCGCGGCTTGGTGAGCGTGGCCATCAGCAGGGTGAGTGCCTGGCGCTGGCCGCCCGAGAGCAGGCCGACCTTAGCGTTGAGGCGCGTATCCAGACCAAGGTCCAGACGCTTGAGCAGCTCAACGTACTCGTCCTTCTCGGCCTTGGTGACGCCCCACGAAAGGCCGCGACGCTGGCCACGGCGCTTGGCGAGGGCCAGGTTCTCGGCGATCTGCATGTCAGCAGCGGTGCCGCGCATGGGGTCCTGGAACACGCGGCCCAGGTACTTGGCGCGCTGCGACTCGCTCAGACGCGAGATGTCGGTGCCGTCGAGCTCAATAACGCCCGAATCGAGCGGGTACACGCCGGCGATCATGTTGAGCAGCGTGGACTTGCCGGCGCCGTTGCCGCCGATCACGGTTACAAAGTCGCCGTCATTTAGGGTGAGGTCGACGCCGGTGAGCGCGCGCTTCTCGGTGACGGTGCCCTTGTTAAAGGTCTTTTTGACGTGCGAGAGCTTAAGCATCTGCCTCATCCCCCTTCGTGTAGGAGCTGCGGAGCTTATAGCGCTCCCAAACCACGGGCACGCACAGGGCCACGGCGACGATCACGGCGGAGAGCAGTTTCATGTCGTTGGCGTCCATGCCCATTTGCAGCACGATGGCGCGGATAAGGAAGTACACCACGGAGCCAAAGACGGCGGAGGCAAGACGGACGCTAAACTGCGTGAGGCCGCCGGGCAGCAGACGGCCGAGCACCTCACCGATAACAATGGCGGCAAGACCGATAACGATGGCACCGGTGCCCATACCAATGTCGGCATACTTTTGGCTCTGGCAGATGAGCGCGCCCGAAAGGCCGATGAGGGCGTTGGAGAGCACGAGGGCGATCATCTTGGTGGAGTTGGTGTTGACGCCCAGGGCGCGGATCATGTACTCGTTGTTGCCGGTGGCGCGCAGCGCCGAGCCAATCTCGGTGCCAAAGAACCAATACAGGATGGCAACGATAGCCACGGCGAGCAGGATGCCCAAGATGATGGCAACGGTGGACTGCGGCAGGCCGGTCATATTGCTGACGGCCGAAAACACGGTGCCCTTGGCAAGAATGGGCGTATTGGACTTGCCCATGATGCGCAGGTTGATGGACCACAGGCTGATCTGGGTGAGGATTCCGGCGAGGATCGCGGGAATCTCAAAGACGGTGGTCAGAATGCCCGTGACGGCGCCCGCGATGGCGCCGGCGCACATACCGGCCAGCACGGCGAACAGCGGGTCGACGTTGTTATTGACGATGAGCACAGCGCAGACGCAGCCGCCGAGGGCAAAGCTGCCGTCGCAGGTCATATCAGGGATGTCGAGCAGGCGGAACGTGATAAACACGCCAAGCACCATAATGCCCCAGAGGACGCCCTGCGAAACGGCGCCCTGCAATGCAATGAGCATGCTTCATACCTCCTAGGATAGGGTGGACACGTGATTCACCATAATAGCGGTAACAATGCATAGAAGAGTTACGGACAGACGTTTTGTTTTACCTGAAACAAGCAGGGCGGACGCCGGTCTACAGCGCCCGCCCCTGTGGCTCAGATATTGAATAACGCGGCTAAAGCGCGAGCACGGGTTCTAGACGCATGCCGCGTATGGCATTACGCGTCCAGGGCGGAAAGGTCGATGCCCAGGGCCTCGGCCATTTCGTCGTTCTTGACGACGACCAGGTCCTTGCTCGAGAGGTGCTTGATCGGCATATCCTCGGGCTTGGCCTCGCCCTTCAGGATCTTAACGGCCATCTCGCCCGCGGCGTAGCCCAGGTCCTCATAGTTGATGGAGAGGGTGAACAGGCCGCCGGCCATGCACATACCCTCCTCGCCAGTCACGAAGGGAAGCTTGTTTTCCTTGCAGATCTGGCCGACCTGCGAGGCACCCGCGGCGATGGTGTTGTCGGTGGGGGAGTACAGCGCGTCGACCTTGCCCACGGCAGACTCGACGACGGACTGAATCTCGTTGGAGCTCGAGACGGTGAAATCGGTGTACTCGAGGCCCAGCTTGTCGAGCTCCTTCTTGGCGGCCTTGATCTGGACGTCGGAGTTGGACTCGGCGGTGCAGTAGAGCAGGCCGACCTTTTTAACGTCGGGCAGGACCTTCTGCATCATCTCGAGCTGCTCGGCGACCGGGGTGAGGTCGGAAGCGCCCGTGACGTTGGTGCCGGGCTTGTCGTTGTCCTGGACCAGGCCGGAGGCGGCGTAGTCGGTGATGGCGCAGCCCACGATGGGGATATCGGCCGTGGCGCCGGCGGCAGCCTGCGCGGCGGGCGTGGCGATGGCATAAATCAGGTTGACGTTGTCGCCCACAAACTTGTCGGCAATGGACTTACACGTGGACTGGTCGTTCTGGGCGTTCTTCTGGTCGATCTTGACCTTAAGGCCGCTCTTCTTGATGGCATTGACGAAGCCGTCGTTGGCGGCATCGAGCGCGGAGTGCTCGGTGAGCTGCAGAACGCCGATGGTGTAGTCGGAACCGGCGGCAGCGGAGCCGGAACCAGAGTTGCCGCCGCATCCGGCGAGCGGGGCGAGCGCGAGCAGGCCGGCGGAGACCAGAAGGCTCCTGCGGCTGATGGTGATGTCCTTCATATCATTACCCCCAGTATAAAAATGGCTGGAAACACTGCACTGGGACAAAGTGCAAGTGGAACTATAGTAGCGCTGATGTCCATTTTTACAACAGCCTGGCGGGTTTTTTAATACAGAATCGGATGGGCGGTACGGGTAGTCGAATGGGCGGCGGAGGGTCTTATGCGGCGGAGGAGGCGTCGTCCTCGTCCAGGGCGGCGAAGAGCTTCTTGCCGTCGAGCAGGCGCGTGCTGACGTTTCTCATACGGGCGATCTCGACGGTGCGCAGCGTATCGTCGGTGCCTCGGGCGTCGTAGACCGTTCCCAGCAAATAAGAGATGCCATCGCGCTGTCTGATGGCAAAGGGACGGAGTGTCATCCGTGCTGCTTCGGTTTCGCCGCGTGTCGTGACGCTCGAAATATCAAAACTCACCGTGGTTCCGTGGTCGATGGCCTGCTCGACGAGCTCGCACGTGTCGATGCGCTTGATAGGCGTGCGTGTTGACTTGGTAGCCTTGCTGCCTGCGCTCGGAACGGGTTCGGGTGTATCGAGGTAGCCGCGAACGTCGGCACTCGCCATGGCAACTAAGTGCTGCGCCATGCTCTTGCGGATAGCGATAGGCGTGGAGCGGTTGCGCATGACCATACCGTGGAGCCGGATGATCTCTTCGTCGGTGAGCGGACGGGTAAGAAGTTTGTAGCCCACGCCGCGTTTGTACTCAATTTCGTATCCGGCATGGCGAAGCGCGGAGATTGCGGTGTAGATGCTGCGCCGCGCCGCCGAGATGGGCATGCGGGCGGGGTCGTCGGGATGGGCGAGGCGCCGGATCAACTCATCGGAAAGCATGGCCTTGTCCTCGCCGGTGTTTTCGCTCAAGAGCTGCAGGATGCGAACGGCGCGATAGGCTGCCATCGAGGCGGCGCCCCTCGTCGTGGTGTCGTAGGTTTCAACAGCGGCTTCGGTCATCGTGCCCACGTCCTTTCCGTTTTGGGTGACGACGGTATGGAGCCTAGGACGCGGGGCTTTCCCAGGGGCGCAGGGCGCTCTGGGCGGTCGGTAGTCGTCGGCAAACGGCGGGTCGAGTTTTCAACAGCCCTGCTCAACTGACCAAAAACTTGCCAAAAGCTTGACGGATACTGTTGAAAAAAGCGTCTCTCGACCGATGTCGAGAGACGCTTGTGCGATGAGCGTTGGCGTGTGGCGACGCGAGCTAGCGTCCGACGATTAGAAGTCGGCGTTGCCCACGGTGCGCGGGTGCGGCAGGACGTCGCGGATGTTGCCCACGCCGGTCAGATACATGACCAAGCGCTCGAAGCCCAGACCGTAGCCGGCGTGCTTGCAGGAACCGTAGCGGCGCAGGTCAAGGTAGTACTTGTACTGCTCGGGATTCATGCCCAGGTTCTTGATGCGGGCCTCGAGCAGATCTAGGCGCTCCTCGCGCTGGGAGCCGCCGATAATCTCGCCGATACCGGGAACCAGGCAGTCGGCGGCGGCGACGGTCTTGCCGTCCTCGTTCATGCGCATGTAGAAGGCCTTGATCTCGGCCGGGTAGTCGGTCACAAAAGTCGGTCGCTTAAAGTGCTCTTCGGTCAGGAAGCGCTCGTGCTCGGTCTGCAGGTCGATGCCCCAGCTGACGGGGTAATCAAACTGGTGGCCAGCAGCGACGGCCTGCTCCAGGATCTCGACGGCCTCGGTATAGGTGACGCGGGCAAAGTCGGAGTTGGCGACATGGTCTAGGCGCTCGAGCAGACCCTTGTCCACAAACTTGTTGAGCATATTGAGCTCGTCGGGGCAGGTTGCCATGACGTCCTTAAGGACATACTTGAGCATGGCCTCGGCGTTATCCATGTAGTCGTTAAGGTCGGCAAAGGCCATCTCGGGTTCGATCATCCAAAACTCGGCGGCGTGGCGCGTGGTGTTGGAGTTCTCGGCACGGAAGGTGGGGCCAAAGGTGTAAACGTCGCCAAAGGCCATGGCAAAGTTCTCGGCATTGAGCTGGCCGGACACGGTGAGGCTCGCATGCTTGCCAAAGAAGTCCTGGCTCCAGTCGATCTCGCCGGACTCGGTGAGGGGCGGATTTTTGGGGTCGAGCGTGGTCACGCGGAACATCTCGCCGGCGCCCTCGCAGTCACTCGTGGTGATGATGGGGGTGTTGACGTAGACAAAACCCTGCTCCTGGAAGAAGCGGTGGATGGCGGCAGCCGCGACAGAGCGGATGCGGAACACGGCGCGGAACAGGTTGGTGCGCGGGCGCAGGTGCTGCTGGGTGCGCAGGAACTCGACGGTTGCGCGCTTCTTCTGCAGCGGGTAATCCGGGGCGCTCGTGCCCTCGACCTCGATGGAAGTGGCAGAAAGCTCGAAAGGCTGGGGTGCATCGGGGGTCAGTTTGACGGTGCCGGTGCAAATGAGTGCGGCCGAGACGTTTTGATGGGCGATCTCGTCGTAGTTGTCGAGTGCCTCGCGGTTCATGACGACCTGCAGGTCGCGGAAGCAGCTGCCGTCGTTGAGCGTAACAAAGCCAAAGTTCTTCATGTCGCGGACGGACTTGACCCAGCCGGCGACGGTGACGGTCTGGCCGCCGAGCGACTCGGCATCGGCATAGAGCTGCGCGATTTTGGTGCGGTTCACGTATCCTCCCATAACGGTTGAATGATAGTTATCCATACAGTTCGATATTCTAGCAGCTCGGCTCATTTGAGCTATACAGATAAAGCATTGGCGGGATGGTTTTTCAAACGAAAAGCGCCCGCGGCCAAATGGTCGCGGGCGCTTGACGAGGTGCCTTTTGGCTGTGTGGCGTGGGGCCTGGCTACTTGGTCTTGGCAACCAGCAGCGGGTCGCCAAGCTTGACGAGCGGGTTGCCGCCGATAAGCGTTCCAGACTCGCCGACATGGTCGATGCTCTTAAGACGATCGAGCTCGGAGACGATGACGGTCACGATGTCCTCGTGACCAGCGGCCTTAATGGCCTCGCGGTCGAAGCTGATGAGCGGCTGGCCTGCCTTGACCACATCGCCCATCTCGACAAAGCGGGCAAAACCCTTGCCGTTCATTTCCACGGTGCCCAGGCCAACATGGATGAACACGCGAAGACCGTCCTCGGTGATCATGCCAATGGAGTGGTTGGTGACAGTGGTGGCGCCGATGCGGCCGTTGGCGGGCGCATAGATGGTGCCGGTAATGGGCTCGATGCCATAGCCCTGGCCAAGCATGCCCGAGGCGATCGTCTCGTCGGGAACCTCGTCCAGGTTGACGAGCACGCCGTTGACGGGGGCATAGATGACGCCTTCGCGGGTGGCGAAGCTTGCTGCGGGCGGAACGGACGCCTCGCCGGCCGAGGTGAAGGTGGACTTAAGCGAATCGAGCAGACCCATAGTTGCCTCCAACTTAAATAGGCGCATATCGCGCGTTCGGTTTGCCGGAAACGTTTCACATGTGTTTCGCGGCTTGGTCAACGCCCCCTATTCTACGCTGCCCAGCGATACCTCTGAGCTGGGATTATGTGATATATCAGTTGGAGGGAAACTTATTGCCGGAGTGTTTCTGCTCCACGGGTTCAAGTGGGGTACGCTTGAAGGCGAAAAACAAGGGCGCATAATTTGCGCGAAGGGAGCACATATGATTGTCGAGAACCATGCGCTGTGGGGCGAGGAGCCGACCGAGGATTATCCGGCGACGTTTACGTATTTGGGTGCCGAGCCGCTGCCCGATAAACCGAATGGCCGCCGCCCCGCGGTGATCATCTGCGGCGGAGGCGGGTTTACGCATATCGCTCCGCACGAGCAGGACCCGGTGGCGTTTGCATTTTTGGATCGCGGCTACCAGGCCTTTGTGCTCAACTATGTCACGAGTTCTACGGGTGACGTGAGCTTTCCGCACCCCCAGGCAGATCTTGCCAAGATGGTCGCCACGGTGCGCGCCAACGCCGACGAGTGGCATGTCGATCCTAAGCGCGTGTGCGTCGTGGGATTCTCGGCGGGCGGCATGATCTGCGCTTCGCTGGCAACGCAATGGAAGACTGGTCCCTTCGCGGGCTTGGCAGGGGCGCGTCCGGACGACATTCGTCCCGATGCCGTGGTGCTGGGCTATCCGCTGCTCGACTTTGCCTATGTGCGCGACATGCAGACGCGCGATCCGCGCATTGACCTGCGCGTGCCAAAGACGGGCGGCAAGACGGGGCGCGATCTGCTCAACGACTACCTGTCGATGGTGACGGGCGGCGAGGCGACCGACGAGCACTTGGCCGACATCTGCCCCACCACGCACGTTTCGCGCCAGATGCCGCCGACCTTTGTGTGGGGCGTGTCCGACGACAAGACGGCGCCGATCGCGCAGGTCTATCCGTTTGCCCAACGCGTGGCGGAGGAGGGCGTTGCTTGCGAGATGCACGTCTTCGACCAGGGTGGTCATGGCCTTTCGCTCGGCAACGCCAACACCGCGGTCGACAACGAGGACAAGCAGGTTTCCGTCCGTCCCTGGATCCGCCTGGCCTTCCGCTTCCTCGAGCGCCATCTGTAAGAGTCCCGGCATCCAAGCTCTTCAATAACTTGCGGTGAAATAGTTCCTATCTGGGGCATCAACCAGCCCATCCAGGAACTATTCCACCGCAACTTCGTTTTTGATGCCCCGTCCGGAAACTGCGCCCCAGTTTTGCCTTTCAAGGTGGGACGCAGTTTCCCATAGGGCCTCGACTGGGAAAGCGCGTCCCGTTTCGAGCGGGGATTCCGGGATGCATTTTCCGTAAGAGGCCTGTTTGGGAAACCATATCCCGTTTCGAGCCGGAATTCTGGGATGTAGTTTCCCCGAGAGGCCTCATCGGGAAACTATGGCCCTGAACTCTCCTGCCTGTCCCCATTGCGCCAATTTGCTGATTGAACATCGTTGTGTGTTCGCGCTATCATGCATGGTTAAATTGGTTAGCCGTGGCAAACGGTTAGCCAAGGTGAACATAAATGCAACGCCCTGTGGGCGCCGGGGGAGGAACACGGACGTGAAGCTCGATACGCTCGAGATTGGAAAGGACGCCGTTGTCGCATCGGTGGCATCGGACGACCAGGCACTCCGACAGCATATTTTGGACATGGGCCTAACGCCGGGCACCGAAGTCACCATGATGAAGTACGCCCCCATGGGCGACCCGCTCGAGATTCGCCTGCGTGGCTACGAGTTGACGCTGCGCAAGGATGATGCCGCACGCATTGAGCTCGTGGATGTGCACGACACCGATACCGGTCCGCGCGCCAACGCCGCAATCGGAACGACGGAGCATCCGGCACTCGGCGAGGGGATGTATTCGCCCCGTGCGGCAAAAACGGCCGTGCCCGAGGGCGCACCGCTGCATTTTGCCCTCGCCGGCAACCAAAACTGCGGTAAGACCACGCTGTTCAACCAGCTTACGGGCTCCAACCAGCACGTCGGTAACTTTCCTGGCGTGACGGTCGACCGCAAGGACGGCACCATCCGTAACCATCCCGAGGCAAGCGTTACCGATCTGCCCGGCATTTACTCCCTGTCGCCGTACACGGGCGAAGAGATCGTCAGCCGCCAATTCATCTTGGACGAAAACCCCGACGCCATCATCGACATCATCGACGCCACCAACATCGAACGTAACCTGTACCTGACGCTGCAGCTTATGGAGCTCGACCGCCCCATGGTCATCGCGCTCAACATGATGGACGAGGTGACGGCCAACGGCGGCGCCGTGGACGTCAATCTGCTCGAGAGCCTGTTGGGCGTGCCTGTTGTTCCCATTAGCGCTGCCCGCAACGAGGGTATCGGCGAGCTGGTGGATCATGCCTTGCACGTGGCGCGGTTCCGCGAGCGCCCCGGTCGCCTGGACTTCTGTGCGCCCGATGGATCGGACGGCGGCGCACTGCATCGCTGCATCCACGGCATTGCCAACCTGATCGAGGACCATGCCGTGACGGCGCACATCCCGGTGCGCTTTGCGGCGACCAAGCTGGTTGAGGGCGACGAGCTGGTGACCGAGGCGCTTCACCTGGATCGCAACGAGCTCGACGCTATCGAGCACATCATTACCCAGATGGAGGGCGAGGCCGGCACCGACCGCCTGTCCGCGCTGGCCGATATGCGCTTTAGCTTTATCGGCGACGTGTGCGGGCGCTGTGTCGTCAAACCGCACGAAAGCCGCGAGCACGTGCGCTCCGTCAAGATCGACCGCATCCTGACGGGTCGCTACACGGCCATTCCGGCGTTCCTGGTGATCATGGGCCTCGTCTTTTGGCTGACGTTTGGCGTGATCGGCGCGGCGTTGCAGGGACTCATGGAGGACGGTATCGCTGCTATCATCGCCTCGGCCGATGCGGGCCTCAAGGCGTTCGGCACCAACGACGTGGTGCGCTCGCTGGCTGTCGACGGCGTGCTTACGGGCGTGGGCAGTGTGCTGACCTTCCTGCCGATTATCGTCGTGCTCTTCTTGTTCCTCTCCATTCTGGAAGACTCGGGCTACATGGCGCGCGTCGCCTTTGTCATGGATAAGGTGCTGCGTCGTTTTGGCCTGTCGGGCCGCAGCTTTGTACCCATGCTCGTCGGGTTTGGCTGCACCGTGCCGGCTATCATGTCGACCCGTACGCTCCCATCCGAGCACGACCGCAAGATGACGGTCATGCTCACGCCGTTTATGAGCTGCTCAGCCAAGCTGCCGGTTTACGGCTTGCTGTGCGGGGCGTTTTTCCCGCAGGCGACGGTTCCCGCCATGGTCTCGCTCTATCTGATCGGTATCGTGGTCGGCTGCGTCGCGGCTTTGGTGCTCAACCGCACGGCATTTAAGGGCGACCCGGTGCCGTTTATCATGGAGCTCCCCAATTACCGCCTGCCGAGCGTCAAGACGACGGTGATGCTGGCATGGGATAAGGCCAAGGACTTCATCACCAAGGCCTTTACCATTATCTTTGCCGCGACCGTGGTCATCTGGTTCCTTCAGACGTTCGACATCCGCTTTAACGTGGTCGCCGACCAGTCGCAAAGCCTGCTTGCCGGTCTGGGTAGCATCATCGCGCCGGTGTTGGCCCCGCTCGGCTTTGGCGACTGGCGCGCCTCGACGGCGCTCGTCACGGGGCTCATTGCCAAGGAGAGCGTCATCTCGACGCTCACGGTGCTTTTGGGCGCAACGTCGCCCGCGGCACTGTCAGCCATGTTTTCGCCGTTTACCGCCTACGTGTTCCTGGTCTTTACGCTGCTGTACCCGCCTTGCGTGGCGTCCATCGGCGCCGTCAAGAGCGAGTTGGGCGCACGCTATGCCGTGGCCGTATTCGCGTTTCAGGTGACGGTCGCCTGGGTCGTGGCGTTTGTCGTGCATTCGGCGGGCATGTTGCTGGGGTTGGCTTAGTTATGAATTGACGGCGCAACCTCTGTGTATCGAATTGTTTTCGGCCCCGCATCTGTTGCTGACGGATGCGGGGCCGTTGCTATATAATCGCCTCCGCTCAAAATGATTGGAGACGTTATATATGAGTCAGGCAAGGCAAGACGGCATCACGCTCAGGCAGTGGCTCCCGCTCGTCGGGCTCACCTGCTGTGCGTTCGTGTTCAACACGTCGGAGTTTATGCCCATCGGCCTTTTGACTGATATCGCCGCGTCGTTCTCGCTCACCGAGGCCCAGGCGGGCATCATGATCTCGGTCTATGCCTGGGGCGTCATGCTGCTGTCGTTGCCGCTCATGGTGTTCGCTTCGCGTTTCGAGTTCAAGCGGATGCTGCTGGGCGTGCTCGCCGTGTTCTCGCTGGGCCAGTTCCTGTCCGCCTTGGCACCGACCTATCCCATCTTAGTCTGCGCGCGCCTGGTGGTTGCCTGCGCGCACGCCGTGTTCTGGTCGGTCGCCTCGATCATGGCGTCGCGCCTGGTTGACACACGCCACGGGGCGCTCGCTATCAGCATGATCGCCACGGGCTCTTCCATCGCACAGATCTTTGGCCTGCCGCTCGGTCGCGCCATTGGCTTGGCCGTGGGCTGGCGCATGACGTTTGCCGTGGTCGGAGCGCTGTCTGCTGTCGCGGTCGTCTACCAGGCCACGGTGTTCCCTGCCATGCCAGCGGGCGAGCGTTTTACGCTCAAGCAGCTGCCCGAGCTGCTCAAGAACCCGTTCCTCATCGCGCTCTACGCAGTCACGGTCTTCATGGCGACCGGCTATTACGCAAGCTACAGCTATATCGAGCCCTTCCTGGCGCAGGTCGCGCACGTCGATGCGGGCGCCATTACCATGACGTTGACGGCGTTTGGCTGCTCTGGTTTGCTCGGAAGCTGGCTGTTTGGCCGCCTGTTCGATGGGCATCGCTTCCCGTTCTTGGCTATCACGCTCTCCGGCGTGCCGGTGGCTCTGCTGCTCATGGGTCCGGCCGCATCGTCACTCGCTGCGGTTCTCGCTGTGTGCGCACTGTGGGGTTGCTGCGCCACGGCCTTTAACGTGGCGTTTCAGGCCGAGCTCATCAAGCACACGCCGGCAGATTCGTCGGCCGTCGCCATGTCGATCTTCTCGGGCCTGTTCAACCTCGGTATCGGCACGGGTACCGCGATCGGCGGAGCCGTGGTTTCGGGTCCCGGTATCGCCTGGATCGGCTTTGTGGGCGGGGCGATTGCCGTCGTGGGCGTTATCCTCGCCATCACGGTGATGTTCCCAGCCATTCGTCGCGCAAAGCCTGTCGCCTAACCACGTCCCCTCATCAGTTGCGGTGGAATAGTTCCTGTTTAAGGCCTCTGAAGGCCCAAGCAGGAACTATTCCACCGCAACTTATTTTGGGGGAGGGGATACAAGCTGGGCATACAATGGATGTCGTTGTGTTGAGCTTACCGGGAGGTTGCTATGTGGGCATACGAGACGACGTTCTATCAGATCTATCCGCTGGGCTTTTGCGGAGCTCCGCGCGAAAACGCCGCCCCCGTTGCCGAGGATGAGCTCGCCCAGGCCGCCGATGTCGAACCCAACCCCGATGCTCCTATCATGAAGATTGCCCAATGGGCCGACTGCCTGCAAAAACTCGGCGTTGGCGCTGTGCTCATCAACCCGCCGCTCGAGTCCGATAGTCACGGCTACGACACGCGCAGCCTGCGCCATATAGACCGTCGCCTGGGCGGGGATGCCGACTTTGCCGCCGTATGCGACACGCTGCACGCCCATGGCATCCGCGTGGTGCTCGATGCCGTCTTCAACCACGTCGGTCGCGGCTTTTGGGCCTTCCGCGATGTGCAGGAGCGCAAGTGGGATTCGCCGTACAAGGATTGGTTTCACATCAGTTTTGACGGCGACTCCTGCTATGGCGACGGCTTTTGGTACGAGGGCTGGGAGGGTCATTTTGAGCTTGTGAAGCTCAACCTGCAAAATCCCGCTGTGGTCGATTACCTGCTCGAGTCTGTGCGCCGTTGGGCCGACGTCTTTGGCGTCGACGGCCTGCGCCTGGACGTCGCCTACATGCTCGACCGCGACTTTATGCGCCGCCTACACTCCTTTACCCGTGAGCTCAAGCCCGGCTTTGTGCTCATCGGCGAGACGCTCCACGGCGACTACAATCAGATCGTCAACGACGAGATGCTCGACTCGTGCACTAATTACGAGTGCTACAAGGGCCTGTATTCCAGCTTTAACTCGGTCAACATGTTCGAGATCGCCCATTCGCTGCACCGTCAGTTTGGCGGCGACCCTTGGTGCATCTACCGCGGCAAACATCTGCTTTCGTTTGTCGACAACCACGATGTGCCGCGCCTGGCAAGTATCCTCACCGACAAATCCTGCCTGCGTCCCGCCTACGGCATGCTCTTTGGTATGCCGGGCATTCCGTGCGTCTACTATGGCAGCGAGTGGGGGATTCCTGGCGAAAAGGGCGGCCCCGATGGTGACTGGGCTCTGCGACCTGCGCTCGATGAGCCTGCGCCCAACGAGCTGACGGCGTTCATCACGCAGCTCGCACACCTTCGTTCGGCCGACGACGCGGCTGCCCGTGCTCTCAACTACGGTGCCTATCGCAACGTGGTGATCCAGAACAAGCAGCTGCTGTTCGAGCGCGCCTGCGACGACGCGGCGGTGCTCGTGGCGGTGAACGCCGTGGACGAGCCTTACACCTTTGGCGCCGGCGAGCTCAACAGCTCCTTTGTCGATTTGCTTGCCGACGATGCGCCCACGGTCGAGCTGACGGGTACTCTCGAGCTTGCACCCTACGAGGTGCGCTATCTGTTGAGGGCCTAGATCATGACAGCGCCGGACGAGGGCTATCAACATATTGAGCATGGGTTTGAGCCCGTGTTTGACGAGCACTCGCGCGTTTTGGTGCTCGGGTCGTTTCCCTCGGTGCTTTCGCGCGCCAATGCCTTTTATTACGGCAACCCTCAGAATCGCTTTTGGCGTGTGATGGCCACGTGCCTCGGTATGCCTGTGCCGCCCAACGAGGGCGATCCTTTGGCAAGCGGTGAGCCCGCGACGCTCGATGCCTCCATTGCCGCCAAGCGGGCCATGCTGCTGAACGGCGGCGTGGCCCTGTGGGATGTGGTCGAGAGCTGCGACATTAAGGGCTCGAGCGACGCCAGCATCCGCAACGTTGTGCCGGCACATATCGAGCGCATTACCGGCGCAGCTCCCATTGAGCAGGTGATATGCAACGGTGGTACAGCTGGCCGGCTCTACAAGCGCTATCTACAAGAGCGCACCGGGCTGCCGGCCATCGTTCTGCCGTCGACAAGTCCCGCCAATGCGGCGTGGCGTCTGGAACGCCTTGTCGAGCGTTGGAGCGGCGCCGCTGATTGGCAGGCTTTTTCGATTTAGCAGTTTGAGTGCTCGGCAAGATGCCTCATAACGGCGTGCCAGATCGGTGTGGGCAGTGCAGGCGTGGCGCGCACCATGCCGTCGGTGTCGACGCCGCCCGTTGCGGCGCCACTGAGCTTCTGCGCGTGTTCGACGGAACACCCCATACGAACGGCGCCCACGAGCTTGTCCATGGCCTCCGAAAACGGTCGCCGCAAGAGTCCCATGCGCGGGGAGCGACGAAGCGCCGCAATACCGCTGCCGGCACAGACGACAACGCCGCCACACCACAATTGGTCATGGCGCTCACATGCCTTGTGCAGACGAACGGCGGTCCCGCGCGCCTGCTTAGCGCCCTCTTGTGCGGCTCGAATCGCGGCATAGACGCGCGTTCCCGTACCGCCAAAGCGTTCAAGCGCCTGCTCGATAGCTGTCAACGTCTCATCGTCAGCCATATCTTCAATGGCCAGCACGATGCCATCGACTGCACCGGCATCATCCGCCTCCAAATCGACCGGGCGGGGGAGCGCGGTGCCGGAAAGCCGGGCATAGGCCGCGATGGCATCCTGCAGGTCCCAGAGCAAAAACTCAAGATCGGCGCTATTGGGAATGCTGATATACGCAATGGTCTGCAACGTTTTTGGTACATCGCCGCGCGCGATCGTCTCCATGCCGCCTCCTTTCCGGTTGGTTTCCGTTTAGGTTACACCGTCTGACGGCGCCCCGCCGCGCTATCCTAGTGCAACCCTTACGAAAGGAATGCCATGCGTCTGCCCATGAATACCTCGCTTGCCACGCTTAAGCCCTCCGGCATCCGTCGGATTAACGCGCTCGCTGCCCAGCACCCAGGGTGCATCGCGCTTGCGCTTGGCGAGCCCGATTTTCCCACGCCCGATGTGATTAGCGCCGAGGTGACCGCCGCGCTGGGCCGCGGCGACACGCACTATCCGCCCAACAACGGTCGCCCCGCCCTGCGCGAGGCGCTGTCTGCCTACATGGGGAACGCGGGCCTGGCGTTTTCGGCCGACGAGGTCATCCTGACCGACGGCGCGACCGAGGCCCTGTCGGCAGCATTCATGGCTATGCTCAACCCCGGCGACGAGGTCATCATCCCCACGCCGGCCTTTGGCCTATACGAGAACATCGTCGTGGCCAACCACGCCAAAGCGGTCTTTTTGGATACGGAGCCTGCGCAATTCCAGATTGACGAGGGCGCACTTCGTGCCTGCGTAACGCCGGCGACCAAGGCCATCGTCATCTGCACGCCCAACAATCCTACGGGCTGCATCCTCAACGCGGCATCGCTCGACGCCGTGGCGCGCGTAGCGGAGCAGGCGGGCATCTACGTGGTCTGCGACGACGTATATAACCGCCTGGTCTACGTGGACGGCTACGAGCGATTTGCCCAGCGCCACCCGGAGCTGCGCGAGCAGACGGTCGTTATCGAGAGCTTCTCCAAGCCCTGGGCCATGACCGGCTGGCGCTTGGGCTGGCTCGCAGCGGCAGTCCCCGTCATCGCCGAGATCGCAAAAGCCCACCCATACTTAGTATCGAGCGCCGTCTCCTTTGAGATGGGCGCCGCAGCCCGAGCCCTGACCGTCGACCCAACCCCCATGCTCAATGTCTACCGAGCCCGCCGCGAACGCGTGCTCGCAGCCTTAAACGCTATGGGCCTCGACGTCGTAGAACCTGCGGGAGCCTTCTACGCCTTCCCCAGCATCAAACAGTACGGCCTAACAAGCGAAGCCTTCTGCATCAAAGCCATCAAAGAAGCCAACGTAGCCCTAGTTCCGGGCGACTGTTTCGGCACCGAAGGCCACATCCGCCTCAGCTACTGCGTCTCCGACAAAGATCTGGACGAAGGCCTAAATCGCCTGTCCACCTTCATTTCAACCTTATAGTCCAACGGGACGCAACACATCAGCCCACCGACCCAAGCACTATGAGTGGGGGCGTCAGCCAACGAAAACCCGGGCTGCCCCAAAGTCACCGCAGGCCGAGCCGCCGAAGGCCGGGCGCAAGGTTTTCGTAGATTCCGCACGAGCCGGAAAGCACTTAATGTGCTTTCCGAGCGAGCCCAGGACCTGACCGAGCGAAAACCTTGCGCCCGGCCTTCGGCGGCGCGGCCGGATGGTGGAATTGTGTGCAGCCCGGTTTTCCGTTGACCGACGCCGGGGTCCCCGCCATAATACTTTCGGTTCACGCACGAATCCGCTGCCAGAGACAGCCGGTGCAAACGGGTCTTACCCGCGAGCTTAATGGGACTTCCCGCCAGCCGAGGTGGTCGAGTAGATATGTCTTCTCGCCCCCGTCGCTCATGCAGCGCGGGGGCTTTCTTTTTGGACATGCCCCCGTCACGTCCTTGTGGCGGACCGTGCCCGGAAAGAATTCGAGGAGGTGTAATTCATGCCCCAGCAGTACAAAATCGACAAGGTTGCAGAGATCGAGTCCCGTATCGCCGAGAACGCCGGTCTGTTCGTCGTCAACTACAACGGTCTGACGGTTAAGCAGGCTCAGGAGCTGCGTCATCAGCTTCGCGAGTGCGGCGCCGAGATGAAGGTCTACAAGAACAACCTGGTCAAGATCGCTCTCAAGAACCAGGAGCAGCCCGAGCTCGACGAGATCCTCGCCGGCCCCGTCGCTTATGTGTTCTACGAGTCCGAGCCGGTCGAGGCCGCTAAGGCCCTTAAGGACTTCTCCGCTAAGTCCAAGGGCGTCCTTGAGATCAAGGGCGGTATCTCCGACGGCAAGGCCGTTTCCGCTGATGATGTTAAGGCTATCGCCGAGCTGCCCACCAAGGATCAGCTTCTCGGCCAGATCGCCGGTCTCATCTCCGGTTTCGCTCGCGACATCGCTGTCTGCGTCAACGGCGTTTCCTCTGGATGAGATCATCGATGCTCTTAAGGAAATGACCCTTCTCGAGGCTTCCGAGCTCGTCAAGGCTATCGAGGACACCTTCGGCGTTTCCGCCGCTGCTCCTGCCGCTGTTGTCGCCGCTCCCGCTGCTGGCGCTGCTGAGGCCGAGGAGAAGACCGAGTTTGACGTCGTGCTCGAGGGCTTCGGCGACAACAAGATCCAGGTCATCAAGGCCGTCCGTGAGCTCACCAACCTTGGCCTGAAGGAGGCCAAGGAGGTCGTCGAGGGCGCTCCCAAGGCTGTTCTCGAGGGTGCCAAGAAGGAGGACGCCGAGGCTGCCAAGGAGAAGCTCGAGGCTGCTGGCGCTGCTGTCACCCTCAAGTAATCAGGCTTTCTCGCCAGATTTCTTTGCAGACGGGGTTCGCATTGCGAGCCCCGTCTTTTTTGTTTTTCGGTCCCTCGACATCGGTAGCTCAAACTGCCATGTTCTGTGATTTGCGTCGTATCGGGCACCCTGCCGTTGGGCAATAAAATTGCACCATTCGAGCAATAATTTGCGTTGACCTGCTGAAGAATTGTCTCTGCCTTGTAGCGACATATAGTTCCAGCGGTAAGATGCTTAGGTATCGCAATTTGGTCTGCGGCTGTGTGCCGCACGCATGGGGCGCTTTTGCGCCTGCGAAAGGATCTTTGAATAACATGAAGGCAATCATCCCCGCCGCCGGTCTTGGCACGCGTTTTCTGCCTGGCACCAAGTGCACGCCCAAAGAGATGCTGCCGGTGCTCGACAAGCCCGTCATTCAGTACGTCGTCGAGGAGGCGCTCGACCCCGAGGAAGTCGACGACGCCATCATCGTTACTTCTCCCGGTAAGCCCGAGCTACTGAACTACTTCCAGCCCGATCGCTCGCTCGAGAACCTGCTGCGCGAGCGCGGCAAGAACGCCTATGCCGATGCCGTCGCCCACGCTGGCGGTATGCCGGTCGACTTCCGCTATCAGTACGAGCCCAAGGGCCTCGGCCATGCTATTCGCTCTGCTGCCGACGCCGTGGCAGGGGAGAACTTCCTGGTTCTTCTGGGCGACTACGTTGTGCCTAACCGCGACATCTGCGACAAGATGCTCGCCGTTTCCAAGGAGCACGGTGGCGCTTCGGTTATCGCCGTCGCTGCTTGCTCGCCCGAGGAAGTCAGCCGCTACGGCGTTATCGCCGGTGAGCGCGTCGGTTCGCTCGAGGGTGCCGAGGACGTTGCCGATGCAGAGCCGGGCGCTGTCTGGCGCATCGGCGGTCTGGTCGAGAAGCCCGCTCCCGAGGCGGCTCCGTCCAATCTGTACATCGTCGGTCGCTACCTGCTGAGCCCGCTGGTCATGGACCTGCTGGCAGATCAGCAGGCCGGCAAGGGCGGCGAGATCCAGCTCACCGACGCCATGGCCCGTTCGCTCGACCGCGAGGCCATGTATGCCGTCGTCATTGACCCGCTGTCGGGCTACGACACCGGCACTCCCTCTGGCTGGATGGCCACCAACGCCCTCATGGCCGCAAGCGACCCCCGCTTTGCCGATGCCTTCTGGGATGCCATCGACGAGCGCGGCGGATTGATGCGCAAGTAAGCCTTCGGGCATCGACATTTACGGGCGCGGACCTCGGTTCGCGCCCGTTTTTTATAAGAGCTGCGATTGCCGGCTCTCTGTTCACAGAAAATATATGAACAGATGTTCGATACACATACATCTACCTGCGTGTTTTCTGTCGAAAAACTTTGCTACTCCAAAAACTCAATCGCGTCAAGGCTTTTCTTGCCCAACGGTCGGTACCTGATAAACTATTAGGTTGCGATAACTGGCGAAGCTATGCCTCGCCAACCCACCGAGCATTTCCGTGAAGGAGGAAAAACCTGGTGACCTACGCATACACTGCCACTGAGCGCAAGCGCGTCAGCTTCGGGAAAATCCCGGAGGCCATGGAGCTCCCCAACCTTATCTCTGTTCAAAGGGAATCCTTTGAGCGTTTTAAGGACGAGGGCCTTCGTGAGGCGTTCAAGGAATCCAGCCCCATCCAGAGCCAGAACCATGTTCTCGAGGTTACCTTCGGCGAGCATCAGTTCGGCGACCCCGCGCACACCGTCGAGGAGTGCCGCGAGAAGGACATGACCTATCAGGCCCCGCTTCTGACCGACGTCCGTCTCACCAACAAGGAGACCGGCGAGATCAAGGAGCAGCTCGTCTTTATGGGCGACTTCCCCATGATGACCGATCAGGGCACCTTCATCATCAACGGTACCGAGCGTATCGTCGTCTCGCAGCTCGTCCGTTCCCCGGGCGTGTACTACAGCTCCGAGATGGATTCGGGCAAGCAGATCTACAAGGCCCAGATCATCCCGTCCCGCGGTGCCTGGCTTGAGTTTGAGGTCGACAAGCGCGACCAGCTCATGGTCTCCATCGACCGTAAGCGCAAGCAGAGCGCCACGATGTTCCTGCGCGCCCTTGGCATCGCCGTCACCAACGACGACATTATCGAGCTGCTCGGCAACTCCGATGTGATCAAGCGCACCCTGGAGCGCGACACCGCCCTCACTCGCGAGGACGCCCTCATCGAGATCTACCGTCGCCTGCGCCCGGGCGAGCCCCCCACCGTGGACGCTTCCCGCAGCCTGCTCGAGGGCCTGCTCTTCAACCCGCAGCGCTACGATCTGGCCCGCGTCGGTCGTTACAAGGTCAACAAGAAGCTCAACCTCACCACCGAGGAAGAGGTCACGGTGCTCACCGACGAGGATATCGTCGCAACGCTGCGCTACCTGCTGTCCCTCGCTGCCGGCGAGCAGGGCTTCAAGGTCGACGACATCGACCACTTCGGCAACCGCCGCATCCGTACCGTCGGCGAGCTCGTCGCCAACCAGTTCCGTATCGGCATGAGCCGTATGGAGCGCGTCGTCCGTGAGCGCATGAGCTCCCAGGACATCGACGAGATCACCCCGCAGTCGCTCATCAACATCCGCCCGATCGTGGCCTCCATCAAGGAGTTCTTCGGTTCCTCGCAGCTCTCGCAGTTCATGGACCAGGCGAACCCCCTGACCGGTCTGACCCACAAGCGCCGTCTGTCCGCACTCGGCCCTGGCGGTCTTGCCGGCCACAAGTCCGGCTCCAGCCGCCGCACCAACGTGCCGACGGCCGTCCGCGACGTCCACAACTCGCACTACAGCCGTATGTGCCCGATCGAAACCCCCGAAGGCCCCAACATCGGCCTGATCGGCTCGCTCGCCCTCTACGCCCGCGTCAACGAGTACGGCTTCATCGAGGCCCCGTTCCGTCGCGTCGAGAACGGCGTTGCCACCGACCAGATCGACTGGATGACCGCCGACGAGGAAGAGAAGCACGTCATCGCGCCGGCCAACACGCCGCTCGATCCCAAGACCAACGAGTTCATCACGACCGATGCCGAGGGCAAGATCGTCCGTCCGCACACCGTGATCGCCCGTACCCGCGACTTCGACGGCTCCTTCGGCGCTCCCGCCGACGTGCCCGTCGAGGACGTCGACTACATGGACGTCTCCCCGCGTCAGATGCTCTCCGTCGCAGCCACGCTGATTCCGTTCCTGGAGCACGACGACGCCAAGCGTACGCTGATGGGCGCTAACATGCAGCGTCAGGCCGTGCCGCTGGTTCACCCCGCCGCTCCCTATGTCGGTACCGGCATGGAGCGTCGCGCCGCTCTGGACTCCGGCGAGGTCACCCTGGCCAAGAACGCCGGCGAGGTCATCTTTGCCGACGCCGCCAAGATCATCGTCAAGCATGCCGGTGGCATGGATGAGTATCATCTGGCCAAGTATCAGCGCTCCAACCAGTCCACCTGCATCAACCACCGTCCGCTCGTTCGCGTCGGTGACACCGTTGAGCAGGGCGAGCCTCTGGCCGACGGTCCTTCGACCGATCACGGCGAGCTCGCACTGGGTCAGAACCTCACCGTGGCCTACATGCCGTGGGAAGGCTTTAACTACGAGGACGGTATCGTCGTGTCCGAGCGCCTGGTGGCCGAGGACCTGCTGACGACCATCAACATCACCCGTCACGAGATCGACGCCCGCGACACCAAGCTCGGCCCCGAGGAGATCACCCGCGAGATCCCGAACCTCTCCGAGGACATGCTTGCCAACCTCGACGAGGACGGCATCATCCGCATCGGCGCCGAGGTCGGCCCTGGCGACATCCTGGTCGGCAAGGTCACGCCTAAGGGCGAGAGCGCTCTGACCGCCGAGGAGCGCCTGCTGCGTGCCATCTTCGGTGCCAAGGCCCACGACGTCCGCGACACCTCCCTTAAGATGCCTCACGGCGCTTACGGCCGCGTCATCGATGTCGTCCGCTTTAGCCGCGAGAACGGCGACGACCTGGCCCCCGGCGTCAACGAGCAGGTGCGCGTCTACGTCGCCCAGCGTCGTAAGATCCAGCAGGGCGATAAGATCGCCGGTCGCCACGGCAACAAGGGTGTTATCTGTAACGTTCTGCCGGTCGAGGACATGCCCTACATGGCTGACGGTACCCCGATCGACGTTATCCTCAACCCGCTGGGCGTTCCTTCGCGTATGAACGTCGGCCAGCTGCTCGAGTGCCACCTTGGCTGGGCTGCTGCCTGCGGTTGGGATACCGAGCAGGCCGACTCCGACAAGTACGTCCCCGGTCCGTTCTTCACCGCGACGCCCGTCTTCGACGGCGCCAAGGAGGACGAGATCGCCGAGGTCATCCGTCGTGCCAACAAGAACATGCTCAACAAGGCCACCGCTGCCTTTGGCGATCACATGCGCCCCGAGTTCGTCACCCAGCTTGACGAGCGCGGCAAGACCCGCCTGTTCGACGGCCGCACCGGCGAGGAGTTCCGCGAGCCCATTACCGTGGGTACGTCCTACATCCTCAAGCTCGGCCACATGGTCGACGACAAGATCCACGCCCGTTCGACCGGCCCTTACAGCCTGGTTACCCAGCAGCCTCTGGGCGGCAAGGCTCAGTTCGGCGGCCAGCGCTTCGGCGAGATGGAAGTTTGGGCACTGTACGCTTACGGTGCTTCCAACGTCCTGCAGGAGATCCTGACCGTCAAGTCCGACGATACCGTGGGCCGCGTCAAGACCTACGAGTCTATCGTCAAGGGCGAGAACGTCCCGGTTCCGGGTATCCCCGAGTCCTTCAAGGTTCTCGTCAAGGAGATTCGCTCCCTCGCACTGGACATCGAGCCCATGCACGATGCCGACGAGGACGCCTCCGCCCCTGTGACCGCCGAGGAGACCTCTGCTCTCGACGACCTGGCTGCGCTCGCCGGCGTTGACGCCGACGTCGAGGCCCAGGATGCCGAGACCGCCGAGGCACCCGAGGCTGTCGCCGCCACGACCACTGATAAGGAGTAGTTGACTGTGGCAGATTTCGAAGCTACTGATTTTGACTCGGTAAAGATCTCCCTTGCCTCCGCCGACCAGATCCGTTCCTGGTCGCACGGTGAGGTCAAGAAGCCGGAGACCATCAATTACCGTACCCTCAAGCCCGAGAAGGACGGCCTGTTCTGCGAGAAGATTTTCGGTCCCGCCAAGGACTGGGAGTGCTCCTGCGGCAAGTACAAGGGCATCCGCTTTAAGGGCATCGTTTGCGAGCGCTGCGGCGTCGAGGTCACCTCGGCCAAGGTGCGTCGCGACCGCATGGGCCACATCGAGCTCGCCGCTCCCGTGTCCCACATCTGGTACTTCAAGAGCCCCACGAGCTTCCCGATGAGCCGTATGCTCGACATCAAGTCCAAGGACCTCGAGAAGGTTCTGTACTTTGCCAGCTACATCATCACCGAGGTCGACTACGAGGCTCGCGAGGCCGACGCCGACGACCTGCGCGAGGAGCTCGCCGCCGATCTGGAAGAGATCGATGCCGAGTGCGCCCGCCAGATCGAGTCCCTCAAGGAGCAGGGCGACCCCGAGAACTTTGACGAGTTCTCCGACGAGGAGCCGCTGACCCCCGAGGAGATCGCCTCCGGCATCGTCGACATCGAGGAAGAGTGCAAGGACGAGAAGCAGCTCCGCACGGACGCCTTCAACGCCTTCATGAAGCTCACCGAGCGCGACCTCATTTCCGATGAGCCGCTGTTCCGCGAGATGACCCGCTACTACTCCATGTACTTCAAGGGTGGCATGGGTGCCGAGGCCGTCCGCGACCTGCTCGCTGCCATCGACCTCCCCTCCGAGGCCGAGAAGCTCAAGGCCATCATCGCCGACGAGGACTCCCAGAAGCAGAAGCGCGAGAAGGCCGTTAAGCGCCTCGAGGTCGTTGACGCCTTCCTGAAGGGCGGCAACAGCCCCGCGAACATGATCCTGGACGTCATTCCGGTCATTCCGCCCGATTTGCGCCCGATGGTCCAGCTTGACGGTGGCCGTTTCGCCGCGTCCGACCTCAACGACCTGTACCGTCGCGTGATCAACCGTAACAACCGACTCAAGCGCCTGCTCGACCTGGACGCCCCTGCGATCATCGTGAATAACGAGAAGCGCATGCTCCAGGAGTCCGTGGACGCCCTGTTCGACAACGGCCGTCGTGGTCGCCCGGTCTCTGGCCGTGGCGGTCGCCCGCTCAAGTCGCTCGCCGAGGCCCTCAAGGGCAAGCAGGGTCGTTTCCGTCAGAACCTGCTGGGCAAGCGTGTCGACTACTCCGGCCGTTCGGTAATCGTTACCGACCCCAAGCTGCTGCTGCACCAGTGCGGTCTGCCCAAGACCATGGCGCTGGAGCTCTTCAAGCCCTTCGTCATGAAGCGCCTGGTCGAGCTTGGCAAGGTCGAGAACATCAAGGGCGCCAAGCGCGCTATCGACCGCGGTGCCACCTTTGTGTGGGATATCCTCGAAGAGGTCATCGACGGCCGCGTCGTGCTGCTCAACCGTGCACCGACCCTGCACCGTCTGTCCATCCAGGCCTTTGAGCCGGTGCTGGTCGAGGGCAAGGCTATCCACCTGCACCCGCTGGTCTGCTCGCCCTTCAACGCCGACTTCGACGGCGACCAGATGTCTGTCCACGTGCCGCTGTCCAGCCAGGCTCAGGCCGAGGCCCGCGTGCTCATGCTCTCTGCGAACAACCTGCGCTCGCCGGCATCCGGCAAGCCGGTCAACATCCCTTCGCAGGACATGATCATCGGTGTGTACTACCTCACCCAGGTTCGCGAGGGTCTGCCGGGCGAGAACCACGTGTTCTCGAGCTTCGACGACGCGCTGCACGCCTATGACTGCCGCTCCGAGGTCGACATGCAGGCCAAGATCCAGGTCCGCGTGTCCGCTGCCGATGCCAACGTCATCAACGAGGACGGCACCCGTATCTTCCGCGTCAAGAACGGCAAGAACGAGTTTGTCGACTACGACGTCACCGGCAACAAGACCGCGCGCTTCGAGACCTCTATCGGCCGCATCATCTTCAACCGCCAGTGCCTGCCCGAAGATTACGAGTTCATGAACTACAAGATGGTCAAGGGCGACGTGGCCAAGCTGGTTGCGGACTGCTGCGATCGCTATCCCGAGGCCAAGGTCGGCCCGATCCTCGACGCCATCAAGTACTCCGGCTTCCACTACGCTACCCGCGCCGGCCTCACCATCTCGGTGTGGGACGCTCTCATCCCTGCCGAGAAGCAGGAGCTGCTCGACCGCGCCCAGGCCAACGTCGACCAGATCAACGAGTACTTCGAGGAGGGCTTCATCAACGAGACGGAGCGCCACATCGAAGTCGTTAACGAGTGGACCGCTTGTACCGATAAGGTTGCAGCGCTCATGCTCGACATGTTCGACGAGGAGAACCCGCTGTACATGATGGCCGACTCCGGCGCCCGTGGTTCTAAGACCCAGCTGCGTCAGCTCGGCGGTATGCGTGGCCTGATGGCAGACATGTCCGGCGAGACGATCGACCTTCCCATTAAGGCGAACTTCCGCGAGGGCCTGCTGCCGCTCGAGTACTTCATTTCGACCTACGGCGCCCGTAAGGGCCTGGTCGATACCGCATCCCACACCTCGGACTCTGGTTACCTGACCCGTCGTCTGGTCGACGTGGCCCAGGACGTCATCGTCCGCGAGGAGGACTGCGGTACGCACGAGGGCGTCACCTACAACCTCATCATCCCCGGCACCACCGACCTCAACACCGACCTCGTCGGCCGTTGCTTCATTGAGGACGTCGTGGCTCCCGATGGCACCGTGCTCTTTGAGCAGGACGGCTACATCGAGAAGGTCGCCGACATCCAGAAGATGGTCGATGCGGGCCTTAAGAAGGTCAAGCTTCGCGCGCTGCTCACCTGCCGCTCCAAGTACGGCGTGTGCCAGAAGTGCTACGGCTGGGATCTTTCCACCCGTCGTCCGGTCGCCATCGGTACCGCGGTCGGCATTATTGCCGCCCAGTCCATCGGCGAGCCCGGTACGCAGCTTACGATGCGTACCATTCACTCCGGCGGCGTCGCTGGCGTCGACGATATTACGCAGGGTCTGCCTACGGTCAGCCGTATGTTCGATATCGTCGGCAACGTCAACGAGAAGATTCTGGGTCGCGAGGCCGAGCTGGCCCCGTACTCCGGCCACCTCTCGATTAAGCCCGAGAAGTCCGAGTACGTGCTGACGCTCACCGACTCCGAGGATCACACCCGTGTCCTCGACGAGCGTCGCGTTCCCGCTTCGGTGCGCTTCATGCCCGAGATCGAGGACGGCTGCGAGGTTCGCGCCGGCGACCAGATCACCAAGGGCTTCGTCAACTTCCGCAACCTGCGCAAGCTGACCGACATCGAGTCGACGATGCACACCTTCGTCGAGAGCGTCAAGGACGTCTACACCAGCCAGGGCGTCGACCTGAACGACAAGCACATCGAGGTGCTCGCACGTCAGATGCTGCGTCGCGTTCAGATCACCAACCCCGGCGACTCCAAGTACCTGCTTGGTCAGTACGTCGACCGCTACGAGTTCGCCGACGAGGTCGAGCGCGTTGCCCGTCTGGGCGGTCAGGCTCCCGTGGCCGAGCCCGTCATCCTGGGTACGCTCAAGGTCGCGTCCAACATCGACTCCTGGCTGTCGAGCGCTTCGTTCATCCGTACTGCCGGCGTCCTTACCGAGGCTGCCATTGAGGGCAAGGTCGACCACCTGCTCGACCTTAAGTCCAACGTCATCGTCGGTAAGAAGATCCCGGCTGGTACCGGCCTCAAGCCGTACGCTAACGCCAAGCTGACGTATCGTACGACCGACGGCTACGTGGACATCGACGGCCCGGCTTCGCCCAACGCCAAGTCGCTGCCCGAGTGGGCTCCTGTGGAGCTCAAGGACCTGGACGAGCAGCTCCCGCAGCAGCTCGACTGGGCCGGCTACGACGAGTTCGGTGGTGCTGACGGTTCGTTCACCCGCAACGGCCACACCATCTCCGCCGAGAAGGCTCGCCTGTACCTGTTCGACGACCTGGGCGTGTCGCAGCGCTGGACCAACAAGTTCAGCGAGGTCGGCATCGAGACGGTCGGCGACCTGGTCGGCAAGTCCGAGGAGGATCTGCTGCGCATCGATGGCATCGGTGCCAAGGCGATCGAGGAGCTCCGTGACGGTCTGGAGGCCCACGACCTGCTCTACATCCTCGAGAACAACGACGACGTTGCCGACGAGGAAGACCTCTCGCAGCTGCTGCAGATGGTCTTTAGCCCCGACGGTCCGGACGACATCCTGCTGGGCACCTCCGCTGCGCCGACGCATCACGCCGACGCCGACGAGGAGCTCCTGGGCGCCCCGATCGACGACAAGAAGGCTCCCGCCAACGGTGCCATCAACGAGGACATGGCTTCCCTCGACGAGCTGCTCAACCAGCTCGTGGACACCGACGACGCCGAAGAGGCCAAGGACAACGACGAGGAGTAATTTCCTAGTACGTTAACCGCCCTTCCAAAGACCCGCTTCTCAACAGGGGAGCGGGTCTTTTTTGGTGAAGAAAACCTGCCAAAAGGGGATAGGTTTATTTTGGTAGGTTATTCCTGCTTGAATTTGAAACATTTCGTTCGGCCAGAGCGTATCTATGGTGAGGGCCTCAGCAAGAAACATCAGCATCACCGGGAGGTGATTATGGAAGAACAAGCATTTAGACAGGCGGTCGAGGATCACCGTGATGTCGTGTTTCGAATCGCATTGACGTACCTGCGCGATCGTGCCGATGCCGACGATATTGCCCAAGACGTCTTTCTTAAGTTGCTTAAAAGCGATGGAAACTTTGAAAGTTGGGAACATCTTCGTCGATGGCTTATCCGGGTCACGATCAATGAATGTAAATCGCTCTTTCGAAAGCCATGGAGGCGTGTGGAGGATATTGAGAACCTGGCCGATTCGCTTTCGGCGGCGCAGGATGAGACCAAGGCGGTCCTGTCAGACGTTATGCGACTTCCGGAGCGATTCCGCGTTCCCATCGTGCTCTATTACTATCTGGGCTTTTCGACCTCAGAGATTGCCGAGTTGTTGCATGTACCAGCCGCGACCGTTCGAACGCGTTTGGCTCGCGGCAGGTCGAAGCTCAAGTTCATCCTAGAGGAGGGCGACCGTGAAATCCAATCAAATCAAGCAGGCCTTCGAGTCCATCCAAGCCGATAGCAATCTTGCAGATCGCGTCCTTAATACTGCTGCGGGTGAGCCGCTTCATCGAAAGGGCCACGCGAAGCCTCTCTATGTTGCCGTAATCGGGTGTCTTGTCGGAGTGTTGGCGACCGGAGGGGTCGCCTACGCAGTTATCAATTCCAGCTATTTTGCCTCAGCTTGGGGAAACCACGGCAACGGGGATTCCATTACCTGGACCAACGGCGGCTCATCGGGAACTAAATATACCTACACCAGAGAGTTTGGCGATGGCATCGCGCCCCAAAGCCTGGAAGGCGCAGTCCAGGAGGTTAATCTGTCCGTCGAGGGCAACGGCTATACGCTTGATATCCATGAGATGGCAATCGACCAAAACGGCTGCGGAGCCGTGACGTTTACGTTGTCCAATCCAAATGGAGTTAACTACTACAAGCCAGCAGCAGAGATTGGCGAACTTGTTCTCTATGGTGAAGAAGAGCAGGGCATCGGCACGCCCGATATGAAGTTCGGCGAGGAATGGCCTGACACACGCAGCACAATTGATAAGGACACATCAAGCGATACTGTCATTAATGGCACGATGTACTTTGCCGCTATGGATCGCGAGCGAGATTTGCAACATGCTGTCACCTGGAATATCCATTGGACCGAGGGTGAAGGTGAGAGTGCGAGGCGGTTTGAGGCGTCGACACCCGAGTTCAATATTGGAGCGTACGTCGATACAAAGGAACTCCGCTCCGGTGACTCGCCTCTTGAGATTAGCCCGTTTTCCATCCAGACGCACATCGATGATTTGGGCTATGAAGCAGTTGATAATAAGCTGACCGTCAGCTACAAGGATGGATCGGAGCAGATTATCGAAGATGACGACGCAGGGCTGTTCAACTTATATTTTTCTTATGGGCGCAATAGCGGAGAGAACATCTGGGTGCCAACGAAGTTGATTGATGTCGATCAAGTTGTCTCGGTAACCCTTGAAATTGTGAGGTATACATCAACAGGGGAGACCGAAACGAAAGAGCCCTTTACCATCGTCTATTCGTAAGATTTGGGGTCGCTTCCTACTAGGGGAAGCGGCCTCTTTTGCGTTAAATGGAAACGCCGCCGATTTCCATGCGACAGATGAGAGCAGATTACCGCTGGAGCGCGACGTTTCCCCAGATAAAACCGACCAAAATAAACCTGTCCCTTTTTGGCGGGTAACGTTGCCCCGACGAGCACGTCGGATTCCCGGACCGGGCGGCCCGCTGTTTAAGTTTGTCGCGAGTTCCGCACGCAAAGGAAAGCACTTAATGTGCTTTCCGTCTTGCGCAGGACTGTAGAGCAGCAAACTTAAACAGCGGGCCGCCCGGGCCGGGAATCCGCCCCCGCGCACAGGAGGGGATTCCTTTTGTGTAGGCTTTGCGGAAATATGGCTATTTTGGGATACGCCCGGCGGCGTGGTCTGTTGACGGCACAGCTAACGGCACGTATCCTATCGAACTGCGTGTTTCGTAGGGGGATGCTGACCCCTCGATTCAAGCCGTTGCACTTTACAGAAAGCTGGAATCATTCGAGAAGGAGTACGCTTTGCCTACTATTAACCAGCTGGTTCGCCAGGGCCGTCGTTCCGTGCCCAAGAAGTCCAAGAACGCTGCTCTGCAGCACAACTCCCAGAAGCGCGGCGTGTGCACCCGCGTCTTCACCACGAGCCCCAAGAAGCCGAACTCGGCTCTTCGTAAGGTTGCCCGTGTTCGCCTCGTCAACGGCATCGAAGTTACTGCTTACATCCCGGGTGAGGGCCACAACCTGCAGGAGCACTCTATCGTGCTCGTCCGCGGCGGTCGTGTCCGTGACCTCCCTGGTGTCCGTTATCACGTCATCCGTGGCGCCTACGACGCTGCTCCGGTCCAGAACCGTATGCAGGCCCGTTCCAAGTACGGTGCTAAGCGCCCTAAGGCTAAATAAGCCAGATAACGTTTTGATACTTTCGCCGTGTGCCGCCTAAGCGCCGCACGGTAGACACTTAAGGAGATTTCACATGCCGCGTCGTGCAGCAGCTAATCGTCGTGAGGTTCAGCCTGACGCCGTTTACAACAACCGCCTGGTGACTCAGCTCATCAACAAGGTCCTTCTTGACGGCAAGAAGGCCACCGCTGAGCGCATCGTTTACACCGCTTTCGAGATCGTTGCCGAGAAGTCCGAGGGTGGCGACGCTCTCGCTACCTTCAAGAAGGCTATGGACAACGTCAAGCCCACGCTCGAGGTTAAGCCCAAGCGTGTCGGTGGCGCTACCTATCAGGTCCCGATGGAGGTCAACTCCCGTCGTTCCACCGCTCTGGGTATCCGCTGGATCGTCAACTTCTCCCGCGCTCGCAAGGAGAAGACCATGGCCGAGCGTCTCGCCAACGAGATCCTCGACGCTTCCAACGGCCTGGGCGCTTCCGTCAAGAAGCGTGAGGACGTCTTCAAGATGGCCGAGGCCAACCGCGCGTTCTCTCACTATCGTTGGTAAGTTTAAGGTAAGGAACTAACATGGCTAAGCCTAAGTACAAGCTTTCCGATACCCGTAACATCGGCATCATGGCCCACATCGATGCCGGTAAGACCACCACGACCGAGCGTATTCTTTACTACACCGGTAAGACCCACAAGATCGGTGAGGTCCATGAGGGCGCTGCCACCATGGACTGGATGGTTCAGGAGCAGGAGCGCGGCGTAACCATTACCTCCGCTGCTACCACGTGCTTCTGGAAGAAGGACGGTACCGACTACCGCATCCAGATCATCGACACCCCGGGCCACGTTGACTTCACCGCCGAGGTCGAGCGCTGCCTGCGCGTCCTCGATGGCGCTGTCGCCGTCTTCGACGCCGTTGCCGGCGTTCAGCCCCAGTCTGAGACCGTTTGGCGTCAGGCTTCTACCTTCAACGTCCCCCGCATCGCCTTCATCAACAAGTATGACCGCGTGGGCGCAGACTTCTTCAACGCTATCGAGACCATGAAGGATCGTCTCGACGCCAACGCCGTGGCCGCTCAGGTCCCGATGGGCGCCGAGGACAACTTCTGGGGCGTCATCGACCTCGTCACCATGACTGCTTGGGACTTCAAGGCCGACGACAAGGGCATGACCTACCCCGAGCCGATGGACGAGATCCCGGCTGAGTTTGCTGACATCGCTGCCACCAAGCGCGAGGAGCTCCTCGACGCTGCTGCCAGCTTTGACGACGAGCTCATGGAGAAGATCCTCATGGAGGAGGACTTCACCGTCGAGGAGCTCAAGGCTGCCCTGCGTAAGGGCGTTCTGGCCAACGAGCTCAACCTCGTCTTCGTGGGCTCCGCCTACAAGAACAAGGGCGTTCAGGAGCTGCTCGACGCTGTCGTCGACTACCTGCCCAGCCCGCTCGACGTTGAGGCCGTCACCGGTACCGATCCGGATACCGGCGAGGAGATCCAGCGTCATCCTTCCTTCGACGAGCCTTTCTCCGGCCTGGTCTTCAAGATCATGACCGACCCGTTCGTCGGTAAGCTCACCTACGTCCGCGTTTACTCCGGCCGCGCCGAGTCCGGCTCCTACGTGGTCAACGCTTCCAACGGTCAGCGCGAGCGCCTCGGCCGCATCCTCGAGATGAACGCCGCCGAGCGTATCGACCGTGACGACGCTGCCGCCGGCGACATCGTCGCTTGCGTCGGCTTCAAGAACTCCACCACCGGTGACACCCTGTGCGCCGAGGGCAAGGAGATCGTCCTCGAGAAGATCGAGTTCGCTAAGCCCGTTATCGACGTTGCCATCGAGCCCAAGACCAAGGCCGAGCAGGACAAGATGTCCCTGGCTCTGACCAAGCTCGCCGAGGAGGACCCGACCTTCCAGGTGTCCACCAACCACGAGACCGGCCAGACCATCATCGCCGGCATGGGCGAGCTGCACCTCGAGATCATCGTCGACCGTCTGCTCCGCGAGTTCAAGGTTGACGCTAACGTTGGTAAGCCCCAGGTTGCCTACCGCGAGACCGCTGGTCACGACGTCGAGAAGGCTGAGGGCAAGTTCGTCCGTCAGTCCGGCGGTCGCGGTCAGTACGGTCACGCCGTCATCAAGCTCGAGAAGATGGAGGAGGGCTTCGGCTACGAGTTCGTCAACGCTATCGTCGGCGGCGTCGTGCCTAAGGAGTACATCCCGTCCATCGACAAGGGCATCCAGGAGGCCCTGAACACCGGTGTTATCGCCGGCTTCCCGGTCCTCGACGTTAAGGTCACCCTGTTCGACGGTTCTTACCACGAGGTCGACTCCTCTGAGGCCGCCTTCAAGATCGCCGGTTCTATGGCTATCAAGGACGCCCTCAAGAAGTCCGATCCGCAGCTGCTCGAGCCGATCATGGCTGTCGAGGTCGAGACCCCCGAGCAGTACATGGGCGACGTTATGGGCAACCTCTCCGGTCGCCGCGGCAAGATCGAGGGCATGGAGGATCGCAAAAACAGCAAGCTCATCCGTGCCAAGGTGCCGCTGGGCGAGATGTTCGGTTACGCTACCGACCTTCGCTCCCAGACCCAGGGCCGTGCATCCTACACGATGCAGTTCGACTCTTATGAGCCCGCGCCCAAGTCCATCGTGGACGAGGTCATGAGCAAGAACGCCTAAGTTCGAGCTCCCTGTTACGTAATCCGCGAGAACATCTCTCGCACTCTTTGGAGGTTTAAGTTGGCTACCCAGAAGATCCGCATTCGCCTCAAGGGCTATGATCACGAGGTCGTCGATCAGTCCGCGAAGCTCATCGTCGAGACCGCTCAGAAGACCGGCGCTCGCGTTTCCGGTCCTGTCCCCCTGCCCACCGAGCGCAACCTGTACACGGTTATCCGCTCGCCGCACGTGAACAAGGACTCCCGTGAGCAGTTCGAGATGCGCACTCACAAGCGCCTCATCGACATCCTCGACCCCACCTCGGGCACCGTTGATTCGCTCATGCGTCTCGACCTCCCCGCTGGCGTCGACATCGACATCAAGCTCTAAGCGATATCGCTCATAGCTTAAAGGGCCCCGCTGCCGTTACGGTAGCGGGGCCCTTTTGTTTAGCATGATGGGATTGGACCGCCGGATAAGGCTGCCGAGCGGCTGGCTGTGGCGCCCTATTCGCTCGCGGGACGCAGCGATGCCTCCTCAAAATGGAAGGATCGCAAACCGCCTTCCGTTTCGATACACGCGCGACCAAAGCCATCGACGGTTTTAAAGATGCCGCGTGCCAGCTCGTCGCCGGCAGGGGAACGGGCGATAACGTGCTCCCCAATCCAATTGAGGTGAGTGACATATTCGCCGTGGACGGGCGCGAGCGGTCCGCCGTCTTCTTCCATGGCGTTAAGACGCTCTGCCCACGCATCTACAGCGTCTATAACTGCGTGATAGACCTCATCGAGGAGCATGTTGACGGTGGGAACGCTCTCGTTAAGGTCCGAGAGGCCAATTGCCGCCAGACCGCCATCGGGTACCTCTTGGGGCGTGTAGTTTACGTTGACGCCAATGCCGCAGACGGCGAAGGGCTTGCCTTCGTTATCGCGTGCGGCCTCGACCAGAATGCCGCCGAGCTTGCGTCCTCGCGCGACAAGGTCGTTGGGCCATTTAAGGCGAATCTCGTTTGCAAGACCCTGCTTTTCGAGTGCTTCAAGCACCGCTAGGCCGCTGACGGCGGCAAGACCAGAGAACTTTGCAGGATTAACGCATGGGCGCAGGACAATCGAAAGCAATAAGTTGCCGACGGTTGAGTCCCACTTGTGCCCGCGCCGGCCGCGCCCTGCTGTTTGAGCCCGGGCGGCAAGTCCTGTGCCGTGCGGCGCTCCCTGTTTTCCTGCTTCGAGCAGGTCATCGTTGGTCGATCCGGTTACGTCGACTATCGTTAATTTGGCATCCATAACGGTTGCTACCTCCTAAGTTAATAAGGCAATCGCGTAATGGTGTCGAGAGATAGACACAATGTGAAGCCTTTGTCGCATTTGGACAATTTAATGTTAACACGTCAACAACGACTAAAATGCGCTATCCTCTCTTGGTCGATGTAAACACGTCAACAACTCAAAGGAGGCTAGTGATGGGTTTCACGATTCTTGGAACAGGCTCGGCGCTTCCTGAGCGCAGTGTTTCCAATGACGAGCTGTCTGAGTTCCTCGATACCTCGGATGAGTGGATTTTTACCCGCACAGGTATCAAGAGCCGCCACGTCTGTACCACCGAGTCACTTGACGACCTTGCCGTAGCGGCGAGCGAGCGGGCACTCCAGGTGTCCGGAATCGACGCGAGCCAGCTGGATCTGATCGTCTGCTCGACGACGACGGGTGACCACCTTGTTCCCGCTGAGGCGTGTGCCGTTGCTGAGCGACTAGGAGCGGCGTGCCCTGCCTTCGATGTCTCGGCGGCCTGTGCCGGCTTCGTGTTTGCGCTCGATGTCGCCGAGGGCTATATCGAGCGCGGTCGTGCCGAGCGCGTGCTTATCGTTGCTGCTGAGCAGATGACGCGCGCGCTCGACTGGACCGACCGCGCCACCTGCGTGCTCTTTGGCGATGGGGCAGGCGCCGCAGTGATTGGGGCTGGGGGAGACAGCCCCCTTGCCGTTGAGCTTTCGACGGCGCCCGACGTCGAGACGTTACACGTTCCCGGTCTGGTCGGCACCTCGCCGTTTAAGGCTTCCGCAGATAGCAAGAGCGTGCTGTCCATGAATGGCCGCCGCGTGTTCAAGTTCGGCGTCAACGCCATCTGCGACACGGTCCATAAGCTTGCGGGCGATGCGGGCATTTCGGTCGAAGACATCGACCATTTTGTATTCCATCAGGCTAACGAACGAATCCTGAGTCAGGCGGTCAAGCGCCTCGGCGTGCCAGATGAGCGCGTGGTTCGAACGCTGCGCGAGACCGGCAACATTTCGAGCGCCTGCATTCCCTTTGCGCTTGACCGTCTGGCACGCACCGACGCACTGAATGCGGGCGACACCATCGCCCTCGTTGGATTTGGCGCCGGCCTGGATATAGGTGGCTATCTGCTTCGTTGGAAGTAGTTGCACATAGGAAAAAACGCCCCTAGGGCACAAACAAAGGAGAACTACCATGGCAGATCAGAAGACCTTCGAGCGCGTTTGCGACGTTATCCGCGAGACCGCCGGTCTTGACGATGTCGAGATGAAGCCCGAGTCCACGCTCGAGGAGATTGGTCTCGACAGCCTGGGCACCGTCGAGATCCTCGTCGCCGTCGAGGACGAGTTTGGCATCCAGCTCGATACCGAGGAGAACCCCAAGACGGTCGGCGAGTTCGCCGATACGGTCGAGGCGGCATTGGAGAAGTAGAGATGCTCAAGACTCCTCTCTGCGATCTGCTCGGCATCGAAAAGCCCGTGTTCCAGGGCGGTATGGCCTGGATTGCCGATGCCTCGCTGGCGTCCGCAGTGTCCGAGGCGGGTGGCTTAGGCATCATCGCGGCCATGAACGCCGACGCCAACTGGCTTCGCGACCAGATTCATGAGCTGCGCGCCAAGACGGATAAGCCCTTTGGCGTCAACGTCATGCTCATGAGCCCGTTTGCCGACGAGGTCGCGCAGGTCGTGATTGACGAGCGAGTGCCGGTCGTCGTGACGGGCGCCGGCAATCCCGCCAAGTACATGAAGGCGTGGAACGAGGCGGGCATCAAGGTCATCCCGGTCGTTGCCTCGGTGGCGCTGGCGCGTCTCGTGGCGCGTCGCGGGGCCACGGCGGTTGTTGCCGAGGGTACCGAATCGGGCGGCCATATTGGCGAGACCTCGACGATGGCACTGGTGCCGCAGGTCGTCGATGCGGTCGACATTCCCGTTGTGGCCGCCGGCGGTATTGCCGACGGCCGCGGCGTGGCGGCCGCCTTTATGCTGGGCGCCGAAGGCGTGCAAGTGGGTACGCGCTTTCTGGTCGCAGACGAGTGCACCGTCTCGGAGCAGTACAAAGAGATGGTCCTGAAGGCCAACGACACTTCGACGCGTGCGACCGGTCGCTCGACGGGACATCCAGTGCGCGCCCTCAAGAGCCCCTTCACCAACGCCTATGCCAAGAGCGAGGGTTCCGGCGCGAGTGCCGAGGAGCTCGGTGCTATGGGAACCGGTGCGCTGCGTAAGGCCGCCAAGGACGGCAACTACGAAGAGGGTTCGTTTTTGTGTGGACAGATTGCCGGCATGGTCAACGAGCGCCAGAGCGCACGCGAAATCGTTGACGACCTGGTCGATGGCGCCGAGCACGTCCTGAAGGGTGCGTGCGCATGGGTGGCGTAGCGTTTTTGTTTGCCGGCCAGGGTGCCCAGCACCCCGCGATGGGCGTCGACTTGATCGAGACATCGCCGGCGGCTGCCGAGGTGTTCGCCATTGCCGATGAGGTGCGCCCGGGGACGAGCGAGCAGTGCCGGAGCGCCTCCAAGGAGGAGCTCTCGCAGACCGAGAACACGCAGCCTTGCGTGTTCGTGCACGACCTGGCAGCGGCTGACGCCCTGCGTGAGCGCGGCGTGGTACCTGCCGCCTGTGCGGGATTCTCGCTGGGCGAGGTCGCCGCGCTCACCTTTGCGGGGGCGTTCGATACGCGAGCGGGCTTTGAGCTCGTGTGCGAGCGCGCGGCGCTGATGGCCGCGGCTGCCGAGCGCCATCCGGGCGGCATGCGCGCCGTCATCAAGCTCGATGCGGCGCAAGTCGAGGGCCTGGCAAAACAGGCCGGCGAGGACTGCTGGCCAGTCAACTACAACAGCCCACAGCAGACGGTTGTGGCCGGAGCGCCCGAGGCGCTGCAGGAGCTCGACGTCCTAGTAAAAGAGGCTGGCGGCCGCGCCATGAAGGTCGCGGTGTCGGGTGCATTTCATAGCCCCTATATGGCCGAGGCGACCTGTGGCCTTGCCGCATATATTGAGGCCGGTCACGCGCCGTCCCCGTTGCTCATTCCTGTTTTGGCAAATATGACAGCGGCGCCCTATCCGGCGGATCCCCAGACGGCATCGGATGTCTTGGCCAATCAGGTGAGCCATGCCGTACGCTGGGTCGATACGCTGCATGCTCTGCAGGATCAAGGCATCGACACATTTATTGAGGTCGGCCCCGGCAAAACGCTGTCCGGCCTGGTCAAGCGTACGCTGAGCGACGTTCGCGTGTATTCGTGCGAGACGGCCGAGCAGGTCGCAGCTATTGCCGACGAGCTCGCATAGTCCACAGGGCTGTAACCCGAAAGGAATGACATGGGCAACTTGAACAATGGCGCGCTCGAGCGCAACGACTCACGTCGCGTGGCACTGGTCACGGGCGGCTCGCGGGGTATCGGCCGCGCCTGCGCTATCGGTCTGGCGGAGGATGGCTACGATATCGCCGTCGTCTATGCCGGCAGCGTCGATGCGGCGCGCGAGACGTGCGACGCCTGCGAGGCGGCTGGCGCCACGGCGCGCTCATATCAATGCGACGTGGCCGACCCCGCTGCCGTCAACGCGTGCGTGGAAGCGGTCCTCAACGACTTTGACTCCATTTGGGCGCTCGTCAACAACGCTGGCATCACCCGCGATGGCCTGCTCATGCGCATGGGCGATGACGCCTTCGATCGCGTGCTCGATGTCAACCTTAAAGGAACGTTTAACACGACGCGCGCGCTCACCAAGACCTTTATGCGCCAGCGCGGCGGCTGCGTCGTCAACATGAGCTCGGTTGTGGGCCTGATGGGCAATGCCGGGCAGGCCAACTACGCTGCCTCCAAGGCGGGCGTGATCGGCCTGACCAAGGCGGTGGCGCGCGAGCTTGCGCCCCGCGGTGTACGAGTGAACGCGGTCGCCCCCGGGTTTGTCGAGACAGATATGACGGCAAAGCTTTCGGAAAAGGTTCGTGCGGCAACCGAGGAGCAGATTCCCCTTAAGCGCATGGCGCGCCCCGAAGAAGTGGCCGGCGTGGTGCGCTTTTTGGCGAGCGATGCGGCTTCCTACATTACGGGCGAGGTTGTACGCGTTGACGGCGGAATGGCGATGTAGAAATCAGGGCCGAAGAACGGCTTGGATGAGGAGACCATGATGGAACAGAGAGTTGCAATCACCGGCATAGGTGCCGTATCGCCGCTCGGCAACACCGCGCTTGCCACCTGGGCGGCAATGTGCGCTGGCACGTGCGGCATCGGCCCGATTACGCACTTCGATACCGATGCATTTGCCGTCAAGGTGGCGGCCGAGGTCAAGGGCTTTGACGGCAACGAGTACTTTGGCAAGCGTGACGCCAAGCATCTGGACCCCTGCGTTCAGTTTGCGATGGCGGCTTCGGACGAAGCCATGCACGATGCGGGCTTTGATGTCGAAGGCGCCATCGATCGCGAGCGCCTGGGCGTCTACGTGGGCTCGGGCGTGGGCGGCATGACGACGCTCGTCGACAACGTCCATACGATTGCCGAACGTGGGCCCCGCCGCGCATCGCCCTATATGATCGCGATGATGATCCCCAACATGGCATCGGGCAATATCGCAATCCGCCACAAGGCAAAGGGCCCGACCCTGCCCGTGGTGACCGCGTGCGCAACCTCGGCCCATGCGGTGGGCGAGGCGTTCCGCGCCATCAAGCACGGCTATGCCGACGCGATCCTCGCGGGCGGCGCCGAGGCGGCCATTATCCCCGATGCCGTTGCGGGCTTTACGTCCTGCCGCGCATTGACCACCAACCCCGATCCCGCGACGGCCTGCCGTCCGTTCGATGCAGACCGCGACGGCTTTGTGATGGGCGAGGGCGCCTGCGTGCTCGTGCTCGAGAGCATGGAACATGCGCAGGCGCGCGGTGCGCACATTTATGCCGAGGTCGTGGGCTACGGCAACACCGATGATGCCTATCACATCACGAGTCCTGATCCCGAGGCTGCCGGCATTGCCCGCGCGATATCGCTGGCGGTGACCGAGGGCGACGTCAAGCCTTCCGAGGGCCTCTACATCAATGCCCACGGCACATCGACCAAGCTCAACGATTCGTCCGAGACGGCGGGCATTAAGCGTGCGCTCGGCGAGGACGCGGCGCGCGCCGCGCACGTCTCGTCGACTAAGTCGATGACCGGCCACATGATCGGTGCCACGGGCGCCATCGAGGTCATGGCCTGCGCCATGGCGCTCGAGCAGGGCGTGGTGCCGCCGACCATTAACTACCGCACGCCCGATCCCGCCTGCGATCTTGACTACACGCCCAATCGCGCAGTTCGCGCCGACCTTACCTGGGCGCTTTCGACCAACCTAGGCTTTGGCGGGCACAACGCCGCCATCGCGCTGCGTAGATATACGAGGAGCTAGAGCATGGATTCCAAAAGACTTGCCGAGATAGCCGATGTGATGGAGGACCGCGGCCTCACGCGCGTGCGCGTTGAGGAGCCCGATGGCACCGCGGTCGAACTCGAGCGCGCGAGCGCCGCACAGCCGGTTGCCGTGCCCATGCCCATGCCGAGCGCTATGGCCGCTCCAGTTGCAGCTCCCACAGTCGCGCCTGCCGCACCGGAGCCCGCCGCGCAGACACCTGCCGCCGCACCAGAGCCCAAGGGCACCGAGGTGACCGCTCCCATGGTCGGCGTTTTCTATGCTGCCCCGGCGCCGGGCGACGAGCCGTTTGTGCACGTGGGCTCTAAGGTCAAGGCCGGCGAGACGCTCTGCATCATCGAGGCCATGAAGGTTCTCAACGAGGTAACGGCAGAGGCAGACGGCGAGGTGCTCGAGATCTGCGTGGCCGACGGCGACCTCGTGGAGTTTGGCAGCTGCCTCATGAGGATCGGATAGGTGATATCCATGAACAAAGAAGAGCTTAAGGAACTGTTGCCGCATCGCGAACCGATGCTTTTGCTCGACGAGGCCGAGCTGGTGGGCGACGAGGCCCACGGCAAGATCACGATCACGGGCGACGAGTACTTTTTGCAGGGGCATTTTCCGGGAAACCCGGTGGTCCCCGGCGTGATTCAGTGCGAGATGCTCGCCCAAAACTGTTGCGTGCTGCTGATGGGCGATGAGGAGGCGCGCGGCGCGACGCCGTTCTACACGAGTCTGGACAAGGTGCGCTTTAAGCGTCCGGTGCGCCCGGGCGACACGGTTGATCTGGTGTGCTCCATCACGCGTGCGCGCGGGCCGTTCCGCTTTGCGACGGGTACTGCGAGCGTCAACGGTGAGGTTTGCTGCCGCGCCGATATGTCTTTTGCACTCATGCACGAAAGTTAAGGAAGGCTTCATGTTCGACAAAGTGCTCATCGCCAACCGCGGCGAAGTCGCGGTCCGTGTTATCCGCGCGTGCCGCGATATGGGCATCAAGACCGTCGCCGTCTACTCCACGGCCGATGCGGACGCGCTGCACGTGCAGCTTGCCGACGAGGCGTATTGCATCGGCGGCCCGCGTCTTGCCGAGAGCTACCTCAACGACGATGCTGTGCTCACCTGTGCCGTGAAGTCGGGAGCTAAGGCAATTCATCCCGGCTATGGCTTTTTCTCCGAGAAGGCGAGCTTCGTGCGCGACTGCGACAAGTATGGCCTGGCGTTTGTTGGTCCTTCGGCCAAGGTGATCGACAGCATGGGCGACAAGGACGCCGCACGTCGAACGGCTGCCGCGGCGGGCGTGCCCATCGTGCCGGGCTGCGATTTGCTCAAAAGTCCCGAGGAGGCAACGGCCGAGGCTGAGCGCATTGGCTGCCCCGTGCTTATTAAGGCGCGTGCGGGCGGCGGCGGTCGCGGTATTCGTAAGGTCGAGCGCGTGGAAGATGCGGCAAAGGCCTTTATTGAAGCACGCGCCGAGGGCGAGGCCGTTTTTGGCGACGGCGAGTGCTACATGGAGAAGTTCGTCGCGCCGGCGCATCACGTTGAGGTACAGATTATGGCCGATAAGCAGGGCCATGTGTTTTCGCTCGGCGAGCGCGAGTGCTCGGTGCAGCGGCGCAACCAAAAGCTAATCGAGGAGAGCCCCGCGCCGTGCCTCGACGGACACGACGACATTCGTGCTCGCATGCACAAGGCAGCGCGTGACCTGGCTCGTGCCGTCGGCTACGAAGGAGCCGGTACCATCGAGTTCCTGTATTCGGACGACGGCAATTTCTACTTTATGGAAATGAACACGCGCTTGCAGGTGGAGCATCCGGTTACGGAGTTTGTGACCGATACCGACTTGGTCAAGTGGCAGCTGCGCGTGGCAGCCGGCCAGCCTCTGCCCTTTGAGCAGGAGGACATGCCGGTCCGCAACCATGCTATGGAGTGCCGCATCAATGCAGAAACGCCAGACTTTCTGCCGTCATGCGGAACGGTCACCGCGTTGCGTGTGCCGGGTGGTCCGCGCGTGCGCTGGGATTCCGCCATGTTTGCCGGTGCGAAAGTTCCGCCGTACTACGACTCCATGCTCGGCAAGCTCATCGTGTGTGCGCCCACGCGTGACGGCGCCATTCGCAAGATGCGCTCGGCCCTGGGCGAGCTCGTGATTGAGGGCGTGAGCGAAAACAGCGAGCTTCAGCTCGACGTGCTGGCAAACGACGAGTTCTTGTCGGGCATGTATCACACCGATCTAATGGGGCATCTCTATGCTGATGAATAGAAAAGCGAAGACGGTCAACGTCCTCGAGGGACCGATGACCGAGTCGTGCGCCGAGTTTCCCGCGCGCCACGTGTTTATCAAGTGCCCGGAGTGCCGCCGCGTGATCGATGAGGCGCGCCTGCACGACAACCTCGAGGTCTGCCCTCGTTGCGGCAAACACTTTCGCGTGAGCGGGCGCGACCGCATGCACATGACGATTGACGAGGGCACGTTTGAGGAATGGGATGCCAGTCTGGCGCCGGAGGACTTCCTTTCGTTTCCCGGCTATGCCGACAAGCTCAAGAGCGTGAGCGAACGTTCGGGCGAGCGCGATGCCGTTGTGTGCGGCAAGGGCAAAATCTGCGGTTGCGATACGGCGCTCTTCTTTATGGACGCCAACTTTATGATGGGCTCGATGGGTTCCGTGGTGGGCGAGAAGATCTGCCGCACATTTGAGCGTGCGACCGAGCTGGGACTGCCGGTCGTTGGCTTTACCGTATCGGGTGGCGCCCGCATGCAGGAGGGCGTGACCTCGCTCATGCAGATGGCCAAGATTTCTGCGGCGGTTAGGCGCCATAGCGAGGCGGGCGGCCTGTATATCACGGTGCTCACTGACCCCACGACCGGAGGCGTAACCGCGAGCTTTGCCATGGAGGGCGATATTATCCTGGCCGAGCCCGATGCCCTGACGGCATTTGCCGGCCCGCGCGTGATCGAGCAGAACATGCACAAGCGCCTGCCCAAGGGATTCCAGCGCTCCGAGTTTTTGCTGGAGCACGGCTTTTGCGATGCCGTTGTTCCGCGTGGCGAGATTGCGCTCACGGTAGGCGAGCTGCTGGCGCTGCACGAAGGGCACGCGCCCGGCCTGGGGGCACCGCATGAGATCGTGCATACGGGTCGCCGCGGCAAAAAGCTGGGACACTTGTTCAAGCGCTCGGCCGCACCAAAAACCGCGCTCGAGATTGTCAAGCAGACCCGCTCGGCAGATCGCGCCACGGCAGGCGAGATGATCTCGCTGGGCCTGGATGGATTTGTGGAGCTGCACGGCGACCGCTACTTTGGCGACGACGCTGCTGTGGTGGCTGGCATTGGCTGGAAAGACGGACGCCCCGTAACGGTCATCGCCATCGAGCGCGGCACCACGACCAAAGAGCGCATGCGTCGCAACTTTGGTATGGCACATCCCGAGGGCTACCGCAAAGCGCGTCGCCTGATGCGCCAGGCCGAAAAGTTTGGTCGACCGGTTCTGTGCCTGGTCGATACTTCGGGCGCGTTTTGCGGCATCGGTGCCGAGGAACGCGGCCAGGGTGAGGCGATTGCCCAGAACCTCATGGAGATGAGCGGCCTTAAGACGCCGATTGTCTCGGTGGTGACAGGCGAGGGCGGCTCTGGTGGCGCGCTGGCGCTGTCCGTGGCCGACCGCATCCTGATGCTCTCGAGCTCGGCCTATTCGGTCGTGAGCCCCGAGGCCTGTGCGTCGATCCTGTGGAAGGATACCGAGCGCGCGAATGAGGCCGCCGAGGCGCTTAAGCTCACGGCCCCCGATCTGCTGGCGCTCGGCATCATTGACGGCATTGTTGACGATAAGGGCCTGTCGCATGAGGAGATCGCCGGTGCCGTCATGTCCTCGGCATTTGATGCCTTCGATGCGCTTGGGCAGCTCGACGACGCGACCCTCACAAACCTCCGCTACGAAAAGTACCGCGCAATCGGTCAGTATCGCACGATGTGACAAAGGGACAGCCCGCATGTCATATTGGGAAAGGCGTTCCATGCTACAAGTTTCTAACACCTCGTTTACAACGTCGGTTTCATCAAACGCCATGGCCGTGGTCGATTATCTGTCCAAAAGCATGATGTCGGCGCTGCCGTTTATTGTCTGCGCGGCGTTGTTCCGCACCGTCGCCGTCATTATGGGCGAAGGCATGCTGGGCCTGTGGTCTGCCGATTCCGAAATCTATCGCCTGTTCTACAGTTGGCTCTATAACGCCGGCTACTACTTTTTGCCCATCTATCTTGGTTGGGCGGCCGCCCGCCAGCTCGGTTGCTCGGAGCAGCTGGGTATGATGCTGGGCGGCGTATTGATTGCGCCCGATCTGCTCAAGCTCGTCGATGCCGCATCGACGACGGGGGCATCGATGACTTCCGTGTATGGTCTGCTTCCCGCGCCGGTCAACGATTACACGACGACTGTTATTCCGGTTCTCATTTCGGTGCCCGTGCTATGGCGAGTGGAGTGTTTCTTTCAGCGCGTTATCCCTAAGGCCGTGACGTTTTCGTTCGTTCCGTTTGCAACCATGCTTGTCATGGTTCCGGTTTCGCTGTGTATTACGGCGCCGGCGGGCAGCTATCTAGGCATGCTGTTGGGCCAGCTTATGTTTATGCTTGGCAATTCCGGTGGCATCGTGTCGCTGCTCACGCTCATGGGGCTTGCCGCCAGCTGGGAGTTCCTTAAGATCGCGGGCGTCAGCAACGTCGTCCTATCGCTCGCCTATGCGCAGTTTATGAGTGTGGGAACGGATTCGTGCATTCTGATCGCCGCGACGATGGCAACGTTCGCCGTTTGGGGCATGCCCTTTGGCGCGTCGCTTCGCGTTGCGGATAAGGACGAGAAGGCGCTCATGCTGGGCTATTCAATCTCGGGTGTTCTTGGCGGCGTAAGCGAGCCGGCGCTGTACGGTTGCGGCTTTAAATATGGCAGGTGCCTGACGTGCATGGCCATTGGCGGTGCCGTCGGAGGCCTTGTTGCGGCCGTGGGCCACGTTACGGCCTATACCATCGGCATGACGAATGTCCTCATGGTCATTGGCTTTGCCGCGGGCGGCATCTCGAACCTGCTGTGGTGCTGCGCCGCCGGCGGTGTGGCATTTGCGGTGTCTGCGGCGCTGAGCTACTGCTTTGGCGTGGTGCCGGCGAAGGGGCAGGCGACAGAAGACGGGGCCGATTCGCGCGAAACCTCGAAGAGCACGGCCGAAGCAAGCGCATAAATCGATTGACAAAGGGGCAGTCCCGCATGGCACATTCCAAGGTCGTGGCCCGTGTGGGTTGCGGCCTTTTTGTATCTGTGGGGCAAAGTGGCTACACTACAATCCGTTTGAGCAATAGATATATAGGTAGTACCGTGGGAGCGGATGTAGATGGTCGAGTGGATTGTTAAGCGTGCGCAGGGCGACCGTGCGCGCGTGGGCACGTTGACGGGCGTGGTGTGTATTCTCGCCAATGTGGCATTATGCGCTGCGAAGGGCGTAATTGGCGTGCTGTCGGGATCGGTTTCGATTGTGGCGGACGCCATGAATAATCTGTCCGATGCTAGCTCGAACATCGTGAGCGTGCTTGGCTTTAAGCTGGCGGGCAAGCCGGCCGACCCCGAGCATCCTTACGGTCATGGCCGCTACGAGTATCTCTCGGGTCTGGTTGTGGCGGCGCTCGTGCTGCTTATTGGCATCGAACTGGTGAAGTCCTCGGTGGAGCGTATCGTCAACCCGGAGCCTGTCGAGTTCTCGCTTGCCCTGGTGGCAGTCCTGGCACTTTCGATGGTTGTAAAGCTGTGGATGGCGGCCCTCAACCAAAAGCTCGGTGACCGCATTGAGTCCGAGACGTTGCATGCGACCGCTCAGGATTCCAAAAACGATGTCCTAGCCACGGGCGCCGTGCTGGCGTGCGCAATTGTTTCCCAGGTGACGCATATCAATCTTGACGCATGGGTCGGCCTTGCCGTTGGCGCCTATATCGGCTGGAGCGGTTTTGAGCTCATCCAGGATACGGTGAGCCCGCTTTTGGGTCAGGCGCCCGATCCCAAGCTGGTCAAACATATCCGAGACAAGATCATGAGCTACCCCGGCGTTTTGGGCGTCCACGACCTTATGGTTCACGATTACGGTCCGGGCAGGAAGTTTGCAAGTGCGCACGCCGAGATGGCGGCCGAGGCCAGCCCGCTGGAAAGTCACGACACGCTCGATAACATCGAGCAGTCGTTTAGGAACGAAGACGGTATGATCGTCACGCTCCATTACGACCCCATCGTGACCGACGATCCAAAGGTGGCGAGCATGCGTTTGCGCATTAACGCCATGGCCCAGGAGGATCACGATCGACGAAGACTATGTCGGCCATACCCACGAGTAGGGCTGTGCCGGTAAAGCAAGTTATACAGAAGGGGAGAGCATGAAGCGTCTATATCTACTCCGCCACGGCCAGACAGAATTCAACGTTAAAAAGCTCGTCCAGGGCCGCTGCGATTCTCCGTTGACCGATCTGGGCCGCAAGCAAGCGGGAATGGCAGCCGCATGGCTCAAAGCCCACGGCGTCGTCCCCGACAAAGTGGTCTCTTCGCCCTTAGGCCGAGCCATGGACACGGCAAGTCTCGTCGCAACCGAGCTTCTCGGCGCAGACGCTGACGTTGAGCCCTGCGAAGGCATTATCGAGCGCAGCTACGGCACCTTCGAAGAAGGCCCACACGACGCCCTGCCCACCGACGTCTGGGATCCGGGCGAGGACCTGGTCCCCTTTGGAGGGGAGGGAAGCAAAGCGTTGCAAGAACGCATGGTAGCCACCCTCACCAATCTCATGGGCGCTAAGGACACCGAAACCCTCCTAGCAGTAAGCCACGGCAGCGCCAGCCGCCAATTCATCAAGGCTGCAGCCCCAGTGGACTTCGAGCTCCCAGCAAAACTCCCTAACTGCGCCATCATGATCTTCGATTTTGACGAGGAAGATTTGCAAGGAAAGAGCGATAGGCCCCAGTGCAAGTTCGCTCTTCAGCAAATAGTGGACCCCCAACAAAGTCATTAGCCTGAGCGAGCAAGGTTTAGCAGACATCAACGTGGCGTTCCCAGTGTGCGGCGGAGGGGGCGGGCCTGAGACATATTAAGGTTGTCGCGAGTTCCGCACGAACAGGAGAGCACTTAATGTGCTCTCCGTCGTGAGCAGGACTGTAGAGCAGCAACCTTAATATGTCTCAGGCCCGCCCCCTCCGCCGCACACTGGGAACGTGCCACGCACTTTACCTGCGTAAACAATGTGAGTGATATATGAATCTCGATGGATACGCCCGCAGCCGTGTATACTAAACAGCTGTGTGTAACCAGGGGAGTATTCTGGCTGGACAAAATGCCTGCTTAATAGGGTTGTCAGGTAGTCCGGGCGAAATACAAGACTGGGGAGCACGTCGTGTAAGTAGTGGTCCTCTAGGGGCGTACGCTCGGTGGTGTACGCATTGTCCCAAGACCACGCGAGAGTTGGGATCATATCTTGATCAGCATGATTCTCGGCCGCAAGATTGGCATGACCCAGGTTTGGGACGAGGACGATAACGTCGTTCCCGTCACGGTCATCCAGGCTGGCCCCTGCGCTGTCTCGCAGGTTAAAACTCAGGCAACCGACGGCTATGACGCCGTCCAGATCGGTTTCGGCGACATCAAGGCCAAGAACGTGAACAAGCCCATGGCTGGTCACTTCGCCAAGGCTGGCGTCGAGCCTGTCCGCTTCCTTCGTGAGGTCCGCGTCGAGAACGGCGAGGAGCACAAGGTCGGCGAGGTCGTCACCGTCGCTGATTTCGCTGATGTCGAGAAGGTCGACGTCATCGGTACCTCCAAGGGTAAGGGCTTCCAGGGTCGCATCAAGCGCTGGGGTCAGCGCCGCGGTCCTATGACGCATGGTTCTCACTTCCAGCGTCACCCCGGTTCTATCGGTCAGTGCGCCTATCCTGCGCGCGTCCTCAAGGGCGTCAAGATGGCCGGTCACATGGGTAACGAGCGCGTTACCGTCAAGAACCTTTCCGTTGTCCGCATCGATGCCGAGCAGAACCTCATCTTGGTCAAGGGCGCTGTCCCGGGTGCCAAGAATGGTCTCGTCGCCATCCGTATGGCCTAAGGGCCCAGCCCATTTAGCCCAGCGTCATACCAAGGAGAACACTTAAATGGCAAAGTTTGAAGTAAAGAACAGCGAGGGCAAGAAGGTCGCCGAGGCCGAGCTCGCCGCTGAGGTGTACGGCATCGAGCCGAACATCCACGTTATGCACCACATCGTCAAGTGCCAGATGGCCTCTTGGCGTCAGGGCACCCAGTCTGCTAAGGGTCGCTCTGAGGTTTCCGGTGGCGGCAAGAAGCCTTGGCGTCAGAAGGGCACCGGCCGTGCCCGCCAGGGTTCCATCCGTGCTGCCCAGTGGCGTCACGGTGGCGTTGTCTTCGCCCCCAAGCCCCGTTCCTACGCTAAGCGTATGAACAACAAGGAGGTCAAGCTGGCTATGCGCTCCGCGCTGTCCGCCAAGCTGGCCGATGGCGAGCTCGTGCTCGTCGACGACTACGGCTTCGAGAAGCCTTCCACCAAGGCTGCCGTCGCCATGCTCAAGGCTCTCGGCCTTGAGGGCAAGCGTCTGACCATCATCGTTCGCGATGAGGACGTCAACGCCTACCTGTCGTTCCGCAACATTCCCAAGACGTTCATCATCACTGCCGACGAGGCCAACACCTACGATCTCGTCAACAACAACGCTGTGCTGATGCCCGCCGACATCGCCGCTCACTTCGGGGAGGTGCTTGCATAAATGACCGCCCACGAGATCATCATCCGTCCGATCGTGTCCGAGCGTTCCTTCTCCGGCATGGAGCTGAACAAGTACACGTTCGAGGTCGCCAAGGACGCTAACAAGTATCAGATCAAGGACGCTGTCGAGGAGATCTTCGGCGTCAAGGTCGTTCGCGTGAACACCCTGACGGTCAAGCCCAAGACCAAGCGCGTGCGCTATGTCGCCGGCAAGACCCGTTCTTGGAAGAAGGCCATCGTTACGCTGGCCGAGGGCGACACCATCGAGGTCTTTGGCAACCAGGCCTAAGACTCGCTGCTGTTGAGTGAGCTCATGCCTCCCAAATAGGGGAGGCGAGAGCTCAAGGTTTCGGGCGTATAAAATGGACACGCCCGGAGCCGTGTATACGTCCGGTGTCATCGCACCCGAGGCAGAACCTCGAATCCCTGTCTGCGATGGCTAACGGATTCCTATTGAAAGGGATTGTAATGGCTGTAAAGCACCTTAAGCCGACCTCCGCTGGTAGGCGTTGGCAGACGATCTCCGATTTCTCCGAGATCACCTGCACCAAGCCCGAGAAGTCTCTTCTCGAGCCCCTGCCCAAGAAGGCCGGTCGTAACAACAACGGCCGCATCACCACCCGCCACCAGGGCGGCGGCGTGAAGCGTCGTTACCGCGTGATCGACTTCAAGCGCAACAAGGACGGCGTGCCCGCCAAGGTTGCCACGATCGAGTACGATCCGAACCGTTCCGCTCGCATCGCTCTGCTGCACTACGCTGACGGTGAGAAGCGCTACATCCTGGCCCCCAAGGGCCTCGAGGTCGGTCAGACCATCATGTCCGGTTCTGACGCAGACATCAAGCCGGGCAACGCTCTGCCCCTCGCCGACATCCCCGTCGGTACGCTCATCCACGCTGTCGAGTTCCAGCCGGGTAAGGGCGCCGCTATCGCCCGTTCCGCCGGTAACTCCTGCCAGCTGATGGGTAAGGAGGGTAAGTACGCTATCGTCCGTATGCCTTCCTCCGAGATGCGCCGCATCCTCGTTACCTGCCGCGCCACCGTCGGTGAGGTCGGCAACGCCGATCACGCCAACATCGTCATCGGCAAGGCCGGCCGTAAGCGTCACATGAACGTGCGCCCGACCGTCCGCGGTACCGTCATGAACCCTGTCGACCACCCGCACGGCGGTGGCGAGGGCAAGAACCACACCTCTGGTCGTCCCTCCGTTACCCCCTGGGGTAAGCCGACGAAGGGCCTTCGTACGCGCAAGAAGAAGAAGGTCTCGAACCAGCACATCATTCGTCGCCGTAAGAAGTAATTTCGGATACCGAGTTTTAGGAGAAAGCACTTATGAGCAGAAGTCTCAAAAAGGGCCCGTTCGTGGAGACTCGCCTTCTCTCGCGTATCACCGCGATGAACGAGGCTGGCAAGAAGGACGTCGTGAAGACCTGGTCCCGCGCGTCCACCATCTTCCCCGAGATGGTTGGTCACACCATCGCCGTCCACGACGGCCGCAAGCATGTGCCCGTGTATGTTACCGAGTCCATGGTTGGTCACAAGCTCGGCGAGTTCGCGCCGACTCGTACGTTCCGTGGCCACAAGGCCAAATAGGGGGTTAACCGTAAATGGCAACTAAGTCTATTGAAACTGAGGCCACCGAGGTTCGCGCCGTCGCTAAGTACGTGCGTGTTTCCCCCAGCAAGGCCCGCCTGGTGGTCGATCTGATCCGCCGCAAGCCTGTCGCTCAGGCCTTCGACATCCTCCACTTCTGCGACCGCGCCGTCGCCGTGGATGTCGAGAAGGTTCTCCGTTCCGCCGTTGCGAACGCCGAGAACAACAACGGTCTGCGTGCCGACAACCTGGTTGTCGCCGCTGCCTATGTTGACGAGGGTCCGACGCTTAAGCGCATCCGTCCCCGCGCCAAGGGTTCCGCTTCTCGCATTCTGAAGCGTACTTCCCACATCACCGTCGTCGTTGCTCCTCGAAAGGAGGCGTAAAGCTGTATGGGTCAGAAAGTCTACCCCACCGGCTTCCGTCTTGGCATCACCGAGAACTGGCGCTCCCGCTGGTTCGCAGAGAAGGATTACGCTAAGACCCTCGGTAACGATCTCGAGATCCGCAAGTATCTCGAGAAGCGTCTTTCCCGCGCAGCTGTCTCCCGCGTCGAGATCGAGCGCGCTGGCGACAAGGTGAAGGTCATCATCCTCACCGCTCGCCCCGGCGTTGTCATCGGTAAGAAGGGTGCCGAGATCGATACCCTCCGCACCGAGCTCGAGAAGGTCGCTGGCGTCTCCAAGGGCCAGCTCTCCGTCGACGTTGTCGAGATCAAGCGCCCCGAGCTCGACGCTAACCTCGTTGCTCAGTCTATCGCCGAGCAGCTCGAGGGCCGCGTTGCCTTCCGTCGCGCTATGCGCAAGGCTGTCCAGTCTGCCCGCAAGGCCGGCGCTAAGGGCATCCGTATCCAGTGCTCCGGTCGTCTTGGCGGTGCCGAGATGGGCCGTCGTGAGTGGTACCGCGAGGGTCGCGTGCCTCTGCACACCCTCCGTGCCAAGATCGACTACGGCACGGCTGTCGCCAGCACCACCATGGGCGCTTGCGGCGTGAAGGTCTGGATCTACCTGGGCGAGAAGCTCCCGGGCCAGCCTGTTCCCAACCCTGCACTCGAGGGCTCTTCCCGTCCTCGTCGTCGTAACTCCGAGAGGAGGGGTCAGTAGTGCTTGCCCCTAAGCGTATTCTTCACCGCAAGGTGCAGCGTGGCTCCATGAAGGGCCAGGCCAAGGGTAATACCGAGCTGCATTTCGGCGAGTTTGGTATCCAGGCTCTCGAGGCCCATTGGATCACCAACCGTCAGATCGAGGCCGCTCGTATTGCCATGACCCGCTACATGAAGCGTGGCGGTCGTGTCTACATCACGATCTTCCCCGATAAGCCCATCACCAAGAAGCCTGCCGAGACTCGCATGGGTTCTGGTAAGGGTAACCCCGAGGAGTGGGTGGCCGTCGTCAAGCCCGGCCGCATCATGTTCGAGGTCAAGGGCGTGCCCGAGGAGGTCGCTCGCGAGGCTCTGCGTCTTGCACAGCACAAGCTTCCCATCAAGACCAAGATTGTTGCTGCCAAGAACGCTGAGCAGCGCATCGAGAAGGAGATGGCTGAGGAGGCCGCTCTCGAGGCCAAGTGGGCTGCTGAGGACGCCGCCGCCGCCAAGGAGGAGAACTAATGAAGCCCGCAGAGATTCGTGAGCTCTCGGACGCTCAGCTCGTTGAGAAGCTGAAGGAAATGCGCGCCGAGCTCTTTAACCTTCGTTTCCAGATGGCCACCAGCCAGCTGGACAACACCGCTCGCGTCAACACCGTGAAGAAGGACATCGCTCGCGTCCTCACGGAGCAGCGCGCCCGCGAGATCGCAGCGGAGAAGTCCGCTGTCGCCGAGTAGGACCTAAGGAGAGAACATGACTGATTCGCGTAACTCGCGTAAGGTCCGTACGGGTGTCGTTACCTCCGTCTCCGGTGCCAAGACCATTGTTGTCACCATCACCGAGCGCAAGCGTCACCCCAAGTACGGCAAGATGATGACCAGCTCCAAGAAGCTGCACGCTCACGACGAGGAGTGCACGGCTGGCGTGGGCGACACCGTCCGCGTTATGGAGACCCGTCCTATGTCCAAGATGAAGCGTTGGCGCCTCATCGAGGTCGTCGAGCGCGCTAAATAAGCAGTCGCTCTTACGACTTGTACGTTTCCGAAGATGTGCGTATGCCTGGCTTGCATACCACGGGCCGCATAAAGGCTGCGCACCTCTCTTCGGTTCTTAGTTCGGAGGAACATCTACCATGATTCAGATGCAAACCATGCTGAACGTCGCCGACAACTCCGGCGCTCGCAAGATTCGCTGCATCAAGGTGCTTGGCGGTTCCAAGCGTCGTTATGCAGGCATCGGCGATGTGTTCATCGGTGCTGTCCAGGAGGCTACCCCTGGCGCCAACGTCAAGAAGAAGGACGTTGTCCGTTGCGTCGTCGTTCGCACCGTTAAGGAGATCCGCCGCAAGGATGGCTCCTACATTCGCTTTGATGAGAACGCCTGCGTTGTCATCAACAACGATGGTTCGCCCGTCGGTACCCGTATCTTCGGGCCCGTCGCTCGCGAGCTTCGTGACAAGAAGTACATGAAGATCGTCTCGCTCGCTCCCGAGACCCTGTAGTTAGGGGAGATATATGTATATCAAGAAGGGCGATAAGGTCCAGGTTCTCTCTGGTAAGGATCGCGGCAAGCAGGGCGTTGTCCTGCGTGCTCTCCCCGCCGAGAACAAGGTCGTTGTCGAGGGCGTTTCGGTCGTCAAGAAGGCCGTCAAGCCCAACGCTGCCAACCAGCAGGGCGGCATCGTTTCGCAGGAGGCTCCCATCGACGCCTCCAACGTCAATCTCGTTTGCCCCGAGTGCGGTAAGGTTACCCGCGTCGGTCACGAGAAGGACGGCAAGAACAAGCTGCGCGTCTGCAAGAAGTGCGGCCACAAGTTCTAAGCTGCCCGCAACATCAAGTTGCTAGCAAAGGCCCGGATGCCACGGCACCCGGGCCTTTTTCTATCCCTACTCATTGGGGACATACTTAAATGAGTATCCCTGCTCATTGGGGACAGACTTAAATGACTAGTTGATAGGGACGGTCTTTAGATCTGTATATCTGGCCATCTAGGATAGGCTTCAACGAAAGCGGCACCTAGGGACAGTCCTTCGATGTCTGGTGCCCCCAGAGGGGTGAAGTAATACAGCTGGTTTTGTCTTTAGGGCTTTGGTGCTCCGCCCCTATATGTTTCACAAGGATTGTCGCATGCGCATTTACGCGCAGAGTCTTGCGCGATGATGCGCATGGCCGCGCAAATATCTGCTAACTATGGTTAAATAATGACCGATAAACAAATAAACACGCAAATACAAGCAAAAGCGCGCGCAATTGTGCGAATATAGGGCTGTTAGAAATGAAGGACTTCCGATGACTCAGGAGGCACTCATGGCAGATTCCAAACAGGCTCCGCTCGACGCCGAAGCAGCCGCTAAGGCGGCGTTTGCCTCGGTCCAGGATCGGCCGTTCCCCGACGACATTTTTACGGCTCCCGAGCTTCGCTGGGCTGTGATCGGTTGCGGCGTTATCGCCAACCAGATGGCCCAGTCTCTAGCTCTTGCCGGCCGCAAGCTTGCGGGCGTCGCAAACCGTACGCTATCCAAGGCTCAAGCTTTTGCCGAGCAGTATGGCATCGAGAAGGTCTATGAGACGGTCGAGGACCTCTACGCCGATCCGGATATCGACGCCGTCTATATCACCACGCCGCACAACACGCATATCACCTACCTGCGAGCCGCTCTGGCAGCTGGCAAGCACGTGCTCTGCGAAAAGGCCATTACCCTCAACTCTGCCGAGCTCGACGAGGCCAGTGCCATCGCCGACGAGCACAACGTGGTCCTTATGGATGCTACCACGGTGCTCCACATGCCGCTGTATCAGGAGCTGCGCCGTCGCATGGATGCGGGCGACTTTGGCCGCATGAACCTCGCCCAGCTCAACTTTGGCAGCTATAAGGAGTACGGCGACCTGACCAATCGCTTCTACAACCGCTGCCTTGCCGGCGGCGCCATGCTCGATATTGGCGTGTATGCCCTGTCCGTCATGCGCCTCTTTATGGCAAGCCAGCCAGCCGAGGTCGTGTCTCTGGGCAATACCTGCGAGACTGGCGTTGACGTCGCGGGTGGCATTGTCTGCCGTAATGCTGAGCAGCAGCTGGGCGTTGTGAGCCTTACGCTCCACTCCAAGCAGCCCAAGCGCTCGGTCATCAGCTTCGATAAGTGCTATATCGAGGTCAACGAGTATCCGCGTGCCGACCATGCGACCATCGTGTGGACTGCGGACGGTCACCGTGAGGAGGTCCACGCTGGCACCGAGGCATACGCTCTGTGCTACGAGATGGCCGACCTGGAGAAGGCCGTTGCCGGCGATGATTCGAAGCGCGAGCTTCTGGGCTATGCTTCTGATGTTATGGAGCTGATGACCAAGCTCCGCGCCGACTGGGGAGTCGTGTACCCCGAGGAGGAGTAAGCGATGCTTGCGGAAGATAGGCTCAACGCGATCGTGACGATGGTGCAGCAGGCCGGCTCGGTTACCGTGCCGGAGCTTGCTGAAGCCCTGGGCGTGACGGCGTCTACCATTCGGCGCGACCTGCAGGCGCTCGACCGTGCACACCGTATCGCCAAGGTGCACGGAGGCGCGACGAGTCTGGAGCGTGCGCACGTGACGCGCGACCTGACGATCAACGAGCGCAGTGATCTCCATAACGATGACAAGGAGCGCATCTGCGCCCGTGCGGTGGCGCTTGTGGAGCCCGAGAGCTTTGTGTACATCGATTCAGGTTCGACGACGCTTAGGCTCATCGAGCATCTTCCGCGCCTTGAGGGCGTCACCTATGTGACCGACTCCGTGCTCCATGCTCAGCATCTCGCTCTGCGCGGCATGCGCACCGTGGTGCTGGGCGGCGAGCTCAAGCCCGAGACCGAGGCGCTCGTCGGTCCCGACGCCTTGGCAACCCTGGACCGCTATAACTTCAACTGCGGCTTTTGGGGTTCCAATGGCATCGCCGCCGAGCAAGGTCTCACCACACCGGATATCGAGGAAGCGCAGGTCAAGCGCATCTCGATGCGCCATACCGCCAAGCGCTTCGTAATCTCGGACGCCAGCAAATTTGGCATGGTGGCGCCCGTCAAGTTCGCGGACTTTCGTGATGCAACGATCATCACTGCGGGCGAGGTACCCGCCAAGTACCAGTCGATGGACAACGTCATCACGGTCTAGCGATGGGACAATGCCAAAACCACCACAAAGGTGCCTGCCCTTTTTGGCAGGTTTTAGGGCTCCCAGGGGCAGGGGGCTTCGATGTGGATGTGCTCACCGGTTACGGGATGCGTAAAGGACACGCTGTGGGCATGGAGCATCAGGCCGCAGGGGCGCGGCGTTCCGTAAAGGTCGTCGCCAACCAGGGGATGGCGCTCGCTTGCCAGATGCACACGGATTTGGTGCTTGCGGCCGGTGAGCAGCTCGACATCGATATACGAGCGCGTGGGCAGGCCACGACGGCTCTTAAGACGTTTGAGCACCTTCACGCGCGTCTGAGACGGCTTGCCGCTGGCGCCGACGCGCATCTTGCGGCTGTCGTGACGGTCGCGGGCGATGGGCTTGTCGATGAGCTTTTCGTTCCAGTCGATCTTGCCCTCGGCGAGCGCCAGGTAGTGCTTTTCGAAAGCGTGGTCGATGACCATCTGGTCAAAGGCGGGCTGCGTCTGCTTGTCGAGCGAGAACAACACCACGCCGGTGGTGTCGCGGTCCAGGCGGTTGAGCGGCTGCATGTCGGTCGCGGCAAAGCCGTCGCCCATCGCCAGCAGCAGGTCGCTGGCGTAGTCGGTGAGCGTGCGCTCGCCGGTGCCGTCGCCGTGGACGATCATGCCGGCGGGCTTGTCGATGGCCATGAGCCAGGCGTCGCAGTAGAGGACTTGAGGTTCTTCGTTCACGTGTAAGCCTTTCGGTTAGCTGATTCCCACAAACATGCAGCCCGAGGTCGCCCCGCGCAGACGGGCGGCGGGCTTACGGCCCGCCTGCGCCGCTTCGACGGCACGACAGACGCGGGCGACGGCACGGCTCACCTCATCCGTCTCGAGCAACGTTCCGTCAACCATGAGACGACGCACACCGGCATCGAGCAGCTGAGGAACCTGCGGCGTGAGGTCGATGGGGTAGGCATCGTACAGGCGAGAGCGGCCGTGGATGTCGGTGCGGACGGGCATGACCTTTCCGTCGATATTCTTGAGCGAGAGCTTGCGGGCACGCAGACGGCAGTTGACACAATCGTGGATGCAGCCGTTGGCAACCTGCAGAATGCAGTGTTCGCTCGTCATAACGCGCGGACGGCCAAAGACGGTGATGCCCAGAGCCGCGGGCGCGGCGGCGCCGAGCGAGGCAATCTCGTCGAGCGTGATCTCGGGCGAGAGCCAAAATGCGCCGGCTCCGCGCTCGGCAAGCGCCTCCATGCAAGGCGTGTTGTGCACGGGCAGGCAAGAGCGAATCTCGGCCGTGGCGCCAACCTGGGCGGCCAGGGCAAGCTCGGAGATATTGCCGACGGCGACAGTCGCTCCAGCAAGAATCCATGGGTCGACTCGTACGTGGTCAACGGCGCGACAGACCTCGTCGAGTACGGGTACAATGCCCTGCTCAAACGCATCGGCGGGGGAGACACCGGCGGCCTCGAGCGCATCGGTGGTCATGTAGATGCGCGTTGCACCCTCGGCACGAGCGGTCTCGGCGGCGACGAGCGTGGTGACGGCGGCGCAGATCTGCGGCTCATCGCGGTAGTGCTCGGGCGCGGGGCGGGAATCACTGGTGACAATCGCCGGCAGCTCGAGCGTACGGGCGCGCTCCGCGTACGGCGCCAGAATGGCCTCTTCCAGCGCCTTGCAAGCGGCGGCGCGCACCTTATGTACGGCGGAGAAGCCCATGCCGCAGCCCTCGTCGAGGGCCACGTCAAAGCTCGCGGCCTCAAAGGGCGAGGAGCCCATGCGCCCGACGTGCTTCACCAGATCTGCCGCCTCGACGGCGCGAGTCTTGGCGGCCTCGACGGTAAAGCCGGTGGCGGTGGCGGTGAGCGCGGGGTCGTCGCAGCAGGTGAGCGTAACGGTAAACGGCTCGCCCAGACGCGCCACGACGGACACATCTACGGCGCGGCGACGCAGCACATCGCGCTTGAGCGCGGCGCCGGCAGCGTCAATGGCGCGCTGGCTTCGAATCACGCGCACGCGGCAGCCCTCGGGCATGCTGCGAGGCACGCGGCACTCGATGATGTCGCCCGCGGCGGCATCATCGGCGGCGATGGTGGTAAGGAACTGGTCGAACTCGTTATCGTGACGAAGTTCCAGCAGGTCGCCCTTGCCCACGGGCTCAAACAGCTCAATGCGGGCGATGGCAGCGCGGCGACGGCGGTCGTCGGGCTTGAGCCCGCGCACATCGCGGTTGGCCAGGCGGCTACCAAGCACCGTGCCCACGATCTGGCCGCGGTTGTTGGAGCGCTCGTAGCTCATCATCTCGTCACCCGAGGTACCGTCCTGATAGGCGTGCGTAAAGTCGCGGTTAAAGCAGCGCTTGAGCTGGCGCTGGCGGGCGGCCTCTTCATCCCTAGAGGTCGAAACATCGGCCAGCATGTCATCAATCTGATGACGATACACGTCGACGATGGAATACACGTAATCGGGGGCCTTCATGCGGCCCTCGAGCTTGAGCGATGCGGCGCCGGCGTCATACAGGCGGCGAACGAGTTGCGAGGTATTGGTGTCGCGCGGGCATAGCGCGCGCTCGCGACCGGCGGGGGAGAGCGCGCGACCGTTCTCGTCAATCAGCTCGTAAGGCAGGCGACAGGGCTGGGCGCACATGCCGCGGTTGGCCGAGCGGCCCGCCATGGCAAAGCTCGACAGCAGGCACAGACCCGAGTAGCAAAAGCAGATGGCGCCGTGGCTAAAGACCTCGAGGTCAACATCGGGCGCGGCATTGTGAATGGCGGCGATCTCGTCGATGGAGAGCTCGCGCGAGAGGGTCACGCGGTCGGCGCCCTGCTCACGGCACCAGATAGTCCCGCGGTCATCGTGGATGTTCGCCTGGGTCGAGATGTGTGTCTCGATACCGGGCATGGTGCGCTTGACCTCAAAGAACAGGCCCCAGTCCTGGATGATAAAGGCGTCGGCGCCCAGCGTGGAGCAGCGATGGATGAGCTGCAGCGCATCGCTCATCTCGGACTGCTTGATGACGATGTTTACCGTGACATAAACGCGCGAGCCGGCCAGGTGTGCAGCGCGGCAGGCCTGCTCAAAGGCCTCGTCGGTAAAGTTCGTTGCCTTGCGGCGGGCGTTGAAGCTGCCCATGCCGCAGTAGATGGCATCGGCGCCAGCAGCGAGTGCGGCGGCAAAGGGCTCCGGGCCTCCGGCGGGGGCCAAGAGCTCGGGCCTGCGGTTGGTGGTTCGACTGGCGGTTGCGGTCATATCCTGCCTTTCAAAATGCTCAGATACTCAAAAGTATAGTGGTGCCGTCGCGGCAGGCGATGCCCGTGCTCCAAGCAGGATAAAGTCTTCAGCAGCCCTTGCAGCAAAAATGATCCGTTTCCCTTCGTTCCCATCGGATTAGGTGATCCATAGGCGGCGGAGGAAAACGGATCATTTTGAGCTTCACTGTCCGGTCGTGCCGTTCAGCGGCCGACAGGCACCGTTGGGCGATAAAATATTCTCGCAACGTGATAATAATCTTGCATCGCGCGGAAACCTTGAGTACTATCCCAAATCAAGCGCGGTGTTCAGACCGAATTGTGCCTCCCGGTGTGAACGCCGCGCTCACGCTCTCTATCTGATCGTAAGGAGAAAAACATGAGCAAGACCGTCGTGTCTTCCGATAACGCACCTGCAGCCATCGGCCCGTATTCCCCCGGCATCCAGACCGGCAACATGGTCTTCCTGTCCGGCCAGCTGGGCATCGACCCCGCAACCGGCAAGATGCCCGAGGGCGTCGAGGCCCAGGCTAAGCAGTCCCTTGCTAACGTTGAGGCCCTGCTGACCGCTGCCGGCGCCACCTTTGCCGATGTCGTTAAGACCACGGTCTATCTGGCCGACATTGCCGACTTCGCTGCCGTGAACGAGATCTACGCCTCCAAGTTCGAGGCTCCGTTCCCCGCGCGCAGCGCTTTCCAGGTTGCCGCCCTTCCGGCCGGCGGTCTGGTCGAGATCGAGGTCGTCGCCGCTCTCTAAGGCGTTGGCAACAACTAAACATAACATGCAAAAAGACCCTGCAGTGCGTGTGAACTGCAGGGTCTTTTGTCAAGCGATGCGACAAAAATGATCCGTTTTCCTCCGTCCCCAAGGAGTCAGCGGGTTAGCCTTCCTTGCGGACTTTTTGCAGGTAGCGGTAGACGCTGGGCTCCGAGATGCCCAGCGCGGTGGCGGCGCAGGCCACGGCGCCCTTGAGCATGAACACCCCGTTGCCGTTGAGGTGGCGAATGACGTCCACGCGGTCGCTCTGACCAAGCGACGCTACATCCAGCCCGCGCGCGCTCAGCAACTCGGCAATGCTGCGGTCAATGAGCTCCTGTGTGGACTCCGAAAGGCTTTCGACCTCGATAGGGGCGGGCTCCGTGCGCGTCGGCGCCGCGTCGAAGCACGCCATGAGCTGCTGCGCCATGGCGTTGATGGAGCGTACGGTCGAGAGGTCGGTGTTGACGCAGAGCATACCGACGATCTCGTCATTCTCGCGGATAAAGTACGTCGCCGACTCCAACGTCTTGCCGCCGGCACCGCGCCCCTCGTAGCCCGTAATAAACGGCAGGTCGCGATACTTGGCGTCGTGCATGATCTTGAGTGCCAGATCGGTGGCGGGACCGCCGACCTTGCGGCCGCTCACGATGCCGTTGCGAATATCGACGATGGCGTGGTCGGGATCCGAGAAATCGTGCAGCACGATTTCGCTGTTTTTGCCGAGTATCTGCTCCAGAAAATCGACCATCGGCAAAAAGCGGCGTACGGTCTCGTTCACGGGCAACTCCTTTGGGTGAAAACGGAAATGTTCATAACAATTTTTTCTCATGGTAACACGCTGCCCACCATCTCGTATATCCGCAGGTACATTGCGTAATGCAGACGAACGGTAGGAATTTAGCGGTAAACGGTTGACCAAAAGAAAAGTTAGATGTTATTTTGACCAGACACTTTCCTGACCTGCGGAAATGCGTTATTTCAGCTGAAGAATGGTCTGATAACAAAAAATTATTATTGAGAATGAGAATCATCTTTAATACGATATGCAATGAAGGCACAACCTCAACCCCGCACTGCGTCACAATAGAGCGTTAGATGCGAAAACAACTACTTCGAGGATTGGTGGTCAAATGACCCAGGAGACGGTTACGAACGGCACTGAAGCCCTGTTCACTCGCGAAGGTATGCCTCCCGTTAAGGAAATGATCCCGTGTGCCCTTCAGCACGTACTGGCATCGTTTGCCGGCATCATTACCCCGGCGGTCATCATGGCCGGCGTCTACGGCTTTAATAGCCAGCAGAGCACCGACATCATCCAGGTCGCGCTCATTCTTTCGGCGATCGACACGGCCCTTCAGGCCTTCGCTCCCTTCCGTCGCATCGGCGGCGGCCTGCCCATCGTCATGGGCGTTTCGTTCGCGTTTCTGCCGGCCCTGCAGGCCATGGGTGCCTCGGGCTTTAGCTTTGGTGCGCTGCTGGGTGGCGAGATCGTCGGCGGCGCCGTCGCGGTCCTCTTTGGTCTGGCCTACAGCAAGATCAAGTGGCTGTTCCCGCCTGTCGTGACCGGTACGGTCATCTTCTCCATTGGCGTCTCTCTCTATCCCACGGCTGTCAAGTATATGGCCGGCGGTATGGGTACGCCGCTGTGGGGCACCCCGCAGGCCTGGTGCGTCGCTCTTATCACCTTCGCCGTGGTCTTTGCGCTCGCCAACTTTGGCAAGGGCACGCTCAAGCTGGGATCCGTGTTCTTTGGCATGATCGTTGGTATGATCGTCTCCATCCCCTTTGGCATGATCGACTTCTCCAGCGTCGCCACCGCCCAGGTCTTCGCCCTTCCCAAGCTCATGCCCTATGCGCTCGAGTTTGATCCCGAGGTCTGCATTACCCTTGCCGTCGTGTTCCCCATGGTTGCCATCCAGGTTATCGGCGACGTCTCTGCCGCCTGCCTGGGCTCCATCGACCGTATGCCCACCGAGCGCGAGCTCTCCGGCGCTATCGTGTCCCAGGGCCTCACCTCTATGGTCGGCGGCCTGCTGGGCGGTCTTCCCACCAGCGCCCTTGGCCAGAACGTGGGCATCATCTGCTCCAACAAGGTCGTCAACAAGTGGGTCTTTGTGATCATCGCGGCCGTCTTTGCCATCGCCGGCCTGTTCCCGCAGCTCTCTGCCGTCCTTTCCGCTATCCCGCAGCCCGTCATCGGCGGCGCGACCGTCGGCGTCTTTGGCACCATCACCATGAACGGCGTGCGCATGTTCACCCGCGAGGGCCTCACGCAGCGCACCACCACCATCGTCGGTACCTCCGTCGTCTTTGGCCTGGGTATCTGGATGGCCAGCGGTTGCCTTGCCGGTGAGGGTATGCCCACCTGGGTGCCCACCGTCATCGGCTCCAATGCCGTAACCCCCACCGCCATCATGGCCATTGTCCTTAACCTGATCCTTCCGCAGACGCCGGTCGTGGCTCAGCACATCGATGCTGCCAAGGACGCTGCCGTGGATCTGGTCTTGCCCGAGAGCAAGAAGTAACCAATTCGGTGCTATTCGTCGGCGGGCGCATCGCCTCGTCCGCCGACGTCATGCGGTGCCAAGCCGCACTTCAAAGGGTTTGTCCCTTTGGTGAAGCGTTGACGGGAGAGGGCCCGTTTCCGGTGTAGGCCGGCGCTTCGCACTCCGCCATGTCAGAGGTGTCAAACCCCGCCCCTGATGTTGAAGGGAGCATTTATGCTTCTGGTCGCTAACGGTTCCGTCTTTACCCGCAATGCTCAGGCCCCGTTCATTCCAAACGGTGCGGTCGCCATTGACGGAGATACGATCGTCGAAGTAGGTCCCGAGTGCGAGCTCAAGGCCAAGTACCCGGATGCCGAGTACGTCGATGCCCAGGGCAACCTCATCATGCCCGGACTCATCAACTGCCACACCCACATCTACTCGGGTCTGGCCCGCGGCCTTGCCATTAAGGGCTGCAACCCCACCAACTTCCTGGAGAATCTTGAGCAGCAGTGGTGGAAGATCGACGACAATCTGACACTCGACGGCACCAAGGCAAGCGCCTATGCCACGATTCTGGACTCCATTCGCGATGGTGTCACCACGATCTTCGACCACCACGCGAGCTTCTGCGAGATCCCGGGAAGCCTCTTTACCATTAAGGATGCAGCTCAGGAGCTGGGCATGCGTTCGTGCCTGTGCTACGAGGTCTCCGATCGCCGCGGCCAGGAAAAATGCGACCAGGCCATTGCCGAGAACGCCGAATTTGCCCAGTGGGCCGCCAAGGAGCGTCGCGACAACGACAACCACATGATCGCTGCCATGTTTGGCGGACATGCCACCTTTACACTTTCGGACGAGACCATGGATAAGATGGCCGAGGCCAACAACGGCCTGACCGGCTTCCACATCCATGTGTGCGAGGGCATGAACGACGTGTGGGATTCCCGCCTCAACCGCGGTGGTATCAGCCCCGTCGAGCGCCTGCTGCAGCACAACCTGCTGGGTCCCGACACCATGCTCGGCCACTGCATCCACGTGACGCCTGCCGAGATGGATATCGTCAAGGAGTCCGGCACCTGGCTCGTCAACAACCCAGAATCCAATATGGGCAACGCCGTAGGCTGCGCCCCCGTGCTCGAGTTCTTCCGCCGCGGCATCCCCGTGTGCATGGGCACCGATGCCTACACCCACGATATGCTCGAGAGCCTCAAGGTCTTCCTGATCATTCAGCGTCACAACGCCGCTATGCCCAACGTGGGCTGGTGCGAGGCAATGACGATGCTGTTCGAGAACAACGCCAAGATGGCCAGCAAGTACTTCGATCGCAAGCTCGGTGTGCTCGAGGCCGGCGCTGCCGCCGACGTCATCGTCATGGACTACAAGCCCTTTACGCCGCTGAGCGAGGAGAACATCGACGGCCACATGCTCTTTGGCATGATGGGCAAAAACTGCCGCACCACCATCATCAACGGCCGCGTCCTGTACAAGGATCGCGAGTTCGTTGGCATTGATGAGGACAAGATCAACGCGTGGACCATGGCTGAGTCCAAGAAGCTCTGGAGCATGCTCAACGAACGCACCTACTAATTACAAGCAGATTCACGCGCGTCGGATGTTTCGCCGCGTTCGACGCGCGTATAGGCGGCCTCCGCGGGGTCGCCGGCGCTGTGCTAGCGCTACACCGTATTTGCGCCCGTCGCGCGGTCTCGCCGGGCGTTACAGAGAGGAGCTCATTATGAGCGACATCATGAGGCCGATCCCGTTTTCGCAGCTGATGAACTGGATCATCGAGGAGCACAAGACTCAGGGCGCCGTCTTTGGCGTGCACAAGATGGTCACGACCAACCAGGAGGGCGCGCTTCCCATTTTTGACGAGCGCATCGAGACTCCGTTTGGCCCGGCCGCCGGTCCCAATACGCAGCTGGCCCAGAACATCGTGGCATCCTACGTGGCCGGTTCCCGCTTCTTTGAGCTCAAGACCGTTCAGGTTATGGACGGCGAGGAGCTCTCCAAGTGTGTGAACAAGCCCTGCATCGTGGCGCAGGACGAGTGCTACAACTGCGAGTGGTCGACCGAGCTCGAGGTTCCGCAGGCCTTTGCCGAGTACGTGAAGGCATGGTTTGCCTGCCACCTGATCGCTCGCGAGTACGGCCTGGGCAGCCCGGATGGTTTTGTCTTCAACATGTCCGTGGGTTATGACCTCGAGGGCATCAAGAGCCCCAAGGTCGATGCGTACATTGAGGGCATGAAGGACGCCAGCGGCTCCGAGGTTTGGAACGAGTGCCGCACGTGGGCGCTCGCTAACCTGGACAAGTTTGAGAATGTCGATGCCGCGTTTGTCGAGTCCATCCCGGCGCGCGTCTCCAACTCCATTACCGAGTCCACGCTGCATGGCTGCCCGCCGGCGGAGATCGAGCGCATCGCGACCTATCTGATTACCGAGAAGGGTCTCAACACCTACATCAAGTGCAACCCCACGCTGCTGGGCTATGAGTTTGCTCGCCAGCGCCTCAACGAGCTGGGCTTCGACTACATCGTCTTCGATGACACGCACTTCCGCGAGGATCTGCAGTGGGTCGACGCTGTGCCCATGTTTGAGCGTCTGATTGCCCTGTGTGCCGAGCGCGGCCTGGAGTTTGGCGTCAAGCTGACCAACACGTTCCCCGTCGACGTGACGAGGAACGAGCTGCCCTCCACCGAGATGTACATGTCCGGCCGTTCGCTGTTCTCGCTGACCATCGAGGCCGCCCGTCGCATTACCGAGCAGTTCGATGGCAAGCTGCGCATTAGCTACTCTGGCGGTGCTACGGTCTACAACATCCGCGCCCTGTACGATGCCGGCATTTGGCCCGTCACCCTGGCGACCGACGTACTCAAGCCTGGTGGCTACGAGCGCTTTAGCCAGATGGCTGGCGAGTTTACCGACCTGGATGGCAAGCCGTTCGCGGGCGTCTCTCTCGAGGCCGTGACTGCGATCCAGACCGACTCGCTCACCAACCCGCTCTACAAGAAGCCGCTGCGCCCGCTGCCCGACCGCAAGGTCGCCGGCAAGAGCCCGCTTTCCGACTGCTTTACCACGCCGTGCCGCACGAGCTGCCCCATCCAGCAGGATATTCCCGCCTATCTGGCGGCTGTTGACGAGGGCCGCTACGAGGACGCACTCAACATCATCATCGAGCGCAACGCCCTGCCGTTCATCACCGGTACCATCTGCCCGCATCCCTGCGGCCGTGCCTGCGAGCGTGCGTTCTACGAGCCCGAGGGCGCCCAGATCCGCGCCAGCAAGCTCAAGGCCGCCCGCGAGGCCATGACGGCCGTGCTGCCCAAGCTGCGCGCCCAGGCCATCGCCAACGACGGCGAGCGCAACGTTGCCGTTATCGGCGGCGGCCCGGCCGGCCTGGCGACGGCGTTCTTCCTGACGCGTGCCGGCGTGCCCGTCACCATCTTCGAGGCCCGCGATTCGCTCGGCGGCGTGGTCCGTCACGTGATCCCCGAGTTCCGTATCGCCAGTGACGATATCTCTCACGATGCCGAGCTCTGCTTGGCCTTTGGCGCCAAGGTACAGCTCAATGCTCGCGTGGATTCCATTGAAGAGCTCAAGGCCCAGGGCTTTACCAACGTGGTCGTGGCCACCGGTGCCTGGATGCCCGGCTCTGCGGGCTTGGGCGAGGGTGCCGAGCTCGACGTGCTGGAGTTCCTCGAGGCCGCCAAGAAGGGCGAGAAGCTCGAGCTGGGCGAGGATGTCGTAGTCATTGGCGCCGGTAACACCGCTATGGATGCGGCTCGCGTGGCCAAGCGCCTGGCTGGTGTGAAGAACGTGCGTCTGGTGTATCGTCGCACCAAGAAGCAGATGCCCGCCGACGAGGAAGAGCTTGATCTTGCTCTTGCCGACGGCGTTGAGTTCTGCGAGCTGCTGGCGCCCAAGGCACTCAACGGCGCCGTGCTGACCTGCGACGTTATGGGGCTTGGCGAGCCGGATGCAAGCGGCCGCCGCAGCCCCGTCGCCACGGGCGAGACCGTCGAGCTTCCCGCCACCACGGTGATCTGCGCCGTGGGCGAGGGCATCGATGCCAGCCTGTACGACGCCGCGGGCGTCGAGCACGACCGTCGCGGCCGCCTTGCCGCCACCTCCACCGGCGTCGAGGGCGTTTGGGCTGCCGGTGACTGCCGTCGCGGTCCGGCCACCGTGGTCGAGGCTATCGCCGACGCCGCCGAGGTCGCCCGCGCCATCGCCGGCGTGGACTTTAACAAGTACGCTGACCAGAACGCTCAGGCCGGCCGCGAGGACACCTGCTACGAGCGCAAGGGGTCGCTGTGCCGCGACAAGCGCAACTGCACCAAGACCCGCTGCCTGGGCTGCGGCTCGGTGTGCGAGGTCTGCTGCGATGTGTGCCCCAACCGCGCCAACGTGGCAATTAAGGTGCCGGGCCTGGCCAAGCATCAGGTCGTCCATGTCGACGGCATGTGCAACGAATGCGGTAACTGCGCCGTGTTCTGCCCCTACCAGGAGGGTCGTCCCTACAAGGACAAGCTCACCCTGTTCTGGAGCGAGCAGGACATGGAGAACTCCGAGAACGAGGGCTTCCTGGCCGTGGACGAGGACCACTTTAAGGTTCGCGTCGCCGGCACGGTCCGCACCGTCTCGGTCGATGCCGTCAACACCGGTCTTCCCGAGGCCGTCCGCCTGACCATCAGGGCCGTGCGCGACAACTATTCGTACCTTCTTAAGAAATAGGCGAGTCTCTTATGGCCAAATCCATTCAACATAACGTGGCCTACGTTGCCTGCGGAAGTGGTTGCGCTTCCGCAGGCGGCGACGCCCGCTGCAGCGAAGGCTGCATTGGCTGTGGCGCCTGCGTCACGGCCTGCCCCTACGGCGCCATTGCGCTGGTCGATGGCATCGCCCGCGTGGATCGCTCCAAGTGCACGGGCTGTGGCCTGTGCGGCATGGCGTGCCCGCAGCGCGTGATTGCCTTCGTTCCCGGCTACCAGAACATTCTGGTGCGCTGCAACAACACCGATAAGGGCGCCATCGCTCGCAAGATCTGCGACACGAGCTGCATCGGTTGCGGCATGTGCGCTAAAAAGTGCCCTGCCGGCGCTATCCGCATCGAGGACAACTGCGCCCATATCGACGGCGTGGACTGCCTGTCGTGCGGCATGTGCGCCGTCGTCTGCCCGCATGGCGCCATCCACGACCGCACCGGCATCGCCGCCGGCGTGTAGAAGGGAATCACCATGGCACAGGAATTCACTTTTACCGTTAACGGCGTCGAGCGCACGACGACGGAGAATAAACCGCTGCTGCGCTACCTGCGCGACGACCTGCATATCCATTCCGCCAAGGATGGCTGCTCCGAAGGCGCTTGCGGCACCTGCACCATCCATGTGGACGGTGCGGCCGTCAAGGCGTGCGTACTGACCACCGCTCTTGCCGCCGGTCGCAACATCGTGACCGTCGAGGGCCTGCCCGAGGACGTGCGCGAGGCCTTTGTGTACGCCTTTGGTGCCGTGGGCGCCGTGCAGTGCGGTTTTTGCATCCCCGGCATGGTCATGGCGGGCGCGGCGCTCATCGCTGAGGACCCCGAGCCCACCGAGGAGCAGATCAAGTACGCCATTCGCGGTAACGTCTGCCGCTGCACCGGCTACAAGAAGATCATCGAGGGCATTTCGCTGGCAGCTGCGGTGCTCCGCGGCGAAAAGCAGATCGACGAGGACCTGGAGCGCGGCGACGGCTACGGTGTGGGCAAGCGCGCCTTCCGCATCGACGTGCGCAAGAAGGTGCTCGGCGAGGGCAAGTATCCCGACGACATCGACGAGCTCGATCAGCCGGGCCTGACCTATGCTAGCGCCGTGCGCTCCAAGTATCCGCGCGCCCGCGTGCTCTCCATTGATACCTCCAAGGCCGAGGCCCTGCCCGGTGTGGTGGGCATCCTGCGCGCCGAGGACGTGCCGGTCAACCAGGTCGGCCACCTTATCCAGGACTGGGATGTCATGATCGCCCAGGGCGATATCACCCGCTGCGTGGGTGACGCCATCGTGCTGGTGGTTGCCGAGGACGAGGCGACGCTCGAGAAGGCTAAGAAGCTCGTAAAGATTGATTACGAGCCGCTGGAGCCCGTGCGCAACATTGTCGAGGCTAGGGCTGCCGACGCCCCGCGCCTGCATGACAGTTTCTTTGCCTTTGGCAACACGGTGGAACTCAAGGACAACGTGTGCCAGAGCCGTCACGTGACGCGCGGCGACGCCGCCAAGGCGCTAGCGGAGAGCGCGTTCACCGTGACGCAGCGCTTTACCACGCCCTTTACCGAGCATGCCTTCTTGGAGCCCGAGTGCGCCGTCGCCTTCCCGTACAAGAACGGCGTCAAGGTGCAGTCGACCGACCAGGGTGCCTACGATACGCGCAAAGAGTGCGCCCACATGTTTGGCTGGGACAACGAGCCCGAGCGTGTGGTTGTCGAGACCATGCTTGTGGGCGGCGGTTTTGGCGGCAAGGAGGACGTTTCGATCCAGCACCTGGCCGCGCTTGCTGCCTATAAGCTCCAGCGTCCTGTGAAGTGCAAGCTCACGCGTGCCGAGTCGCTCGCGTTCCATCCCAAGCGCCACGCCATGGACGGCACCTTTACGCTGGGCTGCGACGCCGAGGGCAACTTTACCGGTCTGGACTGCGAGATCAACTTTGACACCGGCGCCTACGCGTCGCTGTGCGGCCCGGTGCTCGAGCGCGCCTGCACGCATGCCGTCGGCCCCTACAAGTACCAGAACACCGACATTCGCGGTTTTGGTTACTACACCAACAACCCGCCCGCCGGCGCGTACCGAGGCTTTGGCGTTTGCCAGTCCGAGTTTGCGCTCGAGAGCCTGATCGACCTGCTGGCAGAGAAGGTCGGCCTGGATCCGTGGGAGATTCGTTACCGAAACGCCATCGAGCCGGGCGAGGTTTTGCCCAACGGCCAGATTGCCGACTGCTCCACGGCGCTGAAGGAGACGCTGCTCGAGGTCAAGGATGCCTACTATGCGCATCCCGGACACGCCGGTATCGCCTGCGCCATGAAGAACGCCGGCGTGGGCGTTGGCCTGCCCGATGCCGGCCGCTGCAAGATTCGCATCGAGGACGGCGTGGCCGTGGTCTATGCCGCCACGTCCGACATCGGCCAGGGTTGCAACACGGTCTTTTTGCAGGACGTTGCCGAGGCATGCGGCCTGCCGCTTCGCTGCATCGCCAATGGCGAGTGCTCTACCGAGAACGCTCCCGACTCCGGCACCACGTCTGGCTCGCGTCAGACGGTCGTGACCGGCGAGGCCGTGCGCGGTGCCGCCTTCCTGCTGCGCGATGCCATGCTTGACATCGAGGCCGGCAAGCATGCACCCGATGCTCCTGTGAGCGCCCATGGTGATGGCGTCAAGATCGAGTACGACGACGGTCGCGCCTATCAGCTGCACACACAGGAACTCGTCGCCGGCCAGGGTATGCATCCTCAAGATCCCGCTGCCGCCATCAAGGCGCTCGAGGGCTGCGAGTTTGGGTACGTGTACCTGGAGCCGACCGACAAGCTGGGCGCCGACGTTCCCAACCCCAAGAGCCACATCTGCTACGGTTTTGCCACGCATGTGGTCATTCTGGATGATGACGGCCGCGTGAGCGAGGTCTATGCTGCGCACGATTCCGGCAAGGTGGTCAATCCCATCTCCATCCAGGGTCAGATCGAAGGCGGCGTGCTCATGGGTATGGGCTATGCGCTTACCGAGGACTGGCCGCTCAAGGACTGCGTGCCCCAGGCAAGGTACGGCACGCTCGGGCTGTTCCGTGCGCCCGAGATTCCGGATATCCACGCCATCTACGTGGAGAAGGACGAGCTGCTGCCCGTGGCATACGGCGGCAAGGGCATCGGCGAGATCGCAACGATCCCCACGGCGCCCGCCGTACAGAACGCCTACCGCGCGTTTGACGGCAAGCTGCGTCCAAATCTGCCCATGGTGGATACGCCCTACAGCCGCGTCCGCAACCGCGGGTAGGGTAGGGCGCGGACGGCCATTGCTGACGAGCTGTTCGCGCTCAACATCAACTACATACGCTGCGCCTTTGGCCCCGGCTCCATCGCGAGCCGGGGCCCTTTGTTTGGAGTGGAAACTGCGTCCCGGATTTGGCGCTCAGAACGGGACACGCTTTCCGGATGGCATGTTTGGCGGAAACTACGGCCCAGTTTTTGGCTCCAGAACGGGATACATTTTCCGGAACGGTCCACGTGCGGTGGTGTACCGACCCTTTTGCGTGCGCCGCTTGTCGAATTACGTTATAGCTAGCTATATTATAGGAAGGTATAATATAGCTAGCTATAACGTAAAGGAAGGATGGCCCTATGTTTATCGGAAGAACGGCGGAAATGTCCGAGCTCAATCGACTGTATGGCACGGGCTCCTTTGAGATGCCTGTGATTTACGGCCGCCGTCGCGTGGGCAAAACGCGTCTTATCACAGAGTTTATCCAAGGCAAGAAGGCTATTTACTTTCAAGCTCGTCGCACCAATGCAGAGGCAAACCTGCATGGCTTTAGCCAGGCGATACTTGCGGGCTCCGTTGGTGTTGCTGGCGTGTCGTTTCGTAGTTTTGACGAGGCGTTCGATGCATTGGCTACCATGGCTCGTACGGAACGTTTGATTGTCGTGATCGACGAGTATCCTTATCTCGCCCAATCGAATCCCGAGATCAGCTCGTTGCTGCAAGACAAGATCGATCACTTGTACAAAGAGACCAAGCTTATGCTTATCCTGTGCGGGTCGTCGCTTTCGTTTATGGAAGAGCAGGTGTTGGGCTACGAGAGTCCGCTATACGGTAGGCGTACGGCCCAGTTTAAGATCATGCCGCTCGATTTTATGACGACCCTCGGCCTGTGGCAGAGCATGGGTCGCGAAGACGCTGCAGTTTGCTATGGCATGACGGGTGGCATTCCTGCATATATCGAGAAAGTCGATCCTGCCGCACCGCTCAAGGACAACATCAAACGTCTTTTTCTTACTCCTACGGGCTATCTCTTTGAGGAGCCGAGTAACCTGCTATTGCAGGAGTGCCGCAATCCCGAGCAATATGATGCGATCGTGCAAGCAATTGCCCAGGGGCGCTCGAAGATCTCGGAGATTGCGAGCTCTACGGGAATCCCTGCGAGCAACGTAAAGAGCTATGTGGATAAGCTGGCGTCGCTTGGGATTGTCGAGCGCGAGCTGCCCCTAAACGAGACGAGCAATAAGCGAGCCGTGTATCTGCTGAGCGATCAGATGTTTAGGTTCTGGTACAAGTTTGTTCCGCAGAACATCGGGCTGATTCAAAACGATATGGCCGAGATGGCGTATGAGCGCATTGAGCCGCACGTATCGGATTACATGGGTACGGTCTTTGAGCTTATATGCAGACAATACGTGTACGAACTCGCGCGGGCGGGCCAGCTTGATGTGGTTCCGGCAAGCGTTGGGCGCTGGTGGGGGACGGATAATCGCACGCATACGCAGGAAGAAATCGACTTGATTGTTGACGATGGCGAGGGCACTGCGCTGTTTGCGGAATGCAAATGGCGCAGTGAACCGGTGGGCGAAGACGTGCTGCAAAAGCTCGTGCATCGAAGCGAGCTCTTTAGGCGGCAGCACAAAAGCTATGCGATCTTCTCGAAGCGAGGCTTTACGCAAGGATGTCAGGAAGCTGCGGCGAGCAGGGGAGATGCCAAGCTGATTTCGTTTGCCGAGATGTGCGAGCGGAGATAACCAAGCACGCTCTGATGTGATGCTCGGAATGGGTCGCGCTAAGGATGCCAAGCGTAAAACCTTCAATGAAAATGGCGTAAAAACTACATCTGTCATGGCGTAAAAACTACATTGAAAGTAGCGTAAAATCAGCATTGAGAATGGCGTAATTTCGCATATCGCGTGATAGAGAGGGACGGCCGTCTATGGATGCACCAAAGAGATTGACCCAAAAGGGATATAGGCCCCGGCTCATAGAGGAGCGCCTCGACACCCTTATGCGGGCGTTTGGCTGTGTGGAGATCAACGGCCCCAAATGGTGCGGCAAGACCTGGACGGCGCTCTCTCGCTCGGCGAGCGTCTCCAGGCTCGATGAGCCTGCGCAGCGTGCGGCGGCAGAGGTCGACCCAAGCCTGGCGCTCATCGGCGATGCGCCACACCTGGTCGATGAATGGCAGGAGGTGCCCGAGGTTTGGGATGCCGCCCGGCGTTTCGTGGACGCGAGCGGCAACGAACGGGGGACACTTTTGCTCACGGGCTCGACCGCGCTCAAAAGCGAGGAGCGCAGCCATGTTCGTCATTCCGGCACGGGTAGGATCGCCCGTCTGTCAATGCGCCCCATGGCCCTGTGTGAGTCGGGCGACGGCGAGCCGCTCGTGTCACTGGCAAGCCTCTTTAAGGGCGAGGATTTTGCCCCTCAGCGTCGCGAGAGCACGGTGGATGACGTCGCCCGCTGGTGCTGCAGGGGCGGTTGGCCTGCAAATCTTGGGCTTTCGGAAGATCTTGCGCGAGAGACGGCAAGCCAGTACGTGCACTCGGTGCTCGACGTCAACGTGCTGGACGAGGGCATGTCGCCCGAGCTTGCACACGGCCTTTTGCGAGCTCTTGCCATGAACGAGAGCCAGGCTGTCACGTACAAGACGCTCGTAAAGGACGCCTCGTACGGTGAGGCGGGCCCCGACGAGAGGACCATCGCTGCGTACTTGGACCTCTTCAACAGGCTCAAGCTGACCGAGGACCTGTGCGGATGGGAGCCGCCCATGCGCTCGAAGGCCCGCGTTCGCGTGCGCCCCAAGCGCTACTTCTGTGACCCGTCACTTGCGGCGGCGTTGCTGGGGGCTACCCCTGAGCGGCTGCTTGGCGATATGCAAACGCTGGGGATGCTCTTTGAGAATCTCGTCCTGCGCGACGTGCGCGTGTTCCTTTCCACCTACGGCGGTGTCGACAACAGTGTCCATTATTTCCGAGATGAGAAGGGCCTTGAGGTCGATCTGATCGTTGAGCACGACGGGCGCTGGGGAGCCATCGAGGTCAAGCTGAGTGATGCGAAAGCAGACGATGGAGCGAGAAATCTCAAGGCGCTGGAGAGGAAAGTGCTCTCCAATCCTGCCGCCCAGAATGCCGCGCCGGCGTTTTTGGCGGTCGTGGTTGGAAAGGGGAGCATTGCCTACACACGCGACGACGGCGTGGCGGTGATTCCCATGGCGGCACTTGGGGCGTAGTGGTTTTGCGGGCGTGCCGTGCTTCCTTTACCGAAAATCCATTTGGTAAACCAGATGCTCGCGGATAGAATAAAGTTGACGGCAGCCCAAGGGTGATAGCTGGGCAGCGCCGTTGCTTGGTCAAGAGGTCAGTGCCTTAATGGCAGCGACTTGTTATGCTTCGAATGCTGCTTGAGTGCCTCGGAAAGTTCGATAAGCGCCGTGAAGAGCGAGACCAAAGCAACCAAGAGCTCTACGAGCTCTGATGGGCCCGGGATGACCGCTGATTCAAGTCACCGGGCCTAAATCTTTTTCATGCATTTGAATAGAGCGGGCGACTCTCTTGGGGCCGTCTGCATGGCGTGTGCCTGGCGCGCGTGGCATTGCGCTCCGATTTCATGTCCGCACGAGCGCCTAACCTTACGGCAATGTAGCCGCTTATGTAACAAGCGGCAAGCAACGGAGAAAGGCCCTAACCGTGTCAGCTGAAAAGACGCCGTGTATCTCGGCTATCGATACGACGAACTTTGCGCGCCAGGTTGTGCGGGACTTTGAGTTTGCGCCGGTGCCAAAGCAGCGCCAACGTCGTGGACTGCGCAACGAGATTATCGAGGTCGGCGCCGTCAAGCTCGATTACCACGGCAACGTTATGGGCGAGTTCTCGCAGTTTGTGCAGACGGAATTTACCGAAGGCGTTGCGTTTCCCGTCCGCGAGCTCACAGGGATATCGGCCGTGGATACCGCGATGGCCGATCCGCTCTATGTGGTGATCAAAAGGCTCAGCGATTGGATCGGTCGCTACTCCGCCCAGGTGGTTTGCTGGAGCGGGGCGGATCGTCGACAGCTTTTGACCGAGTGCCAGGCAAAGCACATCGATCTTTCCGCATTTCCTACGGATTGGGCCGACCTGCAGGCGTTTTACACCTCGATCATGGACGTGGGCAGCCACGGGTGCGTCTCTTTGAGTGACGCGGCGACGTGGTTTGGCATCGAGTTCGACGAGTCGACGGGTCACGCCCACAGCGCCCTTGCCGATGCGCGCGTGACCGCCAAGCTGCTCAAGCAGGTGATGGACGGGGACTACCGCGTGAGCCCGCGCGCCCAGGAAGTCCGCCAGCGGTGGGGGATGGGCGAGCGAGCTCAGACGCGCCTTTCTAGCAAGTGCCCCGAGCTGGGCGACCTGCTGCTGAAGCTGAAGGCGGCGGGAAGGTAGGCGGGTGCCCATTGGGCGTAAGCAGAAGGAATGGTTGCGGGAAGGATTCCAGAATCAGCATCAGAGGGCTGTGCTTGAGATGCTATTCAAGGACACGCTGACGCCCGCCGAGACCAGGCAGGTCAAGAGTATGGACACCGAGATGGCATCCATTGTCGAAGAACGGCTTGCTAACATGATTCGCTGGATGGGCAGGCATAGACCCGTGACGCTGCGCGCGTTATCGTTCACAATGAGGCGTACAGGCTGCCAGAGGTGAACAGTTCCGACGAGGTTCTGAGCAACTGCATCATCGAGATTATCGAGTAGTTCTACGAGAGGGATTTGGCGGCGTGGAGCAATCTAGTTTTACGCGTTTGCAGGAGGAAGCCGGTATGGCAGACGAACTTGTTTTTAGTGGCGGCGAGATAGTTTACACCATGCCTCAACTGCCCAAAGTTGCATCTGTGCCGCTGAACGGTAGCGCCGTGCTGGTTGGTTTTAAGGACGCTCCCGATGGGGAGGAGGTCCTCTTTGATTTTGACCCTCGGGCTGAAAAGGCTACGAAGCTCGACTATGAACTTGCAGCCGTTAGCGGGCTCCTCACGGGCGCGTTGAATATCCTGTGGCAGAAAGACTTCAACCTAGAGGGTGCCAAAGAGTGGGGCGACGAGAAGGTTGGCAAATTCGTTCTTACGATTGCCAAGTCTGCGGGTATGACAAAGGCGGATGCAACTCTAGAAGACGCTATTCGCTTTCTAGAGAAAGGGTTTCCTCTTGCCGCGGACAAGCTGACTGCCGAGTTTGGCGGCGGGCTCCAACATCATCTGCGGGATTTCTCGCACCACCCGAGCTTGGTTGGCCTTGCGTGTTCGATCCTCTCGCAATTCACGTGCAAAGGCTATGGCACCGATACGGCCGGCCGGTTTGTCGCCTTTGACCTGCCTGCCGCCGCCTTCGATCCTGACCGCCCTCTTATAGGCAGGAACGTTCCAGAGAAGATCGCGTTTGGCACTCTGTTCTGGGCAATGCATCTCGTGAGCGACATGGCGGGGTCTAGTTCAAACCCCGGTAAGGGGACGGGTATTCCCGGCGTTGTGCTGTCCCTGCTAAAGGAGCTCTCCTCCCTGCCTGTTTTTCAAGACATGCGGATTGCCTATAAGGGCAAGGATATTCGCATTCAGCAATGGATCTCAAAGCTGTTTAACGGAACGGCGTTCAAAACCGAGGACGGCAAGCCCATTCGCTTCGACCTTCGGACGGAAGTCGGTCTTTTCGATCAAGCTTTAAGCCAGGTGCCAGCAGTCGTGGCCAACGAGGTTATCGTTCGTTGTCTCTACATGCTTTCAAGGCTCAAGGCCGAGCTAGAACGTTGCGAAGTGAGTGATGTCTCCGGCTTGCGCAAGCTCAAGGCTTCGCATTTCATGCCCTACAACAGCAGGGCCCTCACTCGCATGGTCACGGTTTCGAGTACTTCGTTCGTTCTGGCGAATCTGGCGACGGCGGCGGTCAGGGCGGGTATCGAATGCGAGGGGAACAAGGTCGTGTTCGCCCAGAAGTTCTTCTTGCGAATAAACTACGTTGGAGTTGGACGCCTTGCGTTTGCACTCCATGCCGACTGGGGCTATATGGCGGAGGAAATGTCCGAGGCTTGGACTGAGCGCGCCAGGCGCCGCCAGGATATCTTCGATGATTCCACTTTTATAGCCTAGATAGAGAGACGACGAGGATTGCCTTCTCGCTGAAGCTTGCCGCCATCAACTACGACTGCGGGAACGAGAAGAGCGAAGTGCGCAAAGGGCAAAAGAGGAGCTGGGCCCGCGCGTGGCAGGATTCGGTCACGGATGGCCTAGGCATTGATGCAGACGGCTATTTTTTGAGCGAGGAAGATGCGTACGGAGCCCTTGAGGCTATTTCGCGGCAGCGAGGCGGCAAGGTGCGCGCCTTGCTGATCGCTCAGGAGCTGGTTGAGTTTCGCCCCTATTTCCAGATAGGAGATGAAGAGAAGAAGGAATACAAAGGTTTGAAGGGGAGCGGGGCTTGGGTTAAAGATGAATTTCCCAGGAGACAAGACGCGGTTGATTTGGACGCCGTGCGTTCCCTAGAGAAGCAATGCGGGGCGCATATCCGTGAGCTCTCAGGTACATTGCCAAAGGTCTTGGTAGGCGGCGCCATTGCCGTGGCGGCGGCCCTGGGCACAGGAGGAGTGGCCGCGGCATTGGCTCCGGATATTGCTGTCGGTATCTTTGGAGGCTCGTTTGTCGGCCTTCACGGGGCTGCGCTCGTCAATGCGAGTCTTGCTGCTGCTGGCGGCGGCGCCTTGGCCGCCGGCGGCATGGGCATGGCCGGTGGCACCGCTTTAATTGCTGGCGGCGGCGCTGCGTTTGGCCTTTTGGGTTCTAGCGGCGTTGCCCTGGCGGCGTCGATGGGGGAGGACTATGCGCAGTTCGTGCTCGTTGAATGCTCAAGGCTTCTCGCATTTCTTGATGTGGCAACTGACCGCTGCCCGCATGAGGGAGCCATTTTGGTGCAGAAGGCGGCCGAGGCCGTGCAGCGCAGCATCGCTGGTGTTGAGGAGGATGTCGAGAAGGAGAATGGAAAGGGGGACCGCAGGAATGGCAGGTTGCTTAAGCAGTTGAAGAAGGGTCTTGGGTATTTGACTTCGACCCTTAAGCAGATCGAGAAGATGCAGAAGCGCCTTGGTGCCGCCGGTGAGAGCGAGCCGCTCAACAGCTTGCCAGCATCGGGTGGCGAATAGGTCGGGGCGATTCGGCTGCAATTCCGTGTCATCATCGCCACCGCTTAAGATGGTCCCGTGTTTGCCCATCTTTTTGCGAGGCGCGATGAGCATGTCGGCGACTTGCTCGATGTCTGATTTGCCCTTCGATCAGTTCTTGTCGAGCTCCTTTGGGCGGGAGGGGCAGCGATCTAGATATCCGCTCTTGGCATATGAGACAAGAAACCCGTAAGTCCGTGGCAATGTCAAAAGGCATACACAAGTGTCAGTCTTTTGACATCGTATGATTTTGGGGAGTGGCGCGCAGCGATCGCGCGCCACCCTGACGGCGTAAGCGTTTGCTTGCGTTGTAAAATCTAACGATATGAGCATCCCGGTTGCTTCTGTGCTTCGATGCTCTCGTCTTTGGCACCCTCCGCTCAGTGGGGGACTGACTGCAAACGGCGTAAACAAGAAAGAGGAGACAACCGCAAATGAAAGCAACCGAGGCAAATCTACTCGACCTTATGGGCGTGGCGAAGATGCAGTTCGTCATTCCCGTGTACCAGCGAATTTACTCGTGGAGTGTAAAAGAGTGCGAGGTGCTTTGGGATGACGTCATGCGAGCGGGTCGTGATGGCGTATCGCACTTCGTGGGGTCAATGCTTTATATCCCCGAGTCCGAGAGCTCTGCCACGAGCATTTCGCGCGTGCTTCTGATTGACGGACAGCAGCGCATGACGACGTTTTCGTTGATGATTGCAGCTTTGGCTGACTATTTGGAGAGCAACCCCGACAAGGCTGGCTTCCTTGGCGACCTCAAAATCTCGGCGCTGAGGAAAAATTACCTCTTTAACGATGACGACTACAACGGTCTGGCACGCTACAAGCTGGTGCTCTCGCAGGACGATAAAGAGACGCTGTTCTCCATCGTGTCTGGGGCTCCCGTGCCAGATGAAAAATCGGATCGCATTGTCGAAAACCATGCGTTCTTCCGTGAAAAGATGCACGGGAAATCATTCGACCCTGCAAGGCTTTGGGCGGGGCTAAACCGCGTGCAGGTCATCGACACTAAGCTCACCGCTGGCGTTGATAATGCCCAGCTCATATTTGAGTCCATGAACTCCAAGGGCAAGCCGCTCACGCCCATTGACCTCATCCGTAACTACGTTCTAATGTCGCTTCCCAACGACGAACAGACCAATCTTTATGAGGGTTATTGGCATCCACTCGAGTGCTTGTTCGGAAAAGGCGGCGAGGACGAGTTCAATGCATTTATCTGGTACTGGCTGTGGCTTAAAGTTCCCAATAGGATGCCGAAGGAGAACGAGGCCTACTACGAGTTTAAGCGCTATTTCGCCGACGACTACGATGGTGACACCGAGGGCCTGCTTAAGGAGCTGCGCGGGTATGCACATAGATACGCCAGTCTGTTCCTTGGTAAGGAGAAGGACGACGGACTGCGCCGAGTGTTCGGCAGAATCGTAAGCCTCGACGTGAAGCAGATAAGGCCCCTCTTAATGTTGCTTTATTCGGTTTACGAGGGGAATGGACTAGACCGCAATGCGTTTTTACGTATCTGCGAGACTATCGAGTCGTTTCTGTTCAGGCGAGCGGTTTGCGGCAGACTTACCACGGGCCTAAATAATTTCTTTGCCGGCATGTATCGCAATCTCGAGCAGCAGGACGATATCGAGGAGTACGTTACGGCGATGCTCCTTATCCACAGCAGCGGTATGACCGCATACTTTCCGACAGACGAGCATTTTGTCGAGGAGTTTAAGGCGCGTGACTGCTACAACCGCTTCTCTAAAAAGCGCTATTACCTGGAACGCATGGAGAACTGGCACCACCCGAAGGAGTCCATCTCAGCCGACGATTACCAGATCGAGCACATCATGCCCCAGACGATTGATGATGAGCACGGCTGGAAGGAATCGCTTGGTGAGAACTGGGAAGACGTCCACGACAGGCTGTGCAACAACTTGGGAAATCTTACGCTGACGGGCTACAACCAGGAGTACTCAAACCGGTCGTTCTCGGACAAGCTCAATCTGCCTGACGTCGGATTTAAGTGCAGCCCGCTCTACCTAAACAAATCGATTGTCTCGCATGAAAAATGGGGTGAGGAAGAGATTGGGCAGCGCGCGGACGAGCTGGCGAAAGAAGCGTGCGAGATATGGAAGTATCCCGACCTTCCGGCAGACGTCGTCGACAAGTACCGTCCTTCTCGTGGGGAGCCTGACGAGGCTCCTGTCTGGACTCTGCATGAGAACCACCCCACCTTTGCCGAAGGTGGGCTCAACCAGAAGCTTTTCGATGAGGTGCGCGAGTCCGTTCTGAGTGGTAACCCTTCGTGGGAGTCCTACATAGCCAAGTACTATGTAGGCTTCAGGTCGGGCAAGCGAAAACTGCATGCCGTGTTAGAAGGTAGGACCAGCAACGGTGGCTGGATTGCCGTCGGCCTGGCAAAGAGCGTGGATGACCTAATTGATCCAGAGGACATGTGCCAGGACAAACGTACGCAGGGTGGATTTGGCCCAGGCCTACCGACCTATGTTGCTCTTCGTAATGCCGATGACATTCCCGCGGTGCTCGATCTTATAAAGCAGTGCTAGGTTAAAGGCCGGGAATCTAATTCCCGGCCCTTGCCATCTCGGAATTGCCGATGGCTTATCTGCCCACCTACACCCCCGCAATCCCGCGCGCCGCGCTCAGCAGCTCGTACTCCCTCTGGCTCCACTGGTGCAGCTCGGCCGCGTGCACGGCGTCGCGACACAGGTCCAGGAACACCTCGGCGCCCTCGCAGAAGCACTCGCGGGCAAAGGCGCCGGATCCGTCCGCAACGCACGCACCGTCGGCAAAAAGCTTCCAGCTGGACGGCTCGCGCGAGCCGTCTCCGAGCAGCTTGATCTGCAGAACATGTGGGCCGCCAGCGGCACATGGCCCTTCTTCCAACGCCTGCACCGTAAAGCGCATCTGGAGGGACAGAGTATAAAATCCGGAAAAGTGTCGAAATAGGCACCTTAAAACTTCGGAAAAGTGTAGCTGGATGACAAAACAGCACTTAGAAGCCGGTGCTGGATGCGGGATCCTGCGGCCGCCTTCAGCTCTCGCTACTCGTCGTCTCCGTCGTTGGGGTCGCCCTTGAGGGTGTTGATGTCCAGGTACTGGTTATCGTCCTCTTTTTGCTGGGTCTCCGACTCCGCTTGGGTGGGGCCGCGGAACAGCTGGAACCCCTCAAACGCAATGACACCGAGCAGGGCAATGATAATGGCGATAAAGGCAACCTTGACTGCCTGCGGAAATTCCGAGAAACGCAGCGCCTTTTCCTCGGCGTAATAATCGGCAAAGCGCTCTTCGCCCGTGCTTTTGGTATACGCCGGCGCGGACGCGGCCTCCGGGTCATATTCCGGTGCAGGCGTGGCGGCGTACGGATCGTTGAGATAATCGCTCGATGCGGTGCCATAGTTCTCGGTCTCGATGCGACCGTTGCCAGCATAGCCATCGGAATAATCGGAATATGCCGCACCGCCCTCATAGTCCGCGGCGCTCGTGTTGGCGGCAAAAAGCGGGTTAACTGGAACGTCGAGCGCCGGCATGCCGGTAGAGGTCTCATCCAGATCGGTTGCAGCCCAGGAATCGTAGGCAACCTGATGGGCAACGGGCTCATCGAGCCTTGTGACCGGAGGCTTGCGTGCCGCAGGAACGGGCAACTGCTGGGCGTTGTACATAACGGTGCTGTCGGCCGATTTGCCCTGCGTCGCCGCAGCGAGAAATGCCGCCGTCTCGGACGGGTCGCTTGCGGGGCGGGGAGCGGTCGTGGGCGCCGAAGTGGGTGCGGGCGTAGGCGCGGGCGTCGGCGCAGATGCGGGCTTAGGCGCAAGTGCGGGATTGGGACTTGACGGGCGAGCCCCGCCGCCCATGAGTTCGTCGGCGGTCCACGGGCGATCATCCATCACGTCGTCAAGGCTCAGCGAAAACAGGTCGTCTTCACTCTCATCGAACATGCGGTGCACATGTCCACCAATTGCCGGAATCAATCCGCGACCGGTGCATGATGCCTTGCTCAACGCCATTCTGTTCCATCCTTTCGAAATACTAATGACATCGATTATATGGAACTTCCCAAGCGGCTCGGTCTTGGATTCGTGCTTTCCAGAACTCGCGCCCAAAAGGGGAGGGGCAATCCAGGCGAGTGCCTACTTGTCGCCGGCAGCAGCCTTGGCCTCATTGAGGTAGCTATAGAAGCTGTACTTGGAGATGCCAAAGAACTCGCAGGCGCGCTCGCTCGACTTGGAAATGAGGAAGGCGCCGCGACGGTCGAGGTAGCCAATGGCACGAATGCGCTCGTCTTTGGTCATGAGTGCCGCGGGCTTGCCCACAAACTGCTCGCACTCGTGCAGCAGGTCCTCGAGCAGGTCGCCGATGTTCTTGGTAATGGGCTCGGGCTCGGTATAGCCCGTGCCGCCGGTACCGGTAAAGGCGTCGAGCGAACGCTCAAAAGCCTTCATAAGCGTAATGTCAAAGTTGATGCCCAAAATGCCGACGGGCTTGCCCTCGTCGTTGCGGATAAAGATCGTCGACGATTTGAGCAGCTTACCGTCGGTGGTTTTAGTGAGGTACGGCTCGCGGTCGTGTACATCGGTGGCGCCCTCGTGCATGGACTCAAACACGATATGGCTGGGGCCGTCACCCAGTTTGCGCCCGCTGACGTGGCCGTTTTCAATCACTACGATGGAGTGGTCCACGTCATCGGTCTCCAGATCGTGGACGACGATTTCGCAGTTGGGGCCAAATTGGAGCGCCAGGCCGTGTGCAAGGCGCTTATAAAACTCAATCTGTGCGGGGGTCATAGGTGCCTTCCTAAAAATTAGTTTGGGCTCACTGTGCCATAAACCACACATGACCGCAAACAAATCCATCAACAAGGCAATTCATGACCGTTCGGCGGCGAAAAAGTACCGATTGCGGCAACAAACAATTCGTTAGGTATACCAATCAAAAAGTGTGATAGAACATTACTAACAAACTTTTTGTTTGGCATCCACATAAAAGTTCAGTCGCATGAATGGGAATGGGCTGAAACGCGTATGCGGGGGCCGGCAAGAGAGGACTTAAGGAGTTCACCGTATGGCCGATAAGATCCAGTGGGCGAGCAACACGATGCCCAAGAGCGATGACAAGCACTTGGGAATCATGAGCCTCGACCACGTGAAGAAGGCCCGCGCCTTCCACCAGTCGTTCCCCCAATATACCGTCACTCCGCTTGCCCGCCTGGACGGCCAGGCTGCGCGCCTGGGCCTGTCCAACCTGTGCGTTAAGGACGAGAGCTATCGCTTTGGCCTCAACGCCTTTAAGGTTCTGGGCGGTTCGTTTGCCATGGCCAACTACATTGCCGACGAGACCGGCAAGGACGTTGCCGAGTGCACCTTCGATTACCTGACCTCCGATCAACTTGCCAAGGACTTTGGCCAGGCCACCTTCTTTACCGCCACCGACGGCAACCATGGCCGCGGCGTGGCATGGGCTGCCAACAAGCTGGGCCAGAAGGCCGTCGTTCACATGCCCAAGGGTTCCACTAAGCCCCGCTTCGATAACATCGCCGCCGAGGGCGCAACGGTGACCATCGAAGAGGTCAACTACGACGAGTGCGTGCGCATGGCCGCTGCCGAGGCCGACGCCTGCGAGCGCGGCGTCATCGTTCAGGACACCGCCTGGGAGGGCTACGAGAAGATCCCGTCCTGGATCATGGAGGGTTACGGCACCATGGCTTCCGAGGCTGCCGAGCAGCTGCGCGAGATGGCCATCAACCGCCCGACGCACGTGTTTGTCCAGGCTGGCGTGGGTTCGCTCGCCGGCGCCGTGGTGGGCTACTTCACCAACCTGTATCCCGATAACCCGCCCACCTTCGTCGTGGCTGAGTGCGCGCCTGCCGCCTGTCTGTACAAGGGCGCTGCCGCCGGCGACGGCGATCCGCGCATCGTGGACGGCGACATGCCCTCCATCATGGCCGGTCTGTGCTGCGGCGAGCCCAACATTCTGGGCTGGGATATCCTGCGCAACCACGTCACCGCCTTCGTGTCCTGCCCCGACTGGGTCACCGCTCGCGGCATGCGCACCCTGGGCGCTCCCGAGAAGGGCGACCCGCGCGTCATCTCCGGCGAGTCCGGCGCTGTGACCACCGGCCTGGTCGAGACCCTCATGCTCGATCCCGAGTACGCCGAGCTCAAGGAACTCATCGGCCTGGACAAGACGAGCTCCGTGCTCTGCTTCTCCACCGAGGGCGACACCGATCCCGACCAGTATCGCCGCATTGTTTGGGAAGGCGAATATCCCACTTGCTAATCGTTGGGGCGGAGTAAATAGGTATCGCTCCGCCACCTCACAGGTAGATTCCTTCGTTTGAAAGGTTATGAACAATGGCTAAAGAACTCGATTTCGACGCTATCAAGGCTGCTGCTGAGTCCCATCGTGCTGATATGACTCGCTTCCTGCGCGCTATGATCTCCCATCCCTCTGAGTCTTGCGAGGAGGGTGAGGTTGTCGCCTGCATCAAGGCCGAGATGGAGAACCTTGGCTATGACGAGGTCAAGGTCGATGGCCTGGGCAACGTCATGGGCTTTATGGGCGAGGGCGACAAGATCATCGCCATCGACTCCCACATCGACACCGTCGGCATCGGCAACATCGAGAACTGGGATGCCGATCCCTATGAGGGCTACGAGACCGACGAGATCATCTACGGCCGCGGCGGCTCCGACCAGGAGGGCGGCATGGCTTCTGCTACCTACGCTGCCAAGATGATGAAGGACATGGGCCTCATCCCCGAGGGCTACAAGATCATGGTCGTCGGCACCGTCCAGGAAGAGGACTGCGACGGCATGTGCTGGCAGTACATCTACAACAAGGATGGCATTAAGCCCGAGTTCGTCATTTCCACCGAACCCACCGACGGCGGCATCTATCGCGGTCACCGCGGCCGCATGGAGATCCGCGTCGACGTTCACGGTACCTCCTGCCACGGCTCCGCTCCCGACCGCGGCGACAACGCCATCTACAAGATGGCCGACATCATCGCCGACGTCCGCGCCCTCAACAACAACGGCTGCGACGAGTCGACCGACATCAAGGGTCTCGTCAAGATGCTCGACCCCAAGTACAATCCCGAGCACTTCGAGGATGCCCGCTTCCTGGGCCGCGGCACCTGCACCGTCAGCCAGATCTTCTACACCAGCCCCAGCCGCTGCGCCGTGGCCGACTCCTGCGCCATCTCCATCGACCGTCGTATGACCGCCGGTGAGACCTGGGAGTCCTGCCTGGACGAGATCCGCAACCTGCCGGCAGCCAAGAAGTACGGTGACGACGTGAAGGTCTCCATGTACATGTACGACCGTCCGTCCTGGACCGGCGAGGTCTACGAGACCGAGGCTTACTTCCCCACGTGGATCAACAAGGAGACCGCTCCGCACGTCAAGGCCCTCGTCGACGCCCACAAGGCCATGTTTGGTGACGAGCGCATCGGCTGCGAGCCCAGCATGGACAAGCGCACCGGTCGCCCGCTGTGCGACAAGTGGACCTTCTCCACGAACTGCGTCTCCATCCAGGGCCGTTACGGCATCCCCTGCGTGGGCTTTGGCCCGGGTGCCGAGTCTCAGGCTCACGCCCCCAACGAGGTCACCTACAAGGATGACCTGGTCACCGCTGCCGCCATGTACGTGGCTGCCCTGAACCTCTACGATCCGAGCCAGGCCGATGGCGACGCCACCGTGTTCCGCGCCGGTCTGACCAACAACAAGATCGATTAGTCCCATTCCTCGATTTTGTTGAGCCGGGGGCCGCTCGTGTCCCCGGCGCTCCCTGTTGACTTGGGGCCCGCGGTCGTTATCTCCCATGCTTCCTCAACGGTAGCGGGTCCTCGTCATAGCGCTCTGCATGTTCTAGCCACACGCGCATGCCGGAGCACATCTACTCATTGCGATCGTTTCACCTTTAGAAAGGACATTTACATGGACGCCAAGTTTACCGAGCTCGTCGAGCAGCTGAACGGCCTCGATTTTAAGGGTATGTACGGCAGCGACTTCCTGCACACCTGGGATAAGACCACCGATGAGCTCAAGGCTCTCTACATCGTCGCCGACGCCCTGCGCGAGCTGCGCGAGAACAACGTCTCGTCCAAGATCTTCGACTCGGGCCTGGCCGTCTCCCTGTTCCGCGATAACTCCACCCGTACGCGCTTCTCCTTCTCTAAGGCCGCCAACCTGCTCGGCCTTGAGCTGCAGGACCTGGACGAGAAGAAGTCCCAGATCGCTCACGGCGAGACCGTCCGCGAGACCGCTACCATGATCTCCTTCATGGCCGACGTCATCGGCATCCGCGACGACATGTACATCGGCAAGGGCGACGCCTACATGGCCGAGGTCTCCGAGTCTGTCCAGCAGGCTTACGAGGACGGCGTTCTGGATCACCGTCCCACGCTCATTTCCCTGCAGTCCGACTCCGATCACCCCACGCAGTCCTCTGCCGACATGCTCTACCTCATCAACGAGTTTGGCGGCCTCGAGAACCTCAAGGGCAAGAAGGTTGCCGTCACCTGGGCCTATTCGCCCTCTTACGGCAAGCCGCTGTCCTGCCCGCAGTCGCTGATCAGCCTGCTGCCCCGTTTTGGCATGGACGTCACCCTGGCCCACCCCGAGGGCTACGACCTCATGCCCGAGGTCGTCGAGCGCGCCAAGGGCTACGCCGCCGAGTCCGGCACCACCTTTAAGCAGGTCAACACCATGGCCGAGGCCTTCGAGGGCGCCGACATCGTGATCCCCAAGAGCTGGGCTCCGTTTGCCGCCATGGAGAAGCGTACCAACCTGTACGCTGAGGGCGACGACGCCGGCATCGCAGCGCTCGAGAAGGAGCTGCTCGCCCAGAACGCTACCCATCAGGACTGGTGCTCCACGACCGAGCTCATGGAGAAGACTGCCAACGGCCAGGACACCATCTTTATGCACCCGCTGCCCGCCGACATCTCCGGTGTCTCCTGCGAGCACGGCGAGGTCAACGCCGACGTCTTCGACATGCACCGCGTGGGCATGTACAAGGAGGCCAGCTACAAGCCGTACGCCATCGCTGCCATGATGTTCCTGCAGAAGGTTGCCGATCCCGCCGCTACCCTCAAGGCCCTCGACGAGCGCAACACCGCCCGTTGGCTCCAGGCCTAAAGCCGGGCTGAGGTAAGCTATGTAAAGGGGGCGCTCTGCCAACCGGCGGGGTGCCCCCTTTTTGCATCGCGGGCGTGCGGGATAAGCGCTTTCGATGTGGATGCCCGCGGCGCGAGTTATGGGTACGATGGTTTCAGGGGAGGTATCACCATGAAACTTGGATGCGTCATTATGGCTTCGGGCGAGGGCAAGCGGTTTGGCTCTAACAAGATGCTTGCCGATATCTATGGCGAGCCGCTGATTGCCCGGACCATCGATTCGGTTCCCCAGGGCTTCGATGTCGTGGTTTCGACGCGTTGGCCCGAGGTCGCCCGGATTTGTGAGGACAAGCATTGCCCGTGCGTGCTGCACGATGGCGAGCTGCGCAGCGAAAGCGTCCGTGCGGGCCTTTCGTGGGGAGTCGAACGCAACTGGAAAGGCTACCTCTTTTTGCCGGGCGACCAGCCGCTCGTGAGTTCGGATTCTTTTGAGGCTATGGTTCGTGCATTTGACGAGTGTGGCCGCAAGCATCCGGTGCGTCTTGCGTGCAACGGTGAGCCTTCGAGCCCGGTGCTCTTTCCGGCGGAACTGTTCGATGCGCTCATGCGTCTTGAGGGCAAGGACGGCGGCGGTTCGATCCTCAAGGAGCGTACCGACGTGGTGCTGGTCGAGGCGCGTGCCTACGAGCTGTGGGATGTCGATACCGCCAAGGGACAGCGACGCATAGCGGAGCATATCGCCGCCTGCTCGTATTTTGATCGCGTGGCCAACTGCATAAATCAATAAGGAGCAATTATGATCATCATCAAAAACGGCGCGCTCGTGACGCCCCAGGGGCTTCGCCGCGCCGATCTTGCCATGGAGGGCGATAAGATCGTGCGGATCGCCGCGGCGATTGAGCCGGCCGAGGGCGATACCGTCGAGGATGCCGCGGGCTGCTGGGTGTTTCCCGGCTTTATCGACGGCCACACACACATGCAGTGCTGGACCGGCATGGATTGGACAGCCGATAGCTTTGAGACCGGCACGCGCGCGGCTGTCTGCGGCGGTACGACGACCATCGTGGACTACGCGACGGCCGATCGTGGCGTGACCATGCCCGATGCCTTGGCCGAGTGGCATCGCCGCGCCGACGGCACCTGCACGGCAAACTACGCCTTTCATATGGCACTCGCCGAGTGGAACGAGCGCAACCGCGCCGACCTTTTGGCCATGCGCGAGGCGGGCGTATCGTCGTTTAAGACCTACTTTGCCTATGACCACCTGCGCCTGGACGATGCCGAGACGCTCGAGGTGCTCGAGGAGCTCAAGCATATTGGCGGCATACTGTGCGTGCATTGCGAGAACGGCACGCTGGTGAATGAGCTGCAGAAGCGCGTGTTTGAGCAAGGTATCCACGGGCCCGAGGGCCACGCGCTCAGCCGTCCGGACGTGTGCGAGGCCGAGGCAGTGAGCCGCCTGCTATATCTGGCGCACCTGGCCGGCGACGTACCGGTCAACGTGGTTCACCTTTCGACCAAGCTGGGGCTCGAGGCCATCCGTGCCGCCAAGGCGCGCGGGCAGAAGAATATCTATGTCGAGACCTGCCCTCAGTATCTGATGCTCGACGATACGTGCTATTTGGAGCAGGGCGAGGACGGCTTTGCGGGCGCCAAATATGTGATGAGCCCGCCGCTGCGCCATGCGGGCGACCGTGCGGCACTGCGCGAGGCGCTTGTGGCCGGCGAGATCGATACGATCGCGACCGACCACTGCAGCTTTAACCTGCACGGGCAAAAGGACCGCGGGCGCGACGACTTCCGCGCGATTCCCAACGGCGGGCCCGGTGTGGAGCATCGCCCCGTCGCGATCGCTACGAGCTTTGAGGGACAGCTGGGTCCCGAGGATCTGTGCCGCTTGATGAGCGAGAACCCGGCGCGCGTCTTTGGCATGTATCCGCGCAAGGGATGTCTTGCCGAGGGCTCCGATGCCGATGTGTGCGTGTGGGATCCCAAGGCGCGCTGGACGATCAGCGCCGCGACGCAGCATCAGGCCGTGGACTACACGCCGCTCGAGGGCTTTGAGGCGCACGGCCGCGCCAAGGCAGTGTTTGTGAACGGCGTGCTGGCCGCGTGCGACGGCGAGCCCACCGGAGCCCAACCCGGCCGCTACGTCCCCCGCTAGCAGCAAAGATGCCGTGTCCCCTCCTCAGTTGCGGTGAAATACGGACTGTTTGCGGCCGTCGGGCGGCCAAACAGTCCGTATTTCACCGCAACTGAGGAGATGGGGCCGGCTACTTGAGGCTGCTGGCGACGACGGGGTGGTCGAGAGCTGCCTCGAAGCGGTCGGCCATCGTGGGGTCGCTGAGCGTGTCGACTTGGTTGAGCATGACGCGTGCGGTGCTGAGTTCCATCACCCGTATCTCGGCATTGAGCACCTGTGCGACGCGCTCGGGCGTGGCGATGTCGGTGAGCTCGCAGCCGCAACGCTCGCAAAAGAGCTCGGGGCGGTGGACGGCTTCGTGGATGGGCTTGCCGAGCCCTGAGGCGCCGACGATCCAGACGATGTTGGCCGTGCCAGAGGGAATCACCGGCTCCCAGGCGGCGTGGGCCTTGAGCGGGAGCCGCTTGCTGCCGTCCGCCTCGGCCAGGACGTAGTCAAAGCGCTGCGCCAGCTGGTCGAGCGGCTCGGCAGGGGAGGAGAGCTTGCCCGTCTGGGGGTCCAAGACGCCTGCCTGGCAGATGCTTCCCCGCACAAGCCCCGCGCAGGCCTCGCAGGTGCAGCCTGGGGCGTGTGGGGCACCTGGCTTCCAGGGCGCGGCGTCCAGGCGACGGCTCGACCCGTCCCATGGCACGCCGGCGACGGGGAGCATGCGCGTGGTGGTGCAGAGGAGCACGCGGCCGCCAGCGCGCATAAGCTCAAGGCCGAGCGTCTTTAGCAAGGTCGACTTGCCACCGCTGCCGATAATCGCGGTAATGCCCGGCTCGATCCTGAGCGCCGAGGCAAGATTGCCGCTAACCGTTTCCATCTGTTCACCGCCGTATAATACTGTGATAATAAATAATCATCAGAGTAGCGGTCGAACCGCTTTTGCTCTGCTCAAACCGTAGCACAGGGAGGTGCCCCGGGAATGCTCGTTTATGTTCGCGGCGCCGGCGATATCGCCACGGGCGTCGCCGCTCGCTTGGTGCGCGCCGGCGTGTCGGTTGTCATGGCCGATATCGCGGTTCCCACGTGCATCCGTCGCACAATCAGTTTTTGCGAGGCCATTCGCTTGGGCGAGGTCCAGGTCGAGGGCATCCGCGCTCGCTTGGCGCAGACGCCGGCAGAGGCGCTTGCAATTACCGAGGCCGGAGACGTCGCCGTGGTGGTGGACCCCCGGGCCAAGATGCTCGACGAACTGAAACCCGCTGCCGTGGTCGATGCGATTTTGGCCAAGCGCAACTTGGGCACCACGCGCGATATGGCGCCTGTCGTCATCGCCGTGGGGCCGGGCTTTACCGCGCCGGTCGATTGCGACGCCGTGGTCGAGACCATGCGCGGGCATTTTTTGGGCCGCGTGATTACCCAGGGCTCCCCCCAGCCCAACACGGGTGTGCCAGGCATGATCGGCGGATACGGCAAGGAGCGTGTTATCCACAGCCCCGCCGCCGGCGTGTTTCGGTCCGACCGCGCAATCGGCGACATCGTGAGCGCCGGAGACGTGATTGGCTACGCGGACGATACGCCCATGATCACGCAGATTGACGGCTGCTTGCGCGGCCTTTTGGCGAACGGCGTGCAGGTGACTGAGGGCTTTAAATGCGCCGATGTCGATCCGCGCGGCGATGCCAGCTATATCAACTACATTTCGGACAAGGCGACGTCGGTCGGCGGCGGCGTGCTCGAGGCACTCGCTATGCTCACCGATATCTTTAGAGGATAGAAGGCGGCAATGGAAAAGCTCGATGTTGTGAATGCGGCGCTTGCCGCCCTGCGTGCTGGCGAGACGTGCGAGCTCGTGGTCGTGGCCGGCACGGCGGGGTCGTCGCCGCGCGGCGTGGGCGCCTGGATGGCCGTCTTTGCCGACGGCAGCCAGGCGGGCACTATCGGCGGCGGCAAGATTGAGCTCTTTGCGCTGGATGAGGCGCGCGAACTCCTGAGCGCGGGACAGTCGCGTCTGGTCCGCTACACCATGGGCGGCGAGAACTCCGATACCGGCATGATCTGCGGCGGAGCCATCTGCCTGTGCTATCTGCATCTGGATGCGACCCAGGCACCGTTGTTCCAGGAAATTGCCGACGTCTTGGTCTATCGGCGCATCGGCGACTTCGTCATCGACTTTGAGCCGTTTATCGCGAGCGCGCTCGAGGGCGATGTGGCCGAGTACCATGGCGAGGCATCGCGCCATACCATTGCGGGCTGCCCCGGGCTTTCACTGGTGGAGGAGGGGAGTAACGTCACCTGCACTAACGCCGCCTCCGAGATTCCTCCCGCGCACATCGAGACGCTCTGCCCCGAGGGCCTGACCTATATCTTTGGCTGCGGCCACGTGGGCGCCGCGACGGCGCGGGTGCTCATGGCGGCGGGCTTTGCCGTCGTGGCGTGCGACGACCGCCCCGGAACGCTGACCCCCGATTGGGTGCCCGGTGTCTACGACCGTCGTCTGGTCGACTACAAGAGCCTGAGCAAGCAGTGCCCCATCGGCCCGCGCGACCTGGTGGTCGTCGCCACGGCGGGTCACAAGTCCGATATCGACGTGGTGATTCAGGCCATGCGCGCCAAGCCTGCCTACCTGGGCTGTCTGGGTTCGCGCCGCAAGACGGCCTTTGTGCGTGCCCGCCTGGAGCAGGAAGGCTTTACGCAGGACCAGATCGACGAGCTGCACCTTCCGATCGGCGTCGCCATCGAGGCCGAGGACCCCGAGGAGATCGCCATCTCCATCGCCGCCGAGATGATCCACCTGCGACGCACCAAACTCGTCCCCCGCAAGCGCTAATCGCATCCCCACCAATAAGTTGCGGTGAAATACGGATTGTTTAAGCCTGTTAGGCCGCCCAACAGTCCCTATTTCACCGCAACTGCTTGTTGGGACCCATTTGTGCGGGGGAGTTGTGGAGTTGTGCAGGCAGACGAGGTTTTTCTGGAAATACGCTCACGATGCGCGTATAGTACCGATTGTTTTGTCGGCTCCTGCTGCGTCGAGTCCAAACCGCAAAATGCCATGAGCGGCGCGGATGCAGCCAGGAGGCACGAGGACAACCCATCGTGGCCACGCCCCGTGCTTAAAACCCCAAGAAGGAGTGAACAATGGCAGAAGAGAAGTATGTGCCGCGTCTGAAGACCAAGTACAACAACGAGGTCAAGCAGCAGCTTCAGGACAAGTTCCAGTACGAGAACGTCATGATGATCCCCAAGTTTGAGAAGATCGTCGTGAACATGGGTGTCGGCGAGGCCGCTACCGATTCCAAGGCCATCGACGGTGCCGTGCGCGACCTGCGCGCCATCACCGGACAGCAGCCGATGATCACCCGTGCCCGTAAGTCCATCGCTACCTTCCGCCTGCGCGCTGGTATGCCGATCGGCTGCAAGGTTACCCTGCGTGGCGACCGTATGTGGGAGTTCTTCGATCGTCTGACCTCCGTCGCGATCCCCCGTATCCGCGACTTCCGCGGCATTTCCGCCAAGAGCTTCGACGGCCGTGGTAACTTCTCCATGGGCGTCACCGAGCAGCTCATCTTCCCCGAGATCGACTTCGATTCCGTCGATCACCAGCGTGGTATGGACATCACTTTCGTGACCACCGCCAACACCGATGAGGAGGCCAAGGCCCTTCTGGACGCCTTCGGTTTCCCGTTCAAGAAATAGGTTCACCTGCCCTATAAGCGCCGTTCCCACAAGGGGGCGGCGCTTGGGGCGAACAATACTCTATGTGAGGAGGATATAAGTGGCTAAGACATCGATGATCGTCAAGTGCAATCGCAAGCAGAAGTTCTCTACTCGTGAGTACACGCGCTGCCAGCGCTGCGGCCGTCCGCACTCTGTGTACCGCAAGTTCGGCCTGTGCCGTGTCTGCTTCCGCGAGCTTGCACTCAAGGGCGAGCTTCCCGGCGTTAAGAAGGCCAGCTGGTAAGTCACTACCAGCGTTTCAAGCATCAGTTTGGAACAGGGAAAACGCGCTAAAAAGGCTTTGCCGTTAAGGGCGGCGAAGAACCAAGAGCACGTGTTCATCAAGAACGAAGGAGAATCTGTATGAACCTTACAGACCCGATCGCAGATATGCTTACGCGCATCCGTAACGCTAACTCTGTGAACAAGGCCACGGTCTCCATGCCGAGCAGCAAGAAGCTCGTCGAGATCGCTCGTGTTCTGCACGAGGAGGGCTACATCGAGGGCTACGATGTCGAGGACACCGTTCCCCAAAAGACTCTGCACATCACGCTTAAGTATGGTCCCAAGAAGGCTAAGGTCATCAACGGCATCCGCCGCATTTCCAAGCCGGGCCTGCGTAAGTACACCGGCGTTGCCGACATGCCCCGCGTCCGCGGTGGCCTTGGTACCGCCATTATTTCCACCAGCCATGGCGTCATGACCGACCGCGATGCTCGCAAGCACAACGTCGGCGGCGAGATCATCGCTTACGTCTGGTAATTCGCTCGGTAGGTAGAAGGAAAGGAGATCACCGTGTCTCGTATCGGTAATAAGCCTGTCCAGATTCCCGCCGGAGTCGAAGTGGCAGTCAACGGCAACAACGTTGTCGTCAAGGGCCCCAAGGGCCAGCTCGAGCTCGATGTCTATGAGAAGCTCGCTATCAACGTCGAGGACAACGTCCTCACCGTTTCCCGTCCCGACGACGAGCGTGAGACCCGTGCCCGCCACGGCCTCACCCGCGCCCTCATCCACAACATGGTTGTTGGCGTTTCCGAGGGCTTCGAGAAGAAGCTCGAGCTCGCCGGCGTCGGTTACCGCGTGCAGCAGAAGGGCAAGAACCTCGAGTTCTCCCTGGGCTTCTCGCACCCCGTGATCGTCGAGGCTCCCGAGGGCATCACCTTCGAGGTTCCCGACAACACCCACGTGAACGTCAAGGGTATCAACAAGCAGCAGGTCGGTCAGATCGCCGCTGAGATCCGCGGCCATCGTCCTCCCGAGCCTTACAAGGGCAAGGGTATCCACTACGTTGGCGAGCACATCCGCCGCAAGCTGGGTAAGGCCGCCAAGTAGTCGTAACCGACTCACTCGCATAAGACCAGCACCCCGTCAGGTGCTGGCAAGATCAACCTTTTTAGGAGTTTACGTATGAACAAGCATAAGGCGAAGCTGGAAGGCCTCAAGCGTCGTCAGCGTCGTGTTCGCGGCAAGGTCTCGGGTACCTCCGAGCGTCCGCGTCTTCGCGTGACCCGTACTAACGCCAACATCTATGCCCAGATCATCGACGACAGCAAGGGCTCCAGCCTGACGCTCGTCTCTGCCTCGACCCTCGAGGCCGAGTTCAAGGGCACCCACACCTCGAACAAGGAGGCTGCGGAGAAGGTCGGTCAGCTCGTTGGCAAGCGCGCCATCGAGGCCGGCATCACCAAGGTCGCCTTCGATCGCGGTGGCCGTATCTACCATGGCCGCGTCAAGGCCCTCGCCGACGGTGCTCGTGCCGCCGGTCTCGAGTTCTAGGAGGTATGTAGCACATGGCTCGTAATCAGAAGCAGCAGCGCGAGGCCTCCGAGTTCGAGGAGCGCGTCGTTTACATCAACCGCGTGTCGAAGACCGTCAAGGGTGGTCGTCGCATGAGCCTCGTCGCTCTCGTCGTCGTTGGCGACGGCAAGGGCAACGTCGGCGTTGGCATGGGCAAGTCCGCTGAGGTGCCCATGGCCATCTCCAAGGCATCTCTCGATGCCAAGAAGAACATGTTCCACGTGCCGGTGACCGAGCAGGGCACCATCCCGCACGAGGTTCTCGGCCACTTTGGTGCCGGCCGCATCATCATCAAGCCCGCTGTCGAGGGTACCGGCGTTATCGCCGGCGGCGCTGTGCGTCCCCTCTTCGAGCTTGCTGGCATCAAGAACGTCCTGTCCAAGTCCCTCGGTACCGACAACGGCCTCAACATCATCAAGGCTGCCGTCGAGGGCCTCAAGGAGCTCTCCAGCCCTGAGGACGTCGCGGCTCGCCGTGGCCTGACGGTCTCCGAGATGTTCGTCGGTAAGGAGAACTAAGCATGGCTGACACCATCAAGATCAAGCAGGTCCGCAGCACCAACGGTTGCAAGCAGGACCAGGTCCGTACTGTCCGTGCCCTCGGTCTCCACAGGATCCGCGAGGTTCGCGAGATTGCTGACAACGAGTCCGTCCGCGGCATGATCTTCAAGGTCAAGCACCTTGTCGAGATTGTAGAGGAGTAGCAAATGCAGCTTCACGATCTTACTCCCGCGCCCGGTTCCACCAAGAACCGCAAGCGCGTCGGCCGTGGCAATTCTTCGGGTCACGGCACCACTTCTGGCCGCGGCCAGAAGGGCCAGGGTTCCCGCTCTGGCGGCACCAAGGGTGCCGGCTTCGAGGGTGGCCAGACTCCGCTGGCCATGCGCCTGCCCAAGCTTCCGGGCTTCCGCAACCCCCGTCGTATCGAGTACACCGCCGTTAACGTTGAGCGTCTCGAGCGTAAGTTCGAGGACGGCGCTGTGATCGACGGTGCCGCTCTTAAGGCCGCTCGCATCACCAAGAGCGAGTTCGAGCCCGTCAAGGTGCTCGGCAATGGTGAGCTCACCAAGAAGTTCACGGTCAAGGTCGACAAGGTCAGCGCTTCTGCGCAGGCCAAGATCGAGGCCGCCGGCGGAAAGGTCGAGCTGCCGTGCTAAATGGTCTTAAGAATGCTTTCCGCATCAAAGAATTGCGCGAAAAGATTCTTTTTACCATAGCTATGCTCGTCGTGTACCGCATTGGTGCGCACGTTCCTGTGCCCGGCATTCCCTTCCAGGGGATGCTGGGCCTTTTCTCGACCGATAACAATTCGGTCGCCGCAGGTGCTATGGCCCTCCTGAATCTTTTCTCTGGCGGCGCGTTGAGCTATGTGTCGGTGTTTTCGCTGGGCATCATGCCTTACATCACCAGCTCGATCATCCTCCAGATGCTCCAGGCCGTCGTGCCTTCCCTGCATGAGCTTGCCCGCGAGGGCGAGGTCGGTCAGACCAAGATTACGCAGTATTCGCGTTACCTCACCCTGGCTCTGGCAATCCTCAACTCCGTGGGTTACCTCTTCCTCTTTAAGAGCTTCGGCATCAGCTTCAATGGCGCCGGCGCTCCCGAGATCATCTTCGACCTCATGATCGTCGGTACGCTCACCGCGGGCGCCATGCTGATCATGTGGATTGGTGAGCTCATCACCCAGCGCGGTATCGGCAATGGCATGTCGCTGATCATCTTCGCGAACATCATGGCCGGTCTGCCGCAGGCTATCTTCTCCAGCACCGAGGGCAACGCCGGTGGCATCATCACCATGGTGATCATCTGCGCCATCATCCTGCTGGTTATCCCGCTGATTGTTTTCCTTGAGCGCGGCCAGCGCCGCATCCCGGTCTCCTACGCTAAGCGCGTCGTGGGCCGTCGCATGATGGGTGGCCAGACCACCTACCTGCCCATCAAGGTCAACACCGCGGGTGTCGTGCCGATCATCTTCGCTTCGGCGCTGCTGTACTTCCCGGCTCAGATTGCCGTGTTCTTCCCCGGCATCGGCTGGATTCAGGCAGTTGCCTCCGCGCTTTCGACCGGTTGGCTCAACTGGGTGCTTAACGTTGTCCTCATCGTGTTCTTCGCGTACTTCTACACCTCCATGGTGTTCAACCCCGATGACACGGCCGACAACCTTAAGAAGCAGGGCGGCTTTATTCCGGGCGTCCGTCCGGGCAGGGCTACCGCGGCCTACATCAAGAACGCGCTCAACAAGATTACGCTTCCCAGCGCTGTCTTTTTGGCGCTCATCGCCATCGTGCCTTCGATCATCTTCTCTTTCACGGGTAACCATCTGATCCAGGCATTTGGCGGCACGTCCATCCTCATCATGGTCGGCGTCGTGCTCGACACGGTCGATAAGCTCGAAGGCCAGATCAAGATGTATGATTACGATGGATTCTTTAAATAGGCTAGAGGAGGATTGCTCATGAACCTCGTATTGCTCGGAGCTCCGGGTGCCGGTAAGGGCACCGTTGCACAGGAGCTCGTCGCCGAGTTTGGCGTCGCTCACATTTCCACGGGCGACCTGCTGCGTGCTGCCGTTAAAGGTGGCACCGAGCTTGGTATTCAGGCTAAGAAGTACATGGACGCTGGCGAGCTCGTTCCCGATCAGCTCGTGATCGACCTTGTCAAGGAGCGCCTTGCCGCCGATGACGCCCAGCAGGGCTTCATCCTCGACGGCTTCCCGCGCAATACCGCTCAGGCTGTGACGCTCGATTCCGAGCTCTCCGCCATGGGTCGCGAGATCGACTGCGCCCTTCTGGTCGACGTGGCCCCCGAGGTCATCATCGATCGTCTGTCTTCGCGTCGCACCTGCCGCGCCTGCGGTTACACCGGCACCGCTGCCGATGCTACCTGCCCCAAGTGCGCAGGCGAGATGTATCAGCGCGACGACGACAAGCCCGAGACCATTAAGAACCGTCTCGACGTCTACGAGAAGTCCACGAGCCCGCTCGTCGACTACTATCGTGGCCAGGGTCTGCTCAAGTCGGTCAACGGTGACCAGGCTCGTGAGACCGTGTACGGGGATGTCAAAGAGGCTCTCGGTCTATGATCAGGATTAAGTCTGCAACGCAAATCGAGCAGATGAAGAAGGCAGGAGCGCTATCTAAGATGGCGCTCCGCCACGTTGGAGCCATGGTGCGCCCCGGCGTTTCGACTTTTGAGCTCGATCAGCTCGCGGAGCAGATTATCCGCATGCATGGTGGCACCCCGGCCTTTAAGGGTTACGGCGGGTTTCCCGGAACCATTTGCGCATCGATTAACGATGCCGTGGTACACGGTATTCCCAACCCCGACATGATCCTGCGCGATGGCGATATCATCTCCATCGATACGGGAGCCGTTGTCGACGGTTGGGTCGGCGATAACGCTTGGACGTTTTTCGTCGGCACCCCCACGCCCGAAGCCAAGGCTTTGTGCGAGGTCACGCGTGATTGCCTTAAGGCTGCCATCGAGCAGGCTGTTCCCGGTAACCATATCGGGGACGTCGGTTATGCCGTTCAGTCCCTCGCCGAGTCTCACGGTTACGGCGTGCTTCGTGATTATGTGGGCCATGGCATTGGCCGCGTGATGCACGAGGACCCCAACGTTCCTAACTATGGAAAGAAGGGGAGGGGCGTTCGCCTCCAGGCCGGCATGGTCATTGCCATCGAGCCGATGGTTACGATGGGTTCCAACCATGTGAGCACGGGCTCCGACGGTTGGATTGTTACGACCAACGATCACCTGCCCGCCGCGCACTATGAGAACACCGTCGCCATTACCAATGACGGTCCGGTGATTCTCACCACGGATGCCCAAGGTGCTTGGTGCTCCCTCCAAGGCGGAGAAATGTAACAAGTTCCATTTAGTTGTGGAGCCATTACGAAGTTATTACGATGCGTGCATACGTGTTGTAGAATACTCAATCGCTGTCGTTTTCTAGAGAAAGATGATTGCTTGTGAAGAAGGAAGACGCAATTGAGCTCGAGGGTACGGTAAAGGAACCGTTGCCTAACGCCATGTTTAAGGTCGAGCTCGAGAACGGTCATTCGGTTCTGTGCAACATTTCTGGCAAGATCCGAATGAATTACATCCGTATTCTCCCCGGTGACAGGGTTGTCGTGGAGCTTTCCCCGTACGACCTGACCCGCGGCCGCATCACCTATCGCTACAAATAGCGGCACGCATACACGCACTCCATTTCCGACTGCAGGCTTAGCTCAACCTACGGTCGGATTGTGTGTGAAGACCAGCCATAGTTTTAAACGCCTGCGGCTGGGCGAGTAGATAGTAGGGAAGTAGTTTGAGCGCTACCGAAAGGAAGAACGATGAAGGTACGTCCTTCGGTCAAGAAGATGTGCGATAAGTGCAAAATCATTAGGCGCCATGGCAAGGTCCTCGTCATTTGCGAGAACCCCCGTCATAAGCAGCGTCAGGGTTAAGAGAGGAGACTACGTTGGCCCGTATTAATGGTGTCGACCTCCCGCGTGAGAAGCGCGTTGAGATCGGTCTGACCTACATTTACGGCATCGGCCGCACCACTGCGACGAAGATTTGCGTCGAGTGCAACGTTAACGTGGATACGCGCGTTAAGGACCTCACCGAGGATGAGGTTAACGCCATCCGCGATTATATCGATAAGAACCAGATCATGGTTGAGGGCGACCTCCGCCGTGAGCGCAACCAGAACGTCAAGCGCCTTATGGACATCGGCTGCAACCGCGGCCTTCGTCACCGCAAGGGCCTCCCGGTCCGCGGCCAGCGCACCCACACTAACGCTCGTACCCGCAAGGGCCCGAAGCGTCAGATCGGTGCTAAGAAGAAGAAATAAGGAGCGCTAGATAGATGGCTACTGCTAAGAAGAACGTTCGCGCTGCCCGTCTGAAGCGCGCGGACCGTAAGAACATTTCCGTGGGCCAGGCTCACATTCGTTCTACGTTCAACAACACGATCGTTTCGATCACCGATCCCCAGGGCAACGTCATTTCCTGGAAGTCGGCTGGCCAGGTGGGCTTCAAGGGCTCCCGTAAGTCCACGCCGTTCGCTGCCCAGATGGCTGCCGAGGCTGCTGCCAAGCAGGCCATGGAGCACGGTATGAAGAAGGTTTCCGTCTTCGTCAAGGGCCCCGGCTCCGGTCGTGAGACCGCCATCCGCTCCCTCCAGGCTGCTGGCCTCGAGGTCTCGAGCATCCAGGACAAGACCCCCATTCCGCACAACGGCTGCCGCCCCAAGAAGCGTCGCCGCGTGTAACTGAAAGGATCGTATCAATATGGCAATCGACAGGACTCCTGTTCTTAAGCGCTGCCGTCAGCTCGGGATCGATCCCGCTGAGCTCGGTTACAGCAGCAAGAAGGAATCTATCCGTCAGCCCAAGCGCCGTCGCAAGGAATCTGAGTACGGCATGCAGCTGCGCGAGAAGCAGAAGGTCAAGTTCATCTATGGCGTTCTGGAGAAGCAGTTCCACGGCTACTTCAACAAGGCCCGTAAGATGAACGGCGTCACCGGTGAGAACCTCATGATCATTCTTGAGTCTCGCCTCGACAACGTCGTCTTCCGTCTTGGCTTCGCCCGCACCCGCAAAGAGGCTCGTCAGTCCGTCCGTCACGGTCACTTCACCGTGAACGGCAAGCGCGTTGACATCCCGTCCTACCGCGTCAAGGCCGGCGACGTCGTCGCTGTCGGCGAGAAGTTCCGTGACCTCCTCCCCATCAAGGAGGCCCTGATTTCCTCCGAGCGCTTTGAGGTCCCTGGCTGGCTCGAGGTCGATATCGAGAAGCTGTCTGGTAACGTGCTCGCTCTGCCGACGCGTGAGCAGATCAGCGGTGATATCAACGAGCAGCTCATCGTCGAGCTCTACTCTAAGTAGTCCATCCGGGCTGCTGAGGCTGGAGGTAATACATGTCAGAATTCATTAGGCCTCAGGTTCAGGTCGAAGAGATCAACGAGACGTCTGCTCGTGTCTCCGTCGAGCCGCTCGAGCGTGGTTACGGCGATACGCTGGGTAACTCCCTTCGTCGCGTTCTTCTGTCCTCGCTCGAGGGTGCCGCTGTCGAGGCTATTCAGATCGATGGTGCGCAGCACGAGTTCATGACCATCCCTAACATGGTCGAGGATGTCACCGACATCGTCCTGAATGTCAAGGGTCTTGTCTTCAGGGCTCTCGGCACGACCGACGAGGCGACCGCCACCATCTCGGTTGACGGCCCCTGCGAGGTCACCGGTGCGGACTTCTTTATTCCGTCCGAGTTTGAGCTGGTCAACCCCGAGCAGCACATCGCTACGCTCACCGAGGGTGGCCATCTCACCATGAGCATGCGCATCGGCTATGGCCGCGGCTATGTTTCTGGCGAGGCCAACAAGCGCGATAACGATCCCATCGGTGTGATCCATGTCGACTCGCTGTACTCGCCGGTTTCCCGTTGCGCCAAGCTCGTTGAGGCTTGTCGTGTCGGTCAGCACACCGACTACGACCGCCTTGTCCTCGAGATCGAGACCAACGGCTCCATCGCCCCGCGCGACGCCGTGGTCCAGGCTGCCAATATCATCAACCAGCATATGGCCGCCTTTATGAACCTTGCCGAGACCCCCGAGGTCGAGGAGGAGGCTTCGATCTTCGCTCCCGAGGTCACCAACGACAACGCCGAGCTGGACAAGCAGATCGAGGATCTGGACCTTTCCGTCCGTTCCTACAACTGCCTTAAGCGCGCCAGCATTCACTCGGTCCGTCAGCTCGTTGAGTTCTCGGAGAACGATCTGCTCAACATCCGTAACTTCGGTGTTAAGTCGATCGAGGAAGTGAAGGACAAGCTTGAGTCCATGGGCCTGAGCCTGAAGGCTTAATGCTTCGCATATTTGAGGAGAAACTAGACCATGCGTCACAACGTTAAGAAGGGCCTGAAGCTCGGCACCGATGCGAGCCACACCAAGGCCATGAAGAAGAGCCTTGCTAAGGCCCTCTTCGAGAACGACCGCATCAAGACCACCGAGACCCGCGCTAAGGCGCTGCGTTCGGTCGTCGACCCGATCATCACTTGGGCCAAGAAGGGCGACCTGCACTCTCGTCGTCTGGCTATCGCCAAGCTCGGCGATAAGCAGCTCGTTGCCGAGATCTTCGACAAGGCTGCCCAGGGCATGTGGCAGGACCGCAACGGCGGTTACACCCGCATCATGAAGCTCGGTAACCGTAAGGGCGACAACGCTCCCATCGTTATCATGGAGCTCGTCACCGAGCCTTGCACGCCTAAGGCCAAGAAGGCTGCTCCGGCCCCTAAGAAGGCCGCTGCTCCCAAGAAGGTCGAGGCTGTCGAGGAGGCTCCTGCTGAGGAGACCGCTGAGTAGACATTCCGTCTGCATAGGCTATATTCGAGGGGTACGTTCGCGTACCCCTCTTTTTTTGTCGCGATACCGTTACTTGTTTGTTGGGAGCGCCCATGACTGCGCCGTCTGATTTCAATTCGATTTCCGAGCTTGACGCCACGCTCGTATTTCGCGTGGCCTATGATGGCTCGTCGTATAGCGGATTTGCCGAGCAGCCGGGACAGACGACGGTTGCGGGTGAGCTGCGTCGAGCCATCGAGACGCTGCTTCGCCGTCCGATCGATCTGACGTGCGCAGGTCGTACCGATGCCGGCGTGCATGCCGTGGCACAGTATATCAGCGTGCCCGTAACGGACGCTGAGCTCGCCCTTACGCGCCGTAGGTGGCTGCGGGCTATGGATGCCCTGCTGCCTAAAGATATCGCCATAAACGAGGTCTACAGGGCCCGTAAGGGCTTTTCTGCACGCTTTGACGCGCGTTCCCGTACGTATACGTACCGTATTGCCGATCGCGATGCGCGCCCCGTGCTGTCCCGTGGTGCCGTGTGGTGGCATCGCTATCCCTTGGACGTCGAGGCCATGTCTGCGGCCTGTCCCGCGCTTTTGGGTGAGCAGGACTTTAAGAGCTTTTGCAAGGTCGCCTCTGCCGTGGGCAAACCTACGCATCGCTGCGTGATGCGTGCCGAGTTTGGCCATGAGGTTGCGTTTGGCGAGGACATCCTGACGTTTACCATCGAGGGCAATGCGTTTCTGCATTCGATGGTCCGCACGATCGTGGGCACGCTTGTCGAGATTGGCATGCATCGCCGTAAACCCGAGTGGATGCGCGAGGTCATCGATGCTTGCGACCGTACCGCTGCGGGCCCCACGGCTCCTGCCTGCGGCCTTACGTTTATGGGCGTGGATTACGATCCCGTCGAGCTTGTCGTGCTCGACTAGGGGGGGCTCGACGCGTCGTGCGTCGACACCCGTCATCTGTGGGCTGCGCGTGTGCAACATCTGTTCTTGGCGTGCAATACAACCGGTGTCTCATTGCTTTTATTGCCGGGGTGTACCATGAACCACGATTTGATTCATTGCTGTCGAGAGGACGGATAACTTGGTTCGACGTGGCTCGCATCCGCGACTTTCGGTGATCCTTGTGGTAGAAGGTTCGCCCAGCTATGCGATGCGTGCGCTCGAGAGTATCCAGAACCAAGACCTCTACGATTTGCAGATTGTCGTTGTCTGCCGCGATGCTGCGCCCGGTGTGCGCCATTCGCTTCAGGTTGCTGCCGACAGGGACATCCATATTGATTTGATTGACGTCGAGGACGCGAAGCGCGGCGCTTGTCTTCGTGCCGGTTTTGATGCCTCGCGCGGCTCTCAAATCATCGCCATGAACGCCGATGAGTGGTTTGCTCCGCAGGCCCTTTCCAAGATGGTCGATATCGCGTGCGATACTACGGCAGACATAGTGCTCCCCACGGTGTCGCTCGACCGCTATGATGCACATCGAGAGCGCCATTCGCGCGTCTTGGATGCTGCTCATATTTCCATCGATAGCAAATCCTCGATGGTGACCGGGCTGCCCCAGTTGATTTTAGGCGGCCTTGTCGTTCAGACCTCTGGCGTGATGTACAGCCGCTCGCTGTTTGAGGCATGCCTTTTGTGCGACAAGGTGTTTCGCACAGTTGGGTTTATGGCATGCGCGCTTTCGCAGGCACGATGCGTGTCCGGCTGCGGCGATGCTTGTTTCCACGCGGCGGCACCTAAGCTTACAGATGCCTTTGATCCCACCATGTATGCCAAGGTATCCGATGACACCCGAGCGCTCGACGAGCTTGCTGACTCACTCTCGGAAGCAGATAGCGGTGGTCGGCTCAAGCTGGCAAGCCAAAAGTTCTACTTTGCCGGACTGGTCGCCTGCATCGAGAATTTGTGTCTGAGCCCGCATGGGGTGTCGTCAATCGAGCGTTCCGCCCGCATGCGTGATATGCTCGAGGCACCTCGAACCCGTCAAATGGTCGCCGCGCTCAAGGATAACCATCGGGGGCTCGGTCTGTTGTTTGGGCCGATTGCCAGCGCCAAGCCCGCGCGATGCGTGATGTGTACGCATCTGGCAGCTTTTCTTAACCGGACGGGCGCAAAAACCGCCTAAACGGCTCATTACGAAACAAACTTGCATAGAATTGTTTCGAAATGCGTTCTTATACACAAAAGCCTTCAAATAGCGTTAAACTATTCAATCACTGATTGATTGTCTCCGCCATCTTTTGGAGAGAGGGTTTGTATGGCTAAAAAACGCAATGGGCGCCAGGATGCCATTAGAGATATTGTGCGCAATAAGGACGTCCGCACGCAGCGCGTGCTGGTCGATGAGCTCCGCGCTATGGGCTTTGATTGCACGCAGGCGACTGTCTCTCGCGATATTGCCGATATGGGGCTGCGTAAGCTCCCTGAGGGCATCTATGTTCTGGCAGAGGACCTGCACCTGCAGCGTATGGTTTCCGAGCTCGTAACGGGCGTTCTGCGCACCGATAATCTGGTTATGATCAAGGCTCAGCCTGGTACGGCTTCCGGTATCGCCGCCGCCGTTGATGCGGCAGAGTTGCCCGATGTGCTTGGCTCGCTTGCCGGCAACGATACGATTTTGGTTATTGCCCAGACGGCCGAGGACGGCGAGCGTCTCGAGGCGCTGATCAATAAGCTGAGCAATTCTCGCAAGTAGGCGTGCGGGTCGTGCGCTCGGCACTGTGCGCGCTGACATAGTGGCTTGTAAGGGGTATCGACGTTGGTCGGTACCCCCTTTTTTTGTCTGCCGGTATAAAGACCGCCCATCAGGTCGCATTAAACTAAAAAGGCCCCCGAGCAGTTTAATAAGCTGCTCGGGGGCCTTGTTGCTTATGGCCGGATGATTTCTAGCCGACCGTATCGTCAGGCGTGGGCGAGGGGTCGGGAGTGGGTGTAGGCGTAGGCGTAGGCGTGCCGCCATCGCCGCCGGTCGAACCACCAGTGGAGCCGCCCGTCGAGCCACCGGTCGTACCGGTGCCGCCGGTGGTGTCGCCGCCCGTGGTCTCGGTGGTCGTGGTCGTCGTGGTAGTCGTTGTGGTGGTTTCCTCTTCGTCCTCGTTCTCGTCCTTGTCGTCGTTCTCCGTCTTCTTGGAGTTGTTGGTGCCGTAGAACTTCCAGACGCTGTTGTTCTTGTAGGTGGGCGCCGTTCCGGTCGCAAACTCCTCGCGCTCGGTACCGGTCAGAACGGTGTTCATAAACCGCTTAAAGACAGGCAGGTTGGTGCTGTCGCCCAGCAGGTCTGTGCCGTATTTTTGGATGGGGATCTCGCCCGCGGAATAGCCGGTCCACAGGGCGCACGCCAGCTGCGGGGTATAGCCGCAGAACCACAGGTTGGTGGTGTTGTCGGTGGTGCCCGTTTTGCCGGCATAGGGCTGGTTGACGCTCAGAGCGCCGGCAGCACCCGTACCGCCGCCCTGCATGACGCCGGTCAGAACATCGGTGACCGCGGCGGCCTCGCCCTCGGTAAGCACCTGTGAGGGATTGTCGGTGTGCTGGTACAGCACCGAACCGGTACGAGAGTCAATCTCGGTGATGGCGATCGGCTGGCGATAGTAGCCGCCGTTGGCAAACGTCGCGTAGGCAGCGGCCATCTCGAGCGGCGAGATCGAGCCGGTGCCGAGCGTCATGACGGGAACGTCCTCGATGTTGTCCTTGGCGGGATCGATGCCGAGCTTTTTGACGAGCGAGATGATCTTGCTGTTGCCGACGGCTTCCGCCACCTGGATGTAGCCGGTGTTGGAGGAGTATACCGTCGCCTGCTTAAGCGTGATGTTGCCATAGCTATGGTTGGCGTAGTTTTGGACCTCGGTCGTGGTGCCCTTGGCCTTGAGCGGCGAGTTGCAGTTGAGGGTGACGTTGGGGTTCATGCCGTTTTGGATGGCAGTTGCCAGCGTAAAGGCCTTAAAGGTGGAGCCGACGGGACGCTTGGCCGTGGCATGGTTTACGTGGTTCTCGTCGGCGTTGTAGTCATAGCCGCCCACCATGCACTTGATGTAGCCGGTCTTGGGGTCGACGACGACCATGCCCATGTCCAGGCCGTCGAGTGAGAGCGTGTCGAGCTGCTCGCGGACGGCATTCTCTGCCACCTGCTGCATCGTGGGGTCGATGGTGGTCTTGACGGTCAGGCCGCCCTTAAAGAGCACGTCGGTCGAGAACTCCTGCTCCAGCAGCTGCTTAACATAGGCGACAAAGTAGGGCTGCGAGTATACGTCGACGCCGCTGCCCGAAATCTCGGTCACGTTGAGGGTGATGGGCTCGGCCTGTGCGGCATCGTGCTCCTCCTGGGTGATGTGGCCCAGGCGCAGCATGTTGTCGAGGACCTTGTTGCGGCGAGACAGTGCCAGGTCGGGATTGACCGTGGGGTCGTACTGCGAAGGCGAGTTGGGAAGGCCGATGAGCAGCGCGGCTTCGCTCAGGGTGAGGTCGGCGGCGCTCTTGGACAGGTAGGTCTCGGCTGCGGCCTCGATGCCGTAGGCGCCGTGGCCGTAATAGATGGTGTTGAGGTACATCATGAGGATCTCGTCTTTGGAGTACATGTCCTCCATCTTGATGGCGATGTAGGCCTCGCGCACCTTACGCTCGATGGTCGAGTCGAACTGCTCCTCCTGCAGGATGGTGTTGCGCACCAGCTGCTGGGTGATAGTCGAGGCGCCTTCGTGCCCGCCGCCGAGGGTTGCCACCGCAGCACGCGCGATACCCCACAGGTCGATACCGCCGTGCTCGTAGAAGCGCTCGTCCTCGACGTCAACGGTGCCCTGCAGCACGTAGGGGGAGACCTCGTCCTTGGTGATGGACTTGCGGTTTTGCGTGTAGAAGCTCGCGATCTTGTTGCCGTTGCAGTCGACGATCTCGGTGGGCTCGCTCACCAGATACGCGTTGGCGTCGGTGTAGTCGGGCAGATCGGACAGCCAGCGGTTGACGTTGCCGACCATGCCGATGCCAAACGCCACGCCCGCAATCAGCAGAAAGCCCAAAAACGAGAGCAGGATTATGGGCAGGGCATGCGTCTTTGAACGGCTGCGTCCCTGTCGTTGGCGAGGACCCATATATTGACCTCCAGGTATGTCGTGCCGGACGGTGGATGTGCCGTCGAGGCAGGATGGACATAAGTTATTACACGATAAACCAAACGGGGCGCGCGAGGCCTCGTGTATGCTGGAAGACGGCATTTTTCAGAGTGAATGCATACCTTGGTAAGGAGTTTGCCGATGGCGATTCGGGCGATGGGGCCGAGCGGACAATACGAGACTGGATTGGATGCTGCCGGTGCGGCGCTGCCCGAGCTGCTGGCGCCGGCGGGCGGGCTCGACCAGATGCTTGCGGCCATCGCCGCGGGTGCCGATGCCATCTATGCGGGGTTGGGCGGCTTTAACGCCCGCGTGAGCGCGCATGGTTTTACGGATGACGAGTTTGCGCGCGGTTGTGCCGTGGCGCATGCTCATGGCGTGCGTGTGTACGTAACGCTCAACGTGTTCGTGTTTGACGATGAGCTGTCCGACGCGGTGGCGCTGGGAGCTCATGCACTGGAGCTGGGCGCCGATGCTCTGATTGTGGCCGATGCCGGGTTGGCCTGCGCGCTGCGCGCGGCGATTCCCGGGGTCGAGATTCACCTGTCCACGCAGGCGGGCGCTCATAGCGAGGGTGCCGTGCGGCTTGCCGCCGACGAGCTGGGGGTCGAGCGCGTGACGACGGCACGCGAGCTGACGGTCGACGAGATTGCGGCGCTATGTGCCACGGGCGTGCCCATCGAGGTATTCTGCCACGGTGCGATTTGCATCGGCTATTCGGGGGCGTGCGAGTTCTCGGCCCTGCGGCGTGGGCGCTCGGCGATGCGCGGCGACTGCACACAGCCGTGCCGTCTGGCGTACGACCTAGTGGACGAGGCGGGGCAGAGTGTTGTTGCTGTCGAGGGAGATCGCCTGCTGTGCCCGCGCGACTATCTGGGTATTGCGCATCTGCCCGAGCTTGTAGATGCCGGCGTGGCGTCGCTCAAGATCGAGGGGCGCATGAAGAACCCCGATTACGTATTCAACGTGGTGCGGGTGTGGCGCCGGGCACTCGATATGCTGTGCGACGGCGCGTGGGGCCCCGGTGCCGTGGAAGAGCTTGAGCGCGAGCTGGGAAGGTCGTTTAACCGTGGGTTTACCGATGCGTACCTGCGAGGGCGTTCGGGTGCCGAGCTGATGAGCTTTGAGCGCGCAATTAACCAGGGCGTGCGCGTGGGGCGCTTGGTCGCTGTGGGCCACGAAGAGGTGACCGTTGAGCTCGACGCCGCCGTGGCGGCGGGTGACATGCTCGAGATTCGGTTCTATCCGGGTGTCGACGCGCGTCCCGATGTGCCCAAGCGCTGGCCGCAGGTGCCCTGCCCGGTGGATGCCGCAGCGGGGAAGCGCGTCGTCGTGCATTGCAAGCGTAAGGTGGACACGGGCTGCGAGGTGTACCTGATTCGCAGCGCCGGCGTGTTGGATCAGACGGCGGCAGTGTTGGAGCGCATGCGGGCCGAGGCGGATGCGATTGCGCCTGTTGCGCGTGCCGTTGAGGTGCTGCCCTTTGAGGGCGTTGCGGTGGATGGCGGTGCGTCGACGGAGTTGGTGGAGTGCGCGGTTCCCACTCGCATGGTTTTTGCTTGGCAACTGATGGATGCCGACCCGCGCGGAGAACTCGATTTGTCCGACGCCGTTGTGGTGCTTGACGAGGTGTACCGCACAGGTGACGCTGACCGGACCCGCTCACTGATGCAGCGTGCCGGGCGCGTCGTCTGCCGCAACCTGGGACAGGTGGTGATCGCTCGCGAGCTGGGCGTGACGTTTGACGTGGCGGCGCCGGTGTTCTGCGCGAATCGGGCCACGCTTACCTGGCTGCGCGGACTCGGTGCGGGGCGGGTGTACTTGCCGGCCGAGTTGCTCGGCAATGATGCGGAGCGTATTGCCGAACTGGCTGCTGAACCCGGCGTCTTGGGTCCGGTCGACGCCGACCGTCCCGAGCTTATGGTGTGCGAGCACTGCCTGCTGACCGCCGAGGGCGTCTGCGCCACCGATGCGACGGGACAGGTCCGTTGCCGCGACTGCTTGCGTCGTCGGCAGGTACGCTATCTGGTCGAGCGTGACGGTACGCGTCTGCCAGTTGCCATTGACGCATGCGGCAGGACGAGGATTTTCCTGTCGTAGGTGCCGCGTCGCGTCAGTTTGTTATCATATGAGAGTTTATGGACTTCCAGCACCGCCGTTTTCGGCGAGGGTGCTATAGCAAAAGGAGGATACCCAATGCTGTCTGTTGACGAGCAAATGCGTATCATCACCTCGGGCGCCGCGCAGATCGTTCCCGAGGCCGACCTTCGCAAGAAGCTTGAGAAGGGCGAGCCCCTCAACATCAAGCTTGGCGTCGACCCCACCAGCCCCGACCTGCACTTGGGCCACGCCGTGCCGCTGCGCAAGATGCGTCAGTTCCAGGACCTGGGCCACAACGTCACCCTCATCATCGGCAACGGCACCGCGCTGATTGGCGACCCTTCGGGCAAGAACTCCACCCGTCCGCAGCTTTCGCAGGAGCAGATCGAGGCCAATGCCGAGACCTACGTGAGCCAGGCCATGAAGATCCTGGATCCCGAGAAGACCACCATCGTGCACAACGGCGACTGGATCTTGTCGATGGATCTGGCCGGCCTGCTGCAGGTGTGCTCCAAGTTCACCGTCGCCCGTATTCTTGAGCGCGATGACTTTACCAAGCGCTACCAGTCTCAGACGCCGATCGCCCTGCATGAGTTCCTGTATCCCGTGATGCAGGCTTTCGACTCCGTGCAGATCAAGGCCGACGTGGAGATGGGCGGCACCGACCAGCTCTTCAACCTGCTCGCCGGCCGTGAGCTCATGGAGAAGATGGGCATGGAGCCCCAGATCGCGCTCACCATGCCGCTGCTCGAGGGTACCGATGGCGTGCGCAAGATGTCCAAGTCCTACGGCAACTACATCGGCCTGACCGACGCTCCCAAGGATATGTTCGGCAAGACCATGTCCATCCCCGACGAGATGATTGGCAAGTACTACCGCCTGGCCAGTTCGCTCACCCCGGCCGAGGTCGACAAGATCGACGCTGCTCTGGCCGACGGCTCTGCCGATCCCTATGAGCTCAAGCGTGCTCTGGGCCGCGACCTGTGCGACACCTACCACGGCGCCGGTGCCGGCGACGAGGCTCAGGCCGAGTTCGATCGCGTGTTCAAGGAGGGCCAGCTCGCCGACTTCCCCGAGAAGCACGTTGAGCTGACTGTCAACGACGAGGGCCAGATTTACCTCGCCGGCCTGCTCAAGGACCTGGGCCTTTCGGCCAGCGCCGGTCAGGCCCGCCGCGACATCGACGGCGGCGGCGTCAAGATCAACGGCAAGGCCGTGGCTCCCAAGAGCTACAACATCGACCCCAGCGCCCTCAAACTGGGCGACACCCTCTCCGTAGGCAAGCGCAAGGGCTTCAAGCTGGTCTAGCAAGTAGGTCAACCTAACATGTGCAATAGGGCCGCAGCCGGAACTCCCGACTGCGGCCTTTTGAGTTGCGGTGAAATAGTTCCTAAAAATGCCATACGGGCGCCCAGGTAGGAACTATTCCACCGCAACCTTTTTCCTCCGTCCCCAAGGGATCATTTGGCGGTGCCGTTAAGCGGAAGGGGTGTTATCGGCGGCCTCCTTTTGGGCATACAATGGCTATTGGTTTGCTGCGGTGAAGGTCTGTCCGCTCCGCAGCTTTTTTCTACGGTTAAAGGAGTATGTATGTCCGTTGAGGTCATGAGATCTGTGATCGAGGCCGCCGAGGGGCGCGTGCCCGTCGACACGCTGTTTACCAATGCGCAGATTGTCGATGTGTACGGCCAGCGCGTGGCGCCCGGTAGCGTTGCCGTCAAGGATGGCGTGATCGTCGGTGTGCTCTACGATGGTCGCGACGATGCCGCCGGTACGTATGAGGCTGCCGAGGTCATCGATTGCCAGGGCCGCTATCTTGCCCCCGGTTTTATTGACGGGCATCTGCATATCGAGTCTTCGAACATCCGCCCTGCCGAGTATGCGCGCATGGCGGCGGCGCGCGGTACCACCACCGCTATTGCCGACAGCCACGAGATCGCCAATGTTTCCGGCTTGGACGGCCTGCGCTTTATGATCGAGGACGGTCGTCGCGCTCCTATTTCCATCAAGTACATGATGCCCTCGTGCGTGCCCGCACTGCCCGACGAGCAGGCCGGTGCCGTCATCACCGCTGCCGATATGCAGGCATTTTTTGCCGAATATCCGGGTGATGTCTTTGGTCTGGGCGAAATGATGAACCTGCCGGGCGTCTTTATGGCCGATCCCGAGACCTGTGCTCGTATCGACGCTGCCAACCAGACGCCGTCCAAACAGGTTGACGGTCACGCCCCGCTCGTTGCCGGCAAGGACCTCAACGCCTATGCCGCAGCTGGCATTATCGCCGACCACGAGTCGACGATTCCCGAGGAGGCGCTCGACAAGCTATCTCGCGGCATGTATGTGATGCTGCGCGAAGGCACGTGCAGCCATGACCTGGCCAATCTGTCTCCGATGCTGCTGGAAAACCCCGCCCGTGCCCGCCGCTGCTGCTTCGCGACCGATGACCGCGCTCCCTCCGATGCACTTTCGACCGGCATGATCGACAACGCCTGCCGCGTGGCTATCGAGGCCGGCATTGACCCCGTGGTTGCCATCTCTATGGCGTCCCTTTCCACGGCCGAGGCGTTTGGCCTGGACCACGGTTGCCGCGACCCGCATGAGCTGCGTGGCGCCATCGCCCCGGGCAAGCGTGCCGACCTGCTGTTGCTCGATGACCTGACGTTTGCTAAGGCTCCGCATCGTGTTTATGCCGCCGGTGCTTTGGTGGCGCAGGACGGCACCTTTGTGGGCGAGATTGCACCCGAGATGGCCGAGGTTGCGGCCCTTGCCGATGAGCTGCGCGCCTCCGTTAGGCTGCCGAAGCTTTCGCTCGACGTATTCGACTATGCCTTTAAGCCGGGCGAGGCCGTGATTGATGTGATCCCGGGCATGGCTATCACGGGCACGGTTCGTCCCGAGACTGACGAGGGCCTGCGCCGCATTATGCTGATCGAACGTCACGGCCGCGGCGTGTCGCTGCAGGCCGAGGGCGTCGACGGTGATGGTCCTGCGGGCCTGGGTCTTGTCGGCAAGCATATCGGTCGCGGCTGGGTGCGCGGTTTCACCATCACCGGTGGTGCCATCGCCTCGACGATCGGTCACGATTCGCACAACGTGTGCGTGGTGGGCGACAACGCGGCCGATATGATGGCTGCCGTCGAGGCTGTTGGCCAGGGTGGTCACGTGCTGGTGCGCAACGGCGAGGTCGTGGCGCGCATTCCGCTGGCGCTTGGTGGTCTGATGAGCGAAGGCACGGCCGAGGACGTTGCCGCGCAGCACGACGGCTTTATGGTCAAGGCGCGTGCCATGGGTATTGAGCCGCCGCTTGACCCCATCATGGGCATCATTTTCCTGCCCCTGCCGGTCATCCCGACGCTCCGCATCCGCCCCGAGGGCATGTTTGACGTCACGACCTTCACCTACGCCGACTAGTCATCGGGGACGTTCTTAAACGACTAGCCGCCTGCGACACTCTCTGGCGTGTCGCCTGACGCTGCGACCGTGGGGCCTCTGGCGCGCGTGAGCTATTTGCTAGGTCCTTGTAACGTTTGCGCCCCCGGAGTCTTATCTGAGCTCCCTTTGGGTACGGTGATTTTGGATATACGTCCGATTCCATCAAGCCCGAAGGGAGCTTTTCTATGTTTAAACTGATTGCATCCGATATGGACGGCACGCTGCTTGACGAAAACGGCCAGGTGCCTCCCGAGACCTACGAACTGATTCTGGCACTACGCGAGCATGGCGTGCATTTTGCCGCATCGTCAGGCCGTCGCTACGACCGCCTGTGCGAGTTCTTTTCACCTGTTCGCGACAAGATAGACTTTGTCGCCGCTAACGGCGCCCAGGTCTACGCCGACGGCAAGATGGTAGACCGTGAGGTGTATTCGCACCTGGCGATTCGAAGGCTCGCCCAAGCCGTCAGGACGTTTCCCAATCTGCATCTTGCGCTTTTTGACCGAACCAAGTCCTTTTTGCTCGATGACGAGTGCAAGTTCGTGCGTGAGGTCGATAAGGACCTTCCCAATGCCGAGCGCATTTGGGAGCTGCCCGATCCCAGCGTAAATATCATCAAAGCGAGTATCTTTTGCGACGACGGTGCCGTTATGGACAGTGCGTACGTGCTGCAGCGCGAACTTGGTCAGCTCTTTACCTTTGCGCCTTCGGGCAACGCGTGGATCGATGCCATGCAGCCTGGTGTGTCGAAGGCCTCGGGCATCGCGCAACTCGCGGAGCATTACGGCATTGGACGCGGCGAGGTCATGGCATTTGGCGACTCGATGAACGACTACGAGATCATTCGCTTTGTCGGCACGGGCTGCGCGATGGAAAACGCGCGCCCCGCGCTTAAGGCGGTGGCCGATCGCGTCGTAGGCTGCAACCGCGACCACGCCGTTCAGCGTGAGCTCCGCCGCGTGCTGGAGAGCCTCGCCTAATCCGGCAGATGGGGACGTTCCTTTTCTGCCGGCAGTGGGGGACAGTCTTTGCGTTTGTGCGAAGAGTGTCCCCAACGACTAGTCATTTAAGAACGTCCCCAGTGACTGGCCAATGACTAGGCAAGGGCGGCCATGATGGTGCGGGCGACGCCGTCGTGGTCGTTGTCGTATTCGGTGATGGCGTCGGCGGCCTCGCGGTCCTCGGGCTCGGCGTTGATCATGGCCATGCCGTGGCCCGCTGCCTGCAGCATGGGGATGTCGTTGATGTTGTCGCCGAACGCCCAGGCGTCGGCGAGAAGCTCGCCCAGGTGCTCGCATAGCCACGTGAGGGCCGTTCCTTTGGTGGCGCCCTCGCCCATGACCTCGATATTCATGGCGTACGAACGTGTGACCTCAATGCCTCCGAGCGTGTCGAGCTCCGCCGCGATGGCGTCGCGATCGGCCGGGTCGTGCCAGTACATGGCGATGCGTTCGAGCGTCTCGACCTCGTCGATCTTGCTGTCGATATCCATGTCGATCGGTGTTCGTGTGCGCTTGAGCGAAGCTGCGATGTGGGGGTCGCCGCCGCAGAACTCATCCAGGCGCGTGTAGAGCGAGCGGGGGAGGAAGCACTGCCCGTCCGCGAAGATATCGAAGGTCACATCGTGGCCGGCGGCGATGCGGCGGATGCGATGGGCAATGCCGCAATCGAGCGGTCGGCTCAAAATGCGCGTAGCACGTGAGGTGTCGGTGGGCGTACCGTCGTCGAGCTGCCAGACGCTGGCACCATTGGCGCAGACCGCGTAGTGCACGGCAGGATGGGCGAGGATGGGCTCAAAGATGCCCGACAGCGGGCGTCCCGTGCAGGGCACAAATTCAATCCCGCGTCGAGCGAGCTCGTCGAGCATCGCCCAGGTGGCGTCGCTCATCTGCTTATCACTCGTCAGCAGCGTTCCATCCATATCGGAAAACACAATCATTTGATGAAGCCCTTTCTACTGGCATAAAAAGCGTGGCCGAGGGCGATGATGCCCTGGCCACGCTCGGGTTCTATAACGGTCCGCGTCCTAGCGGTCGGCGAGCGGCTTGTACTCCAGCGGCTCGATCACCGGACGATAGGCCGGGCGAATAATACGGTGCGCGCAGAAGAGCTCTTCCATGCGGTGTGCCGACCAGCCGGCCATGCGGGCGACGGCGAATAGCGGCGTAAAAAGCGTCTCGGGCACGCCGAGCATCTTGTAGATAAAGCCTGTGTACAGGTCGATGTTGGCGCAGATGGGCTTGGTCATGCCGTGGTCGCGCATCACCTGCGGTGCCAGGCGCTCAATGCGCTCGATGAGCGCGAACTCATCGCCCAGGTCTTTCTTGGCGGCAAGTGTGCGCGCGTAACGGCGGCACACCTCGGCACGCGGGTCGCTCAGCGTGTAGACGGCGTGGCCCATACCGTAGATGAGACCCGTGCCGTCGAAGGCCTGCTTGTCGAGGATCTTGCCCAGGTAGGCTGCGACCTCGTCCTCGTCCTCCCAATTGGAGACGTGCGCACGGATGTCCTCGTGCATGGACACGACCTTGGCGTTGGCGCCGCCGTGGCGCGGGCCCTTGAGCGAGCCGATGGCCGCGGCGTAGGCGGAATACGGGTCGGTGGCCGAAGACGACAGCACGCGGCAAGCGAAGGTGGAGTTGTTGCCGCCGCCGTGCTCGGCATGCAGCATGAGCATAACGTCGAGCAGCATCGCTTCATCGCGGGTGAACGCCATGCCGCCGCGCAGGACCTGTAGGATGGTCTCGGCGGTGGAGAGGCCGGGCGTGGGGTGCGGCACGTGAACTTCGGAGCCGCGAAGCTTGGCGACCGAGGCCATGTGTGCGAAGGCGGCGATGCGCGGGAGACGTGCGAGCATGGAAATGGCGACGTCGATTTCGTGCTCGGGCGTGATCGCGTCTGGTTCGGCATCGAAGGCGTAGAGCAGCAGTACGGCGCGCTGGAGCACGTTCATGATGCTCGACGACACCGTGGTCATAGGGAACTCTTTAACGTACTCGTCGCTTAGATGTCTAAAGGCGCCCAGGCGCTCGCAAAAGCCGTCGAGCTCTTCCTTGTTGGGCAGCGAACCCGTGATAAGCAGATAGGCGACTTCCTCGTAGCCGTAGCGATTCTCGGCCTGGGCATTGTTGACCAGATCCTCGATGCTGTAGCCGCGAAGCGTGAGCTTGCCCTGATCGGGCACGACCTTTCCGTCGACCTTGTTGTAGCCGTGCACATCCGAGATACGAGTGAGGCCCGCGACCACGCCCGAGCCGTCGGCATTGCGCAGGCCGCGCTTGACATTGTGCTCTTCGAACAAGCCCTCGTCATAAGGGTCGGTCGGCAGGCCGTGGTAGAGGCTTTCGCTTTCAGACGAAATCTGGCGGCTTGCTTCGTAATCCAGAACCAGTCGGCTCAAGTGGTCATCGAAGCGGTAATAGATTTTCTTGGCGTCGTAGGCCATGCGCGCTCCTCTCCGGGCCGCATCGGGGTGGCTTGCATGGGCATGCGCGTGTCAGGCAATCCCCGGCGGCTTGTTCGCTACAGGCGGTACATAAAGTTAAAGACGTCCTCGCGCTGGATGGACACGTTGACGCCCGAAAGCTCGCCGGCCTCGGCCAGGGCCTTCTGCAGCTCGGCGAAGTCGAGCTTGGACTCGGCGGTGTCGGCCAGCATGGTCATGGTGAAGATGTCCTCGATAATGGACTGCGTGATGTCGCGGATGTCGACGTTGGCCTCGCCCAGAACACGGGTGACGCCGGCGACGATACCGGGGCGGTTCTTGCCAAGGACGGTGATGACGATACGGGAGGACGAGATCTCGGCCATGGGAAACCCTTTCGCGTGATTGCGGCGCGCGCGGGGCGCTCCGCTACGGTACAGTGTTCATCATTGTACCTGTCTGGCGCAAAAAAGGCGCGCTCGCTGCGGCGTTACATGCCTGCAACATGAGCGTAAGGGGGAAGGCCGTACGGGGAAGAGCCGTCTGGCGCGTGTCCGGCTCGTGTTGGGTTGATTTCCGATCTCAGCCGAACACATTGAGCGGACAGGCCGTTCCCGCAGTCAGCCGAACGCCTCCGACGGCTGATTCCGAACTGGAAGCGGAGGGCATCCCCGCCCTTCGGTAGGGGATACCGCTCCGCGGCGCATGCCGCGGGCGGCGCCCCTATCGGACCACCGTGACCTCAGTTGGGATGGGCCCAGCACTGCCGCGTACTCGGTGAGCTAGAGCCAACTGTTCGTCTTCACGTCGCGTATGGCGATATTTCGGTCGTCCGGCTCGGTGATGCCGTAGCCGAACGCCTGGAGCGTCTCGATGGACTCCTGGATCCTCTGTTGGAACATGGGACCCGGATCGACCCTCGGCCCGAGGTGCCCGCGCCAAAGGCACGGCGTGGCGCGCAGCATGTTATGGATTTTGGAGATGGGCTCGATGTCGGCGTAGACGTTGAGCGTCGCCATGGCGTCCTTGTGGCCGAGGATCGATTGGAGCGCCTTGATATCGCCGCCTTGGCGGATCCACTGCGTTGCGAACGTGTGGCGAAGGCCGTGGAACGTGATCAGCTCGTCGTTGGTGCCCATGAGGCCGTTGGTCTCCGAGAACGTCTTGAACGCCCTGCGGATATAGCTTGTCGTCGCGAAGGTCGCGCCCGGCTCCGACAGGATGTAGCAGTCCCCGATCTCGACCGCCCCGGTAAGGCCGCGCAAGCGCAGCTTTCCGCAGTCGATCTCGTGGGTCTCCTTCAGGAAGGGGAGTAGGCCGACCGGGTCGATGGGGATACCCCTGGCGTCATGAGTCTTGGTGTCCTTGATGAACGAACCCATTCCCTTCGCGTACGCCACCGAGTGTCTGATCGAGATCAGGCCCGTCTCGAAATCCACATCGCACCACCGAAGGCCGCAGACCTCGCCGATTCGCGTCCCCGTGTGCAGGGCGAGTACGACCGCCCTCTAATCCTCGGCGGACCAATCGAGTCCGAACTCCTTTCGGGCATCCTCCTCGCTCATGACTTCGAGAAGGTCTCCGGGTTGGCAACGAAGGGCGAGGCATAGCTGCTCGAGTGTGTTGAAGCGAATGCCGCGAATATGCCCTTTTTTAATACGGGACAGGTTCACGGGCGTGGTTCCAATCCTTTCGGCAAGTTCGTTCGAGGAAATCTTTCGCTCGGCCATGATCTTGTCGAGGCGAACAATTACGGGCATGGCGTTTCCTTACGCAATCTCGTCGGAGTCGAGGTACAGCTCTCGGGCGTACAAGAAGAGCTGGGAAAGCATGAACAGGACGATGCCGAGAACCAGAGAGGTCCAATCGAATGATGAAGCGATCTCTTGGGCGCCGACGGCCCCCTCGCCGCCAAACATCGAAACGGAGGTTTTGAGTGAGCCGGCGTAGAGGCTGGTGGCAGCTTGAACAACGAAGAGAATGCCGAGCACCTTCAAGCATGTCGCAGACCCTTTCTTGAAGGGGTCTCCGCTCTTGATCGTCCACACGAGAACGGCGCTGAGGATGGTCGTAGCGATACCGATGACGGCAGGGACCAATGTCGAGATCGCAAGGGCTGGATACGCGGGGGAGTCTGCAATTACAGGGTTGTCGAGCACTTCGATTGCTGGCTTTAAGGAGAACGCCACTTGTGCGATGGCGGTGGCGCAAAGGGTCGCAGAGGCTATCGCACATGCGATGCGGAAGGAATGAAGCCGGGGAGTGCGATTGTCGGAACTCATAATAACCTCCGAAGAATTTAAAAAACTCAGGTTACTTTTTAACAGTTTATGTTAAATTGACTTTGCCGGCAAGTAATAAGGGCCGAGCATTTTGTTCGGCCCCTCTGTTCCGACTGGATGAGGTTAAGGTTGGCGATGAATATGCTCAAAATCTCGAAGGCGATCTTTAGGTCGCTTCTCTCCTCCAGGTCGCTCTGTGTTGTCGTTGTTGCGTTGATGGTTCTTTGTGCTCTGCCCGTCTTCAGGAGCGCGGCTGGCATCGACGGACGGGTCGAATACCTCGAGTCGGGAATAACCCGTGTTGAGCAGGAATTGTCAGCATCCTATGCGGATGCGCTTGTGAATGCGGGGGAGGACGGTGTCTATACCTCTTCATCAAGCATGCCCGCGCTTCTGTACCCTCTTGCCGCGGGACGTCTTATCTTGGCACCGCTCTCTCCCCTACTTCCGTTTCTGCAGATATCGGATGGAGAGTACACCTATTATGACGGATCGAAGGAGTACTTGCTATGGGTCGCAACGGCCGTTGCCGTCTCGTTCCTTGCCGCGCGTCTTAACAAGCGTGAAAAGCTCATCATCCAGGCACCGATGGGCGAGCTGGGTAGACTTGTTGCATCGAGCGTATGGGCGAGTGTTTTTGCAATGCTTGCCGTCCTCGCCATCAATCTTCCAGGGATAATCGCCGCGCTTGTGAAGAATGGCCCGGGCTCGCCGTTCTATCCGATAGGCTACATTCAATATGCGACTCCGGTTATCAAACCGGCTTGGCTGGTGTTCGCGCAGACGGCCATCTTGCAATTCTTGGTGGCAGCGTTCATCTCGCTTGTCGTTCACCTTGCCGTGAAGATTGCCAATAACCCTACGCTTGGAATCGTGTTCGTATGTGCCCTGATGGGGGTGACGATGGTTCCCGGGTATTACGGAAGATCCATCGCTTTACGTGAGTTCGCCCTGTTGAATCCCCTTACGTATGCGAACACTGAGTTGACCGTCGGCGCCTATAGCCCGTACCCGACAACGCAGATAGTGAATCTGCCTGGACTTTGCTTCGAGCGTGGCGCGATTGCCCTCGTATGCGCAATCGGGATCGAGGTGCTGGCAATTAGCCTGCTTTGCGTTGCTGGAAAGAGCGGCTGCGCGTGCCCGATATCCCCGATTTGTCTTGAGAGAGGTTCCTTCACTGCATCGAGAACGGCAACTCGTTCGAGCGCTTGTGCCTCCGCCGTTGCATACGTAAGAACGATGGGGAAACTGCTCCTGCGTTCTCCTACCCTCGCCGTATGCGCGATTGCAATGTCGACGACGATGCTGGCCCCGGCTCTGGTCGAGATGTTTCCTGACGCTGATAACGTTTCCGCTGTTCGGTATAGGGATGGGGAGCTCCGTTCAATAGATCGGTATCTAGAGCAGAACGCTGCGAATATGGACGTCGAGGGCAAAGCGGCCCTGGAAGACATGCGGGATGCTCTTTCGGGTTTCGTGTACGCGCCTATGCCTGCGGAGGGGTTTCGAAGCCTTGCGACGTACGAGCGCACTCGAGGTGAGCTGGGCGCGGCAGATGCGACTCTCCTGCAATCGATCGGAATCGAGCCGGAGACTCCTTCTCGTGCGGAGGCGCGCGCCCTTCTGCTTGAGTCGATCGCGAGCTTGCCGGACCCCAAGGTTTACGAGTTAAGTACGAAGATGCCCCCATTAATCCTCCTTTCGTATCTCCAGGCAGCGCTTCCCTCCTTATTTTTGCTGTTGCCCGTGGTTGTCACATCGCTCGCGTGCACCCACCTGCAGTGTCGTTCCCTTCTGGTTCTCCAGATCCCCGCAACAGCGCATGTGCGTTTTCTGACGGCTGTTGCGCTGGCTCTCCTGCTTGGCTTGGTGCTGCTTTTGGTGTCGATGGTTCCCGCTGTCGTTGTGTCCGTGATTAAGAACGGTGCGGGTGGATCGGAGTATCCCGTCGCTCTCATTCGGGCGGGAGCTTCGACAACGTCCACGGTGGGGGAGGCGGTGTTGTGCAGTATTCCGTTGCTGGTCATGGCATACGGCGTGATTTCCGTCGTCGCTGCGTTGACAGCAGCGATTAGCCGCAACCCCGTTGTCACCGGAATGGTTTGCGCGGTTCTCTTGGTGTTGGGTTCGTTGAGCGCTCATGTTGAAAGCGTGGGTATGGGCGTCGCGCTGCTGGCTCCATTCGCCTCGTTTGATCCCGCTTCCCAGGTGGGGACGATTGGGTTCCTTGGGCGAGGGACGAACGCGATGCCTTTTGGAGAGGTCGTCGGCGCATCGGGCGCTCTGCTGGTGGTCTTGGGCGCCGTATCTCCGTTGATGGTGCGCCTGAGTGTTCCAAAGATCGAAAGGGGATGATCTCGATGATTGACCTTCAAACGCTGACGATCTCTTATGGAAAGAAGGTGCTCGTAGATTCGGTGAACGCTGAGTTTGCCCCGGGTACGGTCTACGGTCTCGTCGCTCCGAACGGGCATGGAAAGACGACGTTGCTGCGTGCGATGGCAGGTTTGCCGGGTCCTCGCGTGGACGGGAGCATCGTTCTGGATGAGGTGCAGGGTACGGGTGCGAGAGAGGTCCGTTCTATGATCTTCTATGCACCTGGTGAGGGGACGCTGCTGTATCCCGGATTGCGTGCGGAAGATCACCTCAAGATGGTTTGCGATATGTGGCCGCATGCTCGCGATATCGAAGAGATAGTGGAACAAACGCAGATAGGCGAGTTCGCGAAGATGAGGATCCGCACTCTGAGCCAGGGCATGAAGCAGCAGCTTACCCTGGCGATTGCGTATGCGACGGGCGCGCGGTACCTTCTATTAGATGAGCCCATGAACGCGCTCGACCCCAGCAGGGTGGACTTGCATTCCGAGATTCTCAGGAAGCTGGCCGATTCTGGTACGTGCATCATCATGTCATCCCACATCTTGGATTCGGTCGATAGGCTGTGCGATGAGATTCTGTTTTTGAAGGATGGGAGGCTCATTAGAAGCATTCCGCAAGATGATGCTGCGCCGAAGTCTCCTGGATCCCATTTCGCAAAGCCTGCCGGACGCGCCGAGGGTGCGCTAAGCACGTATCGGCGACTCTACGAAAAGGGCGGGTAGAAATGCAAGTTAATAATCTATGTGGCCAATGTGATACCGTTGAACCCGCATATCGATACCGCTCAGCCATTCGCCTCGCCCCCGTCGCACGTATCTTCATCCGGTCTGTTACTTTTAATCTAACAATTCTTTGAGGAACGTAGGTGCTTCTAAATGTACTGTCGACTTCTTCTCAAACTAATCCTAAGAGACAGGGCCGTATGGATTTGTGCGCTCGTTCTCGCTGCAGCCTTTTCCGTCCCCATTGCGTTCAATTCACCCATCTACGGGCCCTTCTTTATGAAACAGGGCATGCAGGGCTTTGTCGACGCATTCAATACGCGCGCGCCCCAGGCCAGCGGCACAGACCTATCTCCAGAGCAGCAAGATGACGCGGAGCTTGCAAGATACGCGAACGCCGCCCTCGCCGCTCAAACCGACGCCGCCTTTCTCGATTCTGCCGAGAGCTACTACGCGCTCATGGACGAAGGCTTCCAATCCGGGTCCATCGTGGGAGACCGAGAG
>JAGZQF010000044.1 GCA_018382295.1 Collinsella sp.
CCGTGGGAGGCCAGGGCGCCGCTGACCGGTGGACGGCACCGAGCCGTGCGCTTGAACTTGGAAGGGGGAGGCCTCGCGGCCTCCCCCTTTTTTGCGTTTGTGTGGCATAAATGACTCATTTACGCCAGACGATTTAATTCTTTTTGGTATTGAGCTTTTATTTAAAGAAAATAAAACGAATAACAAGGGCAACTGCTATAGCCGCAATGATCAAAAGCAGGATTGTCATTCGATGCTGCTTGCGTCGTTTACTTGACGAAATGAAGATCGATTTTCCTTGTTTTGGCGTTTCGAGATAGCGAGCCGAATGCGTCAAGGTTTGCTTTGGTCGAGGACCTCTTTGTTGATGAGCGGCGGATGCTTTCAGTGACTCCTCACTAGCTGCGCTGTTTTTAGATAATGGTGCGTCTTTCAGATATACAGGGTCTCCCGAGGCCACGCCCATATGTTTACGTCCCGTTTGGGCATCCTCGAGTGTTTGATATCGATTTCTCGTCACATACTCGGGCTCAGGATCATTAATGGGCTCTTGCGAGATGTGGGGGCGATGGAACCGTGGCGGCTGCGTGGAAGTATCTTCCCCCTGCGTCGGCATAAACATTTTGTTCTGGTTTTGGTCGTCCATGATGCCCTTTAGCTCGTTACCAACAACGTGTACGCGCTCATTGTAAGCCCCTTGTTATTTGTAGCTGGGGACATACTCGGTATTTAAGCTCTAGTTCAAAGAACCTTAACCTTCCTAAAACCTAAGTCATACGCACTTAGATATGCTTATAGTACTGGACTCAAAAAACTTTATAGTCGATGTATATATGAGCACTGGGTGGGCATATATAAGAGCGTCAAAAGAAGTCCCAGTCACCTGGAAGATGACTCGGCAGTCCTATAAAGGAGTGGTAAACATGGCAAGCATGGTTCCTTATCGTTCGGTTTTTGGCGTTCGTCCCTCTGCAAGCTCGCTGTTCGATCTGTTTGATGATATGAGCGACCTAGCGAACAGCTCGATTGCCTCTAAGGCGTTCCCCGTTGACGTTGAGGATAAGGGCGATGGCTATGAGGTCAAGGCTTATCTGACCGGCGTCGCCAAGGACGATATCGATGTCGAGCTTAACGAGGGCCGTCTGTCCATTAGCGTGAATGTCGAGGAAGACGAGGGGAACGAGGGCAAGAACTTCCTGCAGAAGGAGTTCAGCTCGTACAGCGCGACGCGTGGCGTGTATCTTAAGGACGCTTCGAGCGAGGGCCTCTCGGCTAAGTACGCTGACGGCATCCTGACCGTTACGGTTCCCAAGATCGTCGAGAAGAAGAACGTTACGAAGATCTCCATCGAATAACTTCGTTGGTGTTCTTCGCTATTAAAAGACAACAAAAGGGGCTGGGAAGCGATTCCCGGCCCTTTTTGTTGTTTAGGACAGTTTATTGAATGGTTGCCGGTTGATACTGACTCGCAGGGCGTATCGAGAGTTTTCGCGATCCTTGGAGAAGGGTTGCGGAGCTGCCGACCTCGTCATCCAGGGTTGCGGCCAGAGCTTTGGCATAGCTTTTGACGGTAAGGCTCGGACGATTGTTATCTTGGCTGATATGCATGGCAATGAGCTGTTCGGTGCGATCGGTAACAAGTTCGCGCGCGGCTTCGGCGGCTTGGCCATTGGAGAGGTGTCCCCTTTCAGACAGGATGCGCTCCTGAAGAAAGCGGGGATATTCTCCCTCGCGCAGCATGGTCACATCGTGGTTGCTTTCGAGTGCGAGGACTCGACAATCTTTGAGGGTGTTCATGGCTTGGCTCGATAGCTCTCCGGTGTCGGTGGCAAAGCCGATGGAATCATCGAGGGTGTCGAATCGATAGCCGACTGGATTGATGACATCGTGTGACGTTGAGTAGGTTTGCACGTGGATGCCGGCAATGGATAGGGTGTCACCGGGATCGAATTCCTCGACAGGCAGATGCGAAAGATTTTCTTTGCTCGAAAGAGTGCCCCTGCTGGCAAAGAGGGGGCCGTGCCAGTGCTTGCACCAGACATCGAGGCCCTTGATGTGATCGCTATGCTCATGAGTAATGAGAAGAGCCGAGACGTTGTCTGTCGAGAGCCCCAGTTCTGCCATGCGCTTTAATGTCTCGCGGCGAGACAGTCCGTCATCGACCATAATGAGCCCCTGCGGGCCCTCGATGAGTGCGCAGTTGCCTTTAGAGCCACTGCCGAGGATATGAAGGTGCAGACGAGACATAAGATTCCAAAGGATACAATGGGTGCGGACGAATAGAGGAGGAAGCGAATGCCAACGGTATCACAGCATTACGGACACCATGCCGTGCCTGGGGCAGTCGATGAGACCCGGACGAGACAGCAGGCTGCTCCTGTCGTGCTCATGGTATCAGGCGGCGCGGACTCGACGGCACTGCTTCTTATGGCGTGCACATCAAAGCTGGATATCCAAGACGGACGCGGTGTTGCCCCCATTGCTCGCGAGCGCCTGCATGTGCTGCATGTAAACCATCATCTGCGCGGCAAGGCGTCCGATGGCGACGAGGCCTTTGTGCGTGAGCTCTGCGCGCAATATGGTTTACCGCTGTGTGTGGAGCACGCTTATTTTGATGGGGAGTCGGGCAATATTGAGGCTGCGGCCCGCGAGGTGCGCTATGCCGCGGCGCGGAGGTATGTTCGCGAACTCTGCGCCCAGACGGGGGCGCCGCGAACGGCGGCTCGTATCTGCACCGCGCACACGTCTTCGGATCGCGCGGAAACGTTTTTGATGAACGCGATTAAGGGTTCGGGGCCCGCTGGTCTATCGAGCATTCCTCGCCGGAGGAATATCGTGGTGCGTCCCTTGCTCGACCTAACTCATGGCGAGCTCGTGGGCTATCTACAGGTACATGGTCAGCCGTGGCGTGAAGACGAGAGCAATGAGGATATCTCGTATCTGCGAAACTACGTGCGCCATCGAGTGATGCCGGTGGTGGCGCAGCGCAACGCGAGCGTCTGCAAGACGATTGGCGCCGCCTGTGAGATCTTGGGTGATGAAGATGCGTTTCTATCCCAGCTGTCGGCACAGGCGTTTCGAAGCTGTTTGCGCAAAGAGGCAGCGGGCGCGCTGGTGCTCGATGCCAGGCGCCTTGCTGCGGCCGAGGTGGTAATCGCGCGGCGCATCGTGCGACTGGCGATTAAACGCATCGATCCGGGCGCTCGTCCAGAGATGCGACATGTGGAGCGAGTCCTTTCCTGCGTTGCCGAGGGCGCCGGCTCGGTCACGCTTCCGGCGGGGATTGACGCACGCATTGAGTTTGGCATGCTGGCGTTTAAGGCGCCGGCGGCTCGCGAGGGCCTGGCCGCGGACTGGGTTACCGTACCCGGTCGTTTGCCGTTGGGCGGGGGGCGCATGCTGGTCGCAGAGCCGATGGCCGTTGAGCCGGGATGCGATATCGTGCGCCGCGCCCGTGAGCTTGCGGTTGTCGGGGAAGTGACAGCTTTGGTAGACGCGGCTGCCCTGGGTTTTGCCGACAGCGATAGTGAGCGGATCCTGGCGGGCTCACGTGGCGAGATCCCTGCAGAGGCGCGATTGGCGCGCCTGTGGGTGGACGGTCCCGCACCGGGAGACGTGATGTGCCCGTTAGGGATGAGTGGCCGAAGCAAGAAGGTATCCGACTTGCTAGGCGAGGCTCGCATTCCCGTTACCGAGCGCGCCGGCGTGCCCGTGGTGAGGACGGCGCCGGGAGGTGCCGTGGTGTGGGTCGCCGGAGTTCGCGCGGACGAACGTTTTAAATGCACGGCGGCGACGCGTGTGGCTTATCTGCTTCGCGTGGTTGACGCGGATTAGCCCCTCGCACCAGCTGTTCTGTGCGGCGTTGACGGTATTCCCGCGCTGATGGTGCGCGGGCTGGAAAATATACCCCGTGCGCTGCTAGAATGTGTAGTTCGCGTCCATACGGCGGTGTGTGGGCGATTAAGCACAAGAAAGGGTTGTCATGGCTTCTCAACATCCGGATATCGAGAAGGTTCTGTTTACGCAGGAGGATATCGACGGCATCGTTTCTCGCCTGGGCGAGGAGATCACTCGCGACTACGCGGGTAAGGATCTGGTGCTGATCGCGGTTCTGCGCGGTGCCGTGGTCTTTATGGGCGACCTGATGCGCAAGATTGAGCTACCGACCAACATCGATTTCATGGCTGTTTCGAGCTATGGCGACGGTGTGAAGTCTTCGGGCATCGTGCGTATCATTAAGGATCTGGATATCGACATCCGTGGTCGCGACGTGCTGATCGTCGAGGACATTCTGGACTCGGGCCTGACCCTCAAGTACCTGATGAAGAACCTCGAGAGCCGCAAGCCCGCTTCGCTGGAGGTCGCTGCCTTCCTGTGGAAGGACGTTGAGGACCGCACCTCGGCCATCACGCCCAAGTATGTTGGAACCCATTGCCCCGATGCCTTTGTGGTGGGCTACGGCCTCGACTATGCCGAGCGCTATCGCAACCTTCCGTATCTGGGCATTTTGAAACCGGAGGTTTATTCGTAAGATGCCCGACGACCGTAACGACAACAATTCCCAGACTCCCCGGGAGCCTAAGATCCCGGGGATGCCCGGAGGCAAGAAGCCCACGCGTACGGGTTGGCTGTATTTTATTTTGGCTTGCGCACTTCTGGGCTACGCCTTCTTTAACATGGGCTCCGGCTTTGCCAATTCCAGCAATACCGTAAAGCTCGCAACGAGCGAGATGGTGAGCGCCATCAAGCAGGATCGCGTCGAAGATCTGACCTATACGGTTCAAGACGGAAGCGTGACGGGTCATTACTGGAAGACGAAGAAGGACAAGGGCGATACGAGCGAGCTCAAGAGCTTCTCCTCGACCTATGTCGGCTCCGATTCGCTTGCTGAGCTCATGGCGGAGCACCCCGACACTAAGTACATCGTCAACACCAACGATCCCGATTTTTGGGGCGACTTGGCGATGAGTGTGCTTCCGACGATCGCCCTTATCGCCATCATGTTCTACTTTATGCGCCAGATGATGGGCGCCAACAACAGGAACATGCAGTTTGGCAAGACCAACGCCAAGACCAACGAGGCCACGCGCCCCAAGGTCAAGTTTGAAGACGTTGCCGGCGTGGACGAGGCAGTCGAGGAGCTCGAGGAGATCCGTGACTTTTTGAGCGATCCGGATCGCTATCGCAAGCTGGGCGCCAAGATCCCGCGTGGCGTGTTGCTGGTTGGCCCTCCGGGCACCGGGAAAACGCTGCTGGCCAAGGCCGTTGCCGGCGAGGCGGGCGTGCCGTTCTTTAGCATCTCGGGCTCTGACTTTGTGGAGATGTTCGTGGGCGTCGGCGCCAGCCGCGTGCGCGACCTCTTTAAGGAGGCCAAGTCTCAGGCCCCGTCGATCATCTTCATCGATGAGATCGACGCCGTGGGACGTCAGCGCGGAGCCGGCTTGGGCGGCGGTCACGACGAGCGCGAGCAGACGCTCAACCAGCTGCTGGTCGAGATGGACGGTTTTGAGGAGAGCGAGTCGGTCATCCTGATCGCTGCGACCAACCGCCCTGACATTCTGGATCCGGCGCTGCTGCGTCCCGGCCGTTTTGACCGTCAGGTTACGGTCGACCGTCCGGACGTGAAGGGCCGCGAGCAGATCTTGCGCGTGCATGCCGAGAACAAGCCGATGGACGAGGACGTTAAGTTTGAGAAGCTCGCCCAGATGACCGTTGGCTTTACCGGCGCCGACCTGGCGAACTTGCTCAATGAGTCTGCACTGTTGGCTGCCCGCCGCCATCGTTCCGTGATCTCGATGGACGAGGTCGAGGAATCGATGGAGCGCGTGATTGCCGGACCGCAGCGCAAGGGTCGCGTGATGACCGAGGCCGAGCGCACCGCGATTGCCTACCACGAGAGCGGTCACGCTTTGGTGGGCCATATCCTGGAGCACTCCGATCCGGTCCACAAGATCTCGATCGTCAGCCGCGGTCAGGCCCTGGGCTACACGCTGCAGCTTCCGCAGGAGGACCACTTCCTCAAGACCAAGAACGAGATGCTCGACGAGCTTGCCGTGTTCTTGGGCGGTCGCGTTGCCGAGGAGCTCATGTGCGACGACATCACGTCGGGCGCGAGCAACGATCTGGAGCGCGCGACCAAGATGGCGCGCGAGATGGTCACACGTCTGGGCATGAGCGAGGAGCTGGGCACGCAGGTCTTTGGCGAGGCGCAGCATCAGGTGTTCCTTGGTCGCGATTACGCCGATCACCAGGATTACTCCGAGGAGACGGCGCGTCGCATTGATATCGAGGTTCAGCGCATCATGCGCGAGGCCCATCGTCGTGCTGTCGAGATCCTGGATGCCCGTCGCGATCAGCTCGATCTGATGGCGAAGGTGCTGCTCGAGCGCGAGACCGTCGAGGGCGATGCCGTGAATGCCCTGCTCGATAACGAGTGGGACGCCTACCTTGAGCGCGAGGACGATATCCTGGCGGCCAAGGAGGAGCGCAACGCCAAGGCTGCCGGCATGCCGACCAAGAAGCGTGCGCCTCGTATGAGCGAGGAGGAGCTGGCGGCCGATGCCGCCGCATTTGCGCAGGCGGCTATGCAGGAGGATGCCGAAGCCGCATCCGATGATGCTGACGATGACCATGCCGTCGTCGATGCCGACACCGACGCCGACAAATAGTCTTTGTGGCGAAAGCCTCCGCGGGGAAACCTGCGGAGGCTTTTTCTTTTGAGCGATATGGGGCCGTCTGTTGATTGGGGACAGACTTAAATGAGCATTTTCACGCATTTAAGTCTGTCCCCAATCAACATTGCTGCGGCACTTTGCTCGGCTAAAGCGTACAATAGCGCCTATGCGAAAGGGGAACAGATGATCAACGAAACTATGTATGCTCGCGGTGCGGAAAGCTCCATCATCCGTGAGATTTTTAGCTATGGCCTTGAGCGCAAGGCGCAGATCGGTGCGGAAAACGTATTCGATTTTTCGCTGGGCAATCCGAGCGTTCCGGCACCCGCTGCTGTGGCTGAGTCGATTAAGAAGGCCCTGGAGCTGCCGAGCGACCAGCTGCACGGCTACACGCCCGCACCGGGCCTGCCGCAATGTCGTGCCGCTGTGGCCGAATCGCTCAACCGCCGCTTTGGCACGAGCTATGAGGGCAAAGACGTATTTATGACGGTGGGTGCCGCGGCTTCGCTCACCTGCACGCTTAACGCCGTTACGAACCCGGGCGACGAGGTTATTGTTATCGCCCCGTACTTTCCGGAGTATCGCGTTTGGATTGAGAAGGCCGGCTGTACGTGTGTTGAGGCGCTCGCCGATGAAGATACGTTCCAGCTGAGCGTGGACAACGTGCTCAAGGCGATCAGCGATAAGACGGCGGCCGTCATCATTGACTCTCCCAACAATCCGACCGGTGCCGTATATACATGCGACACGCTGACGCGACTGGCCAATGTTCTGCGCGAGGCCAACGCTCAGCGCGATCCCGAGAATCCGATTATGCTCATCTCGGATGAGCCGTACCGCGAGATTGTGTACGGTGCCGAGGTGCCTTGGGTGCCCTCGATCTACGAGCACACCATCGTGTGCTACTCGTATTCCAAGTCGCTGTCGCTGCCGGGTGAGCGCGTGGGGTGGATCTTGGTTCCCAACACCAATCCGCAGGCTGCCCGTCTGATGCCGGCTGTTGCGGGTGCTGCCCGTACGCTAGGTTTTGTATGCGCACCGGCACTCTTCCAGCGCGTAATCATCGATTGCATCGATGAGCCGAGCGATGTCGAGGCCTATGCGCGCAACCGCACCGCGCTTACCGACGCACTAGCGGAGTACGGCTACACCTATGTTGAGCCGGATGGTGCATTCTACCTGTGGGTGAAGGCGCTGGAGCCCGATGCGAATGCGTTCTGTGAGCGCGCGAAGAAGTATGAGCTGCTTGCGGTGCCTTCGGACAGCTTCGGCATGCCGGGCTGGTTCCGCCTTGGCTACTGCGTGAGCTACGAGACTATCGTCAACTCACTGCCCGCCTGGAAGCAGCTGGCCGACGAGTATCGTCAAAAGTAAAGCGCTCTGCTTACAATGTTTTACGTGAAACGGGGTTTGGTTTTAAGCCAGACCCCGTTGTCATGGACGTTGTGTCGTTGGGATGGAGCGGTTTTACGACCATCGAATGCTATGCGTACAATGAATATAAGCGACGGCCGTGCCAGATAAGGAGACCTGATGCCCTACCTGCTTTCTTGTGACATTCATACCCATACGATGTTCTCTGCGCATGCATATTCGACCATTGAGGAGAATGTGTACTGGGCGGCAGAGCGTGGTCTGCAGGTGCTCGGATCTGCCGACCATTTGAGCTCTATGGTTACGGCTTGCCCCAATGACCTGCGCAGTTACCAGTTCTTTATCAACCAGGATATCTGGCCGCGCATTTGGAGCGGCGTGCTGGTGCTGCGTGGTGCCGAGGCCGATATCGTTTCGCTGGACGGAAGCTTGTTTGGCGAGGACACTCCTGTCACGCTCGATATTGCCGGCGATTCGTACAGCCGTCAGCATTCGCTGTTCGATTTGGTTACGCGTAATTTGGATTATTTGGTTGCGAGCGTGCATAATCCGCAGATTGCTGAGGGCGCGACGCTGGCCCAGACGACCGAGATGTATATCAATGCCCTGGAGCACCCCAAGGTGTTCATGCTGGGTCACACGGGGCGTTCGGGCGTGCCGTTCGATATCGACGAGGTGCTGTTGGCAGCTAAGGCCAAGCACAAGATTATCGAGATCAACAACCATAGTCTTGAACACGGTGTCGACACTGAGCATTGGGCCGTATGCCGCAAGATTGCCGAGCGCTGCGCCGAGCTGGGCGTGGGCATTGGCGTGTCGACCGATGCCCACATTGGCATGGCCATTGGCAAGCTCGATCACGCGCGCAAGATGCTCGACGAGATTCACTTCCCACTGGATTTGATCGTGACGCGCGACCGCGAGACGCTGCTGTGCGAGATGGCGGCAGCCGGCGTGTGCGATCTGCGCAATGGGATGTAGCGGAGTTTATAAACCAAGCGAAGGGGGCGGCCCAGGCGGGTCGCCCCCTTTCTTGTCCCAAAAATCTACTGAGGTTGGTTAGCGGCGTTCGAGGACCGCTACGGTTTCGGTGTGGTCGGTGTGAGGGAACATGTCGACTGGCGTGATCTTGAGCAGGCGATAGCCTCCGTCGAGGAGCTGGTGCAGGTCGCGCTCTTGGGTCACGGGGTTGCAGCTGATATAGGTGATGCGGCGCGGCTTAAGTGCGCAGGCAGCTTCGAGGAACTTGGGCGTGGAGCCGGCGCGCGGCGGGTCGATGGAAAGAACGTCGACGCGTTCGTTGTTGTCGGCGGCATCCAGGATGTAGTCGGTGGCGTCGTCGGCCATAAACCAAGCGCTGCGGGTGAGGCCGTTGAGCTCGGCATTGCGACGTGCGTCGGCAATGCCCGCCGGGTTGCGCTCAACGCCGAGCAGCATAATGCCGATACCCTTGTTCTGGGCATCTTTAGCTGCGCAAAGACCGATGGTACCGCTGCCACAGTAGGCATCCATGAGCACATCGCCCTGGTGCAAATCCATGCCGTCGATAGCGAGCTGATAGAGCAGCTCGGTCTGTTGCGGGTTGGTCTGATAAAACGCGGTGGGGGAGATGTCGAATTCGCAGCCGAGCAGCTGGTCGCGCATGCATTCGGCGCCATACACGATGCGGGTTTCCTCGCCGAGGATGGCGTTGCCGGGGCGTCCGTTGATGTTTTGGGCGACGGTGACGATGCGCGGATCGAGTGCGGCGACAGCCTCAAAGAACTCCTGCGCATGCGGCAAGTCGCGCTGAGCGGTCACGAGCGTGACCATGACCTGGTCGGTACGCCAACCGCAGCGGACGACGGCATAGCGAAGCAAACCAAGATGCTTGTCCTCATTAAAGGCGGGAATATGCAGCCGCTCAGCTTCGCGTGCGATGCCGTTGAGAATCTGACGGGCACCCGGTGCCTCGACAGGACACTCGGGTACGGCAACGATCTTGTGCGTGCCGCGCTCAAAGAAACCGCAACGGACAGCACCCTCCTTGCCGGGAGCAAAGGGAGTGGCAGCCTTATGACGAAAGCCACGCGGCGCGGGATATTTACCCGGGTCGCCCAGGGTGACGCCCATACCACGAATGGGGTCGACGCTAATACCCTCACGCTCGCAAAGCGAAGCAAAAAGCTCCTCCATAGCAGCCTGCTTAGCAGCGAGCTGCTTCTTATAAGGACGATTGAGCGCCGTGCATCCGCCACAAGCTCTCATGATGGAACAGGGAGATTTGGGATCCACAGCCTTACGCGCAGGCGAAACCGGATCTTTATGCGGACGCTTGGAGCGAGTCTGAGACGCTTTGTCTCCGCCTCGACGAGAGTCAGAACGCTTGGTCTTAGCCCTGCTCTTGGCCGATTTGCTTTTTGCAGCTTTAGAAGACTTGGATTTCGTAGAAGATTTCTCCTCCGACCCCTCAGCTGCTTCGATCAAAGCACGACGAGCCTTACGCTCCGCACGAGATTCTGCCATGAATTAACCCCACTAATTTATTAATTTAAAGCTACAAGCATTGTACCGTGCCAAGCCAACAGACGATATGCAAGCGGTTTATTGGTATCAGTGATAGGTACAACGATGATTGCCCGCTGGGCTCCGGGGCGGGGGTTAAGTTTAGGCTCTGTTAGACCAGGATTGACATACATGTGTCCCCACGGTGCCATATCTTTGACCCCGTAGACCGCGATGATGGGGGCAGCATGAACGCCGAAG
>JAGZQF010000005.1 GCA_018382295.1 Collinsella sp.
GGTTGATTTCCGATCTCAGCCGAACACATTGAGCAAATAGGCCATTCCCGCAGTTAGCTGAACGCCCCCGCGGCCCCTCCTGGGGTCCGGGGGCGCCGTTTTCCCAGTTGATGGAACGGTGGAGATGTGTTTCGATGGGTCCGGTGGCCATGCTCCGCCCTCCGCCCGGCACCTCTTCCCAGACTCAGCCGGACGGTCGGTCAGTCTATTCCGTTTTGCCTTCAGGCTAGGCCAGCGGGGCATCGCCCCTCTCTGCGCGCGCCCTCTCGATGAGTCCCGGCGTCAGGTCGAGCTCGGCCAGAGGCACATCCTCCACGCCGTAGGCGTCAAGCAGCGCCGCCGCATCGTCCCCGAGCATCGCCCTGAAGGCGCGCGCGGGCGTCGAGAAGCCGAGCGCGCCGCGGGGCTCGGAGTTCACGTGCGACATGGCGAGCGCCATGTCGGCCGGGGATAGCCGGTCGAACCTGAGCCCGGCGCCCTTGGGCAGCAGCTTCCTGATCTCGACGTGGTTGCGCTCGCAGGCGCCCTTCTGGTCGCTGCGGCGCGGGTCGCAGTAGAACAGCCTCGTCTCGCCGGGCCCCTCGCCGAGGAGCGCGGCGATCGCGCCCTCGTCGGAGAACTCGGCGCCGTTGTCGGTGAGCACGGCGCGGAACACGCGGCGCGTCCCGTCTGCGCCGAGGACCGCCCGGACGCCCTCCAGGGCGGCCGCGACGCACCCGGAGGTCTTCTCCCCGAGCAGGAGCGCCAGCTGGAGCCTGCTGGGGCGGTGGAGCAGCGTGAGCAGGCAGGCCGAGTCCTCCCGGGCGCCCTCGACGGTGTCCATCTCCCAGGCCGCGGCGCACGCGTCCTCCCCGAGGGCGAGGAACGCGGCGTATGACCTGCGGGCGGAGTGGCGCGTGGCCGCCCGGACGGCGGCGCGCCTCCTCGGCCTGTAGCCGACCTTGCGCCTGAGCTCCATGTTGGTCATGCCGTCGTAGCCCGCCGCGACCCAGCGGTAAATGGTCGACGGCGACAGGTCCACCGGCCCTCCGTTGCATGCGGCCATCTGCTCGGGCGAGAGCCCCCGGCGCAGGCAGTCCCTGATGGCCTCCAGCCTGGCCGCCGCGGCCGGCTCGTCGGCGTCGATCCCGCGCCTGGACGAGACGAGCACCGAGTCGGCACACAGCTGCGCGGCGCGGGCCTCGTAGAAGACGTGCGGGCGGCGCTTGCAGCCCATCGCGCGGTAGCGGCCGCACCCGTTGCAGCAGCGCGGCCACGCCGCCAGGCGCGGGCAGGCCGACGACAGGTCGGTGTCGGCGCCCACGCGCTCGCCGCGCCTGGACTTCGGCGCCGTCACGAACCTGTGCGACGCCACCTCGGCGCTCACCGTCGAGGGCGACCTGCCCAGCTCCCTCGCGATCTCCCTGCACGAGGCCCTGCGCTCCAGCATCCTCTGGACCGTGTCCCGCTCGTGCCTCGTGAGCCTTCCGTAGGCCCTCGGGGCCGCTTTCGCGGAACCCTTCTTCCTCTTTCCGGACATGCCGTCCTCCGATCTGGAGGTGTTCGGATGAAGTCGATAATCAAGGCTGGCGGGCCGACATCTACCGTTCGCCAGCCCGATGGTCCCCGGGGCGGGGAGAGCGCTATAATGCATTCTGCATCTTGGATTGTTACTCCTGTGTGGAGGCATGCCCAAGAGCAATACAACACGGATTGTTACGTAAGGCATGACCGCAATAGCACTGCTATTGGCTATCATGCCTTTTTCTGTGAGTGTTCTTGAAAGGAGGTTCACCATGCTTGCAATTAAAAAGCTTAACAACAACGCGGTTCTTTGCCGTGACGGACAGGGGCGAGATGTCATCGCCATGGGCAGGGGCGTCGGTTTCGGCGGAGATTTTCCTCGAGAGCTCCCTCTTTCTAAAATCGAGCATACGTTTTACGACATTGATCCTAAAGGACAAGATGTCATGAGGGATCTTCCCTCGGATATCGTGATGTTTGCGGCGAAAGTTATGGACATCGTTGCCAACGAACTGCCCTACGACCTCTCGACCAATGCGACGCTGTTCATGGCTGATCACCTGTCGTTTGCCGTTGCGCGAGCCCAAAAGGGGGTCCGCATCGCGATGCCTCTTGCCTATGAAGTGCGGGAGACGTATCCGAAGGAATACAAGGCTGCCCAGTTTATCGTCATGCGACTCGAGAAGGAGCTCGGAGAGCGGCTTCCCAAGGATGAGATTGCCAGTATTGCGATGAATCTCGTGAACGCACGGGTTGTTGAAGCCGTCAAAGCCACGGCCGAGCCCGCAAAGCAGTTCGACGATATGCTCGAGGACGTTATCGAGATTCTCGAAAGCGATTTCCGCATTATTGTCGACCGCGATTCCTTTGATTTCACCCGCTTCGCCACGCATCTGCGGTACCTGTTCAAGCGCATTCAAGCCGGCGAGTCGCTGAACAGCGCCAACATGCAGATGTACAAGAACTTTCGTGAGGAGTTTCCGCAGTTGGCAGAGTGCGTGAAGCATATCGGTTCCTATTGTCGTGAAACGTGGGACGCCACGCTCTCCGAGGAGGAGGAACTCTATCTGATGATCCATCTCAACCGGATCATCTCCAAAAAAGGATTGTAACCCGTAGCCATTCGGGGCATGACCTTTGCCGATTCGAACAGTAAGCCAAGATTGTGCAAAGGAGCCAATGATGGCAAATTACAAAAAGGTGGCAGAGCAGATTCTCTCCACTGTGGGCGGGGCGGAAAACGTGGCTTCGGTTACGCATTGCATGACGCGCCTGCGCTTCAACCTCAAGGATGAAAGCCTCTCGAATGATGAGAAGCTTGAGGACATCTCGTCTATCATCAGCGTCGTGCACGCCGGAGGGCAGGTGCAGCTGGTGGTCGGGCCCACGGTCGACAAGGTCTACGACGAGGTTTGTAAGCAGGGCGGATTCGAGGTCACGGTATCGATTGACGAGGAACTCGATGGCCCTCAGCTTAGCTGGAAGGAGCGCTTGGCGCCCAAGCACCTCTTCAATCAGCTGCTCGATGCCGTGAGCGGCGCTATCACCCCGATCCTTCCGATCTTTTGTGTCGCCGGTATCTTCAAGATGCTCGTTATTCTGTTTGGGCCCGAAGGCGCCGGTTTTATGTCCGAAACGAGCGACCTGTATCGGATCCTTTCCCTGGTGGGCGATGCGGCGTATTACTACTTCCCGGTGTTTGCCGCCTATAGCTCGGCTAAGAAGTTCAAAACGAGTCCTGTGCTGGCACTGCTCATCGCTGTTGTGATGATTTATCCCGACATGCTCGCTATTGTTGAGGACGGAAAGCCTTTCAGCGTCTTCGGCATCCCCATGCAGCTCGTCAACTACACCCAGGCTGTTCTTCCGGTCATCTTGATCACCTGGGCCCAGTCCTATGTTGAGCGCTTCTTTAAGAAGATCTCGCCTGATATGTTGCGCATTCTGATCGTACCCGTGGGTACGGTGCTCGTGATGTTGCCGGTCGCGCTGTGCCTCTGCGGCCCTGCCGTCCAATTTGTCATGGGCCTTGTGGCCGATTTCATCATTTGGCTCGCCTCTGTTGCCGGTCCCGCTGCGACCGCGGTTATCGGCGCATTCTGGAATCTGATCATCGCCACCGGCATGCACGTGCCGATCTATACCGCCATATTGCCCGCCGCGCTCCAGAACGGTTACGACGCCATCTTATACCCCGGCACCGCGGTTGTAGCCTACACCACGCTTGCCATCGCGCTCGCCTATGGCCTGCGCGCTAAGGACAAGGAGAGTCGAGCCACGGGCTGGAACTTGTTCATCACCTATGCCTTCGGTCGCGTGAGTGAGCCCATCATCTACGGCATCCTGTTTCGCGACAAGAAGGCTCTTGCCTGGAACATGATTGGTGGTGCTGTCGGTGGTCTGCTGGTAAGCCTTCTTCATGCCAACGTCTATATCTTCACTGGCGTTGGTTTCCCATGGATGAACGTGCTCATGTTTGCTCAGGATATCATCCCTGGCACCATCGGGTGTCTTGCTGGCGGTGCCGTGACGTTTGCGTTGGCGATGATTTTTGGATTTGAAGGACAGGAGAAGATGCCGTTGAAGTCCAAGAGCGGCGATTCTGAGGCCGTTGAATCCGTCGAGGCATAAGAGGCTGCTACACAAATATGCTCCCCAGCCGTTGCGCGGTCCGACCCCTTGGCCGCGCAACGGTACCGTGCTGTTGCGCGGCACTTGCCGAGTCCGTTGCGTTCGACAGTGTGGGCCGGGAATTTGATAGAAAGGACGACACCATAATGTTTAGAGAAGATTTTTTATGGGGCGGGGCTCTGGCTGCAAACCAGTGCGAGGGAGGATGGAACGAAGGCGGTCGCGGTTTAGCCAATTCCGACATGCTGCCGTTTGGCGATCAACGCATGGACGTCATGCGGGGAGACCTTGATCCGCGTGCGTTGGCACCCGACAGCTTCTATCCCGCTCGCAAGGGCATTGATTTTTACCATAGGTACAAGCAGGATATTGAACTGTTTGCCCAGATGGGTTTTAAATGCCTGCGCTTATCAATCGCCTGGAGCCGCATTTTTCCCAAAGGAGACGAAGCCGAGCCCAATGAAGAAGGCCTTGCCTTTTACGAGGATGTTTTTAGGAGGTGTCGCGCGCATGACATTGAGCCTTTGGTGACGCTCAACCACTATGATGTCCCCATGCATCTCGTCGATGCGTATGGCGGATGGCGCGATCGCAGGTTGGTCGACCTGTTCGAGCGATATTCGCGTACCGTGTTCGAGCGCTATCGGGGATTGGTCAATTATTGGCTGACCTTTAACGAGATCAACATCATGACGCAGGCGTGCTTTATGGCGGCGGGGATCATCTTCGAGCAAGGGGAGAATCGCTATGCAACGGTTCACACGGCCGTGCACCATGTATTGGTTGCGAGCGCCCGTGCGGTCGGGGCGTGTCATGAACTGTGCCCTGGGGCGAAGATCGGTTGCATGCTCAACGCAGGTGTCTTCTATCCGGCTACATGTGATCCGGACGATGTGCTGGCTGCGCAGGCTGAGAATCGCAGCCATTACATGTTTACCGACGTCCAGGTGCGCGGTGCGTACCCGAGCTATGTTCTCAAGGAATACGCCCGCCATGGTTTTGAGGTGCCCTATCGGGATGATGACCGCGAAGTACTGGCTGCAAACCTGGTCGATTTCGTCTCGTTTTCGTATTACTCGACGCGCGTCGCAAAAGCGCATGCGGAAGGTCAGTTCGATTCGAACCTTCTTCGCTCGGCGCCTAATCCGTATCTAAAACAGGAGCCTTGGGGGAGGTTTATCGACCCCAAAGGGCTGCGCGTCACCATGAATGAAATCTGGGATCGCTATCAAAAGCCGCTGTTCATCGTCGAAAACGGTTTGGGTGCTCCTGATGTGCCGGAAGATTCGGGTGAAATAGAAGACGACTATCGAGTTGAATACCTGCGGGCCCACATCGAGGCGATGAGGGAGACCGTCGAGCTCGACGGGGTGGAACTCATGGGATATACCTGTTGGGGCCCGATCGATTTGGTTTCGGTCGCCACAGGACAGATGCGTAAGCGCTACGGGTTTATCTATGTCGATCGAGACGATAGCGGTGCGGGCTCGTTTGAGAGACGTAAAAAGAAAAGCTTCGAATGGTACCGACGCGTAATAGCAAGCAATGGCGAAGACCTTGCGTAATAACGTTAAGATGGACAAATGCGCCCGTTGGGGGAATAGTCGTGCCACTTCGCTTGACAACAGGCTAAACTAGCTAATAAACATTTACTATTCTGTTTAGATTGAATTTGCGGTCGTTTAGTTGCCGAGCCACGGGGCGGTCAAGCCACGATGCTCGGCCGCGACCGATGCTAGGGGGAACGATGGCTAAAGCAAGCGTCCGCGAGATCAGCCGCATTACCGGCTTTTCGCCCGCAACCGTGTCCAACGCGCTCAACCGCAAGCGCAGCGTGAGCGAGGAGACCGCCAAGGTCATCCTGGAGTGCGCGCAGTCGCTTGGCTATCAGCAGTCGACGCAGCTCGAGAGCATCCAGTTTGTGCTTGCGCGCAAGACGGGCGCCATCCTGGACGAGAGCACCTTCCATCCCGCGGTCATCGAGGGCGTGGAGCGCCAGGCGCGTCGCCACGGCATGAGCACGAGCTTTGTCTCGCTCGACTTTAGCGACCTGGACGCCGTGCGCCCGCAGGTCGAGGGCCTGATCGCCGACCCGTCGGCCGCCATCGTGCTGATGGGTACCGAGCTGGGCGAGGAGGACTACGCCCTGTTCGCCGACGCTGCCGCCCACCTGATTGTGCTCGACGGCTGGAGCGATCGCCAGTACTTCGATGCCGTAGTCATCGCCAACACCGATTCGGTGCTGCGTGCCGTGGATTACCTTATCGAGAAAGGCCACAGGCAAATCGGCTATCTGGCGGGCGACCTTCGGATCCGCAACTTTAAGGACCGCGAGCGCGGCTATCGCCAAGCGCTTGAGGACGCGGATCTTGAGGCCAACCCGGCATGGCACGTCACGCTGGGTACCACGCTCGAGGGCGCTTATCACGACATGGGCGTGTGGCTCGACAACGTCTCGCGCGACGATCTGCCGACGGCTTTCTTTGCCGAGAACGACGTGCTCGCCGTGGGCGCCATGCGCGCGTTCAACGAGCACGGTATTCGCGTGCCCGAGGATGTCTCGATCATCGGCTTTGACGACCTGTCTTTGGGCGCCTTCTCCAACCCGCCGCTCACCACGGTGCATGTTCCCAAGCACGAGGTGGGCGAGATCGCGGTGCGTCGCCTGGTGGGCAACATCCGCAACCCCAAGAGCTATACCTGCAAGACGGCCGTGTCGACCTATTTTGTCGAGCGCCAAAGCGTGCGTGAGATCTAGGCAAAGGCAACGCTAGGCCGTAGGGAGGTAAAGCTCGCTAAGGCAGCCATACATAACGCTACTAAGAGAGGGTCCTTTGGGGCCCTCTTTTTTGTTCCCCTTGTATGTTCAGATTGTTTACATACCGTTTAGGCTGATTTCTCTACCGTTTACGGGTATTTCGCGTTAAACTTCTAAACAGAAGAGTAAAACATTTAGTAAACAGAACAAAACGAAACATGCGTCTGTTTACTGAACATGTGACTAGGGGAGGACGTACATGGATAAGATCAAGCTCGGTTTTGTGCCTACGCGCCGCAGCATCTTTAGCGCGCCGGACGCGATCAAGTATCGTGGTCTGACGGCTGACCGTCTGCGCGAGATCGGCGTCGACATCGTGGACATCGACGACATTAATGACGAGGGCCTGCTGTTCGACGACAGCCATATCGAGCCTATCGTCAAGAAATTCCGCGCCGAGGGCGTCGATGGCATTATGCTGTGCCACGCCAACTTTGGCACCGAGTACGTTTGCGCTCGCCTTGCCCGCGAGCTCGGCCTGCCCGTGCTGCTGTGGGGCCCGCGCGACGAGCGTCCCGAGCCCGACGGCACGCGCCGGCGCGATAGCCAGTGCGGTCTGTTCGCCACCGGCAAGGTCCTGCGCCGCTTCCAGGTTCCCTTCACCTACATGACCAACTGCCGCCTGACCGACCCCGAGTTCGAGCGCGGCGTTTGGGACTTTTTGGCCGTTTGCAACGTGGTCAAGACCTTCAAGCACACCCGCATCCTGCAGATGGCCACCCGTCCATTCGACTTCTGGTCGACCATGTGCAACGAGGGCGAGCTGCTCGAGAAGTTCAACATCCAGCTTTCGCCTATCCCCATGACCGAACTTGTCCAGGCTGTGCGCGACGCCCAGGCCGACGAGCAGGCCATGGCCGCCATGCTTGCCCACATCAACGACAGCTTTGAGATCTGCATCCCCGAGGACAAGGTCCCCGCGGTCGCCGGTCTTGCCATCGCCATGAAGCGCTTGGTCGAGAAGTATGGCTGCAACGCCGGTGCCATTCAGTGCTGGAACGCTCTGCAGGACGAGCTGGGCATTATGCCCTGCGCCGCCAACGCCATCCTCAACGAGATGGGCATTCCTATCGTATGCGAGACCGATATCCACGGCGCCATCACCGCGCTGATGGTCGAGGCCGCCGACCTGGGCCGTCACCGCGGCATGTTCGCCGACTGGACCGTGCGCCATCCCGATAACGAGAACGGCGAGCTGCTGCAGCATTGCGGCCCCTGGCCCTGCAGCTGCGCGGCCGTCAAGCCCAAGCTCACCTACCCGCTGGCTTTCGATCACCCCGGCGCGCTGACGGCCGAGGCCAAGCACGGCGACCTCACCCTTGCCCGCTTTGACGGTGACAACGGCGAGTACTCGCTGCTACTGGGCAACGCCCGCGGCATCGACGGCCCGGCCGGCATGGGCACCTACCTGTGGGTCGAGGTCGACAACCTCAAGCGCCTCGAAGCCAAGATCGTCGAGGGCCCCTACATCCACCACTGCGTCGCTATTCACGCCAACGTGGTGCCGGTGCTCTACGAGGCGTGCAAGTACATCGGCATTGCCCCCGACCTGTACGACCCCATCGAAGAAGACGTTAAAGCCTACCTGCGAGGAGAGTAGAAATGGCAACTATCGAAGAGCTTGAGTCCCTGCGTTGGGACCTTCGCCGCGATTGCGTCGATATCATCATGGCTGGCGCCGGCGGCCACATCGGCGGCGACATGTCGGTGATCGACGCCCTCATGACCCTCTACGCCAACCACCTCAACATTTCGCCCGAGACCGTCGACGATCCCAATCGCGACCGCTTCGTGCTCTCCAAGGGCCACGCCATGGAGGCTTACTACGCGGTGCTTTGCCACGAGGGCTATCTTGACCTCGACGACGTCAAGGCCCGCTTCTCCAAGTTCGGCAGCCCCTACATCGGCCACCCCAACAACAAGCTCAAGGGCATCGAGATGAACTCGGGCTCGCTGGGTCACGGCCTGCCCGTGGCCGTGGGCATGGCGCTCGCCGGCAAGATGGACGGCCGCGACTATCGCGTCTACACCATCATGGGCGACGGCGAGCTTGCCGAGGGCTCGGTCTGGGAGGGCGCCATGAGCGGCGGCAACTACCAGCTCGATAACCTGTGCGCGCTCGTGGACCGCAACCGCCTGCAGATCAGCGGCAGCACCGAGGACGTTATGAAGCAGGACTCGCAGGAGGAGCGCTGGGCAGCCTTCGGATGGAACGTGCTCTCCATTCCGGGCAACGACGTCCGGCCCATCGACGCCGCGCTGACGCTTGCGGCCGAGACCTGCGGCAAGCCCACGGTCATCATCCTCAACACGGTGAAGGGCTATGGCTCGCCTGTTATGGAGGACAAGGCCGCCTGGCATCATCACCTGCCCAATGATGAGGAATATGCCCAGATCATCGCCGATTTCGCTGCCCATAAGGAGGCCATCAATGGCTAACAAGATCGCCAATCGCAAGGTTATCTGCGACACGCTGCTCGAGGCCGCGAAGACCGATAAGGATATCGTCGTCCTGTGCTCCGACTCCCGCGGCTCCGCATCGCTCACGCCGTTCTTTGACCAGTATCCCCAGCAGTCCATTGAGGTCGGCATCGCCGAGCAGGACCTGGTGAGCATCGCCGCCGGTATGGCCTCGTGCGGCAAGAAGGCCTGGGCCGCCTCGCCGGCGTCCTTTGTGACCACGCGTTCGTATGAGCAGTGCAAGGTCGACGTTTCGTACTCCAACACCAACGTCAAGCTCATCGGCATCTCGGGCGGCGTGTCCTACGGCGCTTTGGGCATGAGCCATCACTCCGCGCAGGATATCGCCGCCATGAGCGCGATTCCCAACATGCGCGTGTATCTGCCGAGCGACCGCTTCCAGACCGCCGAGCTCGTGCGCGCCTTGGTCGCCGACAACAAGCCGGCCTACATCCGCGTGGGCCGCAACCCGGTCGAGGACGTGTACGCCGAGGATGAGTGCCCGTTCCAGATGGACCGCGCTACCTGGGTGCGCCGCGGCACCGATGTGACGATCGTCGCCACCGGCGAGATGGTCCGCCACGCCGTGGGCGCTGCCGACCTGTTGGCCGAGCAGGGCATCTCGGCAACGGTGCTCGACATGTACTGCGTCAAGCCGCTCGATGCCGAGGCCGTGATCGAGGCCGCCGGTGCCACGCGTGCCGTCGTGACCGTCGAGGAGCACAGCCCCTTCGGCGGCCTGGGTTCCATGGTCGCGCAGGTCGTGGGCGAGCATTGCCCGCGTCCGGTCAAGTGCCTGAGCCTGCCCGACGCGCCGGTCATCACCGGCACGAGCCCCGAGGTCTTTGCGCACTACGGCCTCACCGGCGAAGGCATTGCCAAGACCGTTGCCGAGTTCCTCGGCAACTAGTAGACACAGACGCTGCGCGGCCGCCAAGCACCGCACCTTGCCGTTCAAACCGTCGCTTGCGTACACAAAGTACGCGGCGCTCCTCTTTCACGGCAATCTGCGGCACTTGGCGGTCGCTCGCTCCTTGTCCGCCAGGCTGTCTTTGATTTGGCGGAAGGAATGGGAGAGTACATGAGCAAATACATCATCGGAATCGATCAGTCCACGCAGGGCACCAAGGCGCTGCTGGTGGACGAGGGCGGCCATCTGATTCATCGTGCCGACCGCGCACACCGCCAGATCGTCAACGAGGCCGGCTGGGTGAGCCATGATCCGGCCGAGATCGCTGCCAACGTGCTTGCCGTGGCGCGCGCCGTGGTGGAGGAGACCGGGGTTAACCCGGCCGATGTCGCCGGCATTGGCATTTCCAACCAGCGCGAGACCACCGTTGCCTGGAACCGCACGACGGGCGAGCCGCTGTGCGACGCCGTGGTGTGGCAGTGCGCCCGCGCCCGTGAACTGTGTGACGAGCTGGCCGCCCGCGAGGGCGTGACCGAGCTGGTGCGCGACACGACGGGCCTGGTGCTCTCGCCTTACTATCCGGCGGGCAAGATGGCCTGGATTCTCGCAAACGTGCCGGCGGCTGCTAAGGCCGCTGCGGCGGGCGAGCTTTGCCTTGGCACGATTGACGCCTGGGTGGTCTGGACGCTCACGGACGGCGCCGAGTTCCGCTGCGACTGGTCCAACGCCAGCCGTACGCAGCTCTTTGACCTGCGCCGCGGCTGCTGGAGCGAGCCGGTGTGCGAGGCCTTTGGCATCGATCCGGCCTGCCTGCCGCAGGTGACCGATTCCGACGGTCTGTTTGGCACAACGGACCTGGATGGCTTTTTGCCCGCACCCGTGCCGGTACACGGCGTGCTGGGCGACAGCCATGCGGCCCTGTTTGCGCAGGGTTGCCACAGCCGCGGCATGGCCAAAGCGACCTATGGCACCGGTAGCTCGGTCATGATGAACGTCGGCAACGAGTTTGTCGCCAGCTCGCACGGGCTTTCGAGCTCGCTTGCGTGGCGTATGGATGGCGTGACCGAGTATGTACTCGAGGGCAACGTGAGCTACGCCGGCGCCGTCAAGACCTGGCTGCGCGACGACCTGGAGCTCATCAACAACCCCGAGGAGGTCACCGACCTGTGCTACGCCGCCAACCCGGCGAGCCATGTTTACTTTGTGCCGGCGTTTACCGGCCTGGGTGCGCCGCACTGGGCAAGTGATGCCGAGGGATGCGTTTTTGGTATGACACGCACCACGGGCCGCGCGGAGTTCGTAAAGGCTGCCGACGAGTCGATCGCCTATCAGATTTTTGACGTCATTGATGCGATGGTCGAGGATTCGGGCGCGGCGCTTGCCGAGCTTCGTGTTGACGGCGGCCCCACGCGCGACGCGTACCTGATGCAGTTTGAGAGCGATTTGGTCGGCTCGCCCATCCGCATTGCGAGCAACGACGAGATGAGCGGTCTGGGCGCGGCTTGGGCCTGCGGTATCGCGCTGGGCATGTATACGCGCGATGTCGTCGACGTCTACGGCGCCCGTGGCATCGTGGAGCCGTCGATGCCCGCTGACGAGCGAGCCAAAAAGATCGCCGGCTGGCGCCATGCCGTCGAGGCGACGATTGCGTACGAGTGACGCCTTGGGGCGATGTTACGGAGCGCTATTCGTGCCGATAGGTGAAGATGCGAACGAGAGAGTGATGTGATGCGGTAGAGTCCAACGCGTCGAATGATGGTCTACGTATGTGGGATTCTATTCCTGAGCTGCGGCGTTGTAATGAATGCACGCACGGGGCTTGGTGTAGCGCCCATGAGTACGGTGCCGTACCTGATGTATATCATCGAGGGTTTGAGCCTCGGTACGGCATCGTTTATCGTGTATTGCGTATTCGTGGTTGCCCAGCTTCTCCTGGTGCGCTACCCGGATGTCAAGATTCTCTTGCAGATACCCGTCAGTCTGCTGTTTAGCGTTTTCATCGACGTGCTGGATATCTGGCTGTTTCCATTTACCGCAACGGGACTCATCGATGGCCTGGTCATGCTGGTCATCGCCGTATCGTTCACAGCGCTCGGCGTGACGCCGATCGTCTCCGCGCGGCTCGTTCCCGTTGCGCCCGACGGCATGGTGCAGACGCTCTCCCAGGTGTTTCACTGTGAATTTGGTAAGGCGAAGTATTTCTTTGACGGGAGCTGTGTGGGCATCTCACTGGTCTACGGGCTTGTGCGTACGGGTGCTGCGGTGGGCATCGGTATCGGCACCGTAGCCGCCGCGCTCCTGGCGGGCGGTATCTGCACGTTTTGGGGTCGTCTGCTCAACCGCAGGCTCATGGCCTTTATGGAAGAGCCTGCGAGCATGTAGACGCATTGAGCGAGAGGGGAGCGGCCATGAGGCAGCTGTTTGGAATTGATATCGGCGGAACGAGCGTCAAATGGGCGATTGTGAATGAGAACTACGAGTTTGGTGACCGTGGTTCGATTCCGACGGCGTTCGTCTCGGCCGATCAGCTGGTCGACGCGCTCGCGGCACTCGTAGGGCCGTATCGCGGACAGGTTGTAGGCGTGGGCATCTCGGCCCCAGGTGGCATCTTCGGTTACGAGGTCGATCCAGACGGGACGATCCATCGCGGTGGTGCGCTGCCGTACATGGACGGGTTTCCGCTTGGCCGAGCGCTGCGCGAACGGCTGGGGCTGCCCGTGACCGTTGTCAACGACGGCAAAAGCTGTGCGCTTGGCGAGTACGCTGCCGGCGCGTTGCGCGGCGTGGACGTGGGTTGCGTGGCGGTAATCGGTACGGGCATCGGCGGAGGCATCGTGGTTGACGGCCGGGTGCTGACAGGTGCGGGCGGCTTCGCGGGCGAGTTCAGCTTCCTGTCCAACAACGTAAGCGAACCGCTTGATCATCGTGATACGTTCGCGACTTCGAGCGGATGGCACGGCCTGCAGAATCTCGTGGCAGTCGAACTTGGCATTTCGGATGAAGCTGAACTGGAGGCCCTCGATGGCCGACGGATCTTCGAGCTACTGGAGCACGGGAGCGCGTCCGAAGTCGCCGCCGTGCAGCGCGGATTGGATGCCTATGCTGAGCTGTTTGATCGTGTGCTTGTGAATCTGCAGTGCGTCATCGACCCGGCAGTCTTCGCGATTGGTGGTGGCATCAGCTGCCATCCCGCGCTGTTCGAGGCGCTCGACCGTAAGATGGATGACGTCATGGCGCACTACACTGGTTTTCTGAAAGATATGCCTCGTCCGCACGTGGTCCCGGCGCAGCTGGGTAACGACGCCAATATCTACGGTGCCGTCGCAACTTGTTTGCAGGTGCTGTAAGTGCAGGCCATCTATTGGTCTGGTGGCGATTACAGTCGCTGCCGGGTTTTTGGCTGTTGAGCTGCTCGCACGCTCTGCATTGCGGACGACGCAGCATCAATAGGTGAGGGGTCAGAAAACTAGATGCTGAACGGTCGATATTATCGGCTGCGCGGCGCCCCGTCCCAAAGTAGTCATTTGGGACGTGTCTCTATAGTTTTGTCAACCGCGTGCTTCGCGCCATTTCGGCATGACGCATCCGGGCGCCCGGCGCCCCCGCTTCCCCTTCGGTTGATCCCGCCGCCCGCTAGGCCGCGTACGGGACGGCGTCGCGCATGATCGCGTAGATGACCTTGAGCCTCTTCCTCGCGACCGCCTTCAGCGCCTTGCTGTGCCTCATCCCCCTCGCCCTGCACTCCCCGTAGTACCTCCCGAACCTGTTGTCCGTGCCGATGAGGGAGTTGCAGCTGAATATGAGCAGGTTCTTGAGCTGCCTGTTCCCGCCGTGCTGCGGCGATGTCGACCTGATGCTGCTCCCGGAGCGCCTATCGGACGGCGCCGCGCCGCAATAGCTCGCGAGCTCGTCGTGCCCCCTGAACGCGGATATGTCGATCGACGTCACCAGCGCCGCGGCGGTCTTGGGGCCGATCCCGGGCACCGTGAGGAGGCACTCGTAGACCTCGTCGCCCGCCAGCGAGTCGGCCACGAGCGAGTCGAGCTCCTCGATGTCGGCGTCGAGGGAGGCTATCTCCCGGGCGAGTATCCGGACCGCGACGTCCTCGCCGGCCGGGAGCCGCCTTCCCGAGCGCGACGAGGCCAGCAGCGCCTCCCAGAGCCTCCTGGCCCCCGCGGCGGGGGCGCCCGCGCGCCTGGCGGCGCTCGAGAACCTGCGCCAGCCGGCGGCCGAGCACCCGGCGGCCCCGCCGAACTCGGCCAGCATCGACACCTGCCAGCGGCTCGACGGGTCGACCGCGCCCTCGAGCGCGGGGTCGGCCTCGAGCAGGGTCGCGCGCAGCCTGTTCTTCGCGCGGGTCCTGGCGGACGACGCGAACTCGCGCTGCGACGACAGGATCCGCAGCGAGGCGGTCCCCTCGGGCTCCTCGGGCGCCGGCCTGAGGGCGCGGGGCACGCCGAGCGCGGTGCGCGCGATCACCTCGGCGTCGATGGCGTCGGTCTTCGCGATGCCGGGGAACATCCCGCGGGCCTGCTTCTCGGCATATCCGGGCAGGTAGGCGCAGGGGTTCCCGTGCGCATGGGCGCGCGCGAGGACCAGCGCGCCGATGTTCCGCTTCTGGTCGACGACGACCAGCGCGCCGGAGCCGGCCCGCTCGAGCAGCCGGTCGATGTCGTCGGGCCTGTTTGCCAGCTCGGCCCTGAAGGCGACGCCCCCTCCCGCATCAAGCGCGCACGCGCTGTGCGAGCTCTTCCCGACGTCGATCCCCAGGTAGGCCACGGGCGTCTCTGCTGCAGGCATGGTGTATCCTCTCCCTTGAGCCGGCCGTAAGCCGCGGAAGCGACACCCACATTACCCGGCCGTGGCCCGGTCCGGGCCCGGCACATCTCTATCAGTCGTTCCCCGCGGCCCCTCCCGCCCCGGCGGCAACACGTCCCGGGCCCTCTACGGGGCAGGGGCTGACGGCCGTCCGGGGCGGTCGGCCAGCGACCACCGGTACGGCTCAATCGTATAACCATGCAACGGAAAAGAGCCGCCCTTTCGGACGACTCAAACTGTAATGGGGCTTTTTTGACTGCTATCATGGGTGGGATTGTTGCGACCAGCTAAAAGAGCCCTGTCCCAAATTGACTACCGAGAGGATCTGCCATGGAGCGCATCGCGAGTTTTTCCGTTGACCATCTGCTGCTTGAGCCCGGCGTGTATGTGAGCCGCGTCGACCGCGATCCGGCGACCGGTGCCGCCGTCACCACCTTTGACCTGCGCTTGACCACGCCCAACAAAGAACCGGTTATGAACACGGCCGAGTGCCACACCATCGAGCATCTGGGCGCGACGTTCCTTCGCAACCATGCCGAGTGGTCGAGCCGTATTGTCTACTTTGGCCCTATGGGCTGCCGCACGGGCTTTTACCTGGTTGTGTTTGGCGAGGTGACGAGTGAGGAGATCTTGCCGCTCGTGCGCGAGTTGTTCGAGTTTGTTGCTGGCTTCGAGGGCGATGTCCCCGGTGCCGCTCCCGAAGAGTGCGGTAACTACCTGGACCAGAATCTCCCTATGGCAAATTGGCTCGCGCGTCGCTATCTCGACCGCGATCTGATCGATATCGATGAGGCACACCTGCACTATCAGCAGGCGTAAAGGTTTCGTCGCTCAAAATGAGTTCACTGGGCGCCTTCGCTTATGCGGGGGTGCCTTTTTGTTGAGCGGACATGGCGGACGTTTAAAACCGCGCGTGATTGTTCTAGAATGTTCGTAATATCACACAAACGAACAGGAGCGAACATGCATATCTACTCTGTTACCGACCCCGAATTCAAACCCTATGGCCGCGTGTGGGATGACGTCCCGTCCAGCCTGACCGCCCCGCTCGTCGAGGCGCTCTCCGCAACGCCCATCCCCGAGGGCAGCAAGTACGTGGCCTCCGCGCCTGAGCTGGAGCAGGTCGAGGGCGCCGATGCGCTCGGCCTGCTCATGTATGGCGGCCGTCCGTTCCAGCTGGGCTGGTGCAACGGCCACAACACGAAGCTCAACTGCTTGGAGTATCACCGCGCGAGCGAGTTCAACCTGGGTGCTCGCGACTTTATTCTGCTGCTCGCCAAGCGTGAGCAGATTGTCGACGGCAAGCTCGACACCGCGCAGGTCAAGGCGTTCCGCGCGCCCGCCGGCACGCTCGTCGAGGTCTACGCCACCACGTTGCACTACACGCCGTGCATGGTCGACGACGGTGGCTTCCAGGTGATGGTTGCGCTGCCCGCCGGCACCAACGGTCCGCGCCCCGAGGCTGCGGCCGACATGCCCGCGGCCGGTGATAGCTACTGCTACTGGAAGGCCGACAAGTGGGTTCTCTGCCACGCAGATAGTCCCAAGGCTGCCGAGGGCGGCTACGTAGGTCTCGTCGGCAAGAACCTCGACATCACCGTGGACTAGGGTCTTCCGTCTCAATCTGTAACAGTTGGCGCGCTAAATCGTCTCTATCTGTTACAGATCAAGACGAACCACGGGGGCCGCCCGAACAATCTCAATCTGTAACGCCAAGCCCGGTTTTGACGGCCTAACTGTTACAGATCGAGACAAGCGGGCCCAACCCACCACAAAGGTGCCTGTCCCCTTTGCGGTGGTTTGTCTGCAGCTACAGCTGACTTCGCAGGTAGTCAGCCATATAGGGAACGGCGAAGCGCACGTAACCGCGGCGCGCCTGTTCGATTACGCCGGCGTCAATAAGGCGTCGGCGATACTTTTGCGCATAGTCGGGTGTGACCGACATTCGCTCGGCCACATCGGAAATGCGCGACGCACCGTCTTCGTCATTGGTCATCGCGGCGAGAAACGCGACGTCTTGGTCCGAGAGCGCGGCGAGCGTCGTTTCGCACACATCGTTTTCGAAATCGGCCTTTGACGCTTCGATGGCTCCGTCGACTTGCTCTGACGTTACGCGCTCTCCAGCTTTGCAACGATTGGCGATGTTATAGCCGATGAGCTGCAGCATATAGGGAGAGCCTTGGGTTGCGCGAGCGGCATCCAGCCGAAGATCGCCTGGGATATCAAGGCCGAGCTCTTCGAAAGCTCGCTGATAGTAGGCATCCACATCTCCGATTGAAAGCGGTTCGAGTGTGACTTTGCGCGCGCGGTTAAGAAACGTCAGTACGCGGTCATTGAGCGTCGCCGAGACCGCTCCCGGAAGGCCCGCCATAACGAGCGCGACGTTGAGTCCCTCGCCGACGAGTTCTTGATAAGCGGTGACGAGTTGTCTGATCTCGGGCGAGTTTGCCTGGAGCTCATCGATAAGGATGAGGATGCCATGTCCTTGCTCGCTCAGTTTGCGCGCCAGCTGCGTGAGTTTGAACTGGAAGCTCTTGGTTTCCTGCACGTCGCGCGTGAACTCGAGGCCGGCTGAGAAACCGAAGACGCTCAAGCTGCCGCCCGTAAGCTTGGGAAGATGATGTTTGCTGACATAAGGCTCGCCTGCTTCCTGGATCTTCTCAACAATACGCTCGAGCATGTCCTCGGAGGCTACGGTGGGTGTGGCAACAACGAAGCCGAGCTTACGAGCGCGATCGGCAAGTTCCCACAGGAGAACCGTTTTGCCGCTGCCTCGCTGGCCAAGCATGAGCATGGCGCGGTCTCGATTGCCCGGCTCCTGCTCAAGGCCGGAGATGAATGTCGAAATTACACTTCCTCGCCCAACCAGATAGGACGGGCGATTTCCAAACGAAGGGGAGAAGATGGTTTCAGTCATGAGTCTCCTTTCCTTTTTTCCCTATTTTTTCCTTTTTTTCCTATTCAGTCAAATTGCCTGCTGGCCGAGGGCGGCTATGTGGGCCTCATCGGCAAGAACCTCGACATCGCCTGCGACTAGAATCTTCCGTCTCGATCTGTAACACCTAACGGGCCAAATCGCCTCTACCTGTTACAGATTTAGACAAACGAGCGGAGCCTCCCGAATAATCTCAATCTGTAACATCTGGCCCGGTTTTGACAGCCTACCTGTTACAGATCGAGACAAACCGGCGGAGCGGACTATCTCTCGGGTCCAAACCACCACAAAGGTGCCTGTCCTCTTTTTGGTGGTTGGGTATCAGAAAGTGTCAGGCTCGGGCGGCTGCTGGGCGCCTGCGTGCGAAAAGAAGTGTCGACCTGCGTTGTTGTCGTTGGGTGGCGCCCCGTTTACGGGGATACTGAAACCACGACAAGCAGCGTATGAAAGGATCGATGCATGGCTTTCCGTAATGACTTCCTGTGGGGCGGCGCGACGGCTGCCAACCAGTGCGAGGGTGCCTACAACGTGGACGGCCGCGGCCTGGCCAACGTGGACGTGGCCCCGCACGGCTCCGAGCGCTTCGCGGTGGTCTCCGGCCAGCGCAAGATGCTCGACTTCGAGGACGGCTATTACTATCCCGCGCAGACTGGCATCGATTTCTACCACCACTACAAGGAAGACATCGCCCTCTTTGCCGAGATGGGCTTTAAGACCTTCCGCATGAGCCTGGCGTGGACCCGCATCTTCTCCAACGGTGACGAGACCGAGCCCAACGAGGCCGGCCTGGCCTTCTATGAGGACGTGTTCCGCGAGTGCCAGGCGCACGGCATCGAGCCGCTCGTGACCATCACGCACTTCGACTGCCCGATTCGCCTCATCAAGGAGTACGGCGGCTGGCGCAACCGCAAGCTCATCGACTTCTACAAGAACCTCGCGGCCACGATCTTTACCCGCTACAAGGGCCTGGTGAAGTACTGGCTTACCTTCAACGAGATCAATATGATCTTGCACCTGCCGTTTATGGGTGCCGGACTGGTCTTTGAGGAGGGCGAGAACAAGGAGGCCGTCGAGTACCTGGCCGCCCACAACGAGCTCGTCGCCAGCGCTTGGGCAACCAAGATCGCCCACGAGATCGACCCCGAGGTCAAGATTGGCTGCATGCTCGCTGCAGGTAGCTACTACCCCTACAGCTGCCGTCCGGGCGCTGTGCGCCAGGCGCAGCTCGACAATCAGGACAACTACTTCTTCGTCGACGTCCAGAGCCGCGGCTACTACCCGGCCTATGCCGTCAAGAAGCTCGAGCGTCTGGGTATCGATGTGGGCATGACCGACGAGGACCGCGAGATCCTGGCCGCCAACACCGTCGACTTCATCAGCTTTAGTTATTACAGCACCCGTTGCTCCGCCGGTGCCGATAACCCCGATGTCGAGCGCACCCAGGGCAACGCCTTCGCCGGCGCCAAGAATCCCTACCTGCAGGAGAGCCAGTGGAGCTGGGTCATCGATCCGCTGGGCTTCCGTATTACGCTCAACGACCTGTACGACCGTTATCAGAAGCCGCTGTTTGTGGTTGAGAACGGCCTGGGCGCCAGGGACGTTGTCGAGGAGGATGGCTCCATCAACGACGACTACCGTATCGACTACCTGCGTCAGCATATTGCCGCAATGCGTGATGCGGTGACCGAGGACGGCGTTGACCTGCTGGGCTACACCACCTGGGGCCCGATTGACCTGGTGTCTGCCGGCACGGGCGAGATGTCCAAGCGCTACGGCTTTATCTACGTCGACCGCGACGATGCCGGCAACGGCACCCTCAAGCGCTCCAAGAAGAAGAGCTTCGACTGGTACAAGAAAGTTATTGCTTCGAATGGCGAGGACCTGTCCTAAGGGCACCGAGCCCCCAACCTCATAGTCTCCTAACCAAAGCGCCCGGCGAGCAGTTTGTGCTCGTCGGGCGCTTTGCCGTCTACGGATTTTGGGACATGCGGCCCGTTTTTTGAGCCTGCCTGTCGGTACACTAAAAGCACTATGGGTACCCGCGAGCGACATATCGGCCATGCGGCCGCCCGATCCGCGCCGGTGGCGGATCCCAGGGGCGGCAGGCTCTTCGCCATGCCGCGATTCCTCGTTGGCATAACGCACCTGGTGTACCGTCGCCGCGCCTTCGTCATTGCCGGCGTCATAACCGCACTGTTTCTTCTGCTTTTGGCGGTCTTGCCGGCGTCATTCGCTTCCGATCCCAAGCTCTCCAACACCGTGCCCATCTATAACGAGGTGTCCAAAGAAGTCGTGGACGGGCTTATCCATTCGAGCTCGATTCCGCTGCTCCTCGCTGCCGTCGCGTTCTCAATCTGGGGTGTGCTGGTCTATCTGCGCTGTCTGGATTACGTCTTGCGCCGGCGCCTCGTTGCCGTTGCCACCATCAGCGCCTTGTGGATGATCGAGGTCATCCTCAAGTACAAGTCGTTCACGCCGTTCTATGCCACCGTGCTGTGGTACCTGTACTACGTGCCCATGACGCTCATTCCGCTCCTCTACCAGCTGTGCGGCCTGCGCCTTGCAGGGTTGGAGCAACATCGTGCGGGTCGCCGCTACCGCACAGCCCTGTGGATCGCGGCCATCCTGCTCATTGGGTTTGTGCTTACCAACGATTTTCACCAACAGGTCTTTCATTTCGATCGCTCGAGTGAAACCTGGAGTAACGATTACACGTACGGCTGGGGCTATTTTGCCGTTCTGATATGGACGGCCTTTAACTTTGTCGCCTTTTTCATTTTGGTGGGTCGGTCATCGTCCTTCCGTATCCAACGTTTTTCGGGCACGGCGGCACTCGTGCTGCTGGGCGGCGCGTTCTTTGCCATTTCGTACGCCCTGCGCGTGCCTTGGGCATGGAAGCTCAACTTTTCGCTCGTCTATTGCGTGCTGTGCGTGGTGACGCTCGAGATTTGCCTCGATTGCGGCGTCATTCCGTCGTACCACGGCATTGCCAACATTTTCGACACCCTGCCGCTCGATCTTAAAGTTATAACGCGCGACCTGCAGGAAGTCTATGCCACGCCGGTATCAAAGCCGATTCCGGCGGGCGTGCGCGAAGAGCTGCGCGCTCAGGAGCACGGGCATGCCCACGCCTTTACCGTGGCGTCCGATCCCGATGTGATGTACCGCGCCTTTCCGCTGCTGGGCGGATCGGCATTGCTCGCCCAAGACGTATCGGAGCTCAACGAGCTCAACCGCGAGCTGGCGTACCGGCGCATGGAATTGCAGCGCCAAAACGAACTGCTTACGGCCGACTACGATCTTAAGACGCATCTTGCCGACCAGGAGGCCGAGGCCTTGCTGGTCAAAGATGTTGACCAGGCGCTTGCCCGCGCGCTCGATGAGATGTATGGGCTGCTGAGCTCGCTGCCGCCGTTAACCGATGAGGCATCCTCGCACGAGCGCTATCGCATGCTGCAATGTGCCAAGATGCTCGTCGCCTATTGCAAACGCAAGGGCTCGCTCACGTTGGCGCAGCATGGGGAAAGCGGATTTGACCGCGATCGCATCCAACTCATTGCCAACGAGCTGGCAAGTGACTTGCGCACCATCGATGTCGACTGCGCTTCGATCATCGCCATACAGCGTCCGATGCATGCCAGTACGGTAAGCGCGCTGTACGACTGCGTGTATGACTTTGCGTTTTTCGCCTACACCACCGATCATCCGGCACTCATGTACCATCTGAGCGAACACGATTCGTGCAGCGTGGAGCTGCGTGCCACACTCTTTTCCAACGACGAGGAAGACTTGTCGCAGACGCCCGCCGCGCACGAGCTCGAGGTTGCACTGCAGGGGCGTAACGTGGCGTATCGTCTTGAGGGCGAGGCCGGTCAGCTGCGTATGATCGTGCTGATGCCGCGGGCGGGTGAGTGATGATGCAGATGCCGCTTATCCTTCCCCAGATCGTTGCGCTCGATGTGCTCTTTGCCTTGGTGGCATGCCTGCAGACCATCCATGTTCCGCTCATCGCATCGCGTCGTTCGTCTTACAACCGCAAAGTGATTTGCGTCTATGAGTCGAGCCTTGTGCTGCACTTGATTATCTCGGCCGTCATCTTGTTCGCGTCGAGCGGGTCGTATCTGGTGGCGCCGCTCTATGTCGTCGCCGAGGCGGCGGGCGCGCTGCTATGGCTCAACGCCGCGATTGCCGCCTATGGCGTAGTCCTTATGGTGCATTATCGTCGTCCCGTCATGATGGTTGAGCTGCTGCTTGTTGCCGCCGCGACGCCGCCGGTTGTTTACGTCATGGGTTCGGCGTGGCCCGCAGTCCTTATCGCGGAGGGCGCGTTCTTCCTGTTCCGCTCCGTCGCGGCGCTTTTGATGGACGTGCGCAACCGCCAGGAGGACATCACGGCGTTTTCGACGATCGAGACTATTAACGTGATCCCCGTCGGCATTCTGTATCTGGATTCGAAGGGCCGCCCGCTGCTCATGAACCGCTGCATGCGCAGGAACCTTGTGGAGCTTCACATGCCCACCGACCTGCACGACATGAGCGATACGTGGGGCGGTCTTCGAAAACTCAGTGCGCAGATGCCCGAGAGCAGCAAAAACCGCGTTCGAATCGACCTGGACCGCTTTGGGGAGGCACGTGCGGTGGTCGAGGTTTCCTCCGCCGAGATTCGCTTGTTTGTGCACGATGACGTTATGGTTTCTGGCCGCCTCTTCGAGCGCATTATCGGTTTGGATGTAACAGAGTACGCGCATGCTCACGATCGTTTGGCGCAAGCCAACCACCTGCTTGAGCTCGCGGGTCAAGAGCTCCAGGCCCAGATCGAGGAAGTCAAAAAAGTTGCCGACAATGCGGCCTATCTGCGTATGCGCGCTCGCGTGCACGACGTGATCGGGCAGCGCCTGTCCATCCTCCATCGCTATCTGGAGGAGGGGCGCCTGGATGACGAGTCACTCGAGCAGATCGACCCGCTGCTGCGCTCGATTGCCGCCGACCTGCGTAGCGGTGGCGCTAGCGAGCCTGCGGAGCAACTGGGCGATATCGTTCATGCCTTTGGCCTGGTGAGCGTTCAGATCGATGTAGATGGATCGCTTCCGGACGATGCTCACGTCGCTGCCGCCTTTTTGCAGATTATCCGCGAGGCATCGACCAATGCCACCAAGCATGCGCAGGCGCATCGGGTCCATGTGCGCTTGTGGCAGGAGGGGACGGATGCTGACGCCGTCGCGCATATGACGATTTCTAACGACGGGTTCCCGGCCCCCGTATCGTATCGCGAGGGAACGGGTATCCCAGGTATGAGGCATGTCGCGCAAGATCTGGGTGGCAGCCTAGAGGTCCACGCCACCCCGCCCTTTACGCTTACGGTATCCATTCCGCTTAACGCCAACGACACGTCCCAAAGGAGAAACTCATGATCCGCGTGTTAATTGTCGAAGATCAGGCCATCCTGCGCGAGAGCCTGGCGCGCTCCGTTGGCGACCAGCCCGATATGACCGTCGTTGCCGCGATCGCCGATGCCTCCGAGGCCTTGGGTGTCGCGCTCAAGGAGCGCCCGGACATGATACTGATGGACGTGTGCACCGAACACGATTCAAACGGCATCGTGGCGGCGGCACGCATCAAGGAGCAGCTGCTCGAGTGTCGCATCATTATCATGACAGGCATGCCCGAGATCACCTTTGTCGATCAGGCCCGCGAGGCGGGCGTCGATAGCTTTGTGTACAAGAACGTCGGTATCGACGAGCTGTTCGCCGTGATGCGCTCCACGTTGGCTGGCTACTGCACGTTTCCCAAGCCGCCCGAGAGCATTTTTTCGGGTACAGCAGCCCTCGACGATGTCGAGCTATCGATTTTGCGCCTTGCCTGCGAGGGCAAAAGTCGTCGCGAGATCGCGGCCGAGCTGTTTATGAGTGAGGGCACCATCAAGCGCCGCATCTCGGAGATCCTGAGCAAGACCGGCTACGACAACATCATGCGCCTGGCCGTGCATGCGGTGACCGAGGGCAGCATCGTTCCCAACATGGAGCGCCCGTAATCGACGCGCTCACCCGTGTTCTGGCGCCGCAAAGATAGGCCGCCCACCGTTTCGCATCTAAAAACGGCGGGCGGCCTGCTTGTATGGGCAGTGCTGTCGGCATAAAGCGGCGGGGCCGCAGGATCATCTCCTGCGGCCCCGTCTGGTGTGCGCGGATGTGCCCGCCAATCCGCGGCTGTCGTGGTCTACCGCTACGCGATGGTTGCGCTGTAGGAGGCGACGTCCTCGTAGGAATCGGTCAGGTAGGCGTCGATGCCGATGGTCGTGTTGACCAGGTCGTCAAGGCTGTCAAGCTCGCCGCTCGAGAACGTGAATTCCTCGGTGGCGTTGGTGCCGGGCATCAGGTGAGCCGAGAACCAGGGTTCCTTCATGGTGCCGTTGACGTTGGTCTTGCCGGAAGGAGCGTAGAAGGTCAGGTCCTTGTCGCTCTTGTTGGTGATGTTGACGACAAAACCGATGTCGCCCCACTCGTCCTTGAACTTCTCGGTGATGGTGATGGTGCACAGGTCGTCATCGGCAACGGTGACGGCGGGGGAGATTTCAATCTTCTGGACGTCGCCGTCTTCGACGGCCTCGTCGATCTCTTCTTCCTTCTCGGCCGCCTCGCGATCCTTCTTCACCGTGCCGGACAGGTCCTTGTCGGACTTGGTAAAGACAAGATTGCCGTCATCCTCTTCGAGGATGAGCTTGCCGTCCTTGAGCTTCATGTCATGCGACTCGTCTTCGGCGGTGATGGTTACGGTGGTGGCGTCCTTTGCCTCCCATTTAAGGTCGACGACTTCAAGGAACAGGTCGAGGGCACCTGTACCGTCCTCATCGAGAATCAGGACGCAGTGCACACCCCAATCCTCGAGCATCTTCATGTACTCATCGGTCAGTTCTTCGCCCTCCAGGGTTCCACCCGAGAGTTCCCAGCTGCCGACGAAGTTGGCCTTGGGGTCTTTGCCGCCGCCGCTGCAGCCCGTCAGGGCAAAGGCGAGCGCAAGGACGCATGTCAGAAATGCGAGTACGGACTTTTTGAACGTTGTCTTCATGGTGTCCTCCTTAATCGAACGAAACCCATAGAAGCAGGAGCGGGGGCGGCGGATCCCCCGCCAATTACCAGATAGAGGGGCTAGGGCCTGGGCGTTCCGCAGTTGCTGCAGAACTTGCCGCCGTTTTCGCTACCGCAGTTGGGGCAGAACCACTTGGCCGGTGCCGGGGCGGGCGCGGGGCTGCCGCACTCCGGGCAGAACTTGCCGGTGTTGGTGGCGCCGCAGCTGCAGGTCCACGTGCCGGCCGCAGGCGCGGCGGCGGGAGCCGGTGCCGGGGCGGGGGCCGGAGCCGGTTGCGGGGCGGCCTGCCGCTGCGCCTGGCCGGCAGCGAACAGCTGGCTGGCGTTCATGCCGCCCATGCCGCCTGCCATGCCCATGCCCATAAAGCCGGCCATCGCGCCGTTGGGGTTGGCCGCCGCCGCGCGCATCGCGTCGCTCTGGGCGCTGGCGATGTTGGCGGCTGCCATGGTGGGATCGCGCATGACCGCGGCCTTCTGCAGGTCCTTGATCATCTGCTCGTCTTCTTGCGAAGCGGCGATGGAGTTGACGCCAAAGCTCACGATCTCGACGCCGCGCAGGTCACGCCAGTCGGCGGAGAGGACCTCGTTGAGCGCGCGGGCGAGCTCGGTGGTGTGGCCGGGGATGGCGCTGTAGCGGATGCCCATCTCCGAGATCTTGGCAAAGGCGGGCTGCAGGGCGGTGAGCAGCTCGGACTTAAGCTGGCTATCGATCTTGTCGCGCGTGTAGCTATCGGTCACGTTGCCGCACACATTGGTGTAGAACAGCAACGGGTTGGTGATGCGGTACGAATACTCGCCGTTGCAGCGCACGGAGATGTCGACGTCCAGGCCAATGTTGTTGTCGACCACGCGGAAGGGCACGGGCGAGGCGGTGCCGTACTTGTTGCCGATGATCTCCTTGGTGTTAATGAAGTAGACGCGCTGGTCCTTGCCCGCGTCGCCGCCGAAGGTAAAGCGGCTGCCGATATTGGCGAAGGTCTCCTTGATGGAGTCGCCCAGGTTGCCGCTAAAGACGCTCGGCTCGCTGCCGGTATCGAAGACGAACTCGCCGGGCTCCAGTGCGACTTCGATGATCTTGCCGTTTTGCACCACGAGCATGCCCTGGCCGTCGTTGACGGCGATGACGGAGCCGTTGGAGATGACGTTGTCCTCGCCGTGTGTGTTGGAGCTGCGGCCGCCGGTTCGTTTGACGCCCTTGCAGGCCAAGACGTCAGCGGGCATCGATTCGCAGTAGATAAATTCCTTCCACTGGTCGGCCATGACGCCGCCGGCAGCTCCCAATCCAGCTTTCAAGAGTCCCATGGTGATCTTCCTTTCTCGTCAAAGTCCGGGTGGTATTGGTCGGATTGCTTAGTCGTCCTTGTCGTCCTTCATGACAACGGTGGTCTCGGTGTGGCTGAAGGTGTCGTGCTTCTCGACCAGGTCGAGCTCGCCGCAGTACTCGTCGGCGTGAGTCGCCTCGTTGGCCGTCTTGAGCTGGCCTACCAGCAGCACGTCTCCGATGATCACGATGATCAGCGGCGCGATGATATTGATGAGTATGCCCTCGATATCAAAGGTGAGGTAATCCGGATCGAAGGCGTATTCGCCCATAAAGAGAATCTGGGAGAGGACAAATCCGATCACAAAGAACAGCAGCGAGGCGATAATGAGCTTGGGCTTGGAGCAGGGGAGCTCGCCGACCATTCGGCCGGTTTGGCCGTTCATGGCAAACAGGTAGCTCTTGCCGTTCCACGAGGTCGAGAGCATCCAGACGGGGAACAAGGCATAGTCGCTGTCTTCCCAGGTGTAGTCGAGCTGCTTGCTCTCGACCGAGGCATCGTCGTACTCATCGATAACGGTCTCGCGCAGGGCCGAGATCGTGCTTTCTTCCATACGGCGCTCGGCACGGGCCTTGCAAGTCTCGCAGTCCTCGTCGTAGCGGTTGGCGATGTAGCCGGGCATGTAGGCGACCGAGAACGGGCGCAGCGCGTCGTAGTCAAACGGTTCGATGGCGTCCATGTGGCCGTCGGGCATCTTGGACGATCCGTCGACGGGCACGCGCTCAAACGAGATATTGCCCTTACGGTAGGCATCGTAGTGGTCGGTGGTCGTGACGGTGCGGTCGGATTCCTCGGTCACGGTCTCGTTGGTTGCGTCAAAGTGCACTTCGCCGTCCACGCGGGCGCCGTAGAGCCAAAACGGCACGTAGACGCCTTGGACTTCGTCGATGTGGTTGCCGGTGACAAAGCTCTTGGGCAGCAGGATCTTGCCCTTGTAGTGCTCCTTGAGCGCGGCCAAGACATCGTCGCGCCCGAGCTTAAACGGAATCACCAGGTCGGGGGAGAAGTCGCCCGAGAGCTGGCCGGGCGCCACGGCGGGATTGCCGCAGTATGGGCAGGTGGAGACGGCGACGGTGCCGTCCGAGATCAGCTCGGCGCCACACGACGAGCAGATATAGCCGGCGTTTTGGGCCAGTTCCTGCACCGCATCGTCGGATGCGGGCTTGGATGTTGCGGCCGCCGCATCGGCTTTGGCATCTGCCTTGTCCTGGCGCTCGCGATAGAGAGCCTCGACCTCTTCGACTTCAAAGCGCGAGTCGCAGTAGTCACAGACGAGCTTTTGCTCGGCGCTGGCAAAATGCAGCGGGCCGCCACACGCGGGGCACTGATAGTTAACGCTTTCGAAGGCCATGATCGGTCCTTTCCGTGCCGGGGGCTATGCGCCGATGGCGCCGCCGCAGTATTCGCAGCGCCCACTGGCATCGGGAATGGTGGTGGCGCCGCAGAAGGGGCAGGTCACCGCGGTCTTGGGGGCCTTGGCGGCAACGACGCTATCGCGCGTCTCCTGACGCAGCTGCACCAGCGCGTCGCGGACTTCGGTTGCCTGACGCTTGGCCTCGCGGTACTCGATGGATCCGCGCTGCTCGATGGTGGAGTCGTTCACGCGCAGGTCGATCTCGGTAAAGTACGGCGTGTTGACGTGGATGGTCAGATTGAAGTCGTAATCCAGGTCGTAGCGCGGCGGGTCATAACTCTCACGCTCGCCGTCCTTGGTCTCGCGATAGATCTCGGTGCGGTGCTCGTCGATATCCATATCGCAACCGAGCACCTGCGAGAACTCGATGATGTCGGGGTTGGCGTCGCGCCAGCGCGTCTGCGAGGTAATGATCAGCAGGCCCGCGTCCTCGTCGAGCATAATATTGGTGCGCCCGGCCGAGAGCGTGCGCGTGGGGTTGAACGATGCCAGGCGCTCGGCGTTAGCCTCGCGATAGGCGAGCTGCTCGCGAATGTCGTCCGCGGTGCTAGAGCGATAACCGCCAAAGAAGGGAGAGAGCTTGCCGACGCATTCTTTGCACAGGTAGCCTTCGTTGATCTTGGTCTTACCTAGAAGTCCCAGCTCGGTACCGCAAATCGCGCACTCTTTCTTCTCGAACATCTTGTCAAAGAAGCCCATGGTTGCCTCCCATCAACAGGTAGCGTGTGTCACTTTTGATGATGGGGGAGCGCGCGATCTTTCACGATACCCAGACGGCTCAAGAGGTCTCCACAACTGGGACACATGGCCCATTTTTCATCCCCAAATAACTTGCGGTGAAATAGTTCCTAACTGTGGGCCATAGAAGGCCAAACAGGAACTATTCCACCGCAACTTCTGGGTAGTCATCGGGGACGTTCTTAAACGACTAGTCGTTGGGGGCAGTCTTCGGCCACTCATTGGGGACGTACTTAAATGAGTGGCGGTTGGGGACACTCCGTGCCGAATGTGGGTGCCGCCGCTTGCTACGCGACGGTGATGGCGACCTGGGCGTAGCGGGTGCAGGGGCGCTCGGCGCGGGTTTTAACGCTGAGGGTGAGCACGAAGCGGTCACCGGGCTGCGCGTCGGCGGGTACGGTGAACGTGGCGTCCGTCGCGCATTCCTGCCATAGCGACAGATCTTGAGCGCCTGCATAGCGCGACGGTCCCATGGTGACATTCCAATGAGCATCGAAGCCCCTGCCATCGGGGTCGACGATGGTCGCTGCAAGAGCAACGCGCTCGCCGGCCGCGGCGCTCATGTCGCCCGTGACCTCGGCAACATACGCCGGATGCGAGCAGGCCGCGGGCTCATGGGCGTACCACTGCGCGCGAGCGGCGAAGTCTTCCTGGTAGGCGCGCAGATAGGGGTTGGGATTGCCGTCCACCGGCGTACCTATGGCAGCAAAACCGGCAGGCGCATCTGAGTGGGGATGCCCGTCAAGGAACATGCGGCCGAGCAACGTGTCAAAGTAGCGGTTATCGATGCCGCGCAGGCCAAACGGCAGCAGCGGAATATAGGTCATCGAGTCGCCCTCGGCCATAAAATCGCCGCGCTCAAATTGCATCGCGGGCATGCCTTCTAAGCCCCAATCCAAGCGGGCATGCTTGCCAAACTGGAACCTCTCGGGCTCGTTTTCGTACACCTTGCCATCGCCATAGAGCATATAGCGCGCCATAAGGGGACCGTTGCCCTGCGTGAGATTTTGCTCGGGCCAGGGAGCCTGAAAGAGCGGCAGCGTATCGGGCTGAGCCATCTTGGCATCGACATAGCCGCCATACATATAGGGCACACACCAAAAGATGAGATCGGGGAAGAGCTCATGCCCATGGTCGAGCCAAGAATTGTCCTGCCCCACACCATCGGCAACGCCCATCACGCGTACCTTCTGATAGACACACTGTTGCACAGAAGGCCATTCGGGTGTGGCGCGATAGCGCTCGGCAATGCTCATCAGGGCGCGAACGATCGTATTCATACCGCCCCAACTGAGCAGCCAAAGCGTGCGCGGGTCATCATCCAAAATCGCCTGAGCAATCACGCGCGAACCCTCAGACTCCTCACGCACATCGCCTTCAAAGGCAACATTGCCCACAAACGTACGCTCAATCATCTGAGCAGGCGAGGGAAACGGAGACTCGCCGGCAGCGGCCGCATTAGCCTGCAGCTGAGGCCAGGCCTGGGCATACTCATTGCTCCAGAGGCTCTCGATCCAATGCTCAGGAAACGGTCGATACTCACGAAGCTCCCCAGCAAGCGGATCAGGCTCATGAGGCACCACATCCCACTCATAGGAACGGTGACCCTTGGTACGCCAATGCGGATTCACCTCGCCGAGCGTATGGACGCCATCCCCAAGAAAGTGATACTGCGAAGCCGTATACACCACAGCCTGCACATCAAGCAAGTTAAGATACAGAGCCAAATGAACGAGCGAGTTCATATCATCGACTTCCATATCAGTAGTAACAATCACCCGAGTTAAATCGCGAGTCATAAGAAAGCTCCAACCAAAATCATTTCAGCCAGTTACGCGCAAGGCAAGACGGGACCCACGTCCCCATCGCCGTCAACCCGGCGGCCCGCCGGAAGCGCTCACCCAGGGTCAACAGCAACGGAAACGCAGCGGGGCCGAGGGCTTACCTCTGAAAATATTCCGCAGGGGGCGGCCCGGTTGCACAGCGCGAAGCGCGTGGTGCAACCGGGCCGCATGCCCGAGGACATTTTCAGAGGTAAGCCCTCGGCCCCGTGATGGGATAGATTACCTGTCGACCCTTGCCGACCACTCCCAGCAGCCCACCGGCTCGCCGTCGATAAGTACGTTGCCCCCGTCGAAGTCTTGATAACACAGGTCGTTGAATTGGTGGATCCACACGCCATGGTTGAACGTCTTCTTGGGCGAGCCGTCGGCCTCGCGGTAGCGCCCGGTCAGGTCCTCGACATGGCTAAAGTAGGTGAGATGCACGTTGGCGCCGGCAGCGCGCAGGCGAGCCGTGAGCGGCAGCACGGTCTCCTGCGGTATCACGAGCTCATCGCCCTTGGAGTGCGTAAACCACAGCGGTGTCTTGGCAAGGGCAGCAACGTCCTCGTCCGTGGCGTTGTACCACGGCGCGCAGCAGGGAAGGCCCGCGGCGAAGAACTCGGGGTAGTCGGCGCACAGGCGCAGCGTCATAAAGCCGCCGTTGGAAAGGCCAGCGACCACGATGCGGTCGGTGTCGATGCGGTCGGCATGCTCGGCGACAAACTCGTCGATGAGCGCCTTAATGACGGGGGAGTAGATGCTCTGGTTGGAGTGGCCGAGCTGCTCAGTGCCGTTGTCCATCCAAAACGTGGGCGACTGCGGCACGAGAACCCAGGCAAAGCCGCCAAAGTAGCGTTGGATCTGCGCCTGGCTGATGGCCGTCACGCGGTTGCCGATATAAGCGCGCGTGGCGCCCTCGCCTTGCGTAGCGCCCTTGCCCTCGCCAGCGCCGTGCAGGTACACCACGAGCGGGGCCTTCTGGGGCACGACTGTCGTTTCGGGCGCGAAGGGGTTGAAGCAGGCGGAGTCCTCGGCCTTAAAACTGGGCTCAAAGAAGCCGTACTCGAGCGCGATGCCGTTGACGGCGGTCTTTTGCGTGGCATTGCTCCAGCCCTTGAGCGCGGGACAGATGTCGCCGCGGCAGGTGTCAAAGACCAGGCCGCAGGTTGGATCGTCACCGTCATTGCCGGGAAGGGCCGCGAGCTGCGTGATGCGCAGCTGGTCGTCGAGCAAGCGCGAGCCCATCACGCTGCCCTCGATCTTCTTGGTCAGGCGCTGCTCGGCGATCTCGAGCGCCACATGGGTGCCAAAGGCGAGCTTGCGTCCGCACTCATCGCACGGATAGGCGGCGAGGACGTCGACATAGCCTACGGAAGGTGCGGCGTGGTCGGCGCCGCGCTCTTTGCGCATCAGGATCTCGCCCGTGCGTTCATGGCGCTCTACATATATATGGAAGGTGCGCGCATCGATATCGTTGGCGCGAACGGTGCACGGCAGGTCGAGCACGACTTTGCTGATCCAGGGGCCAAAGTCTCCCAGCGTGGTGACGGTTGCGTAGGTGCACGATTTGAGTTCCATGAGCTGCCTCCTCTGCGCCGCGAGTGGTAAACATCAGCGGCAATACAACTTAAACATGTTTAGTTTAATGCAGAGCTACAGAACAGGCAGATGAACTCGGTAAACGGTCAAAATGAACACTCAACAAATTACTAAACATTCGTTTATCACCATTTAGCAGGGCTTTTGTTGATGGGTCAACAAAGAATAGAGGTGTTTACCAAATTAAAAGACCACGTAAATAGGCATTTAGCAGCAGAGCGTCAAATAGACAATCCCTTACCGTTCAAGTACGTTCACCCCCGATTTCCTACCGTTCACCGGACTACAGACGGCAAAATTGCCACAAATTAGACGTTCCGTGTAAACTAAAGCCCGTAAACGTTCAGTAAACACATTGTTTACGACAGCGTATCCAAGGGTTCGGTGGCCGTAAGGGGTTATAGTCGCCGAGCCAAAGGCGTGCCTAAGCCCAAACGAGTAGGCACACGATGATATGGGGAGGGGTCCCATGGCAGTAGATAACAAGCAGATTGCCACCGATGTCCTCGAGCTCGTGGGCGGTGCGGAGAATGTTTCCGTCGCCACCAACTGCATGACGCGTCTGCGTCTGACGCTCAAGGACAACAACAAGGCCGACGTGGAGAAGATCAAGAAGGTCAAGGGTGTTCTGGGTTGCCAGTTCGCCGGCAGCCAGCTCCAGGTCATCATCGGCCAGAACGTGCCCAAGGTGCTCGCCGAGTTCGTCGCCATGTCCGGCGTCAAGCAGGGTGCCGCGGTCGACGAGAACCTCGATGCTCCCAAGGAGAAGTTCGAGCTCAAGAACCTGCCGAACATCATCCTCGACTATCTGTCGGGCTCCATGACCCAGCTGATCCCGCTGCTCATGGCCGGCGGTCTGTTCCGCACCATCGCTGCGGTCCTCGGTCCCACCATGCTCGGCGTTCTCTCTGACACCGATCCGACCTACACGTTCCTCTACACCACCCTGTACGAGGCCACGTTCACCTTTATCCCCATCTACCTGGGCTATGCCGCCGCTAAGAAGCTCGGCGCCTCCCCGGTTCTGGGCATGCTCCTCGGCGGCGCCCTCATGGCCCCGTCCGTCGTGAGTGTCGCGACCCAGGATGGCGGCGGAATCATCTCCGTCTACGGCATTCAGATCGCCGCTGCCAACTATCAGCAGTCCGTCCTGCCGATTATCCTTTCGGTGCCTGTCCTCTACTTCGTCGAGAAGTTCTTTAAGAAGGTCATGCCCGACGTGCTCTCCACGGTCTTCACGCCGTTCTGCACCATGATCGTTACCATCCCCATCGCCTTCATCGTCCTCGCCCCGCTCGGCAACGAGATCGGCAGCCTCATCGCCAATGCCCTCTTTGGTCTTGCTGACATGGGTGGCATCGGTATCCTGCTCGTCATGGCCGTCCTCGGCGCCTTCTGGCAGCTCTTCGTGGTCTGCGGTATGCACATGCCCGTCATCCTGCTCGCTCAGGTTCAGATCATCGCTGCCGGCTATGATCCCTTCGTCTTCGTTTCCACCAACTGCGCTATGGCCGCTGTCTGGGGCTGCGCCTTCGGTGCCTTCCTCAAGATGAAGAACCCCGACGAGAAGGGTCTTGCCCTGGGCTACGTCATCTCCGCCATCGCCGGCGGCGTCACCGAGCCCGCACTCTTCGGTATCCTCATGCGCTTCCGTCGCACCATGTTCGGTATGTTCATCGGCGGTGCCATCGGCGCTGTGTTCTCCGGCCTCATGGGTGTTACCTATTACCTCGCTGGCGGTGCCTCCAACTTCCTGGTCTTCACCAACTACCTGCAGGGTGGCCAGATGAACACCGTCTGGGCTATCGTCGGTATGGCAATCTCCTTTGTCATCGCCGCTGCCGTCGTCTTCGTCGCCGGCTTCTCCAAGGAGGAGCTCGCCGAGATGGAGGCCTAAGACCAAACCATTCGGTCGCATACGACCTTACCTACACGACAGGGCCCCGTCAGGCGCAAGCCCGGCGGGGCCCTTTTGCAAGGTAGACTGATTGGGACGGGAGATGCCCGCCCGCAAGGGTTTGCTAAGCGACGGGGGCTTTCGCATCAGGGGTTACCGCGAAAGCTTCTGCCGGTTCGCAATTCCTTTATCGAGCGAAAGGACATGCAGATGAGTTTGGGAAAACTGACCGTCAACGGTCGTCAGGACGGTTTTTTGTGCGAGGGCAAGCCGTTCTTTTGGTTTGCCGATACGTGCTGGAGTGCGTTTACCAGCATCCCCGAGGCCGACTGGGACTACTATCTGACCCGCCGCGCCGAGCAGGGCATGAACGTGCTGCAGATTAACACGCTGCCGCAGTGGGATCGCTGCTGCCCCGATCTGGGCATTTGGCCCTATGCCAGCGAGGATGGCGTGCGCTTTGATTGGTCTCAACCCAACCAGGCGTATTGGGATCGCGCCGCCGCCATGTGCCGCGCTGCCGTCGAGCACGGCATTCGTCCGGCGCTCGTGCTCATGTGGTGCAACTACGTGCCCGGTACCTGGGGCGCTAAGATCGCCGAGCGTTGCGGTGCCGAGGTTATGCCGCGCGAGGAGGTCCGTGCCCACGTTGCCCGCGTCGTCGAGAACCTGGGCGAGTTCGATCCCGTCTATGTGGTGACGGGCGATACGGACTTTGCCGGCGCCGAGGCGATTGCCTATTACGAGGATGCGCTCGACGAGGTTGCGAAGCGTGCCCCCGGGGCCCTGCGCACCATGCATATCAATCGCGGTAACCGCACGATTCCCGCGCAGTATTTGGACCGCCTGGATTTCTATATGTTCCAGCCCGGCCACAACTACGAGGGCCAGCCCGAGGCTTGGCGTCTGCCGCAGGACTTTATCGCCAACTATCCCAAAAAGCCGATGGTCAACTCCGAGCCCTGCTACGAGCAGATGGGTGCGTCGCGCAACGTGTACTGGCGTTTTACCGCCCAGGACTGTCGCGCGAGCGTGTGGTCGTCGATTCTCGCCGGTGCCAGCGCCGGCGTGACCTATGGCGCCCACGGCGTTTGGAACTGGCAGACCAGCAAGAGCCAGGGCTCGGTCCTGGGCGAGGGCTTTGACATGCCGTTCCGCTGGCAGGAGTGTCTGCAGTTTGCGGGCGTGTGGGATTTTGCCGCCATTGAGCACGTGCTTGCCGGCCTGGGCGCCACGGCTGGCGACGACGCCCTCGCCGTTATTCCGGCACAGGAACTACTCGACGACGCGCGCGAGGCCATCCGTGTGGCGCGTGTTGGCGAGCGTGTCGTCACCTATCTGCCGCGCACCACGGCGCTTACGTTTAAGCTCGATAGTGCGCGCGGCTGGTCGGCGACGGCCCTCGACATGGAGGCCAAGCGCATCGCCAAACTGCCCGTGCGCGACAACGGCGACGGCACCGTGCGCGTGGCTCAGCATCCCTTTGAACACGACGCCCTGGTGATCCTGACTCCCGAGCGCTAACGCCCGAGCTTCGATTCCGAGTTTCTCCCTCGGCCCGGATCGCTTTTAACCCCCCTTTCTCCGACACCAACAACCCAGTCCCCTTTATAAGTTGCGGTGGAATAGTTCCTAAATGACAGCCCGGGCCGGTCAAACAGGAACTATTTCACCGCAACTGCTGTTGGGGCATTTGCGCCGGATGCGTAACAGTTCGGGCATTGCGTGGATACTAAGACCCATTCTCCATTAAAATGGTTTTCCGGACATCTAAGCGGGTGGGGGTTACCATGAGGGACCTGGGAGACACAACCGCATATTTGCGCCGGGGCATACGGGAGATTCTGTGCCTGGCGCTTTTCTTTTTCACGTTTTTGGTCGGCGAGTACCTCTTTGACGTGCGCGTGGCCGAGTTTGTGCCGGCGAACGAGGTCGTTATCTACGAGAGCATCGTCGTCGGCGCGAGCGTGATCGGCTATTTTGTGCGTCCTCTCCTGTACTATCGCCGTCCCCAGACAATCGATGCAACGAGCGATATGACGGGCGTGCTGCTGGTGTCGGCATTGCTGCTGCTGATTATGGCGGCGCAGTTTCAGGTTGTGATTGCGGGCGGTCTGGTGGCGTGCTGCGCCCTGGGCTACTGCGGATCGACCGCTCATGCCAATCTGGCGCGGCGTTTTGCGCAGACGCCTTGTCTGGCACGTGCCGTGGCGGTTTCTTATGCTGCGGGCATTTTGGTACAGGTGCTCAACCATATGGTGATGCCTGCGGGCATTCCTCAACAGTTTGTCCTTATTGCCTGTGCGATTGCGCTGGTTGGGCTGCTTCACGGTACCCGCCGAGCTAAATTACGCGATGAGTCCGCGCCCGAGTTCGAAGCCGAGATTGCCGAGCTATCGGTCGATGCGTCGGAGCATGGCGCCAAGTGGCGCGATAATCCCGAGGCAAAGGCGGCCTTCCAGGGTGCCGTAGTGCGCTTGACGGTGGCGACCGCCTGCCTCACCGGCGTATTCGCGGCTCTCAATGCCGGTCTTACGACCTCGCATGCCGCCGGCGCTATCGATCTGGGTGACTGGCCGCGCTTGCTGCTGGTTGTGAGTGCGCTTGCTGCCGGCGCCCTGTATGACCTGCGCGGACGCTCGTATATGAATATCATCATGACGTGCGCCGCCATGCTGTCCACGCTCTCGTTCTTTGTGCTTATCACCGATGGCAACGGCGGCAATGCGCTCGCCGCCACGATTATCTTTTACCTGGGCACGGGCTTTTTCGTGGTGTTCTTCACCGCGAAGTTCGCCGCGATTTCGATGTATGCCCGCTGGTCGTATCTGTGGCCGTGCATGGGCCGCGTCATCAACAACATTTGCTCAATGCTTGTGACGGCTCCGGCGGTGGCGATCATCTCGAGCCAAAACGTGCTGATGGCGGTGGGTGTCGTACTCGTGCTGTTTGTCGGCATTGCGATCTCGCTGTTGGGGCAGTTTGGACAAGGCGTTGAGGATGAAGCGGGTCACAGGGGGCTGGCGTTTGCCACCGACGATCTTGGCGTGAGCCGTGCGCCCGAGCAGACCGACACGGTGCCCCTAGAGACGCCGGAGCTTTCGTTTGACGATCGACTCGACGGCTTTGTAGCCGCCTTTGGACTTACCAAGCGCGAGCGCGATGTACTGGAGGCGCTGGTCGTATCGGACGACAGCGTGCAGGACGTTGCGGCGGCGCTCTTCCTTTCGCGCTCCACGCTGTACCGTCACATCGCCTCGATTAACAAAAAGACCGGCGCCGCCTCGCGCGTGGCCCTCATCAATTTCTTCTGGTCCTGGACACCCCAAGACTAGCTAACCACCACAAAGGGGACAGGCACCTTTGTGGTGGTTTTTTTACCTGCAAAAATATGAATATGAGACATTTGTCACCTGCCGTTTTGGCGCTCAAAGGCATATGAATGTGATGTTGAGCGAAGCAGAACGGAAGGGGTGGGCCTATGGCGTCTCGTGGTTGCTCGTCTAATAAAATTGCGGGCGCGCTTATCGCCGTGGTGGTCCTTGCCGCGGCGGTGACGCTTGTGCGGGCATACGGCTTTGGTGCCCGTGCCGACCAGGGAAAGAACGCCGCGCAAGCGTCGCTGAGTGATCGTGCTGCCGCTCCGGTGGCGGTCAAGCTTATCGAGAACGGCGAGACGCGGACGGTCTATGAGACCAACGATGCCGAGCTGGTCGCATCGACCTTCGCCGCGCTCGACGATTGCACCGTGGGAAGTGCGGTGGATGAGCGGATGAGCGACGCCGGTCGCACGCTCGTCTTTGTCTATGCAGATGGCTCGGAGCAATCGGTGGAGTTCGAGGGCGGGAATATCGTGTTCGACAAGACGGCATATCGCCTTGATGGTGCCGATGAACTGTGGCGACAGCTTGCCGCCATCAAGAACAGCCAATGAAATGAGGGGTGTAAGGGATGAGTGACTTGAGATTCTGCCCGGCGTGCGGGATGCAACTGCCGCGGGTCGCCGGCGTGCCGGTGCGATTTTGCCCGGGCTGCGGTGTTCGGCTTGAGAACGTTGAGGACGATCCGGGTGTCGCGGAACCCGCAAATGGGGCAGCTGCCGATGATGGCGCGGGCGAAGGTTATGAGCCGAGTGCGGATGCGCCGGTCGATGTGCCGATGCAGAGTGCCGACACCGCGTCGCCGGTCCGCGGCGTGGCCGCAGCGGATGCTCCCCGCGTCGGCGACCTTGAGCTCCACACCGCATGCGATGCCTCTGGCGGCCAAGCGCTCGCGCAAGTGGCGCTGCCACGGGGTTGGCGTATCGAAGAGGCACATCTTGAGCGCAGCAGTAGCTTCGACTGCCCGATTTCAGTTGGCGTGACGGCGGCGGGCCCGGCGGGCGAACGCATTATGTATCGCTCCGAGCTCTGCTACGTGGACGCGGGCACCGTTGCCAAGCGTATCCCCACGCAAACCGAGCGCAAGGCGTTTCTGCACGTGGAGGCGGCGTGTGACGAGCTGGCTCAAGCCTGCGCGACGCAATTGGGCGCACGGGCGGAGGTTACGGCTGAGCAGCCCTATCCATCGAGCGCGGCAGGCGATATCGAACATGAGCGTGCTCGCGTAAAGCGCGAGGCGGCAAACGACTTTGCGATTCAGGGCTTTTCGATGGAACCGAGTGATGTGATCTATGAGTGCCGCATGCGTCGATATCGGCTCGCGGGCGCCCCGGTGCCTACCGAGCTTGCGGTGGCGGCCAAAGTCGAGGGCTATGTGGCCTCGATTGGCGGAGTCGCGGGCTCTGTGGGTAAAGGCGTTGCCGCCGGGGCCGAGGCGCTGCTGGGCGCGGGCCTTTCGAGTGGGCTGATCGGCGGCGTTCTGGGCAAACGCCTGCGCGAGCGCCAGGCGGCTGCGGCGGCGGGTCAGCGCGCCGTGAAAGATCAGGCTCCGGATCAGGGCGATTACCCAGACGGGGCGCCGTTCAAGCTGGGCGCGGCCGACCTGTTGCAGTGGCGTATCAGGGACAGCTTCTGCCTGGTTGCGCCAGAAGGCCGTCTGGACGAGGCGGCCTCCACGGCGCTTGCCTCAATGGCGTCGACCCTGCGGCTCAACCCGGAGCTTGCGCGCGAAGCGTGCACTCAAAAGCAGCAGATGGTGCTCGAGCAGCGTCAGCGCACGCAGATGAACATCGCCCAGCAGCAACAGCAGTTCGCAGCCTGGCAGCAGATGCATGCCTCGCAGCAAGCGGCGTTCGACAGCTACCAGCAGGCTTGGTTTGAACGCAGCGATCGTCAACACGCTGCGAACATGGCCGCCAGCGCGGCCAATTTCTCCAGTGCGGGTGTGGGAACGGGCGCGGCCTCGTATTCCGATGCTATCCGCGGGGTCAACCATTACACCAGGCCCGACGGTACCGATGTCGAGGTTTCGGTGATGGCGGACCAAGCTTGGGTGAACGGCTCGGGCGACGTGATCGGCACGCGCGATGGATTTGAGCCCGGTTTTGGCTGGACGGAGTTGCCCCGTCAATAGCGTGAGCGGGCTATGGGTGGATCGGTGTCGAGGCGTTGCTCGGCACTGTGATAAGAAACGGGAAAGGAACAACGATGAGGGAGACGGTTATTTCGCGCACGGCGTTTGTCGCGGCGGCGGGAACGGCGTTGCTGACGCTTGCGGGGTGCGGTGGACAGCAGGCGCAGGACACGACGGGTTTTAACGACGATCGTCCGGTAAAGGACAAGATGGATGCGGGCTCGTCATCGGGCGATTCCGGTGATGCGGGCGTCGGTGCGGATACAGACAGCGGCTCGGCGGACGCGTTCGATACGTGGTCGGATGACTGCTGGGATGCGCACCGCAACATCAGCATCGCAGCGTTGCTCGAGCTTAAGGGCTGGCAGTTGCAGGAGTTTGCGTCGCAACAGGGTTATACCTGGCAAGATGCGCTCGAGATGTACGAGAACGAGGCAGGTCGCGTGCTCAGCGTCTGCAATATCAGCAAGGATGGCGCAACCGAATGGCTCGGCGAGGATGAAATCGGAAAGCTCGACAAGGGCGGCACCGGGAGTACCGTGATGTTTACGCTGCAGCTTGCGGGCTATTCGAGCTGCGAGGATGTTATCGCGGGCTTTTCCGTTCCGGTTGAGGACCGGGCGCAGATCACCTCGGGCTCGTGGATTGCGTGCGTCTACGGTTCCAACATGGCGCGCCACGTTGCCATGGTGAGCCCGATGGAAAACGGTGACTACCGCCTGGACCTCATTACCGAAGAGGCTATCAAGACCGGTACGTTTACCCAGGGCGGCGGTGCCCCCACGATTAACGAGTTTTGGCAGGAGAAGACCGGACGCGCGCTCGGCTAAGTGCGATGCGGCCAATAGCATAGTGAAGGACGAACATGATGAACGAGATGACGATGAGCCGTGCGGTCTTTGTGGCGGGCGCGGGCGCGGCGGCTTGCGCGCTGGCTGGCTGCTCGGGCACAACGGGCGGCGCCAAAGCAGCGAGCACGGCGGACGCCGCCTGCGTGGACGACAATGCCAACGTGACGGTCTATGCCGCGATCAACTTGGGTGGTGCCGATCTGGTGCGCCTGCTCAAACATCAAAATTATGAGTGGCAAGGCGAGAACGTGGGCTACGACGCCGCCGATGACGCGGGATTTTTCGCTTTTACCTTTTCCAAAGTTTCGAACGATGTGGACGAACTTGCGAACAGCGCGATACCGCTTTCGGAGTCCGAGTACGAGGAGCTTGAACCGGGCGGCGGAGACGAAAGCGTCGCGATTCTGCTCTCGGTGGGCGGCTATACGAAGGGCGAGCGGGCGCTCATCGGCGCGATTGGCGATGCGGCGATGGTGCAGGAGAAATGCACGATCAATGATGCCCTGTATTGGCTGGTCAAGGCGCTTGACGGCCACCGTTACGTGATTATGGCCAACGACACCGAAGACGATGGCGATAGCGCTCATGACATCTATATCTACAATGAGTCTTTTATTCGCACCGGCTATCTGAGCGGCGGCGACCAGATCGATATCGACGAGCTCTGGAGCCGCCTGACCAACGCCTCGTAACGCCCCAAAACCACCACAAGGGGGACAGGTACCTTTGTGGTGGTTCAATAAGTTGCGGTGGAATAGTTCCTGAATAAGGCTTGGGGGTCTTAAAACAGGAACTATTTCACCGCAACTGCTGAGGGGACGGGTTGTGGAAACGGCTGCCGTGGTGGACTCGGGCTGTCTGTTACAGCAGCTCACCGTGACGGGCGATGTAGTGGCGCTTGGCCAGCTGGGTCAGCGCAATGTAGGCGGCGACGATGCCGATGAGCAGCGTAAAGAAGCTCGCCGGCAGCGGCATGAGGCCCAGAGCCTCGGCGATGGGGCTTGCCGGCAGCCAAGTGACGAGCGTCAGGCCCAGTACGGTGAGCACGCACAGCGCGGGCGCGGCGTGGTCGCGCGGGCTCGGCAGGTGCGGGGAGCGCAGCATGTGGATTACGAGCGTCTGCGACCACATAGACTCAACGAACCAACCGCTCTGGAAAATCGCCGCAAAGGTTGCCATGCCGGCAACATTGCCCGCGGCGGCAAGCTCGGCCCAGCTCGCGCCCACGGTGGCGGGGCACACCGCAAAGAAGAGCGCGGCGAAGGTCACGATGTCAAACAGCGAGCTCACGGGGCCCAGCTCGAGCATAAAGCCCTTGATGGACGCAGCGTCCCAGGCGCGCGGGCGGGCAGTCCAGGCATCGTCGACGGTGTCCCACGGCAGCGCGATGCACACGATCTCGTAGACCAGCGACAGCAGCACCAGCTGCAGGGCGCTCATGGGCAAAAACGGCAGGAACAGGCTCGCGACGGTCACGGACAGCACGTTGCCAAAGTTGGAGCTCACCGTGGTCTTGAGGTACTTGAGTAGGTTGCCGTAGGTGCGACGGCCTTCGATGATGCCGCGCTCGATCACGCCCAGGTCCTTCTGGAGCAAGATGATGTCGGCGGATTCTTTGGCGATGTCAACGGCCGAATCGACCGAGATGCCGCAGTCGCTCGCACGCATGGCGGCGGCGTCGTTGATGCCATCACCCATAAAGCCCACGGTATGGCCGAGCAGTTCACGCATGACGCGCACCAAGCGCGCCTTCTGCAGCGGCGAGAGCTTGGCAAAGAGATGGGTCTGCTCGGCGCGCTCCGCCAGCTCGGCGTCGTCGAGCGCATCGATCTCGGAGCCCAGCAAAACGTTGCTTGCGTCGATGCCAATCTGCTCGCAGACGGTGGCGGCGACGCGGTCGTTGTCGCCGGTCAGGACTTTTACCGCCACGCCCTTGGCCTCGAGGGTGGCGACGGCGCCCGCGGCGCTCGCTTTGGGCGGATCGAGGAAGGCCAAAAAGCCCATCAGCACCATGTCGCACTCGTCGGCGATGCCAAACTCGCCCACGGTGCGCGGGTTGGTCTTCTGCGCCACGGCGATCACGCGCAGGCCCTCGGCATTGAGTCCTGCCACCTGCTTGCGAATCTGGGCAAGCTTTTCTTCGGTGAGCGGCTGGGCGGCACCATCGACCTCGACAAAGGAGCAGATCTCGAGCATTTCCTCGGCAGCTCCCTTGGTGACCATCTGGGTTTTGCCCTGGGCGTCGGCGACAACTACGCTCAGGCGACGGCGCGAGAAATCGAAGGGCACCTCGTCGACCTTGGTATAGCGGTCGCGCAGGCTCTGGCCCAGCATGGAATCGGGTGCTGCGGCCGAGGGCGTCACATCGGCGCGGTCGATGACGGCCAGGTCGATAAGGTTCTTGAGGCCGGTCTGGAAGAAGCTGTTCAAAAACGCATGGCGCAGCACGCGTGCGTCTTCGATGCCGTCGGTGTTGAGGTAGCGCTCGAGCACGATGCGGTCTTCGGTGAGGGTGCCGGTCTTGTCGCAGCACAGGACGTCCATCGCGCCGAGGTTTTGGATCGCCGGCAGTTCCTTGACGATAACCTGGCGGCGGGCGAGGTCCTTGGCGCCCTGCGACAGGTTCGTGGTCACGATGACGGGAAGCATCTGCGGCGTGATGCCCACGGCCACGCTCGTGGCGAACAACAGCGCATCGATGACGTTGCCCTTGGTGGCGGCGTTGATGGCAAAGACGGCCGGCGCCATAACGAGCATGAGGCGTACAAGCAACATGGAGACGCTCGAGACGCCGCGGTCAAACGCGCTCTTCTCGCCGCGCCCGTTGAGCATCTTGGCGATGCCGCCCAGGTAGGTGTCCGAGCCGGTGGCAACGACAAGCGCCATGGCGGTGCCGTTTTGCACGGAGGTGCCGGTAAAGACGATGTTCTTGCAGGCGGAGAGTGGCAGCGCGGAGCCGTCGGCACCCTCGACGACGGTGATGGCAGCGCTCTTCTCGACGGCCTCGCTCTCGCCGGTGAGTGCGGACTCGATCACAAACAGGTCGCGCGCGGTGATGATGCGGGCATCGGCCGGCACCATGTCGCCGGCAGAGAGGCGGATCACATCGCCGGGGACAAGCTCATCGAAGGGGATTTCGATGCGCTCGCCGTCGCGCAGGGCGCAGCAGGTGTTGGAGACCAGGTCCTTGAGGGCCTCGGCCGCATTGCCGCTGCGGGCTTCCTGGATAAACTTCATGCCGCCCGATACCAGCAGCATGATGCCGATGACGATGACCGTGGAGGGGTCGCGCTGTGGCTCGGGCACGGCGAGCACGTCGATGTAGAGCGAGACCAGTGCGAGCGCGGCGAGGATACCGGCGAAGGGATCGATGAATGCGTCGGCGATGCGGCGGGCGAGCGTCTTGGTCGGCGCCTCGATGGTGTTGGGGCCGACCGCGCTCAGGCGCTCGGCGGCGTGCTCGGCGGTGAGGCCGTCGGCCGTGGCGTCGAGCAGCACGAGGGTGTCCTCGGCGCTATGGGTGGCGGCGAAGACGGTGTTCTTGGACAGGCCGGCGTGAGCGGCGGGGCGCGCCGTGCGGCGGCGCTTGGAGATGGCTTCGAGTACCGTGGCGGTTTTGAGCATCAGCATAGGGTCCTCCTTGTTGAAGGGAGTTAGCGTACGTGTCGTATGTGCTTCAAAAAACCTAGATGTCGCTCACGTCATGCTCGCGAACCACCACAAAGGGGACAGGCACCTTTGTGGTGGTTTTGGCGATTAGTTCGTGGCGCTTATGCGTGTGCGGAATCCTCGCGGCGTGCCGAGGGCGACATGCAGGTTTTTCGACTATGACTGCCTTCCATGGCACACCTCCTTAAGGCCGGGCGCTGCGCGCTTTGGGTATCTCGTACCCGTTTGAATCCGCCCGTATTCTTGATGAGGGGGTTTATCGTGTCAACCCCATTGTTCGGAAAACCATTGCCCCTGACAAAGCCTTTACAGAATGCCGTGGCCTGAAAGCGCACCCGCAACGCGCCCTGCCTGCGCTAAACTGGAGGGCACGTACGCAATTACGAGAGGAGCCCACATGGAGGCTTACAAGCAAGAGTTCATCAAGTTTATGGTTGAGTCCGACGTCCTTAAGTTCGGCAGCTTTACGCTCAAGAGCGGCCGTCAGTCCCCGTTCTTTATGAACGCCGGCGCTTACGTGACTGGCTATCAGCTCAAGAAGCTGGGCGAGTACTACGCCCAGGCCATCCACGATAACTTTGGCGACGACTTTGACGTGCTGTTCGGGCCTGCCTACAAGGGTATTCCCCTGGCCGTCGTGACCGCGATTGCCTACCACGAGCTGTACGGCAAGGAGGTCAAGTACTGCTGCGACCGCAAGGAGGCCAAGGACCACGGTGCCGACAAGGGCAACCTGCTGGGCTACGAGCCCCAGGACGGCGACCGTGTGGTCATGGTCGAGGACGTCACCACCAGCGGCAAGTCCATCGATGAGACCTATCCCAAGGTCAAGGCTGCTGCCGATGTCGAGATCAAGGGTCTGATCGTGTCCCTCAACCGCATGGAGGTCGGCAAGGGCGGCGTGACCACCGCACAGAAGGAGATCGAGGCCAAGTACGGTTTCCCCGTCGCGAGCATCGTCTCTATGGCCGAGGTCGTCGAGACCCTCTACAACCACGAGATCGACGGCAAGGTCGTCATCGATGACGAGCTCAAGGCCGCCATCGACGCCTACTACGAGCAGTACGGAGTCCGGGAGTAGTTACGCGGTTTTCCAAACCGCGTAACGGCTCGACGCTGCGCGCCGCCCAGAGCGACAATTTGTCATTCAAAAAGGCAAGGCATGACCAGAAGGTCTATGCCTTGCCTTTTTCATGCCAACTTGTTCGCTCTGGACGTCGCTCGCTGTCCGTCCTCTACCTGCGGCGTTGTCTTGCCCCGGATGCGGCAGTAGTCATTGGGGACGTTCTTGTTTGACTAGTCGTTTAAGAACGTCCCCAATGACTAGTCAGAGATGAGCGTGGGTAATCTCCCGGTTTTGGCCTGTGTGGGGGGCTCAAAGTGGGAGATTATCCACTCTCATGATTTGAGTGTCCAAAAATCCACGCTCGTTTGGTCGGTGCATGTCTACGCAGCGTAGGTTGTCGAGGGCAGTCTTCAAATGGATACTGACTCTTGAACCGGTTCGCTCCATTCCTCCAATCTGATCGGACATCTCATGAACCAGACACCGCAAAGCAATGTCCCCCATACTTTTTTGGCGGCACATGCCATCAAGCGGCTGCGCGAAGATCGCGGCCTCACCCAGCGCGCCCTGGCGGAAAGCCTTGGCGTGACCGATAAAGCCGTCAGCAAGTGGGAGTCCGGCCGCGGCCTTCCCGACATTTCCCTCGTTGAGCCTTTGGCCCAGAGACTCGGCATAAGCGTGGCTGAGCTTTTGGCTGGTGACATTCGGGCCAACGCCAACCGTGCAGGCAATATGCTCAAAGGCGTCTTTTACGTTTGCCCTATCTGCGGAAACGTTGTGCACGCGCTCGGAGAAGGCAGCTTTAGCTGCTGCGGCTCCACGATGTTTCCCCAGGAGGCCGAAGAGCCGGACGCGGACCACGCCTTTTCCATCGAGCGCATCGAGGACGATTGGTACGTCACGCTCGACCATCCCATGACCAAGGATCATTACATTAGCTTTGTGGCATATGCGACTATGGATGGCATCTGTTTAAAGAAGCTCTATCCTGAGCAATCCTGAGCAATCGGTGCAACCGCGCTTTCATATCATCGGACGCGGCAGAATGTACCTCTACTGTAACCAGCACGGACTCTTTGTTTTGCCGACGCCTCGCAAGTAAAAGCCCGCTGTCCGCCCGATGCCCCTGCGCCAACGAGTTGCGGTGGAATAGTTCCTGAAAGTGCTGGTTTAGAGCCTAAACAGGAGCTATTTCACCGCAACTTAGGAGGGCGATTGGAGGCGCGGTGGGGCCGGATTGTTATTTGAGGCCGGGGAGGCGGGTGTAGGGGAACGAGCGCTCTAGGAACTCGGCGCAGCGGGCGTAGTCTTTGGCGAAGTAGCTGCTGTAGAGCGAATCGAGCACGTATTGCACGGCGATGTGGCTGGCGAACTGCGTGATGCGGTGCGTCATGCTCTCGTGGTCGCTCACCGTGAGGTAGGCGGCAAAGCCGGGGTGCAGGCGCGCACAATAAGGTGTGCCGATGACAATGACGGGAACATGTCGGCTGCTGAGGATCGGCAAGATTTCCTTGAGGTTGGGCGCAAGGCCGCTGTAGGAGATTACGATCGCCACATTGCCGGAATCCGAGGCGAGCGCCGTGCGCACCTGGGCCTCGGTGCTGCTGTAGCATGTGGCGCTCTTGCCGGACGAAAGCAAGCGGTCGCGGAACATCCCCGCTGGATAGAGGTTGTGCGAGCCGGTGTAGATGTCGACCTGCCGTGCCTTCGCGATCAGTTTGGCGGCGTGGTCGAGCTGTGCGGGGTCGAGCAGCTCCTGCGTCTCGGCCAGCGTGGTCTGGTAGAGCCCTTCCATGCGCTCCATAACCTGCGCAGGCGTGGACGTGGCATCGAAGGGAAAGTTGATATCTACGTCGCGGCGGTTGCCTGCTTCGGTCGCCAGACGGATGAGCTCGACCTTGAGATCCTTAAAGCCCTCGAGGCCGAGCTTTTTGCAAAAACGGTGCACGCTTGCGACCGAAACATTGGCGCGGGCGGCAAACTCCTTAATGGAGAGTCCGCGGATGTCTTCGCCCATGGCGAGGGCCGAGATGCCGAGCTGCTGCTCGGTAGGGGTTAGGCCCTGTGCCTCGGTAATCTTGCGTTTGATATCCATTCGAACTCCCGCACTCGCCAAACCTGCCAAAAAGGGACGGGTTTATTTTGGCAGGTTTTGCCCGAGAAGGGTAACGGGGCCGAGGACACCGCTGGGCGCGACGGGCTCGGTGAGGGCGAAGATGTCGGGAATCGCATGGTCGAGTGTGTTGATGACATCGATGGTGAGCTCGTGCGTGCCGGCGGCAAGCGCGCCTGTCGCAAAGCGATAGGGCGGGCAGATGCGCGTGCCGAGCGTTTGTCCGTCGAGCGTGAGTGTTGCGACTTCGTAGACATCCCCCAGGTCAATGGCGGTGTGGGCGAGGTCGTCGGTCAGCTCGAACGACGTGCGATAGTGGAACGTGCCGCAGATGCCGGCGAACTGCTCGGCCGTGAGGTCGCACAGTTGCTCGAGCTTTTGCGGCTCGCCAAAGGTTCCATCGCTGCCGGCAGGGGAGAGGGCAACGGTCCACGGTCCGTCGATGCTAAGGCAAACCGCATCATCCGCATTCGTGTTCGCCCCGTCATCGAGTCCGACCTCGTCGCCCGTTCCCAGAACAACAACGCAGCTCTCGAAGGGCGCCAGCTCCAACGCGCCATCAAACGCAACGGGTTCGGTGCCGTTCAGCAGGTCGAGGCGCGTGCCGCAAAGGCGCTCGCCTCGAGCAAGTGCAACCGTACAGCAAATACTTTCACGCGGATGCTCGTTGACTAGCATCACATAGGTCTCGCCCGCACGCTTGTAGCGAAGTGCGCGCAGCCAGGGCTGTGGCCTATCGGTCACAACGGTCTGCAGCCCCGCGTCTGCCAGCGCGTCCGCCACATCGGCAAGTGGCGTTGCCGTAAGCCCGTCCAGATCGGCTGCGCCATCCGCGTCATAAAGAGCGCCGGGCACTTCGTCAGCAGCGAGCACCGTGACACCCGCGGCCATCATGCGCCTCACCTTTTCCGCTGTAGCCGCGCCAATAAACGAAGCCCCGGGCATAACAAACGCCTGGTAGCGACAGCCATTAACGGCAAACGTCCCATCGTCAATCGAAACCTCGTAACGCTCCTCATTCTCAAAAGCCTCTGCCGGCACAAAATCAAAGCCGATCTGCGCGCGCGTGAGTTCGGCCGCCACGCGCTCGACGGGCATGGCGTTGCCGGCCCATTCGGCGTCGGCATGGTACAGAATGGCGACGGGGCGAGCGGCAGCGCCTTCCGAAAGGAGCGTCGCCGTGCGATTCATATAGCGCATGAGCTGGCCAAAGTGCGGCCATTGCGGGTTGTTGCCGTGCGCGTAAAAGTGCGGCGGGCAGTCCCAATCGGGGAAGGGCGCCATGCTAAACGCGTGCGGCGTAAACCAGTTAATACCGCGGACGAGCATATGGTCGGCGATCCACTTCATCTCGCGCAGGCCCTCGTGCCAGCCAAAGGCGCCAAAGACCTCGGCCATGCAGCGCCCCTGCTTTTTGGGGTCGAGGCGCGCTGCCGAAGATTCCAACTTGGCGAGCGCGTACGTAAAGAACTCCATGTTCCATGCGCCGTGGAAGTAGCTGTAGCGCCCGCGGTCAATTCCGGGGGCAAGCTGGTTGATGACCACATCCACGCCAGCCATGTCCTGCCCCGCGACCGCGCGGAAGTAATGTCCGGCGCCCTGGCCCAGGCGCGTGTGGCAACTCTTGTCCTCGATCACGTGGCCAATGTGCATAATGCCGTGCGCGCGGCACCAATCGCCAATCTGCTCGTCAAAGCAGCTGCGGTAGAGCTGCGTAGCAAGGTCCATATAGGCGTGGCGAACCTGGGCGCCGTTTGCCTCGCGCGTCCAAAGGCCGTGCAACTTGGTAAGCCAATTCTCGCCAAGCGCATCATGTAGGCGGCGGGCAAGCTCGTCCGACCACGGCAGCGCCAAGTCGTTTCGCCCGATAAAGCTGCTGGTAGAGGCATCGTCGAGCGTGGTGCCCTTCTCGTTCATAAAGCCGGGCTCGTCGGTAAAGAAGCCCAAGATCGTTTTGCCAAACTCGTCGCCCAGATGCTCAAACGTGGGCTCGTAGACGGCGTCGATGAGCACGTAGCACGAGGCGGCGTCGACCATGTTGATGTACTCATCGCGAAAGCCGGTCTTTTGGCTGGTGATGTAGAGTTCGATCGTGGTGACGCCGGCGGGGGCGTCAAAACGCAGGCGGGCGGGTGCGCCATCGTCACCATGCTCAACAGCAAGCGCAAGATCGAGTGGCGCACCGGCGGCATCAAAAGCCGCTGCGCCCACAAAGCGCTCGGTGGGGTCCATGAGATTACCGAGCTTGATAGTCGTGGACGGCTGGGGACCAACGACCGTAATCGTGCGATGCTTGAGCACGGTTTTCTTGAGCGCGGGGTCGACGTCATCGCCCGCAAGCGCGCCGTTGGCATAGCCTGTGGGGAAGTGGGCGTCGTCGAGCAGCCAGATCTTTAACCCCAGGCGCTTGCACTCGCCGATGATAAAGCGCAGGTCAGACCACCAGCCGTCGCGACAGAAATCGGGATGCGTGCGCGATTCCAGGCAGACCTCGCGGATGTCCGCCCCAGCGATCTGCTCCAGATACTCGGTGATCGTCTCGCGCGCCTCGCCCTTGAGCCACAAGAACGGAAGCACGTGGTTGTCGTAGATGCCGCCAAGCACCTGCTCAAAATACGCCGCCATATACGCTCCTCCAAAACAGCCTTTCAAATTCATTGAAGTCAGAGTACGCCGAGCGCGCAGCCCTGCTAATATCAAAACCACGGCAGAATATGACCGAATCAACGATGGTGATGTAATGGATATCGCACGGCTGGACAACCTTCTGCTCGAGCTGACCAACAGTGAGCGAGCCTATCGCGCGGGCGCCCATTACGACTGGAGCGATGCACTCGGTCAAGGTAATCAAGCAGATGTCGATGGTCGGCATATCCGTAAAATCGGCAACCCAGCGCTCGCCCTACGACAAGAAGGCATGCCCGATGGTCTATCGATTGTTCGCAACTCGCGCTTCAATCCCGTGCCGGAACATGTCCACGATTATGTCGAAATCAGCTATATCTATCGAGGACGAGCGCCGCAGATCGTCAACGGCGCGCCGCTCATGCTCGCTCAAAACGAGGTCCTCCTGCTCGATGTCGCCTGCCCGCATGCCGTAGGCGAGCTCGGCGAGCACGACATTATGCTGAGCGTTATCATCTCGCGGCCAATGCTGCGCCGTAGCCTGGAGCAAAGCCTTTCGCCCACAAGCGCGGTCTTGCGGTTCCTGCTCAACGCCCTCACGGACGAAACCGACCACCGCGGACACGTGCATTTCCATACGGGCGGCAGCCGTCGCGTGCGCCGCTACATGCAGGAGATGCTGTGCGAGCGTCTGGACCCCACGCCAGCGAGCCCCCAGATTGTCTCGAGGCTGTTTGAGCTGCTGTTGGTCGAGCTCATGCAAAGCTACGAGGCCGGTCTTCTGCGGTCGGACGCGCCCGCGCTGCCATCGGCGCAGGTCGCGGCTGCTATGGGCTATATCGAGCGTCACGCCTGCGATTGCGCGCTCGACGACCTCGCCCGCCATCTGCACCTGAGCCCCAACTACGCAAGCGCCCTACTCAAGCGTCAGACAGGCCGCACATTCATGCAGCTCGTGCAGGAGGGCCGCCTGGCGCGCGCAGCGGCACTGCTCGACGCCGGTGCCACGGCAGAGGCGGCTGCGCGCGAGGCGGGCTATGCCAACATGAGCTTCTTCTACAAAAAGTTTGCCGAGCGCTATGGCTGCACGCCGGCTGCCTATCGTCAGCGTTTTCCCAGATAAAACCGACCAAAATAAACCTGTCCCTTTTTGGCAGGTGTCAGGAAGTGTCAGGGGCGGGCAGGCGGCGGGGTGCCGCTGCGAAAAGAAGTATCGGGTTTGGCGCCCCCGCCTCCGCATGTCTCCCGCATGGGCGATACTCGGCTTATCGACCCACGATGCAAAGGAGATGCTCATGGCAAACATCAAGTTCCCCGAGGGTTTCTATTGGGGCGGCGCCACTGCCGCCAACCAGTTTGAGGGCGCTTGGAACGTGGACGGCCGCGGCGCTTCCGTCGACGACCACTTCCTGGGCGGCAGCTACAAGGAGCCGCGTCAGATCACGATCGACATCGACCCCAACCGCTTCTACCCCAACCATGACGGCATCGATTTCTACCATCACTACGAGGAGGATATCGCGCTGTTCGCCGAGATGGGCTTCAACATGTTCCGCATGTCCATCTCCTGGAGCCGCATCTTCCCCAACGGCGACGATGCGCACCCCAACGAGGCCGGCCTCGCCTTCTACGATCGCGTTTTCGACTGCCTGCGCGCCCACAACATCGAGCCGCTCGTGACCCTCTCGCACTACGAGATGCCCTATCACCTGGTCGAGAAGTACAACGGCTGGGCAAGCCGCGAGCTCATCGGTTTCTTTGAGAAGTACTGCCAGACCGTCTTCGACCGCTACCAGGACAAGGTCAAGTTCTGGCTGACCTTCAACGAGATCAACTGCGGCACCATGGACATGGGCGCCATGATGGAGACCGGTCTGATCCAGGGCTTCGAGGGCCCGGCGAGCGCCATCAAGACCACCGCTCAGCAGCGCTACCAGGCCCTGCACCATCAGTTTGTGGCCAGCGGCCGCGTCGTGCGCTACGCTCACGAGCACTACCCGCAGTTCAAGATGGGCAACATGGACTGCTTCATCCTCTCCTACGCCGCTACGTGCGATCCGGTCGACGTGTTCGCCACGCAGCAGCAGATGAACTCCATGAACTGGTACTGCTCCGACGTGCAGGTGCGCGGCAAGTACCCGTTCTATGCCAAGCGCTTCTGGGCCGAGAACGGCGTCGAGCTCGCAATGGAGGACGGCGACCTGCAGGATATCGCCGACGGCAAGGTCGACTTCTACACCTTTAGCTACTACATGTCCGGTACCGTGGGCACCCACAAGGACCACGAGATGACCGAGGGCAACATGACTTTTGGCGGCAAAAACCCCTACCTGGAGTCCACCGACTGGGGTTGGCAGATTGACCCGCTGGGCCTGCGCATCGCCCTCAACGAGATTTACGCCCGTTACGAGATTCCGCTGATGGTGGTCGAGAACGGCATGGGCGCCTACGACGAGGTCGAGGACGATGGCTCCATTCACGATCCGTACCGCATCGCCTATCTGCGCAGCCACATCAAGGCCATGGGCGAGGCCGTCGCCGATGGTGTTGACCTGATCGCCTACACCTGGTGGGGCCCCATCGACCTGGTGTCCGCCGGTACCGGCGAGATGCGCAAGCGCTACGGCTTCATCCATGTCGATAAGTACGACGACGGCACCGGCACCTACGAGCGCCGCCGCAAGGACAGCTTCTTCGCATACCAGAAGATCATCAAGTCCAACGGCACCGAGGGCTTGGAGTAATTGAGTTCCGGCGATTGAGTTCCGGCGTTCTGACGAACGCCGGACCGGCGGCCGATTTCGTGACCACGAATGTCGACGACGACGGCATCTGGAACGCCTTCGTGCACCTAGGGCTCATCGAGGGTTAATCAACAAAACGGGCGCCGATGGACAAAGACGTCGGCAGAGTTTTCGATTCGACTCCCCACCTTAGTTTTTGGTCCAATTGGCACTATAATCACCATAGGCATGCGCACTACGTTGCGCTTAATCAAGAGGAGAAAACGTATGGGTCTGTTTGACATGTTCAAGAAGAAGGCTGAGCCCGCGGCTGCCGCTGCTCCTGCCTCCATCTCTGCTTCTGCCGGCGCCGACGTGCTGTGCTCGCCCGTCAAGGGCAAGGTCATCAAGATGGCCGACGTGCCCGATCCCGTCTTTGGTGGCGAGGTCCTGGGCAAGGGCTGCGCCGTGTGGCCCGAGGACGATCTGGTCTACGCTCCCTGTGACGGCAAGGTTACCGTCACCATGGGTCACGCTGTGGGCCTGCAGTCCGATAGCGGCATCGAGGTCCTGGTGCACGTTGGCGTCGATACCGTCAACATGAACGGCGACGGCTTCGAGGGCTTCGTCAAGGCCGACGACGTCGTGAAGGCCGGCCAGCCCATGCTCAAGATCGACCGCGCCAAGATTGCCGCTGCCGGTTACAAGGACTGCGTCGTCGTGGCCGTGTCCAACACCGCCGAGTTCGCCGATGTCGAGCTTGCCGTCGAGGCCGACTCCGCTGTCGCCGCCGGTGACGCCATCGTCAAGGTCGTCCGCAAGTAAATCGCGGCATCGCATGATGTCTAAGGGTGGTCGGATTGTCCGGCCACCCTTTTTTATTGCACGGTACGGATGTGTTTTATTGCACGTTGGGCGGGCTTGCAAACCGTTCGGACGCTAAAACGAACCGACCGCGCCTTCGTGCCGTCGAGGGTGTTCATAAGTGGATAGTATGGGCTTACTTATTACAACGTGCGCCGTGTCTGGGAAGCGCGGTGCCGCTTATTGGGAGGAACAACATGAAAAAGAAGCTGCTGCTTGCGCCCCTCATGGCCGTCTTGGTTGCGTGCGTGGTCGTGCTCTCCGGCTGCGGAGGCCCTTCGATCGAAGAGCTCATCACCGAGGACCTTACGACTCAGTTCGATGAGGTCAAAAACGGTGGTGACGATTTCCTCTCTGGCCTGGAGGAGGCTTCGGGCGACGAGTTCGAGCAGCTGGGTATCGATCCCAAGGAGTATGCCAAGACCTACCTCGAGGGCTTTGACTACGAGATCGGCGACGTGACGGTCGACGAGGACAAGGGCGTTGCAACCGCCGAGGTCTCCATCACCTGCAAGTCCATGAACAAGATCGTCGAGGACTTCTCCACCCAGTATCAGGAGAAGGTCGCTGCACTCGACACGGTTCCTTCCGATGACGAGCTGTACAAGATGGCCGGCCAGGTGATGGTCGATGTGACCAAGGCCACCGAGCCCAGGAAGACCACGGTTATCTTCAAGTACACCTGCAACGATGACGGCGAGTGGTCTGCCGACGACTCCGTCAACTCCGAGATGATGGATGCGATGCTGAGCTAGTTTGTTGCGGCGTTTTACCAAACGCCGCAACTGCTCGACGCTGCGCGGGCACCAGAGCGACAACTTGTCATTCAAAGAGGACGGCATGACCAGAAGGTCTATGCCGTCCTCTTTTCATGCCAATTTGTTCGCTCTGGTGCCCGCTCGCTGTCCGTCCTCTACCTGCGGCGTTGCCATGGTAGTCATTGGGGCGGCACTTGGGGACGTTCCTTTTCTGCCGGCAGTTGGGGACACTCCTTGCGCCAGCGTTGCATCGAATGCTCGGGAAAATACGAGCCGGTATTTGGCCGAATAGCGGGTCGCGGTTTCCGGATGGGGTGGGTTGTGGAAAGTGCGACCCGGAATATTGCTCTGAAACGGGATGCCGTTTCCCCGACAAGGCTCAACCGGAAAGCGCATCCCATTCTGGGGCGGCAAAACGGGATGCGCTTTCCGCGCGACAGAATCTATGCAGCCGTGTTGAGCGACAGCCCCGCTACTCGCCCAGAATCAGCGCCGAGAGCTCGTCTTGGGTGTCCACCACGTAGTCGGCGCCGGCGGCTTTCAGCTCTGCGCGGCCGCGGAAGCCCCAGCTGACACCGGCGCTCTTGAGGCCGGCATTGTGACCGGTCAGGATATCGACATTGGAATCGCCTACATAGAGTGTGGTTGCCGGATCGGCGCCTAGCTCTTTCATCACATGCAGCGTAACAGGCGCCTCGGGCTTGGGAGGAAACGCATCGACTCGGCCCTGCACCAGCGCAAAGCGCTCGGAACCAAAGTATTTCTCGATAAGCGAAACCGCCGAGACGTGGTCCTTGTTGGTGAGCACGGCAAGCTGCACGCCCGCGGCGCGCAGGCGGTCGAGCATCTCGATAGTACCGGCATAGGGGGCAGTGTGGTCCTCCTTGTGCTCGCCGTAATAGGCCCTAAACTCGGCAAGCGTCTGCTCAAACACGCGGCCGTCGCCCGCGTACTCGGCGGGCATAAAGCGCTCGACCAGTTTGAGCATGCCGTTTCCCACCTTGTAGCGGTACTCGTCCACGGCAAACGTGGGCCAGCCGTGCATCTCGCAGGTATGGTTGCCGGCGGCCGCCAGATCCTCGAGCGTGTTGAGGATGGTGCCGTCCAAATCAAAAATCACATGGGAAAACGCTGCTGCCATGGGTGCTCCTGCCGTTTGAGTTGTAAAGCGCACCCCATGATACTGGCCCTGCACGTCGGGCGTGCCTGGAATCTGAATATCTGTAACAACCTTGAGTTGCACTGCGGCGGCTGCGCGCCATGTCCGCTAGCAAATCCTCGGCAGCTGCTCTCCCACGAGCATGTCGAGGATACGCGTCGAGCCCCAGCCGGTGCGCACGCGAACGGCGGGACGAGCACCTTCGGCGACCGGCAGCACGCGACCGATGATGGCGGCGTTCTCGCCGTAGCGGGCGGCACGCATGGCTGCTAGCGCCGCGTCGGCCTGCTCGGCTGGCACCACGGCGACCATCTTGCCCTCGTTGGCAACCTGCAGCACGTCGTAGCCGAGCATCTCGCAGGCGGCCTGCACGTCGGGGCGCACGGGTACGGCGTCCTCGTCAATCTCCATGGCAACGCCGCTGGCCTGGGCAAACTCGTTGAGCGTGGATGCCAGGCCACCGCGCGTGGGGTCGCGGAAGCAACGCGTGTCGGGGGCGGCGGCCAGCACGTCGGCAATCAGGTGGTTGAGGGGCGCGGCGTCGCTCTCGATGCTGCTCGAGAACGCCAGGCCCTCGCGCTGGCTCATGATGGCGATGCCGTGGTCGCCCAGCGTGCCCGAGACCAGGACGACGTCGCCGGGCTGGCAGCTGGCGCCGCTGAGCGTCACGCCCGCGGGAACCTCGCCCACGCCGGCGGTGTTGATGTAGACGCCGTCAGCTCCGCCGCGCTCGACCACCTTGGTGTCGCCGGTGATGATTTTGACGCCCGCCTCGCGCGCCGTCTCGGCCATGGTCTGCACAATCTGGCGCAGCTTATCCATAGGATAGCCCTCTTCGAGGATAAAGCCGCACGAAAGGAAGCGCACGTTGGCACCCGAGGTCGCAACATCGTTGACGGTTCCGCACACGGCGAGCCTGCCGATATTGCCGCCGGGAAAGAACTGCGGCGTCACCACAAAGCTGTCGGTCGACATGGCGATGTGCCCGCTCGCGGGCAGGGCGGCGACACCGGCATCGTTGCCTTCGAGCAGCTCGGGCGACCCAAAGGCATCCAGAAAGACCTCGTCGATAATGCGCTTCATCATCTGCCCGCCGGAGCCGTGGCCCAGCAGGACAGTGCTATCGGTGACGCTATGGGACATATCGAAAACTCCAATCGAGGGTGTTTGGGCTAGTCATGATAACGATAATGTGCCGCGCAGCTGCCTTCCGAGCTCACCATGCACGGGCCAACAGGATGCTCGGGCGTGCAGGCGTGGCCGAACAACGGGCAGTCGCTCGGCGCGATTGCCCCGCGCAGCACGTCGCCGCAACGGCATCCGCGCGGCTCGACCGTCGGCTCGATCGGAACGTCAAAGCGAACGCGGGCATCAAAGCGCGAGAACTCGGGGCGGATGGAAAGGCCCGAGTTGGCAATCGGCCCCAGCCCGCGCCACGTGGTGTCGCATGGCTCAAACACCTGCTCGACCAGCTGGCGCGCCACGGGGTTGCCGTCTGCGTTGACGCCACGGCGGTAGGCGTTGTCAATCGCCGGCCTGTCCTCGACAACCATCTGGACCAGCATGCAGATGCCCTGCAGGATATCGACCGGTTCAAATCCCGTGACCACACCCGGGGTATTGAATTCGTCGACCAAAAAGCTAAAGGGCGCCAAGCCCGTGATGGTGGCGACGTGTCCCGGCAGGATAAAGCCGTCGATGGCGGTCTCGGGATCGTTAGCGATGGCGCGCAACGCCGGCGGCGTGGTCTTGTGGGCGCAATAGACCGAGAAGTTCAAAAGCCCGCGCGCTTCGGCCTCCAAGATGGCGGCGGCGATGGTGGGCGTTGTGGTCTCAAAGCCCACGCCCATAAAAATAACCGGGCGATCGGGGTTTTGCTCGGCAATGTCGAGTGCATCGAGCGGGGAGTACACAATGCGAATGTCACGCCCTGCCGCCTTTTGTGCAGCGAGCGAGGTGGACGATCCGGGCACGCGCATCATGTCGCCAAAGGTGGTGATGATGGCGCCGTCTATGTTGGCGAGCGCGATTGCGTGGTCGATGTCGCGGTTGGCGGTGACGCAGACGGGGCAGCCCGGGCCGCTCAGCAGCTTGAGCCCGGCCGGCATAATGGAGCGAAAGCCATAGCGCCCGATGCTCACGGTATGCGTGCCGCAGACTTCCATAAGGTTGATGGTGCGGTCGCCGACAAGCTCATGAATGCGCTCGATGAGCTCGCGAGCCAGCTTGGGATCGCGGAATGCCGAGAAATCGATACCGGAGCGCGCCGGCTGCTCGGGCGCCACTAGTAAGCCTCCGCCGGGTTGGTGGTCAGCTGGTCTTCTTCGACCAGCTCGGACATGGCATTAACAAGCTCGAGCGTTTCCTGTGCTTCCTGCTCGTCGACAATCTGGATGCCAAAGCCGGCGTGTACGAGAATATAGTCGCCAACCTGCGCCGTCGGCACGAGTCGCAGCGACACGGGGCGCTCGATGCCCATCATGTCGACGGTGGCCTTGAGGTCGTCGTCGCGTTTGACTACTTTACCGGGAACGGCAAGGCACATATTGTTCCCCTTTTATACGCTTTGCGCTGGACGGGCGCTCAATAATCCATCAGTTGATGGTAGCGCTCGCGGGCGCTGCGGGCAAACGCGCTACACCTGTGAGACGGCGGCTTGCGGGCTGGCCGAACAGCCTACTGCGATGCAACCTGCGCAAGACGAGCGCTTGCGACTGCTGCCTGACCGTAGGCGATGCAGCCGTCATTGACGGGTACGGTGTGGGGGACAAGGACAGTAAGGCCTGCGCTTTTGAGCTCGCGGGCGAGGAGCTGAAGCAGAAGTCGGTTCATGAAGACGCCGCCCGAGAGCGCGACGGTGTCGATGCCCTCGTGCACGCAGATATCGCTGGCGATGCGCGCCGAGGAGCGCGCGACGGAGACATGGAAATCGAGTGCGAGCCTGTCGGCGGGCGCTCCGGCTTCAATTCCTCCCAAAAGTGCCTCAAAGAGTGCTTTCTGGTCCAGAACATAGGGGCCGTCCAGCCACGATGGGCCAGATGCGAAATAGCCGGCGTTGTTGTCGGGAAAATGGGCGATTTCGTTGTCGAGCGCGCGCCAGGCGGCAGCCTCAAGCTCGATGGCGGGTTCGCCCTCGTAGGTTGCCTTGTCGCAGATGCCCAGAATTGCTGCCGCGGCATCAAAGAGACGCCCCATGCTGCTGGTACGCGGGCTGTTGATGCCGCGCTCGATCATGGTGGCTGTCACGCTGCGCGTTTGCTCGTCGAGGCTGTCCAAAAGCCGAGCGGCACCTGGGTGCTCGAGCAGACCGAGCTCACTGAGCAGGGCAAAGGCGTTGCGGCGGGCGTCGCGCACGGAGGCCGCCCCGCCGGGGAGCGCCCAGGTGCGCAAATGCGCGGCGCGTTCAAAGCCGCCAAGGCTGGCAACAAGAAACTCGCCGCCCCAAATGGTCCCATCGGTGCCGGCGCCGGTGCCGTCAAAGGCGATGCCAAGGACGCGCGCGTCGGTTGTAAGCTGGCCCGCGGCGATGGCCTCGGCCATTACGCTCGCGATATGCGCATGATGGTGCTGCACCTCGACGAGCGGCAGATTGCATTTTCGCGCTTGCTCGCGCGCCCACTGGCCCGATAGATAGCTGGGGTGTACATCGCAGGCCAAGGCGGCGGGCGCCAAATCAAAGAGATCTTCCAAGCGCGTGCGCGCGGCGTTCCAGGCATCGAAGGTCCCGCCGTTTTCAACATCGCCGATATGCTGCGACACAAAACAGGGCGCCTCGCCGTTCGTCCCTTCACGTGTGAGCGCAATCGTGGCCTTTTGTTGTGGCCCGCAGGCGAGCACGCAGGACGGAGCGCCGTCGAGCGCCGGCAACGGCAGCGGCTGGGGTGCATATCCCCGAGCGCGGCGCACGGGCATAACGGCGCCGTCGACCACGCGCACCACGGAATCGTCATAGCGCGAGAGAATCGCGCGGTCGTTACCGAGCAACGCGTCGGCGATGCCGGCGGCAACGAGGTGTTCCCAGGCAAGGTCGTCGTCGGTCTCGATGGGTTCTTCGCTCAGGTTTCCGCTGGTCATGACGAGCGCGTGCATACCGCAGACTTCTGCCGCGGCAAGCAACAGATGTTGAAGCGGCGTATAGGGGAGCATGACGCCGAGCTCGGGCAGGTCGTGCGCGACAGATGGCGCGAGGGCGAGGATGTCGGGGGAACCGTCGTTGTCCTCGCTAACAGTGCGCCGGCGCAGCAGCACGATGGGGCGGATACTGCCAGCGAGCAGATCGCGTTCAGCATCATCGATATGACACAGGCGCTCGGTATCAGCAAGACTACGTACCATGACGGCAAGTGGTTTGTTGCCGCGGCGTTTGCGACGGCGCAACTCGGCCACCGCCTGCTCGTTGGCAGCGTCACAGGCTAGATGGAATCCGCCCAGGCCCTTGATGGCGACGATGCCACCGCTGGCCAGCAGCTCAACGCAGCGCTCGATGATAGCGTCGCTGGCCTCGCGTGTGGTGCCGACGGCCGGTGTCGCGGACGAATTCCCGCACGCATTGCCGTTTACAGCCTCGCGCCACGTAATATGCGGCCCGCAATCAAAGCAGGCATCGGGCTGCGCGTGAAAACGCCGGTCGAGTGGGTCGACATACTCCGCAGCGCACTTGGGACACATGGGAAAACAATCCATCGACGTGGCCGCTCGGTCATAAGGCAGCGATCGGATGATGGTAAAGCGTGGGCCGCAGTTAGTGCAGTTGATAAAGGGGTAGTGATAGCGTCGGTCGGCGGGATCGAACAATTCGCGCAGGCAATCGTCACAGGTGGCGATATCGGGCGAGACGAGCGTCGTGTGCGCGGTCTGGTCCTGCGACGCCACAATGTGAAAGCCCTGCTCATCGGCAGCGCTCCAGCCGCCAGGCTCCAAATCCGCAATATCGACTCGCTCAACGCGAGCTGCCGCAGGCGCATGCTCAGAAAGCGCGGCAACAAAAGCATCGAGCGCATCGGCCAAAGCGTGCGCCTCGATATGCACGCCGTCGCCCGCATTGAGCACCCATCCACAAATGCCATGTGCCATGGCCTCGCGATACACAAACGGTCGCATGCCAACGCCCTGCACAATGCCCGTTACATGGATATGCGCATGTCGCATGCGACCCTCCTTCGTTGAAATGTGTGCTGTTACAGCCCCAGGCTCTGCTTGGTGGCGGCGCACGTGAGCTCGCCGTGCTTAACGCCGCGCAGGCCCAGCAGGCGGTCGGCTAGTTCGTAGACGCGCTCGCCGCGACCCTTGAGTGCCAGGATTTCCAAGCAGTTGTGGTGATCCAAATGCACGTGCATCGTCGATACGATCTCGTCGGTGTAGTCGTGCTGCACCTCGTCCAGGCGGCGCGTCAGATCGCCGGTGTGATGGTCGTAGATCATGGTGAGCGACCCGATAACGTGCTCATCGGGCGTGCGCATCTGCTCTTTGGCGATCGAGGCGCGAATCAAATCGCGCACGGCCTCGGAGCGGTTGGCCACGTCGCCGCGGCGCCCGATCTGCTCGTCAAAACGGCGCAGCAGGTCGTCGGGTGCGGTAACCGAAAAACGGACCAGCTCGGAGCCGGAGCCACTACAGTGGCAGCCCGCGTCACCGTCCGCCCCATGCGGATGCTCGTGCTCGTACCCGCAGCAGTGCTCGTGTTCGGCCACCTTACACCAGCTTCACGGAGCCGACGGAGTTGTGGTCGGCCTCGATGGCTTCCTCGTAGCCCTCGAGCGCGTCATGCGCCTCGTGGAGCGCGGCCATGGCGGCCTCGAGCTTGGCGCCGATGCGCTCCATGTCAAAATTCTCGGTCGCATGCAGCAGCTGATGGCTCCACTCGTGAGCGAGCTCGATGGTGTCGTCGACCTGCTTGACGCTCATGGCAAGCTGGCTCATGTTCATTCCAACATCATGCATGGGAAATCTCCTTTTGTATGGGGCAGTTCAGTGGTTCAGATTTTACTACGCCCGCTCTGCGCGCAGCTGCATAAGAAAACGGGTACGAGTCTGTGCGACCCGCACCCGTTCACTGGGGGCTGTTTGTGATTACCATACTATCCGTGGTTGCACTCGGTGCATCCAGAAGTCCGGCGAGCGGTGCAAAAGCGCTCATAGACGGCGGGTAAGTAACAAGCGTATTACAGATGCTTCTCCAGCAGCGCCTGCAGCCTCGTCTTGGGCAGAGCGCCAACCGAGCGGTCAATCTCCTCGCCGTTCTTAAACACAATCAGCGTGGGGATGCTCATGACGCCATACTTCATGGCCAGGTCCTGGTTGTCGTCGACGTTGCATTTGGCAACGGCAAGCTTGCCCGCCAGCTCATCGGCAACCTCGTCAACGATGGGCGAGAGGGATCGACAGGGCCCGCACCACGGTGCCCAAAAATCGACCAGCACGGGTAGACTGTCGTTAACGATGGAATCGAAATTCTCGGGGGTAATCTGCTTAATGTCAGCCATGGTGACCTCCATAATGTGACGCGGCTCAGCCGCGTAAAACTCAGTACGACCGTGCTTATACCCAGCCGCCCGCAAAGCAACCACTCGCGGGCAGCTCTTTTATATAATGGTGGGCACGCAAACGATTGGAGAGCGCATGTCCACGTCACAAAGCCAGAAAAAAGAAGCCATCGCCCAGGCGGCCGAGCAGGAGCTCACATCGCTTGCGGTCCGTGGCGTGCGTATCGCGGGCAACGCGTGCTCGCCGATCGTTCTGGTCAAAGGCGATTTGGACGAGGCCGAGCGTTCGGGTGGCGAGCTTGCCGCCGGCCCGGATGGCGCGGCGTTGCGCAAGGCGCTTGGGGCCATCGGTTACGCGCCCGAGGATTTTTGCGTGCTGGCAAGCGTCGCCGGCGTGGGCGACGGAGTGGTCGCGGTGGGCGAGACTCTGCCGTGCGAGCTGTTCCGCGAGGCGCTTGAGGCCTTGGACCCCGAGGCGGTGCTACTGCTCGACAACAACGCGGCTGACGCCATGCGCGAGACCTACGCCGACATGCTCGTGGCGATCGATGACTTCGACACTGCCATGCTCAAGCCCGGCCTGGTCGCCCATGTGCAGGGCCGCCGCGTGCTCGCGCTCGACGGCTTTGAGGCGGCACTCACCGACAAGACCGCTAAGCAACGCATGTGGGCCTACATCAAGCAGCTGACCCCGGCGGCCGCTCCGCTGTAGCGAGCCCGCGTCGACAAACGACCCCGAGCGGGCGAGTCGCACCCGCGGAACGCAAATCCGTCGCGCCCGCGCCCTTACATCACAGCGCGCAGCTCAAACCGATCGCCGTTAATGCGGAACTGACAGTTGCCGTTCATGCGCTCCACGGCAAGTTTGATGCTCTTGGTGCCAAAACCGTGGCCCGCATGCCGGGTCACGGGCATGCCGTCGACCATGCGCGGCGCGCGGTCAAACGTGTTGGAAACTAACAGCAGCAGCTGGCCGTCCTCTAATCGCAGGTCAAAGTCGACGAATCGCTTTCCTTGGGGCGCGGCGCTTGCAGCGGTGATAGCGTTTTCCAAGGCATTTGAGAGCACGCTAAACAGGTCGGCGTCACCTACGTGGATGGTTTCGGGTACGGCGGCGCGCAGGTTGGCGGTAATGCCGTTTCTATTGATATCCGAGTTAAATGACGAAAGCGCGATGTTTACCGTCTCGTTGGCACAGAAGCGGCGTACGGCGGTGCGGTCGCCGGCTTCGCAGAGTTCGTCGATGCGTTTGAGCGCCTCGTCGGTGTGGCCCTCCTCAATTAAAGCGGCCAGGCCGCGTAGGAAGTGGCGCATATCGTGGCGAAGAATCGACAGCTCGCGCCCAGATTGACGCCAAGCCTCGAGCTCTTTGATGGCGGCGCTGTCGCGGGTTTCGAGCATCCAGCGCTCTCGCTCGGCGGTTTCCTTTTCTTCGTATTCGCGCAGGTAACGGCAAGAAACATAAGATAGAAGGCACAGAGCGCAAATGCCAAAAACTCAACCGTTACCACCGAGCCCGAGTGGAACAGCGTGGTGTAGACGTTGGTGGCATAGTCAAAGACGTAATAGACGAGCGGCAGGATTAAAAGGATGCCCAGCTCGGTGGTGCTTTTAATCGCCAAGCGTGGACCGATGTCGCCGGCCCAATGCAACAGGACGGCAAAGACGGCGAGTGTGGTCGCGATGCGCGCCAGATAGTACGCGATCTGAGAATCGGTTGCGGCAAAGGCGGCGATGCCCATCCAATTGCTGAACTGGCAGCTCAGATAGGCACTCGTAATGCCGAGCACGGCAAGCAGCGGGCTCAGGCGGTAGCGCGCGCACAAATAGATGACGAGCGGTAGATGCACGACGAGTGGATATACCTGGCGGGCAAAAAGCTCGCCGCCGACGGCATTGGCGATCGAGAAGGCGGCACCGGTCACGACGCCGACCCCCAGCAGCTCAAGCGCATGACGCCGGTTGATCTCGACACCGCACAGCGCCGCCGAGGCAAAGACGCCAAAGAGCAGCGTCGTGGCGTGGTGGATTGCCCAAAGGACCATTTCGACCGAGGAGACCATCAGTGTCTCCCACCCCCAAAGCGCACCGCAAAGTAGGCGTCTTGGAATCCCTGCTTGCAGCTGCGCGAAAGCGGGATGCACGCGCCCGAGCGCATGACGATGTCCGTGCGGTCAAAGTGATCGATATTGCGCAGGTTGACCTGGTAGCTGCGGTGGCATTTAAAGAAGACCGCGTTTTGCTCCAAGCGGTCCTCGACGCTGCGGAACGACTCGAGTGCCTCGATATCGCGTCCGTCGCGCAGGTGGAAGACCACGTGCTTGTTGCGCGCCTCGGCATATTCGATGTCGGACAGGCGCAGGGCGTGGTAGCCAAAGGAAGTTTTGATCACGAGCTCGTCGGTTGCCGCCGGGCGCATGCTCGAAAGCTCGTCGAGTAATCGCGCCAGGCGTTCGTAAGTCACGGGCTTGAGCAGATAGTCGAAGGCGCGGACCTCGTAGGATTCCAGCGCGAACTCGGGCGACGAGGTGAGGAACACCAGGCGCACGGCGGTGTCGGCCTGGCGCAGTTCGCGTGCGGTGTCCATGCCGTTGACGAGCGGCATGATCATATCGAGCAAGATGATGTCGGCGCGCGATGCGGCATGGCGGGCCAGCAGGTCCTCGCCGCGCGTGACGAGCGCAACATCGACCGCCGTGCCCGTCTCGGTCGACCAACGGTCGATCATCCGGTGCAGTCTATCTAGAAAAGCGACATCATCGTCGCAGGCAATAATCTTGAGCATTCTGGGCCCCCTTAGTAGTTCGATTTTGCCACATCGGGCACGCGCCGCTTGCGGGGGTGCGGACCGTTTGCGCCTCACGGCGTGCAGCTCGCGCCAAGCGGTGTTGCGGTGGCGAAAGATGCCTCCTGCGCTATCGAAAGCCCGGCTATCCTCAGCTTGCCAGTTCGAAAATGGACCTGCCACATGATTGAATCTTTATTTCAACTTTACACCTAGGTTTACAGCTGTCTTGTCAGCTGTAAACCTAGGTGTCATACTAAAGCCCCAAGATTCGCCAAAAGAGAGGGGCCTTGATGGCACAGAGCGCGAACATGGATGCATCGGAGCTTGCACGCGATATTGCGGCCGGCCTGGCATCGGCAACGACGGCAACGGAGCGCGCGGCGCTGGTGCCCGCAGAGCTCGTCGAGGCCATTCAGCAACTAAAAATCCAACGCGACGCGGTGATTCTGGCGCACTATTACGTGGCGCCCGAGGTCCAAGCCGTTGCCGATTACGTCGGCGACAGCTTCTACCTGGCTAAGCTCGCTAAAAGCCTGCCGCAGCAGACCATCGTGCTGTGCGGCGTGGAGTTTATGGGCGAGAGCGCCAAACTGCTCAATCCCACTAAGACCGTGCTGCTGCCCGAGCCGGGCGCGGACTGCCCCATGGCTCACATGGTCAAGCGCGAGACGGTCGACGCCGCCCGCGCCGAGTACGGTGACGACCTTGCCGTGGTCTGCTACGTCAACTCGACGGTCGAGATCAAGAGCTGGAGTGACGTGTGCGTCACCAGCTCCAACGCCGTCGAGATTGTGTCCGAGCTGCCGCAGCAGCATATCCTGTTCATTCCCGACCAAAACCTGGGCCGCTTCGTAGCCGAGCAGGTGCCGCAAAAGCACGTCATCCTCAACAACGGCTACTGCCCGCGCCATCACATCATCACCGTCGAGCAGATCGTCGACGCGACGGAGGCCCACCCCGACGCGCTCGTGCTGGCGCACCCCGAGTGCAAGGCCGACGTTCTGGCCGAGGCCGACTACATCGGCTCCACCGCCGGCATCATCAAGTATGCCGAGGAGTCGGACGCGAGCGAGTTCATCATCGTGACGGTCCGCGGCGTGCTCTACGAGCTCGAGCGCCGCTGCCAGGGCACCGGCAAGAAGTTCTATTTCCCCGCGGTGCAGCCCACCTGCGTCAACATGGACCTCATCACGCTCGAAAAGCTCGTGCGCTGCCTGGAGACGGGCGAGGGCGAGGTGCAGATCGGCGTCTCGGACGAGGCAGCAGACCAGGCCAAGCTCACGCTCGACCGTATGCTCGAGTACGCAGCACGCTAGAACAATGTTGCATGAGGGACGGTCCCTTATGCCACATTACAAGGGAGAGGATTCCTGTGGAAACCAAACAATACCCCGACATGGAGTGCGACGTCGTTATTGCCGGCTGCGGCGTGGCGGGCCTGTACGCAGCTCTCAACCTGCCGACGAGCACGCGCGTGATCATGCTCTCCAAGGGCGCTGTCGACGAGTGCGATTCGATGCTCGCGCAGGGCGGCATCTGCGTGCTGCCCGAAGGCTCGGACTACGATGCCTTCTTTGAGGACACCATGCACGCCGGCCATTACGAGAACCGCCGCGAGAGCGTCGACATCATGATCCGCTCGAGCCGCTCGGTCATCAACGACCTGCTAGCGATGGGCGTGGATTTTGAGCGCAAGGCCGACGGCAGCCTCGACTTTACCCGCGAGGGTGCACACAGCCGTCCGCGCATTGCCTTCCATGCCGATATCACCGGCAAGGAGATCACGACTAAGCTGCTTCAGGCTGTCCGCAAGCTGGACAACGTGCAGATTTTGGAGCACGTGGCCATGACCGACATCCTGACGGGCGAGCGTGACGGCGACACGGTGTGTGCCGGTGTCGTCGCCGTTTCCGTGGACGAGGACAACTCGGTTCGTCCCGCCGACGAGCTGGTAAATGCCGCTGAGGGCGCGCATGCCGGCGAGCCGTTTAAGATCCATGCCCGCCACACGCTGTGGGCGACGGGTGGCATTGGCGGCGTGTACGACCACTCGACCAACTACCCGCAGCTCACGGGCGACGCCTGCTACATCGCTCAGGAGCATGGCATTAAGATGGAGCACCTGGACTACGTGCAGATCCATCCCACGGGTCTGTTCTCGCCGCAGCCGGGTCGCACGTTCCTGATCAGCGAGAGCTGCCGCGGCGAGGGCGCGATTTTGCTCAACGCCGCCGGCGAGCGTTTTACCGACGAGTTGCAGCCGCGCGACGTTGTCGCCGCCGCCATCCGCGAGCAGATGAAGCAGGACGGCACCGAGCACGAGTGGCTGAGCTTTGCCCCCGTCGAGCGCGACGTGGTGACCGGGCACTTTGCCAACATTCGCGCGCGCTGCCTGGAGGACGGCCGCGACATCTTGGACGAGCCCATTCCCGTTACGCCGACGCAGCACTACTTTATGGGCGGCGTGTGGGTCGACAAGGACGGCCGCACCTCGATGCCCGAGCTCTACGCCGCGGGCGAGACGGCCTGCAACGGCGTTCACGGCAAGAACCGCCTGGCTTCCAACAGCCTGCTCGAGGCGCTGGTCTGGGGTCGTCGCGCCGCGTGGTATATGCGTACCGGCAAGTCGCTGGCCGTGGAGCAGGCGGGCGAGCCCGCGCTCGATGGCCGTCATCGCGCCCTGAGCGCCGACACCCTGTCAATCGATGATTTGGCCCGTGCCGCCGGCACGCAGGCCGTGGAGGAATAGACCATGAATCCCATTACCATGAAGCTCGTCGCCGATGATCTGATTTTGCAGGCCCTGCGCGAGGACATTACCTTTGAGGACGTGAGCACGGCGAGCGTGTGCCCCACGGCGCGCCCCGCCACGGTGGAGCTTATCGCCAAAGCCGATGGCATCATCGCCGGCCTAGACGTGTTCTCCCGCACCTTTGAGCTGCTGGATCCGCAGAGCTCCGTGTTGTTCGATGTCTCGGATGGCGACGAGGTGCACGCCGGCGACCATGTGGGTCAGGTGCGCGGCGACGCGCGCGTGTTGCTTTCGGGCGAGCGCGTGGCGCTCAACTACCTGCAGCGCATGAGCGGCATCGCTACTTACACGCATCGGATGGCGGCTGCGCTCGAGGGCACCAAGACCGTGCTTGTCGACACGCGCAAGACCACACCGGGCATGCGTGTGTTTGAAAAGGCGGCAGTCGAGATCGGCGGTGGCAGCAACCACCGCTATAACCTGTCGACGGCTGTCATGCTCAAGGACAACCACATCGACGCCGCCGGTGGCGTGACGCGTGCGATCGAGATGGCGCGCGCCCATGCATCGTTTACCACGACGGTCGAGATCGAGTGTGAGAACCTGGACATGGTGCGCGAGGCTGTGGAGGCCGGCGCCGATATCATCATGTTCGACAACATGACCCACGACGACATGGCTGCCGCGATTGAGCTTATCGCCGGCCGCGCCAAGACCGAGTGCTCGGGCAATGTGGATGCCAGCAATATCCGCGCGCTCGCCGACCTGGGCGTTGACTTTATTAGCTCGGGCGCCCTGACGCACTCCGCGCCGATCCTCGACCTCTCGCTTAAGCACCTGCGTCTGCTGGACGGTAAATAATGAACGCCCGCGAGCGTCGCCGTGCCATCATGGACGTGCTCGAGGTGGCCAAGGAGCCCGTTTCGGGCAGCGCACTTGCCCGCGAGGTTGGCGTGAGCCGTCAGATCGTGGTTCAGGATATTGCCCTGCTGCGTGCCGATGGGCACGATGTCGTGGCGACCAACCGTGGTTATGTGCTGCAGGAGGCCCCCAGCAGCCCCGCCGTGCCCACGCGCTTGGTCAAGGTTCGCCACAGCGTGGAGCAGGCGGGCGACGAACTTACGAGTATCGTCGACGCGGGTGGCGCCGTGCTTAACGTGATCGTCAACCATCGTGTGTACGGCAAGATCACGGCCGACCTGGACATCCGCAATCGTCGCGATGTTGAGCGCTACCTGCACGATATCGAGAGCGGCAAGAGTTTCCCGCTACTAACGGTGACGAGCGGCTATCACTTCCATCGCATCGCGGCGGAGGACGAGCAAACCCTCGACGAGATCGAGGCGATGCTCAAGGAGAAAGGCTACTTGGCGGACCTAATGCCCTACGAAGACGATCTGTCCTAGTAACGACGAATGCAAAAGGAGGCCTCCGCGGCGATGCGGAGGCCTCCTTTTTTGTGCACGGTGTACTTTTGAGTGTGCAAGTGGGGGAGTTGTTACTCCTCGACGATCTCGGTGATCGCGCCAGCGGGGCAAGCGTCCTGGCAAGCGCCACAGGCGACGCAGGAGTCCTCGTCAGCGACGGTAGCGACGTCCTGGAGCTCCAGAACGCCAGCGGGGCAGGAGTCGACGCAAACGCCACAAGCGATGCACTCGTCGGCATCAATTACGGGATGAGCCATGGTAGTTTCCTCTCTGTTGACCGACGCTACAGGCGATGCGCGTCGGTTTGATTCGGGCAAAAACATACCACGGGAGCGACCGTTTGCAATACCCTCTGACCGGCATCTTCATACCGTTCGCCGAGTATGCCACGGCTTACTAAAAAACACGCAGGTGGGGCCGTTGAGCTGCGCAAATGTTAGCTAAAGGTGACTTGAAATATAGGGCGATTGAGCGTGCTTACGGAAAGCGCGACCCGGAATTGACGCTCAGACTGGGACGCGCTTTCCCGATGGACGTTTAGCGGAAACTATGTCCCAGAATTCGCTCTCAAAACGGGATGCAGTTTCCAGTTGAGCGCTCCGCGGGAAACTGCGTCCCGGAATCTACGCTCAAACTGGGCTGCATTTTCCGGTTGAGCCTTCAAGCGGAAGCTGCATCCCAGAATCACCGCTCAAAACGGGACGCGCTTTCCCCGGGTCGCCCCAAAGTCTCCTGCGCGGCTCCAAGCTCAAACCTCAGCCAACTCTACATAGATCTCAATAGATCTATCGAGAACTCAAACAAGCCGTCTACCTGCGCCTTTACGAACCTAAACTCTCAGAGATAAGAAATCTTATATGAATTGACTTAGATTTTGTATATTCCGGCCCATAAGGGGATACACTACATCCTGAAAGACAAGCCGAAGCGTCGCGCGGCAGTCCGCCGACGCGGCGCGAACGCACAAGAGAGAGGGAATTTCTAATGGGCAAGATTCTTGGTATCGACCTTGGTACTACTAACTCCGCAATGGCCGTTCTCGAGGGCGGTTCTCCGACCATTATCGTGAACGCCGAGGGCGACCGCACCACGCCGTCTGTCGTGGGCTTCCGTGCCGACGGCGACCGCGTCGTGGGTAAGGCCGCTAAGAACCAGGCTGTCACCAACCCCAAGAACACCGTGTTCTCCATCAAGCGCTTCATGGGCCGCAAGTATTCCGAGTGCACCTCCGAGATCAAGACCGTGCCGTATGAGGTCAAGGAGGGCCAGGGTGGCCGTGCCGTCGTCGACATCGAGGGCAAGGATTACACCGCCGAGCAGGTGAGCGCCATGACGCTCGCCAAGATGAAGGCCGACGCCGAGAAGTATCTGGGCGAGACCGTCACCGACGCCGTCATCACCGTCCCGGCTTACTTCAACGACGCCCAGCGTCAGGCCACCAAGGACGCCGGTAAGATCGCCGGCCTCAACGTCAAGCGTATCGTCAACGAGCCGACCGCTGCTGCTCTTGCCTATGGCCTGGACAAGCAAGGCACCGACCAGCGCATCCTGGTCTTTGACCTGGGCGGCGGCACCTTCGACGTCTCCATCCTCGACCTCGCCGACGGCGTGTTTGAGGTTCTGTCCACCTCGGGCGATAACCACCTGGGCGGCGACGACTGGGATCAGCGCGTCATCGACTGGATGGCCGATAAGTTCCAGCAGGAGAACGGTGTCGATCTGCGTCAGGACCCCATGGCCCTGCAGCGTCTGAAGGAGGCCGCCGAGAACGCCAAGAAGGAGCTCTCTGCCGCCCAGCAGACCACCATCAACCTGCCGTTCATTACCATGAACCAGTCCGGCCCGCTGCACCTCAACTACACGCTGACCCGCGCCGAGTTCGAGAAGATCACCCGCGACCTGCTCGAGCGCTGCAAGCAGCCTGTCACCAACGCCCTGCGCGACGCCAAGCTTAAGCTCTCCGATCTGACCGAGGTCATCCTCGTCGGCGGCTCCACCCGTATGCCCGCCGTCCAGGAGCTCGTCAAGACCATGACCGGCAAGCAGCCCAACATGTCCGTGAACCCCGACGAGGTCGTTGCCGACGGCGCTGCCGTCCAGGGCGGCGTGCTCACCGGCGACGTCGAGGGCATCCTGCTGCTCGACGTTACCCCGCTGTCGCTGGGCGTCGAGACCATGGGCGGCATCATGACCAAGATGATCGACCGCAACACCACGATCCCGACCTCCAAGACCGAGGTCTACTCCACCGCTGCCGACAACCAGACCAGCGTCGAGATCAACGTGCTCCAGGGCGAGCGCGAGCTTGCTCGCGACAACAAGTCGCTCGGTAAGTTCCAGCTGACCGGCATCCCGGCTGCCCGCCGCGGCGTGCCGCAGATCGAGGTTACCTTCGACATCGACGCCAACGGCATCGTCAAGGTCTCCGCTAAGGACAAGGGCACCGGCAAGGAGCAGCAGATCACCATTTCCGGCTCCACCGCGCTTTCCGACGACGAAGTCGATCGTATGGTCAAGGACGCCGAGGCTCATGCCGAGGAGGACAAGAAGCAGAAGGAAGAGGTCGAGGTCCGCAACCAGACCGACAGCCTGTGCTACTCCACCGAGCAGACCCTCAACGAGCTGGGCGACAAGGTTTCCGCCGACGTGAAGTCCAAGGCCGAGACCGCTATCGCCGACGCCAAGAAGGCGCTCGAGGGCTCTGACGTCGAGGCTATCAAGGCCGCCGGCGAGTCCCTGCAGTCCGTGGCCTACGAGCTGGCCCAGGTTGTCTACGCCGACGCTCAGCAGCAGACCGACGGTGCCGCTGGTGCCCAGCCTGCCGACGATGACGTTGTCGACGCCGACTACGAGGTTGTGGACGACGAGGACAAATAATCATGTCCGCCCGTAAAGCTCGCACGGAGGCGGCCGCCGCTGGCGCCGCCCCCGTTGACTCTGAGGAGAAGGACGTGAAGATTCCCGTAGAGGCCGCAGACGTTACCGAGGCCAACGAGGCCCCGGCCGCCGAGGCTGCCGAGAACCAAGTAGAGGATTCCAACAAGGAGGCGACGATGACCGAGGACGAGATGGTGGAAGCCGCTATCCGCGCCGGTGAAGAAGCCGCCGACAACGACTTTAAGCTCAAGTTCGAGCAGGCTCAGAAAGAGCTTGCCGACGTGCGCAATGAGCTCGATGCTGCGGCAGAGGCTCAGAAGGCCGCCGAGGACAAGGCAAAGGACGCCACCGAGCGCACCGCCCGTCTGCAGGCCGACTGGGAGAACTTCCGTCGCCGCACTGCCAACGAGCGCATCGCCGAGCGCGAGCGCGCGACCGAGAAGCTCGTCACCGCGCTGCTGCCGGTGGTTGACGATATCGAGCGTGCGATCGACCATGCCCGTAGCCAGGAGCTTTCCGACGATTTTAAGCAGTTCGTCGATGGCGTTGACGCGGTGCATGCCAAGCTGCTCGATGTGTTTGCGCACGAGGGCGTTGAGCCCATCGACCCCAAGGGCGAGGCGTTCGATCCGCTCGAGCACCAGGCTGTGGGTCGTGTCGAGGACGCATCGCAGTACGACGAGACCGTCAACGACGTGTACCAGAAGGGCTACCGCATGGCGGACCGCATCCTGCGTTCCGCGATGGTGACGGTGACCTACGGTGGCGAGAAGCGCCCCGCACCGGAGCCCGAAGCGGCGCCCGAGGATGCCACGGCCGATACGGCCGAGGGCACCGAGGAGTAATTGAGAAGGGCCCCGGGGCAACACCCGGGGCCCTTTCTGGCCAAGTGCCATATGACAGCATGAGCCGCCGTCCGCAGGGGCGGCGGATATAACAGGAGAGGAGCTACGATGGCTGCAGGCAAAACCTTCTATGACATCCTGGGCGTATCCAAGAGCGCCTCCGACAAAGAGATCAAGAGCGCGTTTCGCAAGCTCGCGCAAAAATATCACCCCGATGCCGGCGGCGACGAGGCCAAGTTTAAGGAGATTAGCGAGGCCTACGAGACGCTTTCGGACGAGAAGAAGCGCAAAGAGTACGACCAGATGCTCATGTTCGGCGGCATGCCGGGCGCGGGCGGCGCGTATGGCGGTAGCTACGGCGCCGGTGCCGGCGCGAGCGGCTGGGGCGATATCTTCGACAGCATCTTTAGCGGCAACGGCGCCTGGGGCAGCGATTGGGGCTCGGGCTTTGCCGGGGCCGCGGGCGCTGCCGGTGCGGGCGCGGGCCGCAACCGCGCGCGCAAGGGCGGCGACCTGTCGCTGACTGTCGACGTAACGGCCGAGGACGCGTTCCGCGGCGTGACGCACAAGGTCACCTACCGCATTCCCTCGACGGGCGAGCAGCAGACCATCACGGTCTCGGTGCCTGCGGGTGCGGTCGACGGCGGCAAGCTGCGTTACAAGCGCCGTGGCGAGTACGGCGTTGCCGGAGGCGAGCGCGGCGACCTGGTCGTGACCACGCATGTGGAGGAGCATCCGCTGTTTAAGCGCAAGGGTGCCGATGTGACCATGGAGGTGCCGATCTCGGTCTACGAGGCGGCGCTCGGCTGCACGGTGGATGTGCCCACGCCCGGCGGCGCGACGGTTCGTCTGAAGGTGCCCGCTGGCACCCAGACGGGCAAGAAGTTCCGCTTTAAGGAGATGGATCAAGGTGCAGGTTCCCACGAACCTGTCCGACGATGAGCGCGATGCCATGACCAGGCTGCGCGAGGCCGACACGCGCGATTATCGCGAGAAGGTCAACCGTTACAAGGCGACGTTCTAGGGCGGCCGTGGCGCATGCCCGCGCCCGCGGGCTTATGATGGACGATAACGAGACGGAAAGGGGTCAGGTAGCATGGCCGAGGACAATAGGAACAAACCGCTGTATATGATCAGCGTGGCGGCCGAGCTGACCGGCATGCACCCGCAGACTTTGCGCGTCTATGAGTCCAAGGGCCTGGTGAATCCTCAGCGCTCGGGCGGTAACACACGCCTGTATTCGCGTGCCGATATCGAACGTCTGGAACTCATCAACCAACTGACCGACGAGGGCATCAACCTTGCCGGCGTGGTGCGCATCCTCGATATGAAGGAGCGTGCCGAGGAGCGCGAGCGCGAGAACGAGAAGCTCCGCGCCCGCGTACGCCAGCTCGAGGAAGAGCTGCACGAGTACAAGATGCAGAAGAAGATCACCGCCCTGGCCCCGCGCGACGGCTCGGTTAACCCCGAACAGGTCATGCGCAAGCTGCTGGGCGCCGGCGGGGATCTGTAGGTTCCGCCGTTCTGACGAACGGCGGACCAGTTGACGCTGCACGCCGCCCAGAGCGACAATTTGTCATTCAAAGGGCAAGGCATGACCAGAAGGTCTATGCCTTGCCTTTTTCATGCCAACTTGTTCGCTCTGGACGTCGCTCGCTGTCCGTCCTCTACCTGCGGCGCTGCCTTGCTCCGGATGCGGTAGGGTAGTCATTGGACGTTCTTAAATGACTAGTCGAAAGGGACGCTCTTGCACAAAATCTTCCGGCCTTCGACCGGCACGTCCTTTACTTTACTGAGATAAAGTGAACGTACAGATTCGTAACCCGCTGGCAACCGTTCTATGGCACGATATTGAACGAATGTATGCTATGCGCCCAAATCTTTTGGGCAGAGTGGGAGACAGTATGGTCAAGCTGTACGAGGACGGCATCTACCTGCGCGGCGGCAGCGAGGTCGTGCCTGCGGCCGAGGCTGCCGAGCGCGGCATTACGAAGACGCCCGAGGATGCCAAGCGCGGAACCATCGCGTATTCGATCCTCCAGGCACACAATACGTCCGGCGACCCCGAGGCACTCAAGATTCGCTTCGACGCCATGGCGAGCCACGACATCACCTTTGTCGGCATCATCCAAACGGCGCGTGCCTCGGGCATGGAGCAGTTCCCGCTGCCCTACGTGCTCACCAACTGCCATAACTCGCTGTGCGCCGTGGGCGGCACCATCAACGAGGACGACCACGTCTTTGGCCTCTCTGCGGCCAAGAAGTACGGCGGCATCTTTGTCCCGCCGCATATCGCCGTCATCCACTCCTTTATGCGTGAGAACTTTGCCGGTTGCGGCAAGATGATCCTGGGTTCCGACTCGCACACCCGCTACGGCGCCCTAGGCACCATGGCCGTGGGTGAGGGCGGCGGCGAGCTGGCCAAGCAGTTGCTGCGCGACACCTACGATGTCGCCTATCCCGGCGTCGTTGCCATCTACCTCACGGGTGCCCCGCGCCCCGGCGTCGGCCCGCACGACGTGGCGCTCGCCATCATCCGCGCCGTCTTTGCCAAGGGCTACGTTAAGAACAAGGTCATGGAGTTTGTGGGCCCCGGCATCGCGAGCATGACGACCGATTACCGCAACGGCGTCGACGTCATGACCACCGAGACCACCTGCCTTTCCTCCATTTGGGCAACTGACGAGGACACGCACGCATTCCTGACCATGCACGGCCGCGGCGACGACTACCGCGAGCTCAAGCCCGCCGATGTCGCCTACTACGACGGCTGCGTCGAGGTCGATCTGTCGAGCATCAAGCCTATGATCGCGCTGCCGTTCCATCCTTCCAACGGCTTTGAGATCGACGAGCTCAACGAGAACCTCGAGGACATCCTGCACGAGGTGGAGCTCGAGGCCGCCAAGATCGGCGAGGGTAAGACGCACTTTAGCCTGCTCGACAAGATCGTCGACGGCAAGCTGCACGTGCAGCAGGGCGTCATCGCCGGCTGCTCGGGCGGCAACTACGACTCCGTGGTTCAGGCTGCCCGCGTGCTCAAGGGCGCCAACACCGGCTGCGGCGAGTTCTCGCTGTCGGTCTATCCCACGAGCCAGCCCGTGGCGCTCGAACTTACGCGTCGTGGCTATATCTACGACCTTATGGAGGCCGGCGCGATCGTGCGCACGGCGTTCTGCGGTCCGTGCTTTGGCGCCGGCGACACGCCCGCCAACAACGGCCTTTCGATCCGCCACACTACGCGCAACTTCCCCAACCGTGAGGGCTCCAAGCCGGGCAATGGCCAGTTGAGCGCCGTGGCTCTGATGGACGCTCGCTCCATTGCGGCGACGGCTGCCAACGGCGGCGTCCTGACGCCGGCGACCGACCTACCCGAGGAGACTTGGGACGAGGCCTGCGAGTACACCTTTGACGACGCGCCGTACAAGAAGCGCGTGTACTGGGGCTTTGGCAAGGCTGAGCCGGCCGACGAGCTGGTCGAAGGCCCCAACATCAAGCCGTGGCCCGCGATGGAGCCCCTCGGCGACGATATCCTGCTCAAGGTGTGCTCCAAGATCATGGACCCGGTCACCACGACCGACGAGCTCATTCCTTCGGGCGAGACGAGCTCCTTCCGCTCCAACCCGCTGGGCTTGGCTGAGTTTACGCTGAGCCGCCGCGACCCGGCCTACGTGGGCCGGGAGGTCGACGCCGTGGAGAAGCGCCGCGTTGCCGGCGAGGCCGCGGGCGACCTGGCGGCACTCGATGCTGAGCTTGCCAGCGTGTTTGAGGCACTGGCCGGCGCGGGTGTCACGGCCGATGCCAAGGCGACCGAGTACGGCTCTATGCTCTATGCCAAGAAGCCCGGCGACGGTTCCGCCCGCGAGCAGGCCGCGAGCTGCCAGCGCGTGATTGGCGGCCTGGCCAACATCGTCCACGAGTACGCCACCAAGCGCTATCGCTCCAACGTGATGAACTGGGGCATGGTGCCCTTCCAGATGGAGGCGGAGCCCAACTTTGAGGTGGGCGACTACGTCTTTGTGCCGGGTATCCGTGCCGCGCTCGATGGCGACCTGAAGAACATCGCTGCCTACGTGGTGCGCGCCGACGGCACGGTCGAGCAGATTGAGCTCTACATTGCCGATATGACGGCAGAGGAGCGTGCCATCGTCAAGGCCGGCTGCTTGATCAACTACAACAAGTTCAAGGCCGCTGCCGAGTAACGCACTTAATTGTCCGCCCGGGGCTTACCCTTCCCCGCCCGCTCACGCGCTTCGCGAGGGTCGCGTTCGGGAAAGGGTAAGCCCCGGGCTACATTTCTGCGTTCTCGTTGGGTCTTGAGGGACGCTAAAATCGAGGTTGCAACTCTCCTCTATGGGGGAGTGCGCCTTTGTTCATATGCTATCTAGAATTGACAGTATGAAGTTGGCGCTTTAAAGTGAGCTCAAAACACTCTCGTTTGTGGAGTTGAAGATGAAGCGTTGCACTTCTGTTTTGTTGCTGTTGGTGGCTTGCGTCGTCGCTGCTGCGGGCGTGGTCCTATTTGGCTCGCTTATCTTCTATGGGCCGAGTGGGGTTGAGCAGACGGTCGAGATGGCGTCCCTTGTTGCATCGATGCCCGGGCAAATGATTTCGGACGTTACAAAGCCCGATGAGATAACGCTCGATATCGAGGAAACGCCGGGCATTCTAAGTATAAGCAACTACCCCATGATTGAACTTGGCTCGTCTCGCTATACCAAGGACGAGAAGTTGTCCCGACAGGCGCTGGACTTGCTAAACGGGCGTTCGTTCAAACGCTGGGACGGTTGGGATGCCTATGAGCGCCGACGTGGTTTTGTGAACGGTGGCTACCATACAACGCTGAAGCTGTATTCATCTGATGGCAAACTGATGCGCACCGTTAACTACAATCCGGAATACGCAAAAGCCGGAGGTGGGGACGGCGTCTATATCCAAGATGGCGGCGTGACCTACATTCTTGAAGGCGACCAGCAGCAGGTGGTCGATTTTTTGGATCGTTGCGAGATGGACGCGTACGACCAGACCTGTCTGCCCGACCCGCAGGCTGCACGCGATAGCGGGTCTGCCCGTACATGGCTGTTCGAGGACGAGATGCCCTGGACCGCCGAATCAGGAAGCACGGGTTCGGCGAAGGAGTAGAGACCGCGACCACCACAAAGGGGCCCTTTGTGGTGGTTCTCGGCCTGTCTCGATCTGTAACATCTGGGCCGTTAAAAGTGGGCTTGGTGTTACAGATTGAGATTTTCGATTCGGGCGTCTTCTGTTTATCTCGATCTGTAACACAAAAACGGCCGCTAGATGTTACAGATCGAGATGTTGAGTGCCGGAGCCGAAAATCGCCAGAAAGGTGCCTGTCCCTTTCGTGGAGGTGGGGGCGAGCTCGATGCCGCCGTGCTCGCTGAACGACATTCTAATGAGCGTCTCTACAGGATTTCATCTGGGGTGGCGGGTTTGGTTGTTTTGGGGATGCCGAGTTTGGACGACGCGAAATCGTCAACATTGTCCTTAATTCCGTCTTTGGTGTAGACGGTGACCATATAGGTGCTGTGTCCGAATTCGCTCTTGTCGCGTATTGCCCAGGCCTGCCAGTAGGCGGTCCCACTTCGTCCTTCGATTTTTCCGACACGGCGGAGTTCTGTTCGCTTTAATTTCTGGTCGCTATAGATGGTTCGACCGGCCTCCTCGGTGAGCCCGCACTGTTCAAGCATCTTGTCGAGGACCTGGTTCATGTGGCGTTCATCGGTGTTTGGTGCGTAGTCGTAGGCGAGGGTGATGGAGTCGAGTGGCTGGTCGTCAATCAGATAGTTTAGCGTCTGAGGTTCAAGGCAGAAATAGGGGGAGCATCCGTCGATCTGACCGAGCAGTGGCAACTTTGACTGCCAACTTCCGGTGGGAATTGCATCTTCGTAGAACACGCCACGGCAGACAAAGGAGAGCGAGGTGGCACGCGAGCCGGCGTCGATCATCCCGCAAAGATCGAAGGGCGAGGCGATACCAAAAGAAAAGGGCGTGAGACAAAAGCTGTTGAGGATAGATAGAAATAGATATATTCAGATAACAAATTAAGTTTAATCTCATGGCGTGAGATGGTCGACCGTTAGCGTCGAAACCCACCACAAAGGTGTCTGTCTCCTTCGTGGTGGTGGGGAGTGGACGGCTTCTTTTGGTGATAGTGTTGGCTGGCGGTATCATTAGAGCAAATGGCGAAGGTTTGCATTGTGAGGTGTTTTGCCGTGAGCCGTTCTGTCCGTATTGGATTGACTGTCTTGGCGCTTGCAATCGCCGTGGTTGGTGTGGGCGTTGTTAGCATGGCATTTCTACCTGCTGCGGCGACGGAGCCGGTGGTCAAGCCTGTGACTCAATCTGTCGAACTCCTGACCGACGACGTCAAACCTGAGACCATTACTGTTGATTTTGATGAGCAGCCTGCCGCGCTGGGCATTAGCAATTATCCGCTCATTCAGCTTGGGGCCATGCGCTACACCATGGACGCGAGCCTGATCAGCAAAGCAACCGAGCTACTCAAGGGCAAAACCTTTAAGCGTTGGTACGGATATGCGTCCTATCAAGCAAAAGCGAATGACATGGTTGGTGGGTGCTACTCATCCATCGAGTTGGACACTGCGAACGGCGCCAGGCTATGTGATGTCTCGTACGATCCGGGCTACGAGGGCAATGAGGGTCCGGGCATCTACATCATGGACGGCGATGCGGCCTATGTCATGGAGGGCGACCAGACCGAGCTCAACGAGTTTATGGGTCAGTGCATTCAGGATGCCTATGAACAGACCTGCTTGCCCGACCCGCAGACTGCACGCGATAGTGGATCTGCCCGTACATGGCTGTTCGAGGATGAGATATCCTGGACCGCCGAATCGGGAAGCACGGGCTCGGCGAAAGAGTAGAGATTGCGACCACCACAAAGGTGCCTGTTCCCTTTGTGGTGGTTTTTGGTCTGTCTCGATCTGTAACATCTGGGCCGTTAAAAGTGGGCTTGGTGTTACAGATTGAGATTTTCGATTCGGGCGTCTTCTGTTTATCTCGATCTGTAACACTGAACATTTCATCTCGATCTGTAACATCTGAGGTCAAAAACGGCCGCTAGATGTTACAGATTGAGATGGTAAGGGGAAGAGGCCGTAGCGGGTGAGCGCGCCTGCCCCCTATCTTTCAATCACTCAGAAAATCTTATATATAGAGACTTAGATTTGTGTATAAGAACGCGTAAAGCTGGCAACAATACTTCTCGAACAACGTGAAGCCGCCCCGTAGGGTGGCCGCCCCAAGAGAGGTGATTCCATGAGAATCGATAAGCTAGCAATGACGTCGCGCGAGGCGCTGCAGACCGCCATGAGCACGGCTGCCGACGCGCAGGCCGGCGCGGTGGAGCCGATTCACCTGCTGTCTGCCCTGCTCGGTGCCGGTGAGCGCAACATCTCCGTAATCATCGAGCGCATTGGCGCCGATCCCGCCCAGCTCGCGCGTTCCACGCAGGATGCCATCGATCATGCGCCCAAGGTTTCGGGCGAGGGTCAGCAGATGGGTCTTTCCAACGAACTCGTCCGCGTCATCGAAAAGGCCGAAAAGAAGGCCACCAAGATGGGCGACAGCTTTGTGGTGACCGAGCATCTGCTCATGGCGCTTGCCGAGGATAAGGGCGAGGCGGGCCGCGTGCTGCGCGACGCCGGCGTTACCAAGGAGCGCATCGAGCAAGTCTACGAGGAGCTGCGCGGCGATGATCGCGTGACGTCTGCCGAGGACAAGACCCAGTTTGAGGCGCTGGAGCAGTACGGCCGCAACATCTGCGACCTTGCCCGCGCCGGCAAGCTCGACCCGGTCATCGGCCGTACCGACGAGATCCGCCGCACCATCCAGGTCCTATCCCGTCGCACCAAGAACAACCCCGTGCTCATCGGTGAGCCGGGCGTCGGTAAGACGGCCATCGTCGAGGGCATCGCCCAGCGTATCGTGGCCGGCGACGTGCCGAGCACCCTGCGCGACCGCGACCTCATCGAGCTCGACATGAGCGCGCTGGTCGCC
>JAGZQF010000045.1 GCA_018382295.1 Collinsella sp.
TCGGCCGGAGGGGTGGCTTTGTAAAGCCGCTTGTCTCCACCCGCGTAGCGGGTGGTTTAAAGCTGGCCGCTGCGCGGCCAGCAGACTAAAGTCTTGAACTGAAACAGGGGCGCTCTCCAAGAGAGCGCCCCTGCCGGGTTTCCATAGTTCTGGCGAAGCAGTCCTTGAGATCCGCCTTGCCTTATGCCAAGAACTCCTTGGTGGTCGCCACGATGTTGGCGGCGTCCAGGCCATACTTGTGCAAGAGCTCGGCACCCGGGCCGGACTCGCCAAAGGTGTCGTTGACGCCGATCTTCTTGAGGGGCGTCGGGCACTGCTCGCACAGGACGTCGGCAACGGCGCTGCCCAGGCCACCGATTACAGAATGCTCCTCGACGGTCACGACGTGGCCGGTCTTGGTGGCGCTCTTGACGATCAGGTCGGCATCGATGGGCTTGATGGTGTGCATGTTGATGACCTCGGCGTCGATGCCCTCGGCAGCGAGCTGCTCGGCGGCCTCGAGAGCCTCGCCGACCATCAGGCCGCAGGCGATGATGGTGACGTCGGCGCCCTCGCGCATGACAATGCCCTTACCCAACTCGAAGTTGTAGGTCTCGGGGTCGTTGATAACCGGCGAGGCCAAACGAGCGAAGCGCATGTACACCGGACCGTCGCACTCGTAGGCGGCGCGCGTCACGGCGCGGGCCTCGACGTCGTCGGCAGGAACGATCACAGTCATGCCGGGGATGACGCGCATGAGGGCGATATCCTCGCAGCACTGGTGCGTGGCACCATCCTCGCCCACCGAGATACCGGCGTGCGTGGCACCAATCTTAACGTTGAGGTGCGGGTAGCCGATGGAGTTACGGACCTGCTCAAAAGCGCGGCCGGCTGCGAACATGGCAAAGGTGCTCGCGAAGGCAACGCGGCCGGTGGTCGCGATACCGGCGGCGACGCCCATCAGGTTGCTCTCGGCGATACCCACGTCGAAGAAGCGGTCGGGGCAGGCGGCCTTGAACTTGCCGGTCTGCGTGGCGGCGGCCAGGTCGGCGTCGAGGACCACAAAGTCATCGTGCTCGTTGGCGAGCTCGACGAGGGCCTCGCCGTAGCTTACGCGCGTGGCGATTTTTTTGACGTCTGCCATCCTAGAGCTCCTCTCCGGCGGCCGTGAGCTCTGCCATGGCCTGCTCAAACTGTTCATCGTTGGGAGCCTTGCCGTGCCAACCAACCTGGTTCTCCATAAAGGAAACGCCCTTGCCCTTCATGGTCTCGGCGATGATGGCGGTCGGCTGACCCTTGGTGGCGCGGGCCTCGGCAAAGGCGGCGCGGATCTGATCGAAATCGTTGCCGTCGGCAAGCTCCACCACGTGGAACTTAAAGGCGCGGAACTTGTCGGCGAGCGGCATGGGGTCGTTGACCTCCTCGACGGGGCCGTCGATCTGCAGGCCGTTGTGGTCGACGATCACGCAGAGGTTATCGAGCTGCTGGTTGCCGGCAAACATGGCTGCCTCCCAGACCTGGCCCTCCTCGCTCTCGCCATCACCCAGCAGGGCGTACGTGCGGTAAGTATCGCCCCAGTGCTTGGCGGCAACCGCCATGCCCACGGCGGCGGAGATGCCCTGGCCGAGCGAGCCGGTGGACATATCGACGCCCGGGGTGTCGTTCATGTTGGGATGACCTTGCAGGTGGCTGCCGATATGGCGCAGCGTCTCGAGATCCTCCTTGGGGAAGAACCCACGCTCGGCGAGCACGGCGTACAGGCCCGGAGCGCAATGGCCCTTGGAGAGCACAAAACGGTCGCGATCGGCCTTGCGGGGATCGGCCGGGTCGACGTTCATTTCCTCAAAGTACAGATAGGTCATGATGTCGGCAGCGCCGAGCGAACCGCCCGGATGGCCGGACTTGGCAGCGTGCACGCCGGTGACGATGCCCTTCCTTACCTCGTTGGCAACCTTTTTGAGCTCTTCGTCGCTCATTGTGCCTTCCTTTCATCCTCATTAGACAAAATGCGCACGGCACCGAAGGTAATCCCAACACAGCCGCAATGCACGTACGTCATTCATTATGCTGGAAACTGATGGCTTTACCAGAGTTTTTATCATTATTTGAACAATTTAGCAGGCAGAACCGCTGATGAAACGGTTTATCAATGTGAACGTCTTTTGGATGGAACGCAGTCGACCCTACGCGCTAATGTCCTTGAATCCCTCGCCGAAGGCTTCCGTAACGTCAGCGACCGTCACAATGGCGTGAGGATCGCGCTCGCGCACGATCGTCTTGAGGGTATTGAGCTCTCGACGGCTCACGATGACCATAATCACCGGCTTCTCGGCACCCGAATACATGCCAGTCGCCTTAAACTTGGTACAACCACGACCCAGGCCATACATGATATCGGCAGCGATATCAGGGAACTTATCCGAGATGATGAGTACCATACGGCGTTTGTTGCCGCCATCGACCACGGCATCGATCACATAGCCGCTAATGACCATCGAAAGGCCTGCATATAGTGCGTTTTCGATTGAAAAGACCGGAGCCGACAGCGCACACACGGCAACGTCGATTGCCATGACGGTCGAGCCCACCGGCAGCGAGGTGTTACGCGAAATGATTTGGCCAATCGTGTCCGAGCCGCCGGTGTTGGCGCCGGCACGCAACACCATGCCGTAACCGATGCCCGTAATAATGCCGCCCCACATGGCGGGAAGCATCAGGTCCGCATCCGCCAGAGGTGCTACAAACGGGGCGAACAGATCGGTAAAGAAGCCCAGCAGCACAAAGCCCGTCGCGGTCTGCACCACGTAGAACATGCCGCCCTCGCGCATAACGACCAGCAGCAGCAAGGCGTTCATCACGATGGTCTGGATACCGACGGGAAGCGACACGCCTCGCGCCGCGCCGACCGCCTGGATAATGGTGGCAAGGCCCGTAACGCCACCGGCGGCAAGACCATTGGGAATCAAAAACAGGTCGGTCGCGATGGCGGCCAAGGCACACCCCAACATGATCTGGGGCAGGTCGTGAAAGAAATTCATCGAAAGAATGCGCTTGATGTCCAGACGATATGCCATGCTGCCTCCCTCAAAAAAGCGCACCCAAACGGATGCGCTTTGAACTTCTTCTTGTATTCGATTCTACCGATTCGCCGGACAAAAACCACCCCTGCGCAGGGTTTATTCTGGATACAAACCCGTCCAACCGTTGGGCTTAGCATCGGTTTGAAGCCGCCCGATGTTTTAGACCTCCGAGCCTTCTGCATCGGCGTTGCCGGTGGCCCAGCGATGGTAGCCAATAACAAACGGGTCCAGGTCGCCATCGTCAAGAACGGCCTCGACATTGCTGGTCTCCACACCCGAGCGCAGATCCTTGACCATCTGGTACGGGTAGAGCACGTAGCTGCGAATCTGGTTGCCGAAACCAATCGTGGTCTTGGGTCCGCGAATCTCATCGAGCGCCTCGGCACGCTTCTCGAGCTCAATCTCGTACAGGCGAGCCTTGAGGATCTGCATGCACGCGGCCTTGTTCTGGATCTGGCTGCGCTCGTTTTGGCAGGTGACCACAATGCCGCTGGGGAAATGCGTCACGCGTACGGCGGAGTCGGTGGTGTTAACGCCCTGGCCGCCCGGGCCGCTCGCGTGGTACACGTCCACGCGGATGTCATCGGGACTGATCTCGATGTCGATATCATCGGGTAGCACGGGGATGACCTCGACGCCGGCAAACGTGGTCTGGCGGCGCTTCTTGTCGTCGGTGGGGCTGATGCGAACCAAGCGGTGGACGCCGGCCTCGGCGCGCAGCATGCCAAATGCGTCCTTGCCCTCGACAGTAAAGGTCGCGCGGTCGATGCCGATGACCTCGGCTGCGGGACAGTCGTTGATGGTGACCTTCCAGCCGCGACGCTGGCAGTACTTCATGTACATCTTAAAGAGCATGAAGGTCCAGTCCTGGGCCTCCAGACCACCCTGTCCGGGCTTGATGGTCACAATGGCATCGCCGTGATCGAACTCACCGGTAAACCAGCTCGAAAGCTCAAGCTCATCGATGGCACGGGCCAGGCGCTCAGCCGTGGCTGTAGCCTCCTCGCGAAGGGCGACGGCGTCGGGGTCATCCCCCATCTCCTCGGCAAGCTCCAGCGCGGCGCGGGCATCGGAAAGCTCGCCGCGCGCGGTGTCCACGGCAGCGATATCTTCCTTGGTACGCGCGATCTCCTCCATGGTGGCACGGGCGGCGTCGGCGTCATCCCAAAAGCCAGGGGCAACACTTTTGGCCTCGAGCTCGGTCACACGGGTACGCTTCTCGTCCAGGTGGAGATACGACTCGACCTCGCCGAGCCGGTCCGCGAACGCGTCCAGCTCGGCGGGCGTTATCTCTAAAGCCTCAGCCATTAACGATTCCTGCCGTGGCAGTACTTAAACTTCTTGCCGCTACCGCAGGGGCACGGGTCGTTGCGGCCCACGTTGACGTACGGATCGTCGCTCTCGGACTTGCGATAGGTGGTCACCTTGCCACCGTTGTTGACGGTAGCCGGACCACCCTGGACAGCCGTGCGGGCCTGCACCTGCGCCTGCTTGCGCAGCACCGAGTCGCCGTTGTCACCATCGACCTCGGCAGGACCGGAGAAGCGCGCACCCTCGAGCGCGGGCTCCTCCTTGTGCTCCACGGCACGCGGGGCAGCCTTGATCTCGATGCGCAGAACCGTACGCAGGTAATCCTCGTACATGGTGTCGACGAGCATCTGGAACGCGCCGTAGGCCTCGGTCTTGTACTCGACCAGCGGGTCGCGCTGGCCAAAGCCGCGCAGGCCGATGCCGGTCTTGAGGTAGTCCATCTCCTGCAGGTAGTTCATCCAGCGGGTATCGATGACGCGCAGCATGACCTGGGTGTTGAGTTCGCGCATCAGGTCCTCGCCCAAGCGCTCGGCCTTCATGTTGTAGCACTTCTCTACGTAAGCCAGGACATCGGCAGCCAGGGCCTCATAATCCTCGTCGGGGAACTTCGGCGTATCGATGTGGCCGGTGAGCTCCACAACCCACTTGCGCAGGCCCTCCAGGTCGCGCTCGCCATCGTGACTGTCCTTGGTGCAGAACTCCTGCACGCAGCGGTACACGGTGTCGTGCATGACCTCGGTGATGTGGTCGGTCAGGTCCTTGCCGTCCAGAATCTTATTGCGCTCGGCGTAGATGACCTGGCGCTGCTTGTTCATGACGTCGTCGTACTCAAGGACGCTCTTACGCATGGAGAAGTTGATGCTCTCGACCTTGTGCTGGGCGCTCTCGACGGCCTTGGAGATGATCTTGTGCTGGATGGGCATGTCGTCGCCCATGTCGGCCGTGACCATCATCTTGGAGACGCGGTCCATCTTGTCGCCGCCGAACAGGCGCATGAGGTCGTCCTCGAGCGACAGGTAGAACTGGGTCTCGCCCGGATCGCCCTGACGGCCGGAGCGGCCGCGCAGCTGGTTGTCGATACGACGGGACTCATGGCGCTCGGTGCCGATGACGGTCAGGCCACCGGCGGCAAGCACGCGCTCGCGCTCGGCCTTGCAAGTCTCCTTGGCCTCGGTGTTAAACTGCTCGAGCTGCTCGGGCGTCACGTCCTCCATGGTCAGGCCCTCGTACTCCAGGCGCTCGCGCACCAACTCGTCGGGGTTGCCGCCCAGCAGGATGTCGGTACCACGGCCGGCCATGTTGGTGGCGATGGTCACGGCGCCATAGCGACCAGCCTGGGCCACGATATGGGCCTCGCGTTCATGGTGCTTGGCGTTGAGGACCTCGTGTGCGATGCCGCGCTTGGTAAGGGCGGCGGACAGCTTCTCGGAGCTCTCGATGGAGACGGTGCCCACCAGGACCGGCTGGCCCTTGGCGTGGCGACGCTCGACATCGTCGGCGACGGCATTGTACTTGGCCTGAATGGTGCGGTACACCAGGTCCTCGTGGTCCACGCGCTGCACGGGCTTGTTGGAGGGGATAACCTCGACGGGCAGCTTGTAGATCTCGCGGAACTCGGCATCCTCGGTAAGTGCCGTGCCGGTCATGCCGGAGAGCTTGTCATACAGACGGAAGTAGTTCTGCAGGGTGATGGTGGCCAGGGTCTGGTTCTCCTCGCGTACGAGCACGCCCTCTTTGGCCTCGATGGCCTGGTGCAGGCCCTCAGAATAGCGGCGGCCTTCCATAATGCGGCCTGTGAACTCGTCGACGATCTTGACCTCGCCGTTGGTGACCACATACTGCTTGTCGCGGTGGAACATGTACTGGGCCTTCAGCGCCTGTTGCAGGTGGTTGACCAGCTGACCCGAAAGGTCGGCGTAGATGTCATCGATACCCAGGCGGCGCTCGATCTTCTTAAGACCGCGCTCGGTGGCAGCAATGGTGTGCTTGGCCTCGTCCATGACGTAGTCGCCCGTGGGTTCAACGTCCTCGGTGGCGGTAAGCATGTCGTGCGACACGTCCTCGCCGCGCTCAAGGCCACGCACGGCACGCGCGAAGTCCTTGTAGGTACTGGCGGACTTGGTGCCAGCGCCCGAGATGATGAGCGGCGTTCTGGCCTCATCGATCAGGATGGAGTCAACCTCGTCGACGATGGCGTAGTTGTGGCCGCGCTGCACGCGCTGCTCGGGGCGGGTGACCATGTTGTCGCGCAGGTAGTCGAAACCGAACTCGGAGTTGGTGCCGTAGGTGACGTCTGCCTGGTAGGCCGGACGCTTGAGCTCGAGCGGCATGTTGTTCTGGAGCAGACCGACGGTCATGCCCAGGTACTTGTAGATGCGGCCCATCCACTCGGAGTCGCGCTTGGCCAGGTAATCGTTGACGGTAACGACGTGTACACCCTTGCCGGCAATAGCGTTGAGGTAGCCGGCCAGCGTGGAGACCAGGGTCTTGCCTTCGCCGGTCTTCATCTCGGCGATATGCCCCTCATGAAGCGCCATGGCGCCAATGAGCTGCACGTCAAAGTGGCGCATACCCATGGTGCGCTTGGAAGCCTCGCGCACGGTGGCAAAGGCCTCGGGAAGCATGTCGTCGAGCGACTCGCCGTTGGCGTAACGCTCGCGAAACTTATCGGTCTGGGCGCGGAGTTCCTCCTCGGTCATCTTCTCAAACTGGGGCTCAAGACCGTTGATCTGGTCGACGATCTTGTAGTAGCGCTTAAGGTCCTTATCGGATCCAAAGGACAGCAGCTTTGACATGAATCCCATGTGGTTTTCCTTTTTGGCCATCGCCCACGCCGTGCAGCTGCGGGCGAGTTAAACACAGATGATTGTACTTTAGCCAAACAAGGCGCGGCCTATACGGTCGAGCTCGACCGCCACGTAATAACTACGACCAACCTGCCACAATGGGATAGGTTAATTTTGGAGGGTTTATCTGGGTAAACGCCGCCTCTCCGCCATTTGATGCCATGGGGACAGGTTAGTTTGCACTAATCAAAAAGAAAAGGGCCGTGCACCCAAATGGATGCACGGCCCTCATGCCATGAATGCGAGCGATTCCGCGGCGAGCTATTTACTCAGCGGCCTCGGTGGTCTCGGCCTCGGCAGCGGCCTCCTCGACGGGAGCCTCGGCGGCCTGCTTGGCAGCCTCCTCGGCGAACTTAGCGGCACGCTTAGCCTTCTCGGCAGCCTTAGCCTCAGCGGCGGCCTTGCGAGCAGCCTCGGCCTCAGCAGCCTTGGCGGCCTTGGCAGCCTTGGCCTCCTCAGCCTTCTTGAGCTGGGCGGCAGCGGCGCCACCGAACTTGTCGGCGAAGCGCTGGACGCGTCCACCGGTGTCGACGAACTTCTGCTGGCCGGTGTAGAACGGGTGGCACTCGTTGCAAAGCTCGACCTTCATCTCGGACACGGTAGCATGCGTCTTGAAGGTGTTGCCGCAGGAGCACGTCACCGTGCACTCGACATACTGGGGATGGATACCCTGCTTCATGGTAGGACTCCTTATTGGTCAGGCGCTGGTTACCGATCAGCGCATAAGGCGTCTTGGTTTCCGACCAAGACAACAAACTCGGCTATGGTACCACGGCGCCGCGTGTCCCACAAAAGGTTCACGGTCTTTTCGGAACGACACGAATCTGACCCATCGAAACACATCTCCACCGTTCCTTCAACTGGGAAAATGCCGTCCCCGGGGCCTGAGAAGGGCCCCGGGGACGTTCGACTGACTGCGGGAACGGCCTTTCCGCTCAATGTGTTCGGCTGAGATCGGAAATCAACCAAACTGAACTAGGTTCAGTTGACATGGTTAAAAACGAGGGGCGACGCTTTTGCGTCACCCCTCGTCCCGGCCGGTTGCTTTAGTTGTACACACGGTAGTTACACTTGAACTGGGTTATGTGTCCATAGTTGGAGCGGTACCAACCCGACGTATAGCTGATTGCCTCTGCGCCTAGATAGTCGTAGCCCTTGTTGTAGCGAAGCTGACGGTAGGTCGTGTCGTACTCTGCTACGTAAAACGTGTCTCCAGAGAAGGCTTTGTACCGGTCCTTAACCGTCGAAGCCATGTACGCGGGTTCGACATCGCCTTTCTCCCCGTTGAGCGCATAGACGGGTGCCGCGATTCCGCATAAAGCCGTTGCCACGAGGATGGCGTAGACAGCCATGTGCGACGCATTGGACTTCAGCTGTTCAAATAGTTTCATGTCATTCACCTCCCTCGTATGTATCGAGGTATTCCTGCTTGAGCGTCTGCGAGGACGACTTGATCTTTTCCACGAGCGTGCCGGCTTCGATGAAGTAGAACGAGTTGGTAAGGTCTGCCAGGTCGTCGAGTAGATGGCTTGAAATGAGCACGCTGCGTCCCCGCGCCACTTCGCTGCGCATCGCGTCGCAGGAGGTTTTCCGTTTTCCCGGATCGAGGCCGTTCAGCGGTTCATCGAGGATGAGGTACGGACAATCGGTCGCTATCGCCATGGCAAGCTTTACCTGCTGCTTCATTCCTGTCGAGAGTTTACGGGTCGGCTTGTCGAGATATGGGGAGATTCCGAGGGAGTCGCAGAGCGAGTCGATGTCGGCGGCCGATTTCCACGCCTCCCTAACGAAAGCAAGGTGCTCGATGGCCGATAGCGTGGGATAGAGATCCGCGCTGCCCGAAGAGCTCAGGTAGACGAGTTC
>JAGZQF010000046.1 GCA_018382295.1 Collinsella sp.
GAGATAGTCGAGAAGCACGGCCTCAAGAAGGAGTAACATCGGGACTTGCAGCGACGGACCTCAGGACACTCTTACACCACGTCTGCGCGCGCGACCGCCCCAGATTTATACGTATCTGAACTAACTGTCCAGACCATTACGAACCAGGCCTCTTGCCAGCCACAAGTGATCCGTTTTCCTCCGTCCCCAACGGATTAATAAGAAAAGAGGGGCTGTCCCGCGTTGATGGGACAGCCCCTCTGGCTTCGGCATGTGCGAAATGGCTCGTTAGTAACCCTGGCCGTAGCCCTGACCCTGGCCCTGCTGGCCCAGCAGCTCCTCCAGGTACTGGCGCAGCTGCTCGTCGGTAATACCGCCGTTGCCGGTGTCGGTCGAACTGTCGTCCTGCTGCTGGTTCTGCAGCTCCTCATCGGAGCCCAGCTCAACCGTGACCTTCTTCTCTTCCTTGCCGCGCATGAGCGTGATCTCGACCTTCTCGCCCACCTCGTGGCTGCGCAGCGCGATGATCAGGCCATCGGCGCTCGTAATCTCGTCGTCGCCCAGCTTGGTAATGACATCGCCCTCCTGAATGCCGGCCTTGGCGGCAGGACCATCCTCAACGACGCTCGCCACATACGCGCCGCTATCGGTGCTCAGCTTGTTGGTGCGGGCGTTAAGCGCATTGACGCTCGAAAGCGTAGCTCCCATGTACGGATGCACCGGCGTCTTGCCGTCGATGATCTGGTCGGCAATGTTCTTGGCGTAATTGACCGGAATGGCAAAGCCAACACCCGAGCTGGAGCCCGAGTAGCTCTCGATGAGCGAGTTGATGCCCACCAGCTCACCGTTGTCGTTGACGAGCGCGCCGCCGGAGTTGCCCGGGTTGATGGCGGCATCGGTCTGAATCATGTTGGCATAGATGGTGTTACCGCTGGTGGAGCTCATGGCCGTGGAACGATAGAGCGCCGACACGATACCCGTGGAGACAGACTGCTCGTTGCCGAACGGCGAGCCGATCGCCATAACCCACTCGCCAACGTTGAGCTTGGAGGAGTCGCCAATTTCGATCGGCGTAAGCTTGGAGGCGTCGGCGTCCTTGAGCTTGATGACGGCCAGGTCGCTCGAGGCGTCGTTGCCCACGAACTCGGCCTCGTAGGTGGTGCCGTCGTCCATGGTCACCACGTACTGGTCGTAACCATCGACCACGTGGTTGTTGGTGAGGATGTGGCCCTCGGTATCGAGCACCACGCCCGAACCGACGCTGCCCGAACTATCCGACTCGTCGGCAGACTGCGAAAGCGAGCCATTCTGGCTGCCGCTCGAAGTGGCGGTAATGGAAACCACGGAGGGCAGGGCCTTGGCGGAAACGGCCTCGGCAAGTGTGGTGTCCTCGGAGTCGATCGTGATCTTTTGCGTCGACGAACCCGAAGCACCCGCCGTCACGGCATTCTTGCCGCCACCGATATCGAGCGTACCGCTCATAATGAGCGCGATGACCAGCAGGGCACCGCAGGCACAGCCGGCGAGTGCCGTAATAAAGATCGGCAGCTTTTTGGTCTTGGTCTTGACCACTGTGTGCTTGTTCACGACCTGCGCACCGCCCAGCGGCTTGCCGGTCTGCGTGTCGTAGGCCTGCACGTAGGGAATGTTGCTGTCGGCAGGCGTCGACTCCACCTGCACACGCGGCTGCTGCTGCGTCTCGCCGGCGTTGCCCGCATCCTGGGGACGCTGGGAATCGTTCTCGCTCATAGCTGCGATCCTTTCGTCAAATAACCAAAGGCCCGCCAAACATGTGGCGGGCCATCATTGTTCACGTTGAGTTGTACCCCAATATGCGGGCGTACGTGTATGAGAACGCAATCTTTTAGGAAGGCTTAAGTTCTGCCGCAGACCCGAAAGGAATCCACGCATGCGGCGAAACCACCACAAAGGCGTCTGCCCCTTTGTGGTGGAAATCTAGTCCTTAAACAGATAGCCCACGCCGCGGACGGTGGTGATATGTGCCGCGATCTGCGGGCCCACCTTGGAGCGGATGCGTCGGATGTGCACGTCGACGGTGCGCGTGCCGCCGCAGTACTCAAAGCCCCACACGCGGTGCAGCAGCACTTCGCGGCTGTAGGCGCGGTTGGGGTGCGTCGCCAAAAAGCTCAGCAGCGAGTACTCCATCAGCGTCAGGTCAATGGGCTCGTCATCGAGCGTCACCTGGTAGGTAGCCAGGTTGATCTCGAGGTTGTCGATGTTGAGCACATCGTCGGCGGCGACGGTCTCCTCCTCGCCCATCAGGCGCTGCGCGCGAGCCTTGAGTTCGTTGGGCGTCGCCGTGGGGCATACAAAGTCGGCATGCGCGTGATTGGGCAGACGCAGGGTACCGAGCGCCTCGTCGTCGACGATCACCAGCATGGGGACACCGCCGCGATCGTCAAGCCACTTGGCAATCTGATCGATGCGGTCGCTGCGAATGCCGTCGGAATCGAGGATCAGCAGGTCAAAGTCGTGCGCCGCAGTCGGCGAATCGGGTGTGGCAAGGCTCACCTCGACACCCAGGGTGGTCGTCAAGCTGCGGGCAAACTCGTGGAAGCGCGTCGTGCGCGCCATGAACAGGGCACTCTTTTCGGACATATCGGCCTCCAAAGAAATGAGCTCAATCGTACTGGAACAAGCCAGCGCGATTAGGAGTTCGCCAGGTAGTGCTTGATCTCCCACTCGGTGATCGTGGACTCAAACTTATGCCACTCGTCGCGCTTCTTTTTGAGGAAGAAGCTGTGGATGTGCTCGCCGAGGGCATCCTTCATAAACTGCGAGTCCTCAAACACGTCGAGCGCCTCTTTGAGCGAGCGCGGCAGCGGCGTGTAGCCGGCCTCGAGCATCTGGCGGTCGGTGAGCTTGAGCGTCTCGGCCGTTGCCTCGGGCGGGAGCTCCAGCTTGCGCTCGATGCCGTCCAGACCAGCCGCCAGCGTGACGGCGTTGACCAGGTACGGATTGGCCATGGGGTCGGGGCTGCGAAGCTCGATGCGCGTGGACAGCTGCTTGCCGGGCTTGTAGACCGGGATGCGGACCATGCTCGCACGGTTGCGCAGGCCCCACGTGGCGTACTGCGGCACGGAGTCGCCACCCGTGGTGATGCGCTTGTACGAATTGACCGTGGGGTTGGTGATGGCGCTGATCTCGCGCGCGTGTGCCAGAATGCCGGCCATGTAGTGCTTGGCAATATCGGAGAGGTGGTACTTCTCGTCATCCTCGCCCCAAAAGACGTTGTTGCCGTCGTGGTCGAACAGCGACTGATGCAAAAACATGGCGCTGCCGTCCTCGCCCGCCAACGGCTTGGGCATAAAAGAGGCATGGCAGCCGCTCTCGTAGGCCTGCTGCTTAATGATGAGCTTGGCCGTGGTGATGGCGTCGGACATGCTCAGGGCCTCGGCGTGGCGCAGGCTCATGCCGTGCTGCGAGCGGCCGGCGGCGTGGAAGGTGTACTCCACGGGCACGGACATCTTCTCGAGCGTGAGGACCGTGTTGCGGCGCAGGTCGCGGGCGGCATCGCTCACCGAAAGATCGAAGTAGCCCACGTTGTCGAGCGGCTCGGGGGTGTGCTCGTCGGGGAAGTAGTAATACTCCAGCTCGGCGCCCACGTTGAGCAGATAGCCGGCCTTCTCGGCCTTGCGGAACATGCGGCGCAGGGCATCGCGCGGGTCGCCGGCAAAGGGCTTGCAATCGGGAGTGCACACGTCGCAGAACACGCGGGCGACGCCGTTGTGGCTCGGGCGCCACGGCAGGATCTGGAAGGTCGAAGCATCGGGAAACGCCAGCATATCGGCTTCCTCGGGCGTGGCAAAGCCCTCGATGGCAGAGCCGTCAAAGCCAATACCCTCCTCAAAAGCGACCTCGAGGTCCTCGGGGCTAATGGCAAAGTTCTTGAGGCGGCCGAGAATGTCGACAAACCACAGACGCACAAAGCGGATGTCACGCTGCTCTACGGAGCGGAGTACGTAATCGATGTTCTGCTGGTTCATGTCGCTCCCCTTTCTTTCGGGCGGGTTTCGACTGGTCTATATCGCAGATACTATCGCAGAAAAATGTTTCCGCAGGGTTAAAGCGTATCAAGCGCTCAAAAAACGTGCGCGAACAGGCCGTTGCGAACGAGCGGTTAGCGCGAGGTCGATGCGCGGTGTTCGATGTGGCCGGGGATCTCGATGCGTTTGGGCGCCAGCTTTGCGGCCTCGCCCACCGTGGTGGTGACAACGTCGATGCGCTCGGACAGGCGCTCGACCACGCGCTCGGCAATGGTGAGGGTGTCCTGCGCGGCCGTGGTCACGCCACCAAAGAGCACATGGTTCCAGGGGTAGTCGTCAAACGTCGCGATCTTGAGCCCCGCCGGCAGCGAGGGTCCCAGCTGCGCTAGCGCCTCGGTCAGACGCAGGAAAACCAAGCCGTTGACAGCAATGAGGCCGAGCTTTTTACCTGCATAGCCGCGGATGGTCTCGTCCAAGCGGCCAACGCCCGTGGCACCGCCGTCGGCCAGGGTGACGACCTCGCCCGCAAGGCCGCGTCGAGAAAGCTCATCGGCAAAGGCCTCGGCGCGCTCGCGACGCACGGGGCTATCGTCGCTTGCCTCGGTGAGCAGGCACAGGCGCTCGCTGCCCGCAGCGGCCAAGGAGTCCACCAACCCGGCGACCAGCTCACGGTTGTTAGATGTCACCAGATCGACACCGCCGTCGGCAACATCGCGGTCGAGCAGCACAACGGGCAGACGTCCCGCTGCAGCGGCGATCGCCTCGTCATTGCCTCCACAGGTGTTGACGACCAGGCCGTCCACGCCAGCATCGATAAGTCTGGCGAGCGACTCGGCCTCCTTAGCGGGGTCGTTGCCGCTAATGGCCGTCATGAGCGAGCAGCCGCGCGCGGCGGCGCTGGCGGAAAGTCCTTCAAGCATGGCGCTCGAGAACGGGTTGGCGATGTCGGCCAGGATCACACCGATGAGGTTGGTACGCGAGCTGCGCAGATTGCGCGCGGCAGCACGTGGGCGATAGCCGGTGCGCTCGATGACCTCGGCGATGCGGGCGCGGGTCTCCTCGGTCATTTGCCCGGGACGGTTGTTGAGATAGCGCGAGACCGTGGCCGGGCTCACACCCGCCTCGGCGGCAATGTCCTTGATTCTCATCTGCGCCATGGCGCACCCCGTTTCCCAATTGTCAGCAGTCTGAGCCATTTTAGGCATTTTTTTAAAAATCTCGCTTGCAAAACGCTGTAGGTGAGTATACTACAACTCGAAACGAAACCGATTTCGTAAACCGATTTCGGCAAGCGTTGGCGCGGAGGTGCAAAGATGTACCCTACCGTCTTGGCACCTCCGCGCCAACGCCATATCAAAGGTGTACGCACGAGCAAGAAGGAGCTGCGCGACCATGGGTAAAACGGTTCTTACCTTCGGCGAAATCATGATGAGGCTCTCGCCCAAAGATCATCTGCGCATTGAGCAGGCAACCGAGTTTGACGTCCGCTACGGTGGCGCCGAGGCCAACACCGCTCTTTCCCTGGCCTACCAAGGCGACAAGGCCGCTTACGTATCCGTTGTCCCGGCCAACCGCCTAGGCGAGTGCGCGCTGCGCTCGCTGAAGGCCTACGGCGTCGACACAACGCGCGTCGTGCGTCAGGGCGACCGTCTTGGCTCCTATGTGTTTGAGGTCGGCGCCTCGCAGCGCGGCAACGGCTGCGTCTACGACCGCAAGTTCTCTGCCATCAACATGGCCAAACGCGACGTCTTTGACTGGGACGAGATCCTCAAGGGCATCGATGTCTTCTATTTCTCCGGCGTGACCCCCGCCGTCTCCGATGAGATGGCCGCCGCCTGCAAGGAGGCACTCGCCGCCTGCCGCGCCAAGGGCATCACCACCGTGTGCGACGTGAACTATCGCGGCAAGATGTGGTCGCCCGAGAAGTCGCAGGCCACCATGAAGGAACTCCTGCCGCTCGTCGACATCTGCATCGCCAACGACGAGGATGCGCCCGCCGGCCTCGGCATGACCTGCGTCTCTGGTTCCCTTGCCCATGGCATCGAGGAGCGCGACACCTACGTCGAGATGGCCCGTCAGATCTGCGCCGAGTACGGCTGCAAAAAGGTCGCCTCGGTCGTCCGCAACATCTCCTGCGTCGAGCGCTCCATCTGGATGGGCATGCTCTTTGACGCCGAGAGCGGCGAGCACTGGTTCTCCCCTGCTCACGACGTGCACGTGCTCGAGGGCGTTGCCGCCGGCGACGCTTTCAACGCCGGCCTCGTCCATGCCCTCACCAACGACTTTGATCCGCAGGACGCCGTCAACTATGCGATTGCAGCGTCGATCCTCAAGCTCACCATCAAGGGCGATTCCAACTTGGTGACCGCAGACGAGATCGCAGCCGTGGCATCCGCCGCCGACGGTGGCACCCGCGTCGCGCGCTAATCCGTCTCCATTCCGCGGGCCGCAGCTTTCCAATCCCATACCCCTGCGGCCCGCTCCCCGATTCCTCCGGTCGGGCAAAACCACCAGTCCCATTCCGGTTTTGCCTGGCATTCCCTACATGACTGGTCGAGCAGCTGGTTTTGGAATTGCTTGAACCCCAAGCAGTGCCTCCGATAACCAATCCAAAATCGGCTCCTGACCAGCATATTTGGCAATCACGCGCCCATGCGCGCCATACATCGAAAGGAACATTATGTTCGATCAGTTCTACACCACGCTTGAGTCCCTGGGCATCGTGCCGGTCGTCGTGCTCGACAAGGTCGAGGACGCCGCTCCGCTCGCCCACGCCCTTATGGCAGCTGGCATGAAGTCCGCCGAGGTCACCTTCCGCACCGCCTGCGCCGCCGAGTGCATCGCCGCTATGGCCGAGGCCGAGCCCGAGATGTGCGTTGGCGCCGGCACTGTCCTGACCGTCGAGCAGGTTGAGCAGGCCCGCGCAGCCGGTGCCAAGTTCATCGTCTCCCCGGGTTACAACGAGGACGTTGTGAAGCACTGCATCGACATCGACCTGCCTGTCCTTCCCGGCACCGTGACCCCCTCCGAGGTTACCGCCGCCGAGAACCTGGGCCTCAAGGTCACCAAGTTCTTCCCCGCGTCCCAGTATGGCGGCCTCAACACCATCAAGGCCCTTGCGGCTCCGTTTGTCGGTCACCGCTTTATGCCTACCGGCGGCGTGAGCACCGCCAACGTCGAGGAGTACCTGAGCTCCTCTGCCATCATCGCCTGCGGTGGCACCTGGATGGTCAAGCCGGCCCTGTTTGCCAACGGCGACTTCTCCAAGGTCGAGCAGATTGCCCGCGAGGCCATGGACGTCGTCAAAAAGGTCCGCAGCTAGGTTTAGCTCTCTATCGTGAAAGGGGGCGTGTCCTAGACCTCGCCCCCTTTCTTTTAAAGCGGCTCGGAAGCGCGCCGTTTCCGTCACGAGCAAGAACCAAAACCGTCTTGTATGCTGATAGAACGTGACGGAAGCGACACGCCCCCGAGCCGCTTTGCCTACTCGGCTGGCAGTCGCGCTCAACTAAGACACTTCGACAAAAGCCGAACCATCAAAACAGCTGCGGCGCCGTCTGGAGGAATGGACCCTTGCTTCCGGTCTTTTCCTCCAAGCAGCGCCGCAGCTTTTTCGTGCCCCGATGTGCCCCGTCACTTGCGGTGGAATACGGACTGCCTACACCATCAGAGCCGCAAAACAATCCCTATTTCACCGCAACTAATGAAGGGGGCGAGTTAGATGGCCGAGTCTTTGGACAGCTCAAAATAGTCGGGATGCAAGGCGATAACCGGGCCCTGCTCCTCGGGCATCAGGTGCAGGTGCGTCTCTGCCAGATAGCTCGCCGTGTCGGTATCGCCCCCCTTAATGGCCTCGAGAATCCGGCGATGCTGCCGACGAATCGGCTCCCAATCCAAATCCTGCGACACCATACGCAACCAGTTGTATCGCTCAAAATGCGTGTTGATGCTCTTCATCCAATCCCACAACATGTGACGACCGGCAATCTCAAAACACGTCTCATGGAACAGGTTGTCCAGGTCAAAGAAACGACGTGTTTCGCTATGGTCGAGCGACTCGGACTCGGCAAGGATCTGCTCAATCCGCTGCTTTTGCTCGGGCGAGGCGGCCGAACAGCATTTAATAAGCACGCTTCTCTCGAGCTTCTCGCGCAAAAAGCAGGCGTTTTCGGCGCGCTCCATGCTGATTTTTGAGACATAGGTACCGCTTTTGGGACGCGTTTCCACCAGCTCCTGCTCGCGCAGACGCACAAAGGACTCGCGAATGGGCGTGCGCCCGATTCCCGTCTCCTTTTCCAGACCAATCGCCGAAAGGCGCGTGCCGGGCTTGAGCTCGGCATAGATAATCTTGGAGCGTAATGCGTTGTATGCCTGATCTTGCAGGCTCTGATAATGCTGGTGCTGTTCCATAAAGCCCTCGGATAAACCCTCGGTTAGTCGAATACCACCATGCAATACTATCGCATCGACACGCCCCAGCTCCCAATCAGTCTTTTTGGGACGGGGCTCTTTTAGCTACCCTGGCCCGCAGATCGGCCCCCTTGCCACAAAAGTGGCCCATCTACTACGTTAACACGGACAGCCTCGGCCATACCGAAAACCGTGAAAACAAAACCGACGCTCCTATAAGTTGTCAAGAGGCAGTTTGCGGGAGCGCTCTCTCCAATTCGCACAGGAGCTCGTAATACCTCCTCTCCAGTTTCGTC
>JAGZQF010000047.1 GCA_018382295.1 Collinsella sp.
ACCATTGTCGGCCTAATCCGCGGTCTTTCATGCAGCAGGGGCTCTCAATGTTTTTATGTCCTGCTCATATCGTCTCTGCCGGCACTTGGGGACACTCCTGGGAATCATTTCCCGCTCGTCGATTTCGGTCTTGAAAATTGTATATAACGACTATAACGTAGTACGAAACATATTGGTAACAAAGCCAAGGAGGCTACGTTGAAGAGAAGCAATCTGGGCTATGTGCTGGTGCTGATCGCCGCGCTTATGTGGGGCACCATCGGAATCTTTGTCAATGGAATATCGGCCCTTGGCGTTTCGTCTCAGAGCATGGCGGCCTTTCGCCTGTTATCTGGTGCCATCTTAATGGCTCCGGTCTTGGCATTTATGGGTTGCCAGGGAGGTGCTCGTGAGGGAAAAGCCTCGGGTCCTATGGCGCTCTTCAAGGCAAGCCCCAAAGAGCTTGTTCCCTGCGCGCTTGTCGGTATCGTCGGCCTTGCCATCGCCAACACCTGCTATTACGAGTGCATGGGCGAAGTTGGCATGTCCACGGCATCGGTGCTGCTCTATACCTCGCCGGTGTTCGGCGTCGCGCTCGGACGCGTGCTCTATCGCGAGGACGTGACCCCCAACAAGCTCGTGGCCATCCTCTTTAACATTGTTGGCTGCGTGCTCGCAGTGACGAGTGGCGACCTGTCCGGTTTCCATTTCTCGGCTTGGGGCGTTACGTCGGGCGTGATCGCCGGACTGTGCGGCGCATTGCTGGCCGTGTTTAGTCGCATGGCCACCAAGACGCTGCATCCGCTGGCCGTCACGTTTTGGGGCTTTGTCTTTGGCGGATGCTTTATGGCAGTGCTTTCGGCCCCGTGGTCCGATGTGACCGCAGCAATGTCCCCGCAGCTCATCCTGCTGTTTGCAGGCTTTGGCTTTATTCCTACGGCCCTTGCGTACATCTTTTATATGCAGGGCCTTTCCATGGATCTTGAGACGTCGAAGGTGCCGGTCGTGGCTTCGTTCGAAACCGTGGCGACCGTTCTGGTGGGCATTGGCATCTATGCCGAGTCCGCCGGCGCCGTCAAGGTTCTGGGCATCGTGCTGGTGCTCATGTCCATCCTGATCATGAACACCGACTTCTCCAAGTTGCGTAACAGTGTGTTTGTCGGTCATGTTATTGAGAGCATGACCTTTAAGCCCAACGCGTGGTGGACCGAGAAATCGAGGGACATGGATCTGTTCAAGGAGCGTACGGGTATCGTGCTGGAGCCCTCCGTTCAGGAAAGCCCCTGGTACTTCGTGCGATAGGGGAGCGCTTATAGCCTCCGACCTGGGGTTATCCAGTCGACGCCGACCTACCCCGTGCCAACGTTTCGAGTACGTTAAACCCGTCAACGGTCGATTTTCACCCGCGAACGGTCTTTATACTAATTAGCAATATAAGCAACGTATAAGACGTTATAATGACCATAACGAAAAGGAGGAGGCAAGATGAATCAGATCATTCTCGCATCTCATGGCGGCCTGGCCGCAGGCGCCAAAGACACGCTCGAGATGGTTCTCGGCGACGTGTCGAACGTCCACGTCGTGTCGCTTGCTCGTGACGACAAGGAGCCCATCACCAATAAGGTTGAGGCTATGATCGCCTCGTTCAACGCGGACGACACCGTCTATGTGCTAACCGATATGCTCGGTAGCTCGGTCAACAACAACATGGTCGAGCTTTCCAAGAACGGCACGAAGTTCACGGTTATCAGCGGTTTCAACATCCCGCTGGCGCTCACGCTCGCTATGAGCCCCGCCCCCGTCAAGGGCGCCGAGCTCGCGGCCCTCATCAACGAGGCCCGCAACGGTCTGACCAACCCCAACGCCCCGGTCGAGGTTGCTCCCGCAGCACCCGCCAAGAAGGCCAAGGCCGTCCGCCACAACGCCGGTCCCGCCAAGATCGTCCTCGCACGTCTTGACTACCGTCTGCTGCACGGCCAGGTCGTCTTTACCTGGACCACCAAGGTCCAGGCCGAGCGCATCATCGTCGTCGACAACGCTGCCGCCAACGATGAGATTAAGAAGGGCGCTCTTAAGCTGGCCAAGCCCCAGGGCGTGCGCCTGAACGTCTTCACCGTCGAGCGTGCCCTCGCCAAGATGGACAAGCTCAACACCCTCGGTGAGCGCGTCATGTTCGTCTTCGGCAACACCGCCGAGATGCTGCAGTTCTGCCAGGGCTACAAGCTCGATGCCATCAACCTGGGCGCCACCGCCAACCATGACGGCGCCGATCAGGTCGGCGGCAAGGACAGCTCCGTCTTCTTCGACGCCACCCAGAAGGCCGACGTCAACCAGCTGCTCGACATGGGCATCAAGCTCTACGTCCAGCAGACCCCCACGTATCAGAGCGTCGACATCGACGCCAAGCTGTAATCAACCAGGCTTTTGCCTGACTGAAAGGAGAAGGGTATGAATACGTTCATCAGTGCGGTGCTCGTCGGCCTCGTCGGCGTGTTCTGCATGTGGGACTCCCGCCTGCTCGGTCGTCTTAACTTCGAGCAGCCCCTCGTTGGCGCTACGCTCGTCGGTCTGCTGCTGGGCGATGTGCCCACCGGCCTCGCCGTCGGTGCCGCCGTCGAGCTCGTGTCCATGGGCCTGGTGCAGGTCGGCGCAGCCGTTCCGCCCGATATGGTCCTGGGCGGCATCGTGGCCGCTGCCTTCGCATGCCTGACCGATGCTTCCGCCGAGACCGCCATGACGATCGCCATCCCGGTCGCCGTCCTGGGTCAGCTCCTCGGCATCGTGTTCCGTTCCATCATCGCCGCCCTCACCCACGTGGCCGATAGCGCGATCGATAACGGCAAGTTCAAGACCGCCTACCGTATGCACATCTGCGCCGGCTCCGGTCTGTACGCCATCATGTACTTCCTGCCGATCTTCCTGGCCGTCTTTGTCGGCACCGACCTGGTCCAGGCCATCGTCAACATGGTTCCCGAGTGGCTGTCCGTTGGTCTGAACGTCTCGACCAAGATCATGACCGCCTACGGCTTGGCCCTGCTGCTCACCATGATGATCAAGAAGGGTATGACTCCGTTCCTGTTCATCGGTTTCCTGCTCGCCGCTTACCTCAACCTGTCCGTCATCGCGGTCGCTCTGATCGGTGTGTGCCTGGCTGTCGTCTTCATGGGCTTCAAGTTCAACGGTTCCCATGCAGCCGCCGGTGTCGATTCCGACTACGATCCGCTCGAAGACGACGAAGACTAAGGAGGAACACACTATGGCAACCGCAACCAAGGACGTGTCCCTGAACAAGAAGGTCAGCCAGTTCTTCTGGCGCTCCTGGGCCATCCAGGCCTCTTGGAACTACGAGCGTCAGATGAACATGGGCTTCCTCTACGGCATGGTTCCCACGCTCGACCGCCTCTATCCGGACGAGTCCGACCCCAAGCAGCTCGCTGCTAAGAAAGAGGCTTACCACCGTCACATGGCGTTCTACAACTGCACCCCGCAGACGAGCGCCTTTATCCTGGGCCTCACCGCCTCCATGGAGGAGGAGTACGCCAAGGATCCCGAGAACTTCGATCCCGATTCGATCAACGCGGTCAAGACCTCCCTCATGGGTCCGCTTTCCGGCATCGGTGACTCCTTCTTCCAGGGCACCATCCGTGTTATCGCCTTTGGTCTGGGCGTTCAGCTGGCTCAGCAGGGCTCCATCATGGGCCCGATCCTGGCCATGCTCATCTCCATCGTCCCCTCCGTGCTGATCACTTGGTTCGCTGCCAAGATGGGTTATCAGGGCGGCCACCAGTACCTGAGCAAGCTCCAGGGCGGCGACCTCATGGAGAAGCTCATGTATGTCTGCGGCATCGTGGGTCTTATGTCCGTGGGCGGCATGATCGCCACGCTGATCGGCGCCACCACCCCGCTGCAGTTCGCTGAGGGCACCGTCGTTATCCAGGACATCCTGGACGGCATGATGCCCCAGATGATCTCCCTTGGCCTCACCGGCCTTATGTACTGGCTCATCAAGAAGAACGTCAACACCGGTTGGCTTCTCGTGATCGCCATCGTGGGCGGCATCGCCCTCTCCGCGGCCGGCATCCTGGCCTAGTCGCGACCAAGCGTCTAACCGCTTTCCCCCGGGGGCCTGCCTGGCATCCCATACCCCAGGCAGGCTTCCATCCCCAAAATGCGACAATGGTACAGTCCCTTTGTCGCATCCTCAACGGGCCGGCGACTCGGTCCAAATCACGGTAACCCTGCGAGCGCCCGGCAATGTGGCGCCGCAAAAATCGAAAGGAATGTGTCAGATGTACGAGATCGACCTTAACCTCCCTAAGCAGATCGTCGCTGACGTCCTGTCCAACCACGAGATCCACAGTGTCGCCTTCGTCGGCTGCGGTGCTTCCATGTCCGACCTGTACCCCGCCAAGTACTTCCTGGCCAACAACACGGACAAGCTGAACGTTCAGATCTTCACCGCTAACGAGTTCAACTATGACACGCCTTCCTGGGTCAACGAGCACACCTTCGTGATCACCTGCTCCCTCGGTGGCTCCACGCCCGAGACCGTCGAGGCTAACAAGACCGCCAAGAAGCACAACTGCCCGGTCGTCTCCCTCACCAACAAGGCTGGCTCCGCTCTGACCGTCGACGCCGACCACGTCATCGTCCACGGCTTCCACGCCAACTATGCCGCCAAGGCCGAGAAGCCTGGCTACGCCATCGCTCTCGCTCTCGAGATCCTTCAGCAGACCGAGGGCTATGATCACTACGAGGATATGATCACCGGCCTCACCAACATCTTCGACCTGTGCGAGAACGCCGCTCAGCACTGCACGAAGCTTGCCAAGAAGTTCGCTGAGGACTTCAAGGACGACAAGATGATCTACTTCATGGCTTCCGGTGCCTCCGAGAAGATGGCCTACTCTCACGCCGCCTTCCTGTTCACCGAGATGCAGTGGATCGACGCCGCCGCCTACAACACCGGCGAGTACTTCCACGGCCCGTTCGAGGTTTCCACCGAGGGTAAGCCCTACGTCTTCTTCATGTCCGATGGTGCTACCCGTCCGATGGACGCCCGCGCCCTCACCTTCCTTGAGCGCATGGGCGCCAAGGTCGCTCTGATTGACTCCAAGGACTACGGTCTGGCCGACGCCGTGCCGGCGAGCGTCATCACCTACTTCAACCCGCTGCTGCACCTCGCCGTTATGCGCGAGTACGGCAACCAGATCGCCGAGGCCCGTCAGCACCCGCTGACCATGCGTCGCTACATGTGGAAGCTTTCCTACTAATCACAAGTAAGTAAACCTTACGGGTTGATTGAAAGGGGATGGGGTTTACGCTCCGTCCCCTTTTTTGCTCTTGAGAGGAGATGCGTATGATCAAGGCAGTGCTGTTTGATATGGATGGCGTGCTGGTCGATACCGAGTGGTTCTACAACCGCCGCCGCGTGGCGTTTATGGAGGAGAAGGGCTTCCACTTTGACGAGATCCCCGATCTTTCGGGGTCTAACGAGCCGGCCATTTGGCAGGCGCTGGTGCCCGACGATGTTGAGTTGCGCGAGCGCCTGCGCGTGGAGTACAAGCAGGTCTACAGCCCGGTCCATCCCGTTCCGTATGCCGAGCTGCTCAACGAGCAGACAGAGCCGGTGATGCGCGAACTGCACGAGCGCGGCGTGAAGTGTGCCATCGCGAGCTCGTCCTATCGCGAGCTGATTGACGAGCTGGTGGACATCGCCGGTATTGCCGACGTGTTGGACTACACCATCAGCGGCCACGAGTGCAGCGCGTTTAAGCCCGATCCCGAAATCTACCTGCGCGCCATGGAAGCGCTGGGTGTGGAGCCGGCCGAGTGCCTGGTCATCGAGGACTCGCCGATGGGTATCGAGGCGGGCAAGCGCTCCGGCGCCCGCGTTCTGGCGTTGCGTCCGCACGAAGGCGTCAACCTGGACCAGTCCGCCGCCGACACCATCATCGACAACCTCACCGACATCCTTTCTGCCATCTAGCCATCTTGCCGCAAACCACCACAAAGGGGATAGGCACCTTCGTGGTGGTTCTTTCTTACTCCTGTTACAATCGCCGCATGCCCCACAATTACATCTGCCTTCGAAAGGAGCCTGCGTGGCGAACGCCATCGATCAGCTCACGGACCGAGTGCTCGTGCTCGGCCGCCTCACCATCGTCCGCCGCGCCATCACTGCCGTGGCGGTCACCATATCCGCCATTCTGCAGACCTTCCTGATCCAGGCGTTCGTTCGACCCGCCGATCTGCTGCCGAGCGGCCTTACCGGTGTCGCGGTCCTGCTCGATCGCATCACCTCGCTCGGTGGCGTCCATATCGATACCTCGCTCGGCATGCTCGCGCTCAATATTCCCGTGGCGCTGCTGTGCTGGAGCGGCATTAGCAAGCGCTTCGTCATTTTCTCGATGATGCAGGTGGCGCTGTCATCGTTGTTTCTCAACGTCTTTCACTTTGCGCCGTTTTTGGGCGACAAGATCATGCTCATCATCTTTGGCGGTGTGGTCTCGGGCATGGGCGTCGCCATCGCGCTTAAGGCCGGCGCTTCAACCGGCGGCACCGACTTTATCGCGCTGTGGGTTTCCAACCACACGGGCAAGACCATCTGGGGTGTAATCTTTGCATTCAATTGCATGATCCTTGCCATCTTCGGTTCCATGTTTGGTTGGGATAACGCGGCCTACTCTATCGTGTTCCAGTTTATCTCGACCAAGACTATCGACAGCTTCTACCGCCGCTACGACCGCGTGACACTGCAGATCACCACGCGCAAGGCTGACGAGGTCATGACGGCCTACGTCAATCACTTTCAGCATGGTATCAGCTGCGCCGAGGTGGTCGGCGGTTATAGCCGCGAGACGATGTACCTGCTGCACGCCGTCGTTTCGACCTACGAGAGCCAGGACATCATCAAACTCGTGTGCGATGTTGACCCCGGCGCCGTGATCAATGTGTTCCACACGCTCAACTTTGTGGGCGGCTGGTGGGGCGGTCATATCGACGAGCCCATGCCAACGGCTGTTCCCGATCCCGACAAGCCGGCGCGCATGGCCGCCAGACAGGCGCGCCTAAGCGATCAGGAGAGCCTGCAGCAGGACGACGGCAAGTAGGGTTGTGGCATTTTGCCGGTCAAGCGCAGCCCATCCGTATGAACCACTCGAAAGCCTCGCTGCTTTCGAGTGGCTTTCGTTTGCCCAGATAAAACCTACCAAATTAAACCTGTCCCTTTTTGGTAGGTGGGGTGTATCGTTTTATCAATATGAGGTAACATGAAACTAGACGTTATATACGTATTACTTATTTCGATATTTTGATAAGAGTGATCAGATATGCCTACGCCCAAAAATGCACCGCTTTACCAGCAGATTTACGACGAAATCAAGGACGCGATCGAGAAAGGTGTTTATGCACCCAAGGAGCGTATTCCGTCCGAGCTTGAGCTAGCCGAGCAGTACGACGTGAGCCGAATTACGGTGCGTCGCGCCGTCGAGGAGTTGTGCTCCGATGGCTACCTGGTTAAGCAGCAGGGCCGCGGCACCTTTGTTTCCACGCCGCACATCAATCGTCAGTTCCACGCCTCGACGCTGCAGACGTTTACCGCGCTGTGTGCCAGCAACGGCATGAAGGCCGGTGCACATGTGGTCGATCGCCAGATCGTGCCGGCGCGCCAAAACGAGATGGAGTTCTTTGGCCTGCAGAAGGATGCGCTGCTGCTCCATATCAAGCGCGTGCGTACGGCCGACGGCGAGCCCATCTTTGAGGAGAACATCTTTGTGCCGTTTGACGCCTACCGTGAGCTGTTGACGGCCGATCTTGAGGACAAGTCGATTTTTGCCGAGGTCGAGCGTGTTGGCGGAACGCCGATTGTCTCGGTTGGCTACCGCACGGTCGAGGCCGTTCGTGCCAATACCGAGCAGGCGGCCGAGCTGGGCATTGCTCCGCACGATCCGCTGCTCAACCTGCGTGCCGGCTTCACGGGCCCCAATGGCGAGCCGGTCCTGATGGGTAAGCAGTACTACGTGGGATCGCGCTACGTTATGGTCATGTAGCTCTAGTTGCGCGGTTTTCCAAACCGCGCAACGGCTCGACGCTGCAAGCCCGCCAGAGCGGCAATCTGCCTTTCAACTTCGGCGGCATGACCAGAAGGTCAATGCCGCCTCGTTTCAAGGCACCTTGC
>JAGZQF010000048.1 GCA_018382295.1 Collinsella sp.
TCGAAGGTGAGCGGGCGATACTTTCGGTACAACGATTCCATGGGTGCTCCCCCGGGTATACTGAGTCTTGTTGCCGCGGCGGCCATGCGGTCGCACGGCATACTGCATTCCATAATAACCCGTACGGCGAGCCCGCCGCGATAGGAGTCCAAAGAGCATGGCAGACGCAGAGAGCAACCTCGTTCCCTCCGAAGCAGCCGACCAGGTCGAGGTCGCGCTCGAGGAGCAGGCCGCAGCCGATGACGGCATCCTGTACCTCAACGAGTACCAGTACGAAAACGACCTCGTCACCGACTTCGCCCGCCTGGTCGCCTCGCCCAGGCGTCGCGGCTCGCTGTATGTCGCCGCGGCAATTGCCGCGCTTATCGGCATCGGCATGTTGGTGGCCGGCGGCAACTGGATCAAGTTTGGCGTCGTGCTGATCGTATTCGGCGCCTTTTTGGCCTGGTGGAGCAAGAACCTGCACCACACGCTCGCCCGCGACTTTATCGACGCCGTCGAGGCCGACAAGTCCATGGGCGGCCGCTACCGCCGCGTCGCCGCCAACGAGAACGGTCTGATGGTATGGGGCAAGAGCGGCAAGTCGCAGTTCTTCCCGTTTGAGAAGCTCGACCACGTGCTCGACGGCGAGCGCATCTTTGTAGCCATGTTCGCCGACCAGGGCGTGACGATCCCCAAGGACACCTTCGTCCGTGGCGATGCCGAGCAGTTTGGCTCCTTCCTCAAGGCGCGCATCAACAAAAAACTCCGCATTGAGACCAAACGCAAGAAGATGAAGGCCGAGAAGGCCGCCGCCGAGGCCAAGCAGGGCGACAAGCCCCAGGAGACCAAAGGCAAGCAGCGCAAGCAGAAGAAGAACAGGAAGAAGCGCTAAGGCCAAACCAGACAGGCAGCCTCGCATCCCGCTATCCTCCCCATGCACCCGAGCGTGCTACACTAGCAGCATCTATGCCACCGCGAACGGCTCGGCTCCGCGCCCGCCACTCGCAAACGAACTTTAAACGCACGAGGGTTGGCCATGCCGCTTTTCTCGCAACATACCGCCCGGTTCTCGCCGGACGTTCCTTTGGAGGGCACCAGCTCTCGCGAGCTGCTCAAGCGGTACCAGCCGCTCGAGACACTTGCGACCGGCGGTTTTGGCTCCATCGAGATCTGCCGCGACACGCACCTGCGCCGCCGCGTCGCCATTAAGCGCATTCCCCTTATCAACGGCGCCGGCATGCCCGCCAGCGACATCATGGATGTCCTGCGCGAGGCGCACACTGCCGCCATGCTTCAACATCCTAATATCGTGCAGGTCATCGACTTTACGCACGACACCGCCTATGCCTACCTGGTCATGGAGTATGTCGACGGTATGTCGTTGGCCGAGTTTTTGCATCGCGTGGACGGCCACTCACTTACCTTTGACGAGGCCGCGGCCATTGCCGATGCCCTGGGTCAGGCGCTCACCTTCGCCCATAGCAATGGCGTACTCCACCTGGACATTAAGCCCGCCAACGTGCTCATCGACCACTCGGGCAATGTAAAGCTCACCGACTTTGGCATGGCGCGACTGTCGTCCGCCGGTGGCTTTGGCGGCTCACGCGGCGGCACCATCGGCTACATGCCGCCCGAGCAGCTCGATATCGAGACCGGCACGGTCGACGAGCGCGCCGATGTCTTTGCCCTCGCCTGTGTGATCTACGAGGGCCTGTGCGGCAGCGCTCCCTTTATGGCGGCCACGCCCGCCGACTCGCTCGACCGCATCATCGGCGGCGCCACCTATCCCAGCGAGCTGATACCACACTTCCCCCCGGGAGCCGAGGCCGCGCTCATGAGCGCGCTCTCCCCCATGCCGCAGGACCGCCCCAACAGCATCGAGGCATTTTGCGACCAGCTCCTTGCCGGTCTGGGCAGCGTACGCGAGGGCCGTCGCAGCCTGGAGCAAATGGTTGGCGAGCTTTCGGATGACGAGCAGGAGCTCGACGATATCGAGCCGTCGCACTACGAGGACGACGCCATCGAGGTCGACCCCGCACTCGGCTGGGCGGGCACGCGCTGGAGCCATGCGCGCGACTACACCATGCGCACTATCTCGGCGCTAACGTGCGGCACCTTTAGCTTTTTACTGATGCAAACGGCCGGGGTCGCGGCGCTTCCCGGCCTGGTCATTGCGGCCATCGCGATCGGAGCGGCGGCTGGCCTGGCCCCCCAGATTGGCTCGGCCATCTCGGCTGTGGGCTTTTTGGTGCTCATGGCCAACGCCACCATGCAGGCACAGGGCATCCTGTCGATGCTGCCCGTCGCGGTGATCTTTGCCGCCGCCATGTCCGGTTGGTGGATCGCCTGGGGTCGCACCGAGACTGCCACGAGCGCCACGCTCACCTGTGCACTCGCGCTTGGCTGTCTGACCGGCAATACCTTCCTGGCAGCTGGGGTCGCCGCCGGCGTCGCGTCATTTTGGCTCGGCCCGGCAAGCGCCGCCGCGGCAACGGGCATGGGCGCGCTTTTTGCCCGTCTGGCCACGGTCGCGCTTTCAGCCGGAGGCGTGCTGGGGCTCGGTAACGTTGCCGCAGCGCTGGGAGACCCGCTCCTTTGGGCTGCCTTTGTGCTGGTCGCGGCAACTGCCGCAGCGTCATCTGCGCTGCTCAATGCCCATGCCAAGCGTGCCGATCAGGGCTCAAACCTTGCCGCAATCGCCGCCATCGCTGTCACCGGCATCGGCTGCGCAGCGGCGTCCTGTCTTGCACACCATATGGAAATTGCCAGCCTTGCAGCCGCGGTCGTCGCCAAGGCGGCGGTTGCGGGAACCCTATCCTCTATAATCGTTGGGATATGCCTATATTTGCTCGGATACCAAAGAACCTATACGGAGAGTGATCTTTCGTGAACTTCCTGAACATCTTCGAGGACCACGTGGCCGGCATCTTCGGTGCCACCCGTGCCCCGTTCTCCTTTAAGAAGCTTGCCAAGCAGGCCGCTCGCGACATGGAGGATCAGACTCTGGTGATTAACGGCGTCAACACGGCGCCGGCACTCTATACCATCCTTATCGCCGCCGACGACGATCCCATGCTCGCCCCGTTCTACCCCGAGCTTTCGCGCGAGGTCCGCGAGTTTGTGAAGGCGCAGGCCGAAAAGCGCCGCTATGTCTTTGTCGGCGAGCCCCTCGTGCGCTTTATGATCGATCCGCAGCTGCGCGCCGGCAAGTTCTCGGTCTTTGCCGAGAACGTCGATGCCCCCACGCTCGGCCGCCTGTACGAAGAAGAGCGCGCCTATCAAAACGGCCTGGGCCAGAACAACTCCGCGGCAAGCCGTGCCGCCAGCGCCCCGCGCGCCGGCCAGCAGCAGTTTGCTGCCCCGCAGCAGCAGCGCCCCGCCGCCATGCCCCAGCAGCAGCCGACGCCTCGCGCCGCCGCTCCCGACCCGCTTGCCGTGGCAGATCCCTTCGCGCCTAGCGTCCCCGACCCCGCCGCCGCACCCATCCCGGTGCCGCAGACCGTCTCGCGCGACGCGCTTGCCGGCATGGGCGGAGCCGCCGCGACAGGTGCCGCCGTGGGCCTAGGCGCCGCAGCCGGCATCGCCTCCAACATGGCGAGCACTCGCGCCCCGCAGCGCCCGCTCGCCCAGCTCGTCGACGTCGTAAGCGGCGAGAGCCATAGCATCACCTCCGCACAGGTGACCATCGGACGCGAGCGCTCAGTTTCCGATATTGCCCTGCGCGACCCCAACGTGTCGCGCCGCCACGCCCAGCTCATCTTTACGGGCTCGGATTGGTCGATCAAGGACCTCAATTCCACCAACGGCACACTCGTCAACAACCGCCGCATTACGCGCTGCCCGCTGCGCAACGGCGATCTGCTGACGTTTGGCCTGAGCACCTTTGAATTTAGGGGATAGTCGCTTATGAACATCGATATCGTCCTTTTTGCAGGCCGCATCGTCCTGGTCGCCCTGCTCTATATCTTCCTGTTCGCCGTCATGAAGACCGGCGTGGGGCTTGTGCGCGGACAGCGCCGCGACTCGGCTATCTGGACGATCGATGTGGACAAGGGTCCGCGCGGTATCCGCGGCATCCACGTAGATATGCTCGGCCCCGTCATCGTCGGTCGCTCGCCATCTTCGGACATCTGCATCAACGAACCATTCGTCTCGGCCTCGCATGCGCGCTTTTCGCTGCAGGGCCCGGCGCTCATCATCGAGGACCTCAACTCGCTTAACGGCACGCTCGTCAACGGCCGCCAGCTCGTGGAGCCCGCGACGCTGCGTGAGGGCGACGAAGTCCAGATTGGCGACGTGGTCATGAAGGTGAACCGTCGATGATCGACGAGGAGAACAAGTCCGCAACTATGACCGAGGCACCGACCGCCGCCACAGCTGCGCCGGCCCACGCCGCTCCGGCGGGCTCCGCACCCGTGGAGCCCGAGGACACCGTGTTCTCCCTGCCTCTTTCGCATGTAACGCATGATATTTCGGATCTCGCCGATGACGAGGACGAAGAGGATGCCGTAGCGGCGCCCATCGGCGCACATGCTGCGGACCAGCCCACAGCGCCCGAAGCAACCTCGGCGCCGGCTCACTTTGCAGAGCCCGTCGCCGCGGCAATCAACGAGAGCGCTGCGGTGTTTGCGGCACCCGAGCCCGCCGCGCCGGCGTTTCCCATAGCCCCGGCATCCGAGGTTGCGCCCGCGTCTACGCCGGCGCCCGAGCCTATAGACGTCAGCCCGCAAGACGACGAGTCGACCGCCCGCGTTTCCGAGGAGCCCGACTCCCCGGACACCGGCGATTCCGAATCAAACGCCGAGACCGACACCGTCTCTCCCGGTGACACCGCCGAGATCGACGTTGCCGCCGTTGAGGCCAAGCTCAAAGACCCCGGCTCGACCATGAGCTTTGAGCCCCTGACCGAGGAGCGCATCGAAACCGACTCGACCTATGATGCCGGCACCACCACGCAGCTCATGTGGGGCGCCCGCTCCGACGTTGGCTGCGTGCGCCCTCACAATGAGGATTCCTACCTGGTGCAGTCGCCGCTCTTTTGCGTGTGCGATGGCATGGGCGGCCACGCCGCCGGTGAGGTGGCATCCTCCATCGCCGTCGAGACCATCGCCAAGACAGCCCCGCAGTCTGCCGATGCGGCACGCCTGGCTGCAGCTGTCGAGGCCGCCAACGCCGCTGTGATCGAGGCCGCCTTGAATGGCCTGGGCAAGCCCGGCATGGGCTGCACAGCCACCTGCGCCTACATCGAAAACGACACGCTCGCCATCGCCCACGTGGGCGACTCTCGCGCCTATCTGCTCCACGAGGGCACGCTCATCCGCGTGACCCGCGACCACTCCTACGTGGAGGAGCTCGTGGACGCCGGCGAGATCACGGCAGACGAGGCTCGCGTCCACCCCAACCGTTCGGTCATCACCCGCGCGCTGGGCTCGGACCCCGCCATGTATGCCGACCACTTCACTCTGCATATCGAGGAAGGCGACCGCCTGATCCTGTGCTCCGACGGCCTTTCGAGCATGATTCCCGATAGCGATATCGAGAACATCGCCACTCAGTCCTCAACCGCGCAAATCTGCGTCGACAACCTAGTGGACGCGGCGCTTGCCGCCGGCGGCCACGACAACGTGACCGTAGTAGTCGTTGACCTGGTTGACGATGGCGTTATGCGCGAGGCGCAACGCGTGCGTCGCCGCAACGTTACCATCGCCGCCATCCTGGCCCTCGTCTTTGTGCTGGCAGCTGGCATCTGGGCCTACACGGGTGTCACCGGCTCGTACTACCTGGGTACCTACCAGGGCAATGTCGCCGTCTGGCGCGGCCTGCCCGGCAAGCCACTCGGACTCAAGCTCCACTGGCTCGAAAGCGAAACCAGCATCAAGCTGTCCGACCTGCCCGAAGACACGCAAAACCGCCTCAAGGCGGGCATTCCGCAAACAAGTGTTGACGATGCGCAGGACACGATATCCAAGTACCGCCACCAGATCGACGAGGAGCAGACCCGCCAGGTGATCGACGCGCAAACGATTCGCGACAACACCAATCAGGGATCGACCTCCGAATCAGATTCCGAGAAAACCGCCGAACAGTCCGCCGAGGCCGAAGCCTCCGATAAGAATTAGAAAGGGAGTGCCGCTTATGAGTCGCCGCAACACCGAGCTGCTCTTGCTCATCGCCTCGGCGTTCCCCGTCATCCTGCTGTATGCGATGTACGTCCTCACCGCGGGCGCTGCTATCTCCTTTGAGACGCTCGCCGTACCGATCGGCCTCTTTGCCGCCTTTGCCGCGGCCCACATTGCCGTGCGCATCTTGGCGCCCGGTGCCGACCCCGCCATCCTGCCCATCGTATTTATACTTTCGGGCATCGGCATCACGTTCGTGACGCGTCTCGCCCCCGCTCTCGCCATCTCACAGCTCATCATCCTGTTTGTCTCGGTGGCGCTCATGGTGGGAACGCTTGCACTAGTCAAAAACCTCGACGTGGTCATGCGCTACAAGTACACCTTTGGCATCATCGGCATCATTCTGCTGATGCTGCCTATCTTTATCGGCACCACGATCTCGGGCTCCAAGCTGTGGATTCGCATCGCGGGCTTTACCATCCAGCCCGGCGAGTTCGCCAAGGTCTTTATCGTCCTGTTCCTGGCCGGCTACCTGGCCGAGAACCGCGAGCTGCTCTCCATCTCCAACCGCAAAATCCTGGGCTTTAAAATCCCTCGCCTGCGACTGCTGCTGCCGCTGTTTGCCGTATGGGGCGTGTGCCTGCTCGTCGTCGTCTTCGAACGCGATCTGGGCTCTGCCGTACTGTTCTATACCATCTTCTTGCTGATGCTCTACGTTGCCACGGGGCGCTTTTCGTATGTCGTTATCGGCCTTGCGCTCTTAGCCGTTGGAGCCGTGGGCGCCTACAAGTTCCTGTCGCACGTTCAGGTGCGTTTCCAGGTTTGGGTCGATCCGTTTAAGGACGCCCAGGGCCAGGGCTACCAGATCGTCCAGTCGCTCTTCTCGCTTGCCGACGGCGGTCTGGTCGGCGTTGGCATCGGCAACGGGATGGCCAACAACATCCCCGTCGTCGAGTCCGACTTTATCTTCTCGGCCATCGGCGAGGAGATGGGTCTTTTGGGCGGCGGCGCCGTGCTCATCCTGTTTATGCTCTTTGCCGTGCGTGGCCTCACCACAGCTGCCCGCGCTAAATCCGACCTCGCCGCCTTTAGCGCCACCGGTCTTACGGCAGCCATCAGCTTCCAGGCCTTTTTGATCGTGGGCGGCGTCACCCGCCTGATCCCGCTGACCGGCGTCACTCTGCCCTTTATGAGCCAGGGCGGCTCCTCGCTGCTGGCAAGCTTTATCATCGTCGCGCTCCTGCTACGCGCCGGTGACGAGGCGACCGGACGCGAGGCAGAGCTTACCGGCACCGGCACCATGGCCGCCATCACCGATGATCAGGTCGCATCGGCCGCTGCCCCGACGGGCACACGCTTTGCCACCTCGTCTTCCTACGGCAGCGGTAGCCATTCCGTCGGCTCGCGCATGCGCCGTCGCCTGCTCGACACGCCTGAATCCGGCGTGCTCGGCCGCGTTGCGCTTGCCAACCGTCTAACCCGCGCGGTGCTCGCCTTTACGGCGCTGTTCGCCATCCTTATCGGCAACCTCACCTATGTCCAGGTCATCAAGGCCAAGGACTATCAGGACATGCCGACCAACAACCACACCATCGCCCGCTCCAAGT
>JAGZQF010000049.1 GCA_018382295.1 Collinsella sp.
CCCCAATATGACGGTGTACGAGAACATGGCGTTTACGCTTGAGCTCAAGAAGGTCCCCAAGGACGAGATCGACCGCAAGGTTCGCTCCGCTGCCGAGATCCTGGGCATCACCGAGTACCTCGACCGTAAGCCCAAGGCGCTTTCGGGCGGCCAGCGTCAGCGCGTCGCCATCGGCCGCGCCATCGTGCGTGATCCTAAGGTCTTCCTGATGGACGAGCCGCTGTCCAACCTGGACGCCAAGCTGCGTAACCAGATGCGTGCCGAGCTCATCAAGCTGCGCCACGAGATCAAGGGCACGTTCATTTATGTTACTCACGACCAGACCGAGGCTATGACCCTCGGTGACCGTATCGTGGTCATGAAGGACGGCGTCGTCCAGCAGATCGCCACCCCGCAGGAGGTCTTCAACCATCCCGCGAACATCTTCGTCGCCGGCTTTATCGGCGTGCCGCAGATGAACTTCTTCGATGCCCAGCTGGTGCGCTCGGGCAACGGCTTTACCGTCAAGACCGAGGATATGAACGTGGCGCTCGCTCCCGAGACCTGCGCTCAGCTTGCTCTCAACTGGGACGGCGGCGACGTGAAGGAGATCACGGCCGGCGTGCGCCCCGAGCAGATTCTGCTTGCCGACAAGGACGAGGAGGGCGCGCTCCAGGGTACCGTCGAGGTGACCGAGCTCATGGGTTCGACCGAGCATGTCCACGTGACCGCTCCCGATGGCCAGTTCGTCCTGATCATTCCCGTTGTCGACCTCGAGGCCAAGGGCGCGCTCAAGGCGGGCGACCCCATCTGGTTCAAGTTCGAGAAGAACGCGACCCACCTCTTCGATAAGGTCTCTGGCAAGAACCTTATCTAGGCCTGGTGCATCCGGGCCCTCCCTTTGGGCGACTGCGGTATTGCCATCCTTTTGCCGCGGTCACATATAAGGCTCCCCTCCCGTCCACTGGGCGAGAGGGGAGCCTTTCTTTGTGCTGGGATTGTCTGACCGGTCGTTTGTCTCGATCTGTAACGGATAGGGCCGATTTCGGACGTTAGATGTTACAGATCGAGACGGTTCCGCTGAGCTAACCATTTCATCTAAATCTGTAACACCAAAGGCGAATTACACCTGCTAGATGTTACAGATTGAGATAAACCCAAGGGGAGGGGCCGGTATGTCTCAATCTGTAACGGCTGGGACCGTTTTGGTTGAGTAATTGCTACGGATCGAGATTGTTTGGCCGAGTCGGATCACAGGGTAACGTGCGGGCACAAAAACGGAGCCGTGTTGCCACGACTCCGTTTCTCAAGAGGATGGGTAAGGGGAATGAGCTAGCTCAGGTGCCAGATCTCGTCGTTGTACTGGGAGATCGTACGGTCGGACGAGAAGGTGCCGGCGTTGGCGATATTGATGAGCGCCTTGCGCATCCAGGCGTCCTGGTCCTCGTAGTCGGCCAGCACGCGCTCCTTGGTCTGGATGTACTCCTCAATGTCGAGCAGGGCCATAAACCAGTCTTTGCCCTTAATGTCGTCGTGCAGGCGCTGCAGGCGCTCGGCGTTGCCGGTTGCCATAAAGGTCGGGTTGGTGATGAAGTCCACCAGCAGTTTAATTCCGGGCTTGCGGTAGAGCGCACTGGCGTTGTAGGTGCCGTCGGCGTAGAGCTGCTCGACCTGTTTGGACGAGGCACCAAAGGTATAGATGTTCTCGTCGCCCGCGAGCTCGGCAATCTCCACGTTGGCACCGTCGAGCGTGCACAGGGTTAGGGCGCCGTTGAGCATGAACTTCATGTTGGAGGTGCCGCTCGCCTCCTTGGAGGCCAGGCTGATCTGCTCGGAGATGTCAGCGGCGGGGATCACGCGCTCGGCGGCGGTGACGTTGTAGTTCTCGATCATGACAACCTGCAGGTAGGGAGCCACGTCGGGGTCGTTTGCAATCCACTGCGACAGCGTCAGGATCAGATGGATGATGTCCTGCGCGATAGTGTAGGCAGGCGCCGCCTTGCCGCCAAAGATGATGGTGACGGGGTGCTTAGGCCTGTTGCCGTTCTTGATATCGATGTACTTCCAGATGATGTAGAGCGCGAGCATCTGCTGACGCTTGTACTCGTGGATGCGCTTGACCTGGACGTCGATGATGGCGTTGGAGGGAATGGTCACGCCCTGCTCGAGCGCCATGAACTGGCGCATGATGGCCTTAGCCTCGACCTTGGTGGCGGCCAGGCGCTCAAGAACGTCCTTGTCGTCGGCGAACTTGGCGAGTTTGCTCAGATCGCCGGTGCTGCGCCAGTCGGTGCCGATTACATCGTCGAGCAGGCTGGCGAGCGCGGGGTTGGCTCCATGGATCCAGCGGCGGAAGGTGATGCCGTTGGTCTTGTTGGAGAACTTCTCGGGATAGATCTCGTAGAACGGATGAAGCTCGGTGTCCTCCAGGATCTTGGTGTGGAGGGCGGCTACGCCATTGATGGAGAAGCCAAAGTGGATGTCCATGTGGGCCATGTGGACGGTGTCGTATTCGTCGATGATGGCGACGCGCGGGTCATCGTGCTCGGCCTTCGCGATCTCATCGAGCTTGACGATAATGTCGGCGATGGCAGGGGAGACCTTCTGCAGGCTGGCGAGCGGCCACTTCTCGAGCGCCTCGGCAAGAATCGTGTGGTTAGTGTAGGCGACCATGGAGCGTACGATGGTCACGGCCTCGTCAAACTCGATGCCATGCTCGGTGGTGAGCAAGCGAACGAGCTCGGGGATGACCATGGTGGGGTGCGTGTCGTTAATTTGGACCACGGCGTAGTCGGCCAGATCGTGCAGGTTGCTACCGCGCTCGATGGCCTCGTCGATCAGGAGCTGGGCGGCGTTGCTCACCATGAAGTATTCCTGGTAGATGCGAAGCAGGCGGCCCTGCTCGTCGGAATCGTCGGGGTAGAGAAACAAGGTGAGGTTCTTGGCGATCTCGGTCTTGTCGAAGTCGATGGAGCTGCCGGGGACCAGGCCGTCGTCGACGCTCGCCAGGTCGAACAGGCGCAGGCGGTTCTTGGTGGGCTGGCCGTAACCGGGCACGTCGATGTTGACGAGCTTGGAGGTAACGGCAAAATCGCCGAACTCGACGGTGTAGGAGCGGTCATCGTCGACTAGGATGTCCTGCTCACCGAGCCACTCGTCGGGGACGGCCTTCTGCTGGTTGTCGACAAAGCGCTGACGGAACAGACCGTAGTGATAGTTGAGGCCCACGCCATCGCCGGTCAAGCCCAGCGTGGCGATGGAATCCAGGAAGCACGCGGCCAGGCGGCCCAGGCCGCCGTTGCCGAGCGACGGCTCGACCTCGAACTCCTCGATCTTGTTGAGGTCGTGGCCTGCGGCGGTGAGCTGGTCCTTAACCTCGTCGTAGATGCCGAGGTCGATCATGTTGTTGATGAGCAGCTTGCCGATCAAAAATTCGGCGGAAATGTAATAGAGCTTTTTCTTGCCGTTGTTGAGCGGGCAGGCGGCAGAGCGCTCCTGCACGAGCTTGACCAGCAGTTTGTAAATGCGGCGGTCATCGAGTTGCTCGAGCGAAGTTCCAAAGGACTGCTCGGCAAGATCCGCAAGATTGATGCGGGGCATGTTTCCTCCTGTGGTGAGTTGACTACATGTCAGAAATTCAAAAGAATCCCGCGCGAGGGGATTGGGGTGGCCTCGCGCGGGAAAAGCAAGCGCGTCCGCACGGTGGGGAGGGGTCGGGCGCGGTAGCTCCTATTGAGGAAGCTCGATTTCGGCTTCCGACGGGATGCGGAAGTAGGTCTCGGTCCAGTCGGTGAGTTTGTGCTCGAGCTCGCGGGTGATGGCGCCGTCGAGCATGCGCCAGGTCCAGTTGCCGCCCAGGGTGGCAGGGGTGTTGATGCGCGCCTCATTGCCCAGGTTAAGCAGGTCCTGCATGGTGTAGATGCACGTGTCGCTCACGCTGGCGGCGATGGTGCGATTGAGTGCATCTGCCATGGGTTCGCCGGCCTGCTGATGGGTGTACAGGGCTGCCTGCTCGCGCTGACGCGGGGTGGCCGTTCCCTCAAACCAGCCGCGCGCCGTCTCGTTGTCGTGGGTGCCCACATAGGCGACGGTGTTGGCGATGTAGTTATGCGGCAGGTAGTACGAGTTGGTGCCCTCAAAGGCGAACTGCAGGATCTTCATGCCGGGGAAACCCGAGTTGTCGCGCATGTCGATGACGCCGGGAGTGAGGAAACCCAGGTCCTCGGCGATGATGGGCAGCGTGCCGAGCTTTTCCTCGAGCGTCTTGAAGAACTTGAGGCCGGGACCCTGCGTCCACGAACCGTAGGACGAATCGGGCGAGGAGAACGGCACCTCCCAATAGGCCTCGAAGCCGCGGAAGTGATCCAGGCGGATGACGTCGTACATGTCGAGGGCGGCGCGAATGCGGCCCTCCCACCAGGAGAAGCCGTCGGACTCCATGGCGTCCCAGTCGTAGATGGGGTTGCCCCAGTACTGGCCGGTGGCCGAGAACTGGTCGGGCGGCGTGCCAGCGACGCTCACGGGATTGCCGGCGGTGTCGATCTTAAAGAGCTCAGGCGTCGCCCACATCTCGACGGAGTCACGCGAGACATAGATGGGCAGGTCGCCGATGATGAGAATGTCGCGCTCGTTGGCATAGGCCTTGAGGCGGCTCCACTGGCGATCGAAGAAGTACTGCGTCATCTGGTGGTAGAGCATACGCGCCGGATGGTCGGCGCAGACCTTGGCGGAAGCCTCGCCGCGGGTGCGGAGCTCCGCGGGCCACTCCCAAAACGCCTTGAGACCGCACTCCTCTTTGACGGTCATGAACTCACAGTAGGGGATGAGCCAGTCCTCGTTGGCCTGGATAAAGTCATCGAAATCGGCCGGCTTGTCGGCAGCAAAGCGCTCGGCGGCGCGGTCGAGAATCTGACGGCGGCCGCCAAAGATAGCACCGTAGTCGACATTGCTGGGGTCGGATCCCAGATACACGCCATCGATATCGCGCTGCTCCAGATACCCTGCCTCGATAAGCTCGGCAAAGTCGATAAAGTTGGGGTTGCCTGCGCGGGCCGAGAACGACTGATAGGGCGAATCGCCATAGCTGGTCGTCGTAAGGGGCAGAATCTGCCAGTAATGTTGTTTGCACGAGGCGAGAAAATCGACGAAGTCGTAGGCATTCCAGCCAAAGCCGCCGATTCCGTATGGTCCGGGCAGAGATGAGACGGGCATGAGGACGCCGCTTGCACGCTCCATGAATGCGCTCACCAACCTTCTTGTTGTGGGGTCGGCCTGCCGATGGGTGTGCAGTCCGCCTCCGATGTTCTGATTCGATACGCCTATTGTAAAACATGTTGTTTAAACATGTACAGGCAAGATAAAAAAGTTGGTCGATTTTCGGCGAATGGTTACATGCCATGAAAAAGCCCCGACCTCACAACGTGAGATCGGGGCAAGAGCGGTATGTAGGTTTTGCTACTCGGCGTCGGCGAAGCCGTTGGGGTTGTGGCTCTGCCAGTTCCAGCTATCGCGGCACATGTCCGCGATGTCGTATTGGGCCTTCCAGCCCATCATGCGCTCGGCCTTGGAGGCATCGCACCAGTTGGCAGCGATGTCGCCGGCGCGGCGCTCGCGGATCACGTAGGGCAGCTCCTTGCCACAAGCCTTGGAGAAGGCGGCGACGACCTCGAGTACCGAGGTGCCGGTGCCGGTGCCCAAGTTAAAGATCTCGACGCCGGTCTTGCCGTTCATCCAGTTAAGGGCGGCAACGTGACCAGAGGCCAGATCGCACACGTGGATGTAGTCGCGCACGCCGGTGCCGTCGGGGGTGGGGTAGTCGTTGCCAAAGACCTGAACGGCCTCGAGCTTGCCCACGGCGACCTGGGCGACATAGGGCACCAAGTTGTTGGGGATGCCCTTGGGGTCCTCGCCGATCAGGCCCGACGGATGAGCGCCAATGGGGTTGAAGTAACGGAGCAGCACGACGTCCCACTCGGGGTCGGCGGTGTGGACGTCCATAAGGATCTGCTCGATCATCCACTTGGTCCAACCATAGGGGTTGGTCGCGGGCTTCTTAGGATCCTCCTCGGTGACGGGCGGGTTGTCCGGGTCGCCGTAGACGGTCGAGGAGCTCGAGAAGATGATGGACTTGCAGCCATGGTTGCGCATGACGTCGATGAGCACCAGGGTGTTCTCGATGTTGTTGTGGTAGTACTCGACGGGCTTGCTCACTGACTCGCCGACGGCCTTAAAGCCGGCAAAGTGGATGACGCGGTCGATCTGATGGGTATCGAAGATCTTGTTCATCGCATCGCGGTCGAGCACGTTGGCCTCGTAGAAGGTGAGGTTCTTGGCGGCCTCGTCGCCCACGATGGTCTTGACGCGGTCGACGGCGACGGCGCTGGAGTTGGAGAGATCATCGACGATGACGACCTGGTAACCACCCTCGAGCAGCTGAACGACGGTGTGCGAGCCGATAAAGCCGGCGCCACCGGTAACGAGGACACAGGTGTCTTTGGGGTCGAGTGCTTTGGACATGTAGTCTCCTATCGAATCAGGAACACTTCTTCAGGGGAGTATAGCGCAGGCAGGGACGCCCAAATCGTGCGCTGTAGGAAAAGCAGAGGATTGTGCTAACGTACTCATAGAAGAGCTTGCGTACGCATAACCTGATCTTTGGCATTTGCTTACGAGCCGCTGACCTTGCAGTTTCCTGCCGTTCGTGGAAATCGTTGGGACGCGCCATATGTACGCTAATATGTATGAGTTGAGCGACATATAAATAAGCATGTAACGGAGTACATATGTCACCAAACAGCGATTCCATCCTTTCCCAGGAGCTCTCGCGCCGCACTGCCCTCAAGGCCCTGTTCGGCGCCGCTTCTGCGGCAGTTCTTTTTGGCCTGCCCGCTCGCGCCCATGCGGCGGAGGCTTCCAAAGAAACCACCGATAAACTGAATGCCGCCCAGACCCAGCTCGACGAGGTTCAGGCCCAGCTCGACAGCATCGCAAATGAGTATGCGGCGCTGGCCAACAAGAATGCCCAGACCCTCAACGACATCGAGAATG
>JAGZQF010000050.1 GCA_018382295.1 Collinsella sp.
ATTCAGCATCAGGGTAGCGCTGCGACGCGGAAATCGCGCGCCGTTGCCGCGCCCCGCAGTGCCCGCTTCCCCCGAGAACAATTATCAGTGCAGGTAGATGCCTTGCACTTTTTTGCGAAAAGCCGGCGTGGTTGGAATTTCTCATTTCATCGTAGTAAACCGGCATAGTTTCGTATTTCCAGCAGTTCCAAATTCGTCAATACGTCGGCGTTTGCAAAAAGCCCGACCTCCGTGGGAGATCGGGCTTTCAAGGCTTAGTTAAACCAAGTCTGTACGGTCAAATGACCCGTAGCTTACATCTGCTCGGGCGCGGAAACGCCAACGAGGGTGAGCACCAGGGCGAGCGTCACACGGACGGCATCGCAAGCGGCCAGACGGGCACGCGAAAGCTCGGGGTCGACGGGACGGCCCTCGCTCGGCAGCACCTGACAGGCAGCGTAGAAGCTGTGGAAGTCGCCGGCGAGTTCCTCAGCAAAGTGCGTCAGACGGAACGGGGCGCGGTCGCGAGCGCAGCTGGCGATGAGGTCGGTGAGCTCGTTGAGCTTGCGCGAAAGGGCGAGCTCGGTCGGGTCGGTCAGCAGCGAGTAATCGACGTTCTCACCGATGGCCTTGGCGGCGACGGCCTTCATGCCCATCTCGTCAGCCTGCTCGGGCGTAACGTCAGCGGCACGGCGCAGGATGGAGCACACGCGGGCGTGAGCGTACTGCACGTAGTACACCGGGTTGGAGTTGTCGCGCTTCTTGACGGCCTCAATATCGAAGTCGACCATCTGGTTGGAGCTCTTGGAGATGAGGGTGTAACGGGCAGCGTCGGAGCCGACCTCGTCGACGAGCTCCTGCAGGGTCACCATGGTGCCCTTACGCTTGGACATACGGACGGGCTTGCCGTTGCGCAGCAGGTTGACGAGCTGGCCCAGCAGAACCTCAAACTTGCCGGGGTAACCCAAGGCATCGCAGACGCAGCGGACGCGCTCGATGTAGCCGTGGTGGTCGGCGCCCCAGATGTCGATGACGTGGTCGACGCGCTGGAACTTACCCCAGTGATAGGCAACGTCGGAGGCGAAGTAGGTGTACTCGCCGTCGGACTTGATCAGAACGCGGTCCTTGTCATCGCCCAGGTCGGTGGAGCGGAACCACAGGGCGCCGTCCTTGGTGTAGAGATAGCCCATCTTGTCGAGCTTCTCAAAAGCGCGGTCGACGGCGGAGGTGCCGGCGGTCTCGCCCTCGGTGTCCTTCACATACAGCGAGCGCTCGGAGAACCAACGATCGAAGTCGCAATTGACGGCGTGGCAGAGGTCGCGCATGTTGTCGACCATCTTTACATAGCCGCGCTCGCGGAAGCTCTCCATGCGCTTCTGCGGATCGGCGTTGACCCACTTATCGCCGTCGGTGCGCCAGAACTCGGCGGCCTCGTCGATGATGTAGTCGCCGCCGTAGGAGTCCTTGCCCAGAGTCTCGGCAAAGTTGTCCTGGTACGGATGGGTCTCGGGGTGCTCGTCGTTCTCGTCGGCAACAAAGGCGTCGCGGTCTGCGATCAGCAGCTTGTGAGCCTCGTCGATATCCACACCCTGCTTGGCGATGATGTCGGCAAGCTGCATATAGCGCGTGCTGATGGAGTTGCCGAAGGTGTTCATCTGAGAGCCGTGGTCGTTGATGTAGAACTCACGCTGGATGTCGTAACCGGCGTGGTCCATAACGCGGCAGAGCGAGTCGCCCAGCGCGGCCCAGCGGCCGTGGCCGATGTGCATGGGGCCAACTGGGTTGGCGGAAACGAACTCAACCTGGGTCTTCAGGCCACCACCGACGTTGGACTTAGCGAAGTCCATACCCTTCTCGCGAGCCTCGCCAAAGATGGCATTCTTGACGGCAACGGAGAGGTAGAAGTTGATGAAGCCGGGGCCTGCGATCTCGACCTTCTCGATCGCGGGGTCCTCGGGCATATGGGCAACGATGGCCTCGGCGATCTTGCGCGGGGCGCAGTGGGCCAGCTTGGCGGACTTCAGGGCCATGGTAGAGGTCCACTCGCCATGAGAAGTGTCAGCCGGTCGCTCGATAGCGCAATCGTCAAGTTCAAATGCGGAAAGGTCGCCGGCCTCCTGGGCCGCAGCAAGCGCAGCGCGTACCAGCTCTTCAATCTTCTCGGGCATAGATCCTCCTTGTGTTAAAGCCCCCGAGCTCTTGGTCACTCGTAGGGCAAAAGCCAGAGTTTGTAGCACTCTATCACAAGCGACGGGCACTGTCGCAGGGTAAAGCCAATAGATATTGCATATGCACAAAAATGACTACAGCTTGTATGGAGTCACTCAAAGATGCCGGTCTGCCTGCAGATTATGCAGGCGTTGAAAATGCGTAAAGGTGTGAATGAGCTGCGTCTGTTATCGAATACTCTTACCTATCAGAGTTGTGTGCTTTTCCTGCATAAAGTAACGGTTTGCGCACGTCAGCGTGTTATTCTAGACATACGTAAATTCGTATAAGTTGGAGGTAGCATGTTCTCAATCGGTCAACACGTCATTCATCCGGGCCAGGGAGTCTGCACCGTCGTCGGTTTTAGGGACGACACACCGCAGCCCATGCTGCTGCTCGAGACCAAGCAGGGACATGCGCAGACGATCCTCATGTACCCCGTGGCGCAGGCCGACCGTTTGCACGCCGCCATCTCGCAGCAAGATGCCGAGCACTTGCTGAGCCACTATGACGAGCTGGAGTGCGACACCTTTACCGAGCGCAACAGCTCACTTGAGGAGACACACTTTAAGCAGCAGCTCAAGCTGGGCGCGCCCGAGACGGTCCGCGTGGCAAAAACCATGATGCACCGCATTCGCCTGGCCGAGGAAGCTGATAAAAAACCCAGCTCCTACTACATGCGCGTACTCAAGGAGGCCAAACGCCGCTCCATCGAGGAGTTCGCTGTGGCCTTGGGCGTCACCGAGGAGGACGCCGAAGCCCGCCTAGCCCAAGCCGCCCTCAACTAACCCATCCGCGCCAAAAACCACCACAAAGGGGACAGGCACCTTTGTGGTGGTTTTCTTGTTCTAGTAGTATTCATTCTTATCGATACCCACGAGCACAAGGAGTCTCCTATGGCAGAGCCGCTTACCGCCGGAATCACCCGCGACCGCGCGTTCGAACTGCTCAACGAGCACAACAAGGACCCGTTCCACATCACCCATGGCGAGACAGTCGAGGGCACTATGCGCTACTTTGCGCGCGAGTTCGACCCCGAGAACGAGGAGTTTTGGGGCATCGTCGGTCTGCTGCACGACCTGGATTGGGAGGAGCATGAGGACGACCCCATTAACCACACCATCTATGCTGCCGAGATTCTTGAGGGCGAAGGTGCGTCTCCCGAGCTCATTCGCGCCATCCAGACGCACACGTCGGACTTCAACACCTCACTACCCAAGCCCGAGCTGCAGATGGAAAAGATCCTGTTTGCCTGCGATGAGCTCACCGGCCTGATCGGCGCTGCCGTCATCATGCGCCCGAGCAAGAGCGTTATGGACTTTACGACTAAGTCGCTCAAGAAGAAGTTCAAGGACAAACGCTTTGCCGCCGGCTGCTCGCGCGACGTGATTTCGCAGGGCGCCGAGATGCTCGGCTGGGAGCTCCCCGAGCTCTTTGACCGCACCATCGCGGCCATGCAGTCCTTCGCGCCCGATCGCGATACCTTCCAGGCCTAACGACCGCGCAAGAAAAACCGCCACAAAGGGGACAGGCACCTTTGTGGCGGTTTTTCTTGCGCGGTCGTTAGGGGCGGACCTGGCCGGTGCCTCGGAGCTTGTATTTGTAGGTAGTGAGGGCCTCGGCGGCAAAGGGGCCACGGGCGTGGAGCTTTTGGGTCGAGATGCCAATCTCGGCGCCCAGGCCAAACTCGCCGCCGTCAGTGAAGCGCGTGCTGGCGTTGGCGTACACGGCCGAGGCATCGACCGCATCCAGGAAGCGCTCGCAAGCGTCCGTGTCCTCGGCAACGATGGCCTCGGAGTGCATCGTGCCGTAGCGATTGATGTGTGCGATGGCCTGGTCCTCGTTTGCCACGACCTTCACGCTCATCTCGAGCGCCAGGTACTCGCGACCCCAGTCCTCCTCAGTCGCGGCGACGTAGTCATCGCCCTCCACAAAGCCGGCGTCGGCGCACGCGGCGCACGTGGCCTCGTCGCCGTGAATGAGCACGCCGTGATCGTGCAGCACGGCAACGACCGCAGGCAAAAACGCATCGGCCACAGCATGGTCGACCAGCAGCGACTCGGCGGCATTGCACACGCCTACGCGCTGGGTCTTGGCATTAACGATAATGTTGAGCGCCTTATCAAAGTCGGCGGATTCATGCACGTAGATGTGGCAGTTGCCCGTGCCCGTCTCAATCACCGGCACAAGCGACTCGCGCACGCAGCGCTGGATCAGGCCTGCACCGCCGCGCGGAATGAGTACGTCGACAATGCCGCGGAGCTTCATGAACTCGCCAGTGGCCTCGCGGTCGGTGGACTCGATCATCGACACGGCCTCGCGCGGGAAGCCCTTGGCCTCGAGCGCATCGGCCAGCAGCTCGGCGATCATGGCACACGAGTGATAGGCCAGCGAGCCGCCGCGCAGAATACAGGCGTTGCCGGTACGGATGCAGATGCCTGCGGCGTCGGCCGTCACGTTGGGGCGCGCCTCGTAGACCATAGCGACCAGGCCCAGCGGAACACTCACACGGGTCAGGTCCACGCCGCTTGCAAGCACGCGGTGGTCGAGCACGCGGCCCACGGGATCGGGCAGCTCGGCGAGCTTTTCCAGGCCGGCGGCCATGCCCTCGACGCGCTCAGGCGTCAGCAGCAGGCGATCGAGCAGTCCGGCCGAGGTACCCGCATCGCGCGCGGCGGACATGTCGAGCTCGTTGGCGGCGACGATGGAGTCGACACCGTTGCGCAGTGCTGCGGCCATGGCGCGCACGGCCTCCTGGCGCTGCTCATCGCTCGCCGTGGCAAGCGAGGCCGACGCTGCCTTGGCGGCAACGGCAAGATCGTGGACATACGTGGCTATATCGACCGACATGGGCGGCCCTTTCTCCTAGAAGTTTGCAACAATGGTAGCCGATTTGCGCATGGCCTCGCCCGCGGCGGTAGAATTGGTCAACCCGAAACACCGCAACGAACGGAAGACTCACATGGCCCTCATCACTTCGTACCACGTCCCCGGCCTTTACGTCGAGGACCACAGCATCGACGTCCCCCTTGACTGGCGCGGCCTGGAGCCGATGCTCCTGGCCGTCGGCAGCACCATGCGCCGCGGCGCCATGCCGGCACCAATCGCCGGCGCGCCCGAGAGCATCAAGCTCTTCTACCGCGTGGTTTGCGCGCCCGACCGCATCAACGACGATCTGCCGCTGCTCCTGTTTTTGCAGGGCGGCCCCGGCGGCGAGAGCCCGCGTCCGCTGTCGCCCACAAGCGACGGCTGGATCGAGGAGGCCGTCAAGCACTTCCGCGTGGTCCTTCCCGACCAGCGCGGCACCGGACGCAGTTGCTGCGTGGACGGGCGCACGATTGCCGCACTGGGCGAGCGCGCGACGGCGGCCGGCTCCGATGCCGCACGCTCGCAGGCTGACTTCCTCAAGCGCCACCTCGCCAGCTCCATCGTGCGCGATTTTGAGTACCTGCGCCTGGTGGGCTTTGGCGGCAAGCCCTGGGTCACACTCGGGCAGAGCTACGGCGGCTTTTTGACGTTGAGCTATCTGTCGCTCTTCCCCGAAGGCGTGGCGGCGAGCTTTACCTGCGGCGGCATTCCACATGTGCCAGCGAGCGCAAGCGAGGTCTACGCGCACACCTTCCCGCGCATGGCGGCCAAGACTCAGCAGTATTACGACCGCTACCCCGCCGACGTCGAGCGCGTGGCGGCACTGGCCGATGCGCTCGAGGCCCAGAAGCCCGTGCTGCCCGACGGCTCACCGATGACGGTCGAGCGCCTACAGCTCATGGGCAGCGACTTTGGTATGAAGCCGAGCTTTGAGCGCATGCATTGGATTGTCGATCACGCTTTTGCCGACGGCGACGGCACGCTGGCCTGCGGCGCCTCGGTATCTGACAGCTTTTTGATGCGCGCCTTCGAGCGCACCAACACGCGTACAAACCCGCTGTACTGGACACTGCAGGAGTTCATCTACGCCGACGGCGACACTATGCCCATTGGTTGGGCCGCGGCCGAAGAGAAGGCACACCGCGCCGAGTTCGACACCCTCGCGCGCCCGCTCATGTTTACCGGCGAGGCAATGTTCCCGTGGATGTTCGAGCAGATGCCCGAGCTCAAGCCCTTCAAACCCGCCATGGACCTGCTGATGGAAGACACCAGCTGGGACAAGATCTACGACCCGCAGCGACTGGCGTGCAACGAGGTGCCGCTCCAGGCCGCGGTGTATTTCGACGACATGTACGTCGATTCGGGCTTGCAGCTCGATACGCTCAGCCGCGTGGGCAACTCGCATGCCTGGGTGACTAACGAGTTCGAGCACGATGGCCTGCACGGCAGCGTGGTGTTCAAGCACCTCTTCAACGAAGCCCTCAACCGAGGAGACCTGCGCCAGATCTTCTAGCAAAGGAGTGTCCCCACCTGCCGGCACAGACGATATGAGCAGGACATAAAAACATTGAGAGCCCCTGCTGCATGAAAGACCGCGGATTAGGCCGACAATGGTGAGTGTCTAATTCAGCCGCGGCGGCCACGCCGCATTCATGGAAGGGGCTCCCATGCTCGATACTACCACCTTCATCGGCCTCGACGTCCACGCCCGCTCGATAAAGGCCGTCTCCCTC